>NZ_JACJHR010000106.1 GCF_014174495.1 Amycolatopsis echigonensis
TTTTTCCGGAGTCCAACTCTACACCCTCTGAAGCTCGAGGCTTCGTCGGGGGCTGGTTCAGCTCCGGAGGTTTTGGGACCACCCACTCTACCACTACTGTGGGAGCTTGGTTCGTGGCCCCGGCGGCCGCCCGGTCTCCCTGGCGACGAAGAGAACATTACACGGCCCGAAACAGCCCTCGAACAGGGGGGTCCCTTTTTTCGCGCCAAGCCGCTGACCTGCGTCGATCCGGCACCCCGACCCGAAGGCGGTCAGCCCGGCTCACGCTCCCCGTGCGTCGCGATCACCGTGACCCCGACGAGCACCGCCGCGAGGACTGCCGTCACGTGGATCGGCGCCGGCCCGAACGACGCCGCCAGCACGAGCACCGCGGCCGCCGGGAAGCCGATCGCGATCGGACGGCATTCGTTCGTCGGGCCGATATGCAGCAGCCACACGCTCAGCAAGAAGACCGCGACCGGGATCGTCACGGCCAGCGCGGTGACGACGCCGCTCACGTGCACCTGCCCGCTGTCGAAGCCGACCGCCAGTTCCAGCCCGGCGCCGACCGCCGCGGCCGAACCGAAAATCAGGTAGTGCCCGTATCCCCAGCTCAACGCGGTCCGCAGCGAGTTGCCGCGTTCGAGCCGGGCGTGGCCGGGCTGGTCGAAATAGAGCCACCACATCGAGAACACCAGGACGAGGCCCGCGGCGGCGAGCGACACCAGCTCCCCGGTGTGCTCGCCCTCCGCGATCCCCTCCTTCACCGCGTTCGTGGCACTGAGCACGGTCTCGCCGAGCACGATCAGCGTGAAAAGCCCGTACCGCTCGGCGATGTGGTGCGGGTGCCACGCCGTGCCCGACCGTCGCTCCGCCAGCACCGGCACCGCGAGTTCCAGGACGACCAGAACGAAGAACCCGATCAGCCCCGAGGCGCCGGGCAGCGCGAGCCGGACGATCCAGAGGATCTGGCAGAGCGTGATGCCGGCCGCGTAGAAGTACGCGGTCGGGCGCGCTTCCGGGGCCTGCCGCGCCGCGCGAAGCCACTGGGTGACGGCGGCCAGGCGCATCAGGACGTACCCGATGACCACGATCGTGAAGTCGCCCTCGAAGGCTTTGTCCACGCCGGCCGCGACGGTCAGGCCGCCGGCGATCTGGACGAGGGTGGCCAGCCGATAGGGCACGTCGTCGGTGTCGAACGCGGACGCGAACCAGCTGAAGTTCAGCCAGCCCCACCAGATCGCGAAGAACACCATCGCGAAGCTGAGCACCCCGTGCCCGAGGTGGCCTTCGGAAAGCGCGTGATGCAACTGTGCGGCGGCCTGCCCGACGGCGACCACGAAACACAGATCGAACAGCAGCTCCAGCGGCGTCGAGACGCGGTGTCCTTCGGCGCTGTCGCGTGGCCGCATCGGCCGGTACCACACCCGGATCCGGTTGCCCGGCAACGACTCGTGGGCCATGTGCGCTCCCCTTTCCGCGGGACGCGGCCCATCCCAACATGATCGACGGCCCGGCGCGAGCGCGACATCCCCGAGGAGCGGAAACCGGGTGAAACCGGACGCCTCAGCGCAGCCGGACCGCCAGTTCGAAGACCGGGTCTTCGAGGCCGGCCCGCCCGGGGTCGCACAGGAAGATCTGGCGCGGCTTCCAGTCCGCCCGCAGGTCGTGGTCGGCCAGCCAGCGGTGCAGAGACTCCGCCCCGAGCGCGGTCATCATGTTCGCCTTCAGCACGGTCACGTATGCCTCGCGGCCTGCGTCGTCGGCGCTGAGCGTCATTTCCGGAAAGGCGATTTTCTCGCCTTCGGGGTCGATCGGACAGCAGAACTCGACCAGGCCGTCGCTGTCATTGCTGATTTCGCCGTGGTAGCGCAGGAACGGCCGCGCGCCTTCCGGGCGCGGAACCGACGGGCCGCCGAAGAACGCGAACAGCGGGGCGGCGAACTCGCCGATCCGATCGGCGGTCAGGTGCTCGGAGGCGGTGAGCAGCGTGCGCGCGGGCACTTCGCGGACAGACACGTTGTACATCGGGGTTTCCTTCCCGGCCAGCCGGTCGAGGAAGAACCCGGAGAGTTCCTGCTTCGCGCGCCATTCCCGCTCCTGTTCGTCCCAGTACGCGCGGACCTCGGCTGCCGCGGCTTCGGGCGACAGGTCGAGGACGGTCCGGATCCGCGACAGCGGCATTTCGATCCGGCGCAGCTGGACGACGCTGCGGGCCCGCTCAAGCTGGTCCGGCGAGTACCAGCGATAGCCGGTGTCCGGGTCGATGCGGGCGGGCGGCAGCAGGTTCGTCTCGTCGTACAGCCGGAGCGCCTTGGGCGAAAGGCGGGCCAGGCGCGCGAACGCGCCGATGGTCAGCAGGTCCGTCATGGGTTCTCCCTCGTTCGGAATGTCCCGAGCGTGGAGCCGGTCCCAAGGGGAAGGTCAAGCGCTCTCCGGCATTCCCGCTGTCCGAAGCCGCGTGTGGCAACGACAAGACAGGGCGAACCTCGGCGCGAAGACGAGAAGGGGGGCAAGCGTCCCGCGGGCGAGCAAGGCCCAGCCGAGAAGGGCGGGCGGGCCCGGCTCCCCCTCGCCCGGGCCCGCCCCGTTGCCTTCGCGCGCACTCGGCCGGCCACTCCGGGCAGTGCCCCGGCGATTCGCCGTACGGTCCCCCGCGGACGCCGACGAATTCGTACCGGGATGCGACTCCGGGTGTCCATTCCCCGGAACTTCGGACTCCCGGGCCGCTCGGCCGATCGACCCATCCCCGGTCGATCGAACGAATTGCCACTGTAGGTAGCCAAAGTGTCGATCTGAAGGCTCCATAAGGTCTACTCGGTTGCTCTGAGTAGCACTAGGGCCGAAGGTCACCTGTCACTCGGATGGAGTATCACCTGGTGGCGGCGAGAAGGGGGAGATCAGCGTGGCGAGCTTACGTTCGGTGAATATT
Source organism: Amycolatopsis echigonensis (assembly GCF_014174495.1). Lineage (GTDB taxonomy): Bacteria > Actinomycetota > Actinomycetes > Mycobacteriales > Pseudonocardiaceae > Amycolatopsis > Amycolatopsis echigonensis. Next base: position 2,912 of record NZ_JACJHR010000106.1, read on the forward strand.
CGCTGCGGACTGCGCCGCTTGCTGGTCCTCCGTCAGGATGGCCCGCCGTCGGCGGGCGCGAAGTTCGAGGGTCGCGAAAGCCAGCGCGACCAGGGTGAGCCCGGCCGCGCAGCACATCGCCGCGGTGAGCGCGGTCTGGTGCCCGGACGTCGCGACCACTGATTCGAACACCGACGCCAGCACGGCCGTGCCGATCGCGGTGCCGATCCGCTGGCCGGTCTGCAGCGCTCCCCCGGCGACACCGGCCAGCCGGTTCGGCACGCATTCGAGCGTGAGCGTCGTGTTCGGCGAGATCACCATCCCGCCGCCGATCCCGCCGATCAGCAGCGGACCGGCCACCGCGAACCCCGCGGCCGACGGCGGCACCAGCTGCACGACCACTCCGACCGACAGCAGCGCGAGCGCGACGATGCTCAGCCCGGCGACGGTGAGCCGCCTGCCGAACCGGGCCACGAGCCGTCCGGCGACAGCCGCCGTCACGGCCGAACTCAGGGCGAACGGCGTGACGGCCAGCCCCGACTGCAGCGGCGTGTATCCGAGCCCCTGCTGGAAGAAGAGCGCGAACACCAGCCAGATCCCGGCGAACCCGCAGAAGTACAGCGCCCCGACCGCCGCGCCGCTCGCGTAGCCCGGAGTGCCGGTGAAGAGCCGGATGTCCAGCAGCGGCGGCCGGTTCTTTCGCGTGACGCGGCGTTCCCACCACACGAAGGCCGCGCCGAAGACGATCGCCACCCCGAACAGCCACCAGAAGCGGCCGAGCCCGCCCCGTTCGGATTGCACGAGCGGCAGCAGGACGCCGAGCACCGCGACGGCCAGCAGCGCGATCCCGGCGAAATCGATTTCCGTGCGCAGCCGGAATTTCCGCCGGTCCGTGCGAGGCAGCAGTTTCATCGCGAGCCCGAACGCGACCACGCCGATCGGCACGTTCACGTAGAACACCCAGCGCCAGCCGTCCGGGTCGCCGAACAGCGCGAGGATCACGCCGCCGAGCACCGGCCCGACCGCGGTGGAGATCCCGACGACCGCGCCGAACATGCCGAACGCGCGGCCGCGCTCGGCACCGCGGAAAAGATCCTGGATCAGGCCGCTGTTCTGCGGCGTCAGCATCCCCGCGGCACAGCCCTGGGCCAGCCGGGCGGCGACGAGCGTCGCCGGGTCGGGGGCCGCTCCGGCGAGCGCGCTCGTCGCGACGAACCCGGCCAGAGCGAGGAGGAACATCCGCCGGCGGCCCAGCGCGTCGCCGAGCCTGCCGCCGGTGACCAGGACCAGTCCGAAGGCGAGCGCGTAGCCCGAGACGACCCATTGGATGGTGCCCGCGCCCGTGTTCAGGTCGCGCTGCATCGAGGGCAGAGCCGTGTTGACGATGCTGACGTCCAGCAGCGTCATGAACCCGGCGGTGAGGGTCACCGCGAGCGCCCGCCAGCGGCGGGGATCCGGCTCCGCCCCGGTCATCAGGTGTTGGCGGTGATCCCAGGGATGCCCTTGAGCTCACCGATGAGCATCGAACTGACCTTCACCGGGTAATCGTAAAGCGCGAAGACCGTCTGGTTCTTGCCGACGAGCTTGAGGTGCACCGGCGTATCGCCCTTGTGCGCCAGCAGCGTCGACTTCAGCTCGCTGACCACGGCCTGGTCGATCTTCTCGGCGGCGGCCAGCAGCACCAGCGGCGGTTCCTCGTCGCCGTTGCCGATCTCGGAGAGGTCCAGCGGCACGAGCCCGCCGCCGAACACCGACATCTTGTCCTCGCGCCAGTTGACCCGGCCCTTCACCAGCACCGCGTTGTCCTCGACCAGGTCCGCGGCGAACATCGAGTACGCCTTGGCGAAGAACAGCACCTCGATCGCGGCGTCCATGTCCTCGACAGTGCAGATCGCCCAGGGCTCGCCCTTTTTGTTGACCCGGCGTTCGAGCGAGGTGAGCAGGCCGGAGATGACGACCTCGCCCTCCTTCGGCGGGTCGGCGAGCAGGGCTGCGATCGGCTTCGGCGCGTGTTTGCGCAGGATGCGCTCGGCCCCGTCGAGCGGGTGCGCCGACACGTACAGGCCCAGCATTTCGCGTTCGTAGGCGAGGAGCTGCTTGCGCGGGTACTCCTCCTCGCCGAACTTGAGGTGCGCGAGCGGCGAGGACGACGGAGCCGCCTCGGCCGCGTCGCCGTCGTCGGCTCCGAACGAGCCGAACAGGTCGAACTGGCCCATCGCTTCCTGGCGCTTGAGCGGCACCACGGCTTCCACCGCGTCCTCGTGCACCTGGATCATCGACAGCCGCGTGTGCCCCATCGAATCGAACGCGCCCGCCTTGATCAGCGACTCGATCACCCGCTTGTTGCAGGCCACCAGCTCCGACTTGTCGAGGAAGTCGGTGAACGAGGAGTACTTGCCCTTCTCCTCGCGCGTCTTGATGATCGACTCCACCACGTTCGCGCCCACGTTGCGCACCGCGCCCAGACCGAACCGGATGTCGTTCCCGACGGCCGCGAACCGCAACGCCGATTCGTTCACGTCCGGCGGCAGCACCTTGATCCCGAGCCGGCGGCACTCCGACAGGTAGATCGCCGATTTGTCCTTGTTGTCGCCCACCGACGTGAGCAGCGCGGCCATGTACTCCGCGGTGTAGTTCGCCTTGAGGTAGGCGGTCCAGTACGCGATCAGGCCGTAGGCGGCGGCGTGCGACTTGTTGAACGCGTACCCGGCGAACGGGAGGATCGTGTCCCACAGCGCCTTGACCGCTTCCGGCGAGAAGCCGCCTTCGACGAGCGGGCTCGATTTCATGCCCTCTTCGAAGCCCTCGTACTCCTTCTCGAGGACTTCCTTCTTCTTCTTGCCCATCGCGCGGCGGAGCGTGTCCGCTCGGCCCATCGTGTAGCCCGCGACCTTCTGGGCGATCTGCATGATCTGCTCTTGGTAGACGATCAGGCCGTAGGTCTCGGACAGGATCTCCCGCAGCGGTTCCTCCAGCTGCGGGTGGATGGGCTTGATCTGCTGCCGGTTGTTCTTGCGGTCGGCGTAGTCGTTGTGCGCGTTCATGCCCATCGGACCGGGGCGGTACAGCGCGAGCACCGCGATGATGTCCTCGAACCCGGTCGGCTGCATGCGCCGCAGCAGGTCGCGCATCGCGCCGCCGTCGAGCTGGAACACGCCGAGCGTGTCGCCCCGGCCGAGGAGCTTGTACGCCTCCGGGTCGTCGAAGCCGAGCCGGTCGAGGTCGATCTCCTCGCCGCGGTTGGCCTTGATGTTGTCCAGCGCGTCGCCGATGACGGTCAGGTTGCGCAGGCCCAGGAAGTCCATCTTCAGCAGGCCGATGGCCTCGCACGACGGATAGTCCCAGCCGGTGATGATCGAGCCGTCGTCGCGCTGCCACACCGGGATCGCGTCGGTGAGCGGCTCGCTCGACATGATCACCGCGCAGGCGTGCACGCCGGCGTTGCGGATCAGGCCCTCGAGGCCGCGGGCGGTCTCGAAGATCGTCTTGCACTCTTCGTCGGTCTCGACCAGCGTGCGGACCTCGGCCGCCTCCGCGTAGCGCTCGTGCTTCGAGTCGACGATGCCCGACAGCGGGATGTCCTTCGCCATGATCGGCGGCGGCAGCGCCTTCGAGATCCGGTCCGCGATGGAGTAGCCGGGCTGGCCGAAGTGCACGCGGGCGGAGTCCTTGATCGCCGCCTTGGTTTTAATCGTGCCGAAGGTGATCACCTGCGCGACCCGGTCCGCGCCGTATTTCTCGGTGGCGTACCGGATCATCTCGCCGCGCCGGCGGTCGTCGAAGTCGATGTCGATATCGGGCATCGACATGCGCTCCGGGTTCAGGAACCGCTCGAACAGCAGCTTCTGCGGGATCGGGTCGAGGTTCGTGATGCCGAGCGCGTACGCGACGAGCGCGCCCGCCGCGGAACCGCGGCCGGGGCCGACCAGGATGCCGACCTCCCGGGCGTGCTGGATCAAGTCGGCGACGATCAGGAAGTAGGCCGGGAAGCCCTTGCCCTCGATGACGTTGAGCTCGTAGTCGCAGCGTTCCTCGTAGCCCTCCGGGATGCCCTCGGGGAACCGCCACTTGAGCCCCTCGGCGACCTGGTGCCGCAGCCAGCTGGCTTCGGTGTGGCCCTCGGGGACGTCGAAGACCGGCATCCGGTCCTTGTGCGCGTACACGTCCTCGTACGACTCCACGCGCTCCGCGATCAGCAGCGTGTTGTCCGCCGCCCCCGGGACCTCCTTGTCCCAGTACTCGCGCATTTCCTGCGCGGACTTCAGGAAGTAGCCGTCCCCGTCGAACTTGAACCGCGTCGGGTCGTTCAGCGTCTTCCCGGCCTGCACGCACAACAGCGCCGAGTGCGTGTCCGCCTGGTCCTTGGTCACATAATGCGAATCGTTCGTCGCCAGCGGCGGCAGGTCCAGCAGCTTCCCGATCTCCAGCAGCCCCTCGCGCACCGACCGCTCGATCGGCAGCCCGTGGTCCATCAGCTCCAGATAGAAGTTGCCCGCCCCGAAAATGTCCTTGTAGTCCGAGGCCGCCTGGATCGCCGCCTCCCGCTGCCCCAGCCGCAACCGCGTCTGCACCTCGCCCGACGGGCAGCCCGTCGTCGCGATGATCCCCTCGGCGTTCTCGGCGATCAGCTCCCGGTCCATCCGCGGCTTGCGGTAATACCCCTGGATCGACGCCAGCGACGACAGCTTGAACAGATTCCGCAACCCGGTCGCGTTCCCCGCCACCATCGTCATGTGCGTATACGCACCGCCGCCCGAGACGTCGCCGCCCTCGCCGAACTCGTCCGACCCCCGCTGCGACGCCTGCCCCCAGAACACCGGCTTCTTGTGAAACCGGCTCTCCGGCGCGATGTACGCCTCGATCCCGATGATCGGCTTGATCCCGTGCTTCTTCGACGTCTGGTAAAACTCGTCGCCGCCGTACATGTTGCCGTGATCGGTCATCCCGACCGCGGGCATCCCCAGCCGGGCCGCCTCCTCGAACAGGGGTCCGATCTTCGCCGCACCGTCCAGCATGGAGTACTCGGTGTGGACGTGCAGGTGGACGAAAGAATCGTTCGACACCAGCGAAAACCTCCCCTAGGCAGACGGCTTCCCGGCTCCGGTCGACGCGGCGGGCCCGGGCTGCCCACCCTAGTCCGCCGCGGCAGGAGCGCCGCGGTTGGGCGCTCCGGCTCCATCCTCCCTCCGAACCCGCCGGGCCCGGCCCCGACGCGCCGGGCGGCAGGGCCTGCCGCGTTCCCGGCGATGATCACCGGGAACGCTCTCCTGACTCGCTTGCCCGGACACGGTCGCACCCGGCACCGACAAAAACCGGGGCCGCCGGGAGCCGCACCGCTCAGAGTCACCCGGGAGCGTGAACCAAGCCACAACCGCCGAGCAAGGGGCCATGGCGTCGCTTGACAGCGGCCGGGCCGGAACCGACTATCCGTCGCGTGAACCTGTCTGACAGCCGGGCAGCCGGACCGCTCCCCCGGCGCGTCAGCGCGATGGAGGCCGTCCTGGCCCATCTGCGGCAGGCGATCGAGCAGGGCGAGTACGCGGTCGGCGACCAGCTGCCCTCCGAGGCCGCGCTGAGCAGGGAGTTCGAGGTCAGCCGCTCGGTCGTGCGCGAGGCGCTGCGCGGGCTGCAGGCGCTCGGGCTGACCGTGTCGCGCACCGGCCGCGGCACGTTCGTGACCGCGAGCGGCCCGCCGGAGAACCCTACGTTCGGCGACTACTCGGCCCGCGACCTGGTCGAGGTGCGCAGGCACGTCGAGGTCCCGGTGGCCGGATACGCCGCGCGCCGCCGCGATGCCGACCAGCTCGCCCTGCTCGCCGATCTCGTCGACCGGATGGACGCCGAGACCCGGGACGCCGCGTGGGTGGCGCTCGACTCACAGTTTCACGTCACGATCGCGCGGGCATCAGGCAATCCGGTGTTCGCGAAGGTGATCGAAGAGATCCGCGACGCGCTGGCCCGCCAGTCGGCGTTCCTGAACCAGCTCGGCGGGCGGCGGACCCAGTCGAACGTCGAGCACCGGCGCATCGTCACGGCGATCGCCGAAGGCGAGGAAGACGCGGCCGCGGCCGCGATGACCGAGCATCTCGATCACGTCGAGAAGACCCTGACCACGATCGTACGACCGGCGCGCGCCGGCGAAGCAGAAACAGGTACCACCGCGTGACTGAAGAAACCCTGCCCACGACTGCCGAGGCGGACACCGCCGACGCGGGCGACGCCGGATACCGCAAGGCGCTGAAATCCCGGCACATCAACATGATCGCCATCGGCGGCGCGATCGGGACCGGTCTGTTCCTCGGAGCGGGAGGGCGGCTCGCGCAAGCCGGTCCGGCGCTCGCGATCGTGTACGCGGTGTGCGGGCTCTTCGCGTTCTTCGTGGTGCGCTCGCTCGGTGAACTGATCCTGCACCGTCCGTCGTCCGGCGCGTTCGTGTCCTACGCGCGCGAGTTCATGGGCGAGAAGGGCGCGTACGTCGCGGGCTGGATGCACTTCCTCAACTGGTCGACCACCGGCATCGCGGACATCACCGCCATCGCGCTGTACGCGCACTTCTGGTCGTTCTTCACCCCGATCCCGCAGTGGGTGCTGGCGCTGATCGCGCTGGCCGTAGTGGTGTCGCTGAACCTCGTGTCGGTGAAGCTGTTCGGCGAGATGGAGTTCTGGTTCTCGATCGTCAAGGTCGCCGCGCTGGTGCTGTTCCTGATCGTCGGGATCGTCCTGCTGGTGACGCAGCATCCGATCGACGGCCACGTGCCCGGTCCGCAGCTGATCGCCGACCACGGCGGCGTGTTCCCGGCGGGCATCGTGCCGATGATCCTGATCGTGCAGGGCGTCGTGTTCGCCTACGCCTCGTGCGAACTGGTCGGCGTCGCGGCGGGCGAAACCGAGAACCCGAAGGCGATCGTGCCGAAGGCGATCAACTCGATCATGTGGCGGATCGCGCTGTTCTACGTCGGCTCGGTCGTGCTGCTGGCGATGCTGCTGCCGTGGAACGCCTACACGGCCGACCAGAGCCCGTTCGTCACCGTGCTGGCGAAACTGGGCGTGCCCGGCGCGGACAGCATCATGAACCTGGTCGTGCTGACCGCCGCGCTGTCGAGCCTCAACTCGGGGCTGTACTCGACCGGGCGGATCCTGCGCTCGATGTCGCTGGCCGGGTCCGCGCCGAAGTTCACCGGCGTGATGAACCGCAACCAGGTGCCCTACGGCGGGATCCTGCTCACGTCGTCGGTGTGCGTCGTGGGCGTCGGGCTCAACTACGTGGTGCCGAAGGACGCGTTCGAGATCGTGCTGAACTTCGCCGCCGTCGGCATCCTCGGCACCTGGGCGATCATCGTGCTGAGCCATCTGCTGTTCGTGCGCAAGGCCAAGCGCGGCGAGGTGACCCGGCCGCACTTCCGGCTGCCGTTCTCGCCCTACACCGAGATCGCGACGCTCGCGTTCCTCGCCGCGGTCGTCGTGCTGATGGGCTTCGACAAGACCGGCCGGATCACCCTGCTGGCGCTGCCGCTGATCATCGCCGCGCTGGTGGTCGGCTGGTTCGTCGTGCGCAAGCGGATCGACATGAGCGCGTTCGACAAGGCAGAGGCGTCGTGACTCCGCAGGAGCGCGACCCGCGGCACGTTCCGCTGGTCCACCTTCTGCGCGACGGCATGGTCGAGGGCGTGCACCACGGTTCCGTCGTGGCGCTCGCTCCCGACGGCTCGACGCTGTTCGAGGCGGGCGACCCGGACGTCGCGATGTACCCGCGATCGACCGCGAAACCGCTGCAGGCCACCGCGATGGCCCGCCTCGGACTGCGACTCGATCCGGCCGGTTTCGCGATCGCCGCGGCCAGCCACTCCGGCGAACCGCGGCATCTCGAGGCGGCGGCCGCTGTCCTGGCGAGCCGAGGCTTCGCCGAAACCGACCTGGGCAACCCCGCTGACCTCCCGTATGACCCGGTCGAACGGGACGCCTGGATCGCCGCCGGACGGCAACCGTCGCGCCTCGCGCACAACTGCTCCGGCAAGCACGCCGCGATGCTGGCCGTCTGCCGGGAGCAGCAGTGGGACGTCGACGGTTACCTCGATCCGGCGCATCCGCTGCAGCGCGCGATCCGGGAGACCGTCGAGGAGCTGACCGGACAAACCGTGCCGCGAGTGGCCACGGACGGCTGCGGCGCACCGCTGTTCGCGCTCTCCCTGAGGGGTTTGGCGCGTGCTGCTTCGCGAATCGCGACTGCGCCTGAGGGTTCGCCGGAATCGTTGGTGGCCAACGGGATCCGGGAACATTCGGATCTGGTGGCGGGCAGTCGCCGCGACGTCACCCGGCTGATGCGAGCCGTGCCAGGGCTGATCGCGAAGGACGGTTTCGAAGCAGTGCAACTCGCCGCGCTGCCAGACGGAACCGCAGTAGCCCTGAAAATCGCCGACGGCGGCGACCGCGCCCGGCCCGCGGTGCTCGCCGCAGCACTGGCCCGAGCCGGAGTCGACCCGGACCTGCTTGCCCCCTTCAGCAATCCAGCCCTCCGGGTGACGGACGCGCTGGCCGCGTAGCCCAACAGGAACCAGCGCACCCAACGCATCGAGGCGCCCAGCCCCTCCCCCGCACCCCGATACGAAGCCTCCCCTGCGGTCTGGGGGTGCTTGTCAAGGCATCTTTCCCGCCTTGACAAGCACCCCCGAACCGTCAGCACACTCGGGCTTCGGGGTGCCCCACGCACACCCGCCTGCAATGTCGCCGCCAGGCGACGAGCCGCCCCGCAGGAAGAAGCGAACCCCTAACAACTCGCGTACGTTCGATTACGTGCTGAACCGAATCGTCGACCGGCTGCTCGGTCTTCCCGCCGCCGAAGGCCCGGCGATCGCCGCCAAGGGCCTCCGCATCCCGATGCCGGACGGCGCGCACCTCCTCGCCGACCGCTACACCCCGCCCGGCCTGACCTCCGGCCCGGTCGTGTTGATCCGCACCCCCTACGGCCGCACCGGCCCGCTCGCCAAGCTGTTCGGCGAAACCTTCGCCCGCCACGGTCTCCAGACAGTCCTGCAAAGCACCCGCGGCACCTTCGGCTCCGAAGGCGAATTCCGCCCGTTCCACACCGAACGCGAGGACGGGATCGCGACCGCCGAATGGCTGCGCGCACAGCCCTGGTGCGACGGGCGGATCGCGATGGCGGGCGCGAGCTATCTCGGGCACACCCAATGGGCGGTCGGCCCGTACCTCGATTCTCCGCTGGAAGCCATGTGCCTCGGCATCACCGCGTCGGAATTCGTCAGCACGTTCTATCCGGGCGGGGTGCTCGCGGCGGACAACATGGTGTCCTGGTCGGCCATGATCGGGAAGCAGGAGGAGCGGTTCGCCGCGCTGCCGAATCCGCTGCAGAAGCGGCGCACGCGCAACGCGATGGCGTACCTGCCGATCGCGGGCGCGGACGTGGCGGCGATCGGCAAGCCGGTGCAGTTCCTGCAGGACGTCACCGAGCACGCGGACCCGGACGACGATTTCTGGCAGATGTCGGACCACAGCGCCGAAGTCGCGAAGCTCGAGGTGCCGGTCAGCATGGTCACCGGCTGGTACGACCTGTTCATCCGCGCGCAGATGCGGGACTTCCGCACGCTGCAGGACGCCGGACGGTCGCCGCGGATCACCGTCGGCCCGTGGTCGCACGGCGAACCGGCCAGCTTCCGCGTGCTGATCCAGGACCAGCTCGACTTCCTGCGCGCGCACCTCGCCGACGACCGCGCCCAGCTGCAGCGCTCCCCCGTGCGGATCTTCCTGCAGCAGGCGTCCGCCTGGCTCGATTTCGACCACTGGCCGCCCGCTTCCGAGCCCACGCACGCACATCTGCGGCCGGTCGGCGGCCTCGGCGAAACGGTGCCCGGCGCGGCCTTGCCCACGTCGTTCGCCTACGACCCGGCGGACCCGACCCCGGGCGTCGGCGGTCCGCTGCTGATGGGGAAGAACAAGCAGCGCGACAATTCCGCGGTCGAGGCACGCGACGACGTGCTGGTCTTCACCGGCGAACCGCTCGTGCACGACGTCGACGTGATCGGCGACGTGTCGGCCACCTTGTTCGTGCGGGCCGAATTGCCCGACGCCGACGTGTACGTGCGGCTGTGCGATGTCGACCCCAACGGCATCTCGCGCAACGTCACCGACGGAATCCTGCGGCTGCGTCCCGGCGTGCCCGAGGCCGACGCCGACGGCGTGGTGCGGGCCGACGTGGAACTCGACCCGACCGCGTACCGCTTCCGTCGCGGGCACCGGTTGCGCGTTCAGGTCGCGGGCGGCGCGTTCCCCCGGTTCGCGCGCAATCACGGTACGGGAGAACGGGTTTCGTCCGCGGTGCGCGGCACGCCGAACCGGTTCGAGGTGTTCCACGACGAGGCCCGGCCGTCGCGGGTCACGCTGCCGGTCTTTACGCGGTGACCGCGCGCTGATGCGTCGTCAGCCTGCCGTCGTCGTGCAGCACGTGCAGCAGAAGCGACGGCGGGGTGCCGAAGTCCAGCGGCCCGCCCTCGTCCCAGCCGCGGCCCGCGCCGGGTTCCACCGGCAGCAGTGATCCGGACACGACCCCCGGCGCGATCCGCACCGGCACGCCCGCGAACTCCGTCGCCGCGCCGGTGTGCACGTGTCCGCACAGCAGCGCCGCCACGCCGGGATGCCGCTTCAGCACGGCGGCAAGCCGGTCTTCGCCGGTCTGGCGGATCGCGTCCACCAGCGGCACCCCGACGTCGAGCGGCGGGTGGTGGAACGCCACGAGCGACGGACCGGCATGGCTGGCGAGCGCGTGGTCCAGCCAGGCGAGCGTCTCGTCCGCGAGGTATCCCGCGCCCGTGCCGGGGATCGTCGAATCGCACGACACGAGCAGCACGTCGGCCACCTTGGTCGCGGTGTTCACCGGGGCGTCGCTAGCCGGTTCTCCCAGCAGCGCCTCACGAAACGGCGCGCGGACGTCGTGGTTGCCGGGGCAGACCACCACCGGCACCGGAAGGTCCAGCAGTTCGGCCGCGCGACGGTATTCCTCGGGCAGGCCGTGATCGGCGATGTCGCCGGTGGCGAAGACGGCGTCTACCGGTTTTTCGAGGTTGCGCAGGTACCGCGTCACCGCGGCGGCCCGTGCGTCGGCGCGCTCGCTGCCGTCGAGGTGGATGTCGGAGAGATGCGCGAAAACCCGCACTGGATCAGCTCCCTTTCAGGTACGCCAACGCTTTCACCCAGTTCTGGACAAGCAACGCGGACGCACGGGGCAGGTCGCCCTCCCGGAGCGCCGCCGCGATTTCGCGGTGTTCGGCCACGCTCTCGGCCGCCCGGTCCCGCCCGCCGAAGTATGCCGTCTCGTAGCGTTTGAGCAACGGCTTTGTCTGCTCGATCAAGCGCAGCAGATGCGGGTTGTCGCAGCGGGACGTGAGCAGCGCGTGCCATCGGTCGTCGGCCGCGGACGGGTCGGCGGAATCGGCTGTCTCGTCGGAAATCCGGTCGAGCGCGTCCGGGAGCGAGGCGAGTTCGAGCGGCGACGTCCACCGCAGTGCGAGCGCTTCCAGTTCGGCGACCAGCGGGTACAGCCGGCGCGCCTCCTGCGGATCGAACGGCGCGACGAGGAACCCCCGCCCCGGCGCGGCGACGAGCAGCCCGCGATCGGCCAGACCGATGAGCGCCTCGCGCAGCGGCGTCCGGGAAACACCCAGCTCGGTGGCCAGATGGACCTCGTTGACGCGGGTGTCCGCGGGAAGCCGTCCGTCGAGCACGCGCGCGGTGATCTCTTCGAGAAGTTCGCCGCGCATGAGTCTCTTGCCCATGCCGACGAGTATTGCACACAGTCCACCCGTACTGTATTCAGTTCATATGGCCAGCACTTTCGATGTCGACCGCGCCAGGCACGAAACGCCCGGGTGCGCCGGAGTCGCGCACTTCAACAACGCCGGCTCCGCTCTCCCGCCCGCCCGTGTCACCGACACCGTGATCGACTACCTGCGCACCGAATCCCTTCTCGGCGGCTATGAAGCGGCCGAACAGGCCAAGGACCGCATCGACGGCGTGTACGCCTCGATCGCGCGCCTGCTCAACGCCGCGCCGGACGACATCGCGCTCAGCGACAACGCGACTCGCTCATGGCAGGCGATCTTCTACGCGCTGCCGTTCGGACCGGACGACCGGATCCTCACCGCGAGCGCCGAATACGCCAGCAACGCCATCGCCTACCTCCAGATCGCGCGCCGGACCGGAGCGACCGTGGAGGTCGTGGGCAACGACGAAACCGGCCAGCTCGACGTCGACGACCTGCGCCGCCGGATCGACTCCGACGTCAAGCTCATCGCGGTGACCCACGTGCCGACGCAAGGCGGCCTGGTGAACCCGGCCGAGGAAATCGGCGCCGTCGCGCGCGAGGCGGACATCCCGTTCCTGCTGGACGCGTGCCAGTCGGCCGGTCAGCTGGACCTCGACGTCGAACGCATCGGCTGCGACGCCCTGACGTCCACCGGCAGGAAGTACCTGCGCGGCCCCCGCGGCACCGGCTTCCTGTACGTGCACCCGCGACTGCGCGACCGCCTCGAACCGGCGATGCTCGACCTGCACTCGGCGACGTGGACCTCCCCCACCGAGTACGTCGTCGACCCGACCGCGAAGCGGTTCGAGGTATGGGAACGCGATTTCGCCGCCGTCCTCGGTCTCGGCGCGGCAGTGGACTACGCGATGGAATGGGGCCTGCCCGCGATCGAAGAACGAGTCGCCGCCCTGGCCGCGACGCTGCGCTCCCGCCTGGCCGACGTGGACCGGGTCACCGTGCACGACGCGGGCGCGCGCAAGTGCGGTCTCGTGACGTTCAGCGTCGACGGACTGCCCGCGGAGGAGATCAAGAACCGGCTGAACGCGGCCAAGATCAACACGAGCGTCACGCACGCGTCGTCGGCACAGTACGACTTCACCGCACGCCGCCTGCCGGACCTGGTGCGCGCGTCGGTGCACTACTACAACACCGACAAGGAAATCGACCGGCTGACCGGCGAGGTAGCCGCGCTCGCGCGGTGAGGGCGGCGAACGGAGATCACCCGTTTGACGCAGTATCCAGGACCGCCGAAGCCGCCTCTTGTCTCGCGTACACCCGCGGAGAGCGCCGCGGCCGGGCCTGTCGAGGGGGCAGGCCCGACGGGGCCGGCGGGGGAAACGAGAAGGCCCCCTGGGCCGGGATTGGGGGACCCGGCCCAGGGGCTTTCTCTTGCGTTCGGGGACTTCCTGGCGAGCCCAGAGCCGCCACCGCCCCGGAACGGCGTGAAAAACAACAAACCCCATCCAGTGAAGACTTCACCGGATGGGGTTTGCCGGATCGAGCACGGTGGGCGCAGCAGGGATCGAACCTGCGACCGCTCGGGTGTAAACCGAGTGCTCTCCCGCTGAGCTATGCGCCCGCGCGCCGGAGCAGGACCGAAACCCCGCCCCGGCGGACGAAACAATCAGGCGGTCAGTTCCTCGACGGCCTTCTTCCACCCCGCCTGGTCGCGCGCCTCGCCCGGCGCGTTGACCTCGGCGAAGCGGACCACGCCTTCGGTGTCGATCAGGAAGGTGCCGCGGACGGCGAGCCCTGCCTGGTCGTTGAAGACGCCGTACTTCTGCGCCACCTCGCCGTGCGGCCAGAAGTCCGACAGCAGCGGGAACTGGTAGCCCTCCTGCTCGGCCCACGCCTTGAGCGAGAACGGGGTGTCGACCGAGACGCCGAGGACCTGGACGCCCTTGCCGTCGTAGTCGCCGAACTCGTCGCGCAGCTGGCACAGCTCGCCGGTGCAGATCCCGCTGAAGGCGAACGGGTAGAACACCAGCAGGACCGGCTTGTCGCCCTTGAACTGCGACAGCGTGACCGGCTGCTTGTTGTAGTCGTTGAGCGTGAAGTCAGGGGCCTGCGAACCGACCTCGACGGCCATACCGGCGATTCCTCTCCAAGAGCGGACACGAGCGTGCCCGCCCACCCTATCGCGGCCTCAGCGCTGCTTGGCTTTCGAGGACTTCGGCGACACCAGCCGGGTGCCCAGCCAGCCCGGGCCCACGCTGATGTTCGCCGTCTGGGCGAGCCCGACCTGCGGCACCGCCTCGGCGATGTCGCTGGGCTCGACGTGCCCGGGCTGCCCGGTCTTCGGGGTCAGCACCCAGATCACGCCGTTCTCGTCCAGCGGGCCTCGCGCGTCGACCAGCGCGTCCCCGAGGTCTCCGTCGTTGTCGCGCCACCACAGCAGCACGACGTCGATGACCTCCTGCGCGTCTTCGTCGAGGAGCTCACCGCCGATCGTTTCCTCGATCGCCGCGCGGACGTCGTCGTCGACGTCATCGTCCCAGCCGATCTCCTGGACCACCATGTCCGGCTTGATGCCAAGGCTCTCGGCGACGCCGGCAGTGCCTGCGTCTCCCGCGGCGACCACTGCTTCCACTCCTCCAACTACGACGGAGCGCGGCGGTAGGTCCGCCGCACTCGGATACACGGTTGTCGAACAGCGAACACTGACGCGGCGCTGCGCGCAACCGTCCACACCGGATCTTTGGCAAGTCGTGTCTGCAGCGTAGGGGCCCGCCGCGGCGTCGCCCGACTCCGGGTGGCACTCAGTACCCCACCACTGCGGAGCCCTCCCGGGGAGCCTCCTTTAGGGTGGAGGAGAGAAAACGCGCGCGCGATACACCGTGCGCGGGGAGTGGCGACACTCGGGCGGCCGATGTTACCGGGCAGTACAGGTGACGGGAACCCCAACCGGGACGACCATGGACGTCGGCGAGCACTCCCGCCCACCAGCTACAACGGCTACAACCAGCTACAAGGAGACCCCTTGGCCCCGCAGAACGACGGCGCCTCCGGCAAGGAGACCCCGGCTCGCGTACGCGTCATCCGTGACGGACTCGCGGCGCACCTTCCCGACATCGACCCGGAAGAGACCAGCGAATGGCTGGACTCCTTCGACGAGGCGCTGGCGCGAGGGGGCCAGCAGCGGGCCAGGTACCTGATGCTGCGCATCCTCGAGCGCGCCCGGGAGCGCAACGTCGGCGTCCCGGCGCTCACGTCGACCGACTACGTGAACACGATCCCCACCGAGAACGAACCGTGGTTCCCGGGCGACGAGGAGATCGAGCGCCGCTACCGCCGCTACATCCGCTGGAACGCGGCGATCATGGTGCACCGCGCGCAGCGGCCCGGCGTCGGCGTCGGCGGCCACATCTCCACCTACGCCTCGTCGGCGGCGCTGTACGAGGTCGGCTTCAACCACTTCTTCCGCGGCAAGGACCACTCCGGCGGCGGCGACCAGGTCTTCTTCCAGGGCCACGCCTCCCCCGGCATGTACGCCCGCGCGTTCCTCGAGGGCCGCCTAACCGAGCAGCAGCTCGACGGGTTCCGGCAGGAGTACAGCCACGCGGGCGCGGGCGGCGGCCTGCCGTCGTACCCGCACCCGCGGCTGATGCCGGAGTTCTGGGAGAACCCGACGGTGTCGATGGGCCTCGGCCCGATGAACGCGATCTACCAGGCGCGGTTCAACCGCTACCTGCGCGACCGCGGCATCAAGGACACCTCCGACCAGCACGTCTGGGCGTTCCTCGGCGACGGCGAGATGGACGAGGCCGAATCGCGCGGCCTGATCCACGTGGCCGCGGGCGAGGGCCTGGACAACCTGACCTTCGTGATCAACTGCAACCTGCAGCGGCTCGACGGCCCGGTGCGCGGCAACGGCAAGATCATCCAGGAGCTCGAGGCGTACTTCCGCGGCGCGGGCTGGAACGTGATCAAGGTCATCTGGGGCCGCGAGTGGGACTCGCTGCTGCACGCCGACCGCGACGGCGCGCTGGTCAACCTGATGAACGTCACGCCGGACGGCGACTACCAGACGTACAAGGCCAACGACGGCGCCTTCGTCCGGGAGCACTTCTTCGGCCGCGACCCGCGGACGAAGGACCTGGTCAAGGACCTCACCGACCAGGAGATCTGGAACCTCAAGCGCGGCGGCCACGACTACCGCAAGGTGTACGCGGCGTACAAGGCGGCCATGGAGCACTCCGGCCAGCCGACGGTGATCCTGGCGCACACGATCAAGGGCTACGGCCTCGGCCCGGCGTTCGAGGGCCGCAACGCCACGCACCAGATGAAGAAGCTCACCCTCGACGACCTGAAGCTGTTCCGCGACACCCAGCGGATCCCGATCAGCGACGAGGAGCTCGAGCGCGACCCGAAGCTGCCGCCGTACTACCACCCGGGCCCGGACTCGCCGGAGATCGAGTACATGCGCGGCCGCCGCAAGGCGCTGGGCGGGTACCTGCCGGAACGCCGCCCGAAGGCCGCCAAGGCGCTCGTGCTGCCCGGCGACAAGGTCTACGAGGGCGTCCGCAAGGGCTCGGGCAAGCAGGAGGTCGCCACCACGATGGCGATCGTCCGGCTCATCCGCGAGCTCGCGAAGGACTCGGAGATCGGCAGGCGGATCGTCCCGATCATCCCGGACGAGGCGCGCACCTTCGGCCTCGACTCGATGTTCCCGACCGCCAAGATCTACAACCCGCACGGCCAGACCTACACCTCGGTCGACGCGAGCCTGATGCTGGCGTACAAGGAGTCCGAGAAGGGCCAGCTGCTGCACGAGGGCATCAACGAGGCGGGTTCCACCGCGTCGTTCACCGCCGTCGGCACGTCGTACGCGACGCACGGCGAGCCGATGATCCCGATCTACATCTTCTACTCGATGTTCGGGTTCCAGCGCACCGGCGACGGCCTGTACGCCGCGGCGGACCAGATGGCCCGCGGTTTCGTGCTCGGAGCCACCGCCGGCCGCACCACGCTGACCGGCGAGGGCCTGCAGCACGCGGACGGGCACTCGCTGCTGCTGGCGGCGACCAACCCGGCCGTGGTGGCCTACGACCCGGCTTACTCGTTCGAGATCGCGCACATCGTCAAGGACGGCCTGCGCCGGATGTACGGCGAGACCGGCCCGGACGGCAACGGCGAGAACATCTTCTACTACATCACCATCTACAACGAGCCCTACCAGCAGCCGGCCGAGCCGGAGAACCTGGACGTCGACGGCGTGCTCAAGGGCCTCTACCGGTACGCCGACGCGCCCGGCGGCGACGGCCCGGAAGTGCAGGTGCTGGTCTCCGGCGTCACGATGCCGGACGCGCTCAAGGCGCAGAAGATGCTGGCCGAGGAGTGGGGCGTGCGGGCCGCGGTGTGGTCGGCCACGTCGTGGGGCGAACTGCGCCGCGAAGCGGTCGAGATCGACCACGACAACCTGCTGCACCCGGACGAGACGCCCCGGATTCCGTACGTCACGCAGAAGCTGTCGGAGGTTTCCGGCCCGGTCGTGGCGGTCTCGGACTGGATGCGCGCGGTGCCGGACATGATCCGCCCGTGGGTGCCCACCGACATGCTCACGCTCGGCACCGACGGGTTCGGCTTCTCCGACACCCGCCCGGCCGCGCGGCGCAAGTTCCTGGTGGACGCCGAGTCGATCACCGTCGGCGCGCTGTCCGCGCTCGCCAAGCGCGGCGAGTTCGACCAGGCGAAGGTCGCCGAGGCGGCGCGCCGCTACCGGCTCGACGACGTGGCGGCCGCGGGGCCGCAGACGTCCGACTCCGGAAACGCGTGAGCGGAGCCTGACCGCGTCGCCCTGACCGGCTGAAGGTCGCGAGAGGCCCCTCCGGGACGGACACTGTCCCGGAGGGGCCCCTACTTTAAGCTAGACATCGGATGTATCCCGGATGCCTGACGAAAGGTGGTCGAGCGTGACCCAGCGTCGCCTGCCCCGGCCCAGCGAGCTCAAAGAGATCCTGCGGCCGAAGCCGATCGTGCTCAACCCGACTGACCGGCGCCTGGCCGGCGCGCACACGATCGCCGACCTGCGGATGATCGCGCGCAAGCGCACCCCGCGCGCGGCGTTCGACTACACCGACGGCGCCGCCGAGCTCGAGGACAGCCTGCGCCGTGCCCGGCAGGCCTACCGCCGCGTGGAATTCCAGCCCAACGTGCTGCGCGGAGTGTCCGATGTGGACACCAGCAGGGAGATCCTCGGGAAGCGCTCGGCGCTGCCGTTCGCGTTCGCGCCCACCGGGTTCACGCGGATGATGCAGACCGAGGGCGAACGCGCGGTGGCCCGCGTGGCGCAGCGCAACAACATGCCGATGGCGCTGTCGACGATGGGCACCACGTCGATCGAGGACCTCGCGGCGGCCGCACCGGACGCGCGCAAATGGTTCCAGCTATACGTGTGGCGCGACCACGGCGCGGGCGAAGATCTGATGAATCGCGCCTGGGAGAGCGGCTACGACACGCTCCTGCTGACCGTCGACACCCCGGTCGCGGGCCAGCGGCTGCGCGACGTCCGCAACGGGCTCACCATCCCGCCCGCGATCACGCTGAAGACCTTCGTGGACGGCGCGATGCACCCGGCGTGGTGGTTCAACATGCTGACCACGGAGCCGCTGAACTTCGCGTCGCTCAACCGGTTCGGCGGCACCGTCGCGGAACTGCTGGACAAGCTGTTCGACCCGACGCTGAACTTCGACGACCTCGACTGGGTGCGCCAGACCTGGCCGGGGAAGCTGGTGGTCAAGGGTGTGCAGAACGTCGACGACGCGCGCGACGTGGTGAAACACGGCGCGGACGCGGTGCTGCTGTCGAACCACGGCGGCCGCCAGCTCGACCGCGCTCCGACGCCGATCGAACTGCTGCCCGCGGCACTGGACCAGATCCAGGACAGCGCCGAGGTCTGGGTCGACACCGGCATCCTGTCCGGCGGCGACATCGTGGCCGCGCTCGCCCGCGGCGCGAACGCGGTGCTGATCGGCCGCGCGTTCCTGTACGGCCTGATGGCCGGCGGCGAGCGCGGCGTGCAGCGCTGCGTGGACATCCTGCGCACCGAGATGATCCGCACGATGCAGCTGCTCGGGGTCCGGCGGGTGGACGACCTTCGTCCCACGCACGCGACGCTCCGCTGAACCCCAGCCCGTGAGGGACTCCTTGCGGGAATCTGATTCCGCCAAGGAGTCCTTCACGGACTTTCCGGCCCGGCTGGCACAGTCGGCGTAATCCGGTATCCAGTGACGGACATCACGTCTCCTGCCTTCGGATCGTCCGAGGGAGAAGGCCATGTCCGTTCCGCTGAACCGCCGCGAGCTGGCGATGCTGCGCGCGATCGCCGCCGGTCGAGCCGAACTCACCCGCAGCTGCGAACCGGACCTGAGGGTCGACGGCCTGCCGTGCTGCGACCAGACGACCGCGCACGCCCTCGTCCGGGAAGGCCTGGTCCGCCCGGTGTCCGCGCCGGGCGGCACGGTCGGGCAGTGGACGCGGGCCGAGCTGACACCGGACGGCCGACTCGCGCTCGGCGCCTGACCTCAGCGCGCCGCGGCGACGGCCTTCTCGCCGGCCACCGCGGTGCGCGCCGAGCGGTTCCAGCTGATCCAGCCGTGGATCACGAGTGCGGCGAAGACGATGTAGATGGCGGCCGAGAAGTACAGGCCGGAGCTGATCTGCAGCGGCACGCCGATCGCGTCGACCACCAGCCACACGCCCCAGAACTCCACGAGCCCGACGCCCTGCGCGGTGAACGCGACGAGTGTCCCGACGAAAATCGCGGCATCCGGCCAGGGTGCCCACGAGGCGTTGAGCGCCTGCAGGGTCAGCGCCATCGCGACCGTGCCCAGCCCGAACGCGCCGAGCATCGCGGCCCGCTCGGTCCAGCGGCCCTTGCGCACGGCGACGCCGTACACCGGGTCGGTCCGGCGATTCCAGGCCCACCAGCCGTAAAGCGAGATGAGCAGGATCGCGACCTGCCGTCCGGCGAGGCCGCCGAGGTGCGCGGACGCGTAAACGGCGAAGAGCAGGACGGTCGCGCCGACCTGCACCGGCCAGGTCCACAGCGTCCGCCGCTGCGCGAGGAACACGACCGCGAGCGCGAACACCTGCCCCGCCAGCTCGGCAATCGAGATCCACTGCCCGAACACGGTCACGCCGTGGTGCAACAGGAAGTCCACGTCGGCACCCCTTCCGATCTACGCCTCCCAACATGCAACACGGAGCCGCCATTCCCGTGCCGATGTGAGACTGCGGACAGTCCCGCGGAGTGGACGCCGAGGCCGGACCTGGCAACGGCCCGGAGCCGGACGCCAGGTGGCTGGCCCGGCCTTTCCGTTGCCGGGCTGACGCGAATGAATCAAGGTCGCGGACAGGCCGAGGGGCCGCGCTGCCGAAGCAACGCGGCCCCTTGCTCAACCCCGATCCGCGGATCGGGGAAAGGCCGTCAGCGAAGCGACCGACCGGGTCCGACCCCGGTCAGCAGCACGGCCCGGGCACCAGCGAGTGCCCGCGGATCAGCCCGCGGACGTCGCCAGGTCGCCCTCGCCGCCGGTACCGGCTCAGCGCTCCACGCGCCCGAAGCCGGCCGGCGGGGTCGGCGGCTCCGGCGGGCGTCCGCCGTCCGCGGGCATCTGGCGGGTCTGCTCGCCGGGCTGCGGAAGGCTGCCCGACTGCGACTGCGGGTAGCTCGCCGTCCGGGTCTGCCCGGCGTGCGCGTGCTGCCCGCTCACCTGGCCCGGCTCCCGCGAACCGGGGGCCGAGCCCGAACCGAGCTGGCCCTGCAGGTTCGACAGCCAGCCGTCCCACCGTTGCTGGGCCGGTTTGATCAGGCCGCCGCCGAAGCCGACCACGATCACGCCGCCCGCGGTCGCCAGCGCCGCGATCAGCAGCGGGCCGGTCACCGTCGTCGCGATGTTCACCTGGCCGAGCGCCGCGATGATGCCGAACGCCATCACCAGCCAGTACGCGACCGTGCTGAGCAGCCGTCCGGCCGGCCGGCCCGACAGCGCGCCCGCGACGACGTCCCGCACGACCTTCGCGATCGCCGCGGCCACGATGATCAGCACCACCGCGACCAGGATCCTCGGCAGGAACGCGATGATGTCGTTCAGCAGCTGGCTCACCGGGTTCGACTGCCCGAACACCCCGAACGCCAGCTGCAGCGCGATCAGCAGAATGAAGTAGTAGACGAGTTTCACGAGCACGGCGGTGGCGTCGAGATTCGCGCCCTTCACCATTCCGGTCAGCCCGGTCTTCTCGACCATCCTCGTGAAACCGAGCTTTCCGAGAACAAGCCCGACGGCTTTGGAGACGGCTTTCGCGATCAGCCAGCCGATCAAGAGGATGATCAGAAAACCCACGAGTTTCGGGACGAACGTGGCCACCAGATTCCAGGCCTGTCCGAGTCCGTCCTTGAGTTGTTCACCCACGCTGGCTCCCTTCGCCGCGGTTCGACGTGGATTCCGGCACCGTCCTGTCGCACCGGGTCGCAGGACAGGTACCCACTGGGCCCGGGTGCTGTGCACCACGATCGAGTGAGACGACTGGCGCGGGAAGATCAATGGCCGCCATACTTGTCGTACCGGTGGGGACCGGGGAGACGAGGCCGCTCGGCGCAGCGAAAACCGCAAGCGCCGAGCGGCCTCGAACATTTCCCGCTCTTTATCGCCGCGCGGAGGCGCTTCCGAGACGAATAGGGTTCGGGTTTTCTCCGCCGTTCATCTGGCCTTCATGTTCGGCCGATTGGCGAGCTGTCGACGGATGTGCGCGCCGACCTGGGCGTGGCGGCGGAGATCTCCGGACGGGAATCCTCGCGAGGCGCGATCTGTACGGAGCGAATTCGCGTTGCCCGACCACCCTCGGCGGCGAATTGCGCTGATCTTCCGCGCGCCTGCCGGATAACGGCGACACGGCAATAGCACCCCGGACGAGAGTCCGGGTGAACGGCATTAACCGATGCTCGGCGGACGATCGGCACAGCGGGCTCGCGAGGGCGGCGTTCACGCAACTCACCCATTGCCGCTAACCCACCTGGGTTAGGGCCTCCGCCGCGCCGGTCCCTCACACGTTCGGCGCGCCCACCGAGAGTAGAGGCTTTCGGCACCTCTCCACACCAACGGCGGCCCGCGGCCCCCCCCCCCCGCCCCCCCCCCCCGCCCCCTCCGCCCGGCCC
>NZ_JACJHR010000107.1 GCF_014174495.1 Amycolatopsis echigonensis
GCTCCTCTCGCTGAGCCGGACGAAATCGGTCAGGTCGTGCGAGGCGAACACGGTCACCTCGTCGGCGTGGTCCCGGCGCAGCTCGCGCAGCCGGCGCTGGTTCTCGCGCCGCGGCCCGGGCAGCGTCTGGACCCGCCGTTCGAACATAGCCAATCCGGGCGGGCAATAGGGCTCGACGTCGATCTCCTGGTGGAAGAAATACGCGTCCCCGGCGTTGAGCACCCAGCCGGACCCGGTGTCGACCGCGACCCCGGCGTGTCCGACGGTGTGCCCGGCGAGCGGCACGAGGGCGACACCCTCGACGCCGTCCAGTTCACGGACCGCTTCGAAGCCGAACCAGCTGTCCCCAGTGTCCGAATAGGACTTCCACTGTGGACCGTGCCGGAACTGGACGTCGCGGTAGCGCGGGTTTCCGGCGCGGTAGGCGTCGAGTTCCTTGCCGTAGACGTGCACGCGGGCCTGCGGGAAGTCGACGAGCCCGCCGGCATGGTCGAGGTCGAGGTGGGTGAGGACGATGTCGCGGACGTCGGCCGGGTCGAAGCCCAGTGCGCGAATCCGGCTCAGCGCGGTTTCGCTTTCGTCCGCCACCGGGTTGGAGGTCCGCAGGAAGCGCGGGCCGAGCCAGCGCGCCGCGTCGGTGACGCCGGGCGAACCCATCCCGGTCTCGACCAGTGTTAGCCCGGTGCCGGTTTCGACCAGCATGCAGTGGCACACAAGGGTGGCACGGCGCAGCAGCCCGGGCTTTCCGTCGATCAGCCTGCCGCCGATCGGACGCATGGTGCCGCAGTTGAAGTGGTGTACCCGCATCAGGCGAACTCCCGTTCAACGGTGGTGTGCAGATGGGCGGCGACGGCTTGCAGGGGCGCGGTGTCCCGTCGGGTGCGCGCGAGCAGCAGCGCGCCTTCGATCGCGGACAGCACGACGGTCGCCAGCGAAGCGGCGCGGTCCTCGGCGAGGCCGCGTTCGGTGAAGTAGGCGGAAATGTCGCGCAGCCAGCCTTCGTAACCCTGATCGCAGGCGGCGCGAATCGGTTCGCTGTCGGCGGCTTCCAGTGCGACAGTCGCGATAGGACAGCCGCAGCGGTAGTCCGATTCGGACAGCGAGGTGGCCAGCGCGGTGACGATGAGATCGATGGCGGTGGCCGGATCCGGTGCGCCAGCGGTGATTTCGCGGAAAACTCCGGCCAGCCTTTCTCCAGAAAGCTGCACCGCCTCGGCGGCGAGCTGTTCCTTGCCGCCGGGGAAATGGAAGTACAGCGAGCCCTTCGGGGCCCGGCTTTCGGACACGAGCTGGGTCATCCCGGTGGCGTGGTAGCCCTGGGTGCGAAACAGCGCCGCCGCCGATTCGAGCATCCGGCGGCGCGTGTCGGTGCGGTTGGCCATGGCGTCCACCGTAGCTCAAACTATGACGACCGGTCTAGTTATTTTCGCGGCCTGCCCGCGCGGCGCGGCCGATCGGTAATCTCAGCGCCATGGCGAACCCCACCGGAGAACAGTTCGAGATCACCCGCGGCAACGCGCGCGCCGTCATCACCGAGATCGGTGCCGGACTGCGTGCGTTCGAGATCAGCGGAGTGCCGTACGTCGAGACGTTCGCCGAGGACGAGAAGCCGCCGAAGGGGCTCGGCCAGGTGCTGCTCCCGTGGCCCAACCGGACCAAGGGCGGCACGTGGGAGTTCGAGGGCGTGCAGCAGCAGCTGGAGATCACCGAGGAGGCGCGCGGCAACGCCATCCACGGCCTGACCCGGCACCGCGAATGGGAGCTGCTGGAGCACGCGGAAACATCGATCACGCTCGCCGTCGACGTCGAGGTGCAGCCCGGCTGGCCGGTCCCGCTGCGCGCGACGATCACCTACGACCTGCAGCCGCGCGAGCTCGTCGTCACGCACGAGATCCGCAACGAGGGGGAGAAGCCGATCGGCGTCGGCGTCGGAACCCACCCGTACTTCCGGATCGGCGACGCGCCCACCGACGAGCTGACTCTCACACTGCCCGCCACGCGCGTCCGGCCGTACGAGGGCGATCAGCAGATGCCGTACGCGGACGAACAGGACGTCGAGGGCACCGAATACGACTTCCGGCGGGGCAAGCTGCTCGAAGGCGTCGACCTGGACACCGCGTTCGGCGGACTGGAGCTGGCCGCGGACGGGACGCACCACTACCTGCTGTCCCACGGGGACCGCCAGCTGGTGGTCTGGACCGGCCCGGACTTCCGCTGGGTGCAGGTGTTCACGCCGGACGACCTGGTGGGCCGCGGCCGTGCGGTGGCGATCGAGCCGATGACCTGCCCGGCGGACGCGCTCAACACCGGCACCGACCTGATCGAACTGGAGCCGGCCACGTCGTGGACGGGCAGCTGGGGAATCCGGGTCCCGTGAAACTCGAGCTGCTGACCGACGCGGACGCGGGTGAGCTGCTGACCCTGCAGCAAGCCGCGTATATCACCGAGGCGCGGGCGCACCAGAACTTCGACCTGCCGCCGTTGCTGGACACCCTCGACCACGTGCGCGCGGCCATCGCCGACCCGTCGATCACGGTCTGGGGCTTTCGCGACGGCGGCCGGCTCGTGGCGAGCGTGCGGATGCGAGTGGACGGTCCGGTCGGCGAGATCGGGCGGCTCGTCGTGGCACCGGATCGCCAAGGCGAGGGACTCGGTACCGCGCTGCTGGCGGCCGCGGAGGAGGCGACCCCGGCGGAGGTGACGGTGTTCCGGCTGTTCACCGGCGAGCGTTCGGCCGGTCCGCTCTCTTTGTACCGAAAGCTCGGTTACCGCGAGACGCACCAGTCGCCGGAAGCGGACTATCAGTTGGTGCACCTGGAAAAACCCCGGGTGCGCGAACCCGGGTGAGTTCGTTAGCGTGTCAAACTATGGATTGCAAGGCGATTGTCGGGGGCTATGTGGTCCCCGTCGGCGCCGCTCCGATCGAGGGCGGCACTGTGCTCATCGAAGACGGCCGGATCACCCAGGTCGGGACTGAGGCCGATGTCGAGGTGCCGGAGGACGCGGAGCTGGTGGACGCGTCCGGCTGCTGGGTCCTGCCGGGATTCATCGACGCGCACGTGCACCTCGGCGTCCACGAGGACGGCGAAGGCTGGGCGGGCAACGACACCAACGAGATGACCGACCCGAACGGCGCGCGCTTCCGGGCGGTCGACGGGATCGACCCGTACGAACCGGGCTTCGACGACGCGCTCGCCGGCGGCGTCACGAGCGTGGTGATCAAGCCGGGGTCGGGCAACCCGATCGGCGGGCAGACCATCGGTGTGAAGACGTGGGGCCGGTCCATTCTGGACATGACGTTCGCCGAGCAGGTGAGCGTGAAGAGCGCGCTGGGCGAGAACCCGAAACGGGTTTACGGCGAGAAAAAGGTCACGCCCTCGACCCGGCTCGGCGTGGCCGCGATCCTGCGCGAGGCGTTCACCAAGGCGCGCAATTACCAGGCGAAGCGCGACCACACGCTGGCCGAGGGCAAGCCGTTCGAAACGGACCTGACCAACGAAACGCTGGCGAAGGTCCTGGACGGCGAGCTGTACTGGGACCAGCACGTGCACCGCGCCGACGACATGGTGACCGCGATCCGGCTCGCTGACGAGTTCGGCTACAAACTGGTGATCAACCACGGCACCGAAGGCCACCTGATCGCGGACCTGCTGGCCGAACGCGACATCCCGGTGATCCTCGGCCCGCTGTTCACCACGAAGTCCAAGGTGGAACTGCGCAACCGCACGCTGCGCTCGGCCGGGATCCTCGCGCGGGCCGGGGTGAAGATCGCGATCACCACTGACCATCCGGTAGTCCCGATCAACTTCCTGGTGTACCAAGCCGCTTTGGCGGTGAAGGACGGCCTCGACCCGGAGACGGCGCTGAAGGCGCTGACGCTGCACCCGGCGCAGATGCTCGGCCTGGACGACCGGATCGGCACCCTGACGCCCGGCCTGGACGCGGACGTGGTCGTGTGGTCGGGCGACCCGCTGGACGTGATGAACCGCGCGATGCGGGTGTTCGTGCGGGGCCGGGAGGTCTACCACTTCGACGAGACGACCGGCGAGGGCGTGTCGGCGGATCGGCGGTACCGGGAAGCCCGCTGACGACTCGGTTGAGGCGGCCAGCCCGGTCGCCTCAATCGAGCAGGGCGGCGAGATCGATTTCCGCGGGGAACGGCTCGGTGGTGCGGAATGTCCCGGTGACGGGCGGGGCGTCCTGGTAGCCGAGTTCTCCGGCCTGGTGGCAAGCGACGAGGGAGACCGGGTCGTCGAGGTCGAGGATCCAGTAGAAGGGGATTCCGGCGTCGGCGTACTCCTTGTGCTTCGTGACATAGTCGGTGCGCTTTGAATCGGGTGCCGCGACTTCGACCACCAGGGCGAGGTCTTCGGCGCGGAGGATCTCGTCTTCGGGAGTCCGGGCGAGCACGTCCGAGGTGGTGACCAGGAGATCGGGACACCGGGAAAAACCCGGTGCCCCGTCCGGCGCGAGACCTAGATCGATATCGCTCGACCTCGCCGAGAGCGAGGTATTCCTTGATCGAGAGCAGTTGCCGGGCAGGGTCCTGGTGTCCATGCCACTCACGGTAAGCGAGGGGTACGACACTTTCCGCCAACATAGTCCGTCAGGAACGCCCGCAACCCCCGCGGCGCGCGCCCGGTAATCGCGGCGAAATCATCGCTCAGCCAGGCCCCGTCCCCCTGCGCGAGCAGCTCGAAAACCTGCGCGTTCGACCCCGCCTCGGGCACCCCGTTCTCCACCATCATCGCGCGGTGCTCCTCGACCGAGATCCGGCGATACTCCACCACCCGCCCCGTCGCCGAAGTCCATTCCCGTGCGACATCGGCGAACGTCACCAGCTCCGGCCCGGTCAGCAGGTACGTCCGTCCCGCATGCTCCGCCGGTGCCGTAGCGATCACGGCCGCCGCCGCCGCGACGTCCCGGGCGTCGATCATTCCGATCCGGCCATCGCCCACCGACCCCGAAAAGCCGCCGGTCTCCGCAACCTCCGGTGCGAGGGCCAGCAGATTCTGCATGAAGAAGTTCGGCGCGAGCAGTGTGTACGCCATCCCCGACGCCTTGAGGTGCGCGTCGATCCGCGCGTGCTCTCGTCGTCGGGCGACGGGCGAGTCCGCGAAAGCCTTGTGGTTCGTGACCCGCACGACGTGCCGCACGCCGTGTGCGAGAGCGCGGTCGAGCACCGCGATCTGCTGATCCGCCACTGCGGGCCCGATCAGCAGGAGTGTGTCGACCCCGCGCAAAGCCGCGTCCAGAGTGTCCGGACGGTCGAAATCGCCGACTACTTCTCCGGGCCTGCCGGTCGGGGTGCGGACGAGCGTCCGGACCGGTCCGAGCAGCCGGACGGTTTCGCTGCCGATTGTGCCAGTAGCGCCGGTAACCAAGATCATTCATCGATCGTGCGCGCGCCGGTATCGTTTGTGAAGAAGGCACCTCAACGATCCATAGGTACCCAATGGATACCAAGTATGCGAAAGCCTGCCCGTCGCGCACGGTGATGGACGTGCTGGCAAACAAGTGGACGCTCTACGTCCTCGGCCTGCTCCGGCAGTACGACCGGCCGTTGCGGTTCACCGAGCTGCGCCGCGGCGTCGAAGGGGTGACGCAGAAATCGCTCACCCAGGTGCTGCGCAACCTCGAACGCGACGGGCTGGTCAGCCGCACGATCTACCCGACGATTCCGCCGCGCGTTGAGTACGCGCTCACCGGCCTGGGCAGGGACGCCGGCGCGTTGACCGGCGCGATCGCTGACTGGTCGAAAGCCAACGCGGACCGCGTCCATGCGGCCCGCGCGGCTTACGACAAGCGGGCGGACTAGGCGTTCTTCAGCGAACGGGCGATCAGCATCCGCTGGATCTGGTTCGTCCCCTCGAAGATCTGCGGCACCTTCGCCTCGCGCATGTACCGCTCCACCGGGAAGTCCCGCGTGTAGCCCGCGCCGCCGAGCACCTGGACCGCGTCCGTCGTCACCTTCATCGCGCCGTCCGTCGCCACCAGCTTCGCGACCGACGACTGGCGCTGGAAGTCCAGCCCGCGGTCGCGGCGGCGAGCGGCGTCCAGGTAGGTAGCGCGGGCCGATTCGACCGTCGCCGCCATGTCCGCCAGCAGGAACTCCAAGCCCTGGAAGTCCGCGATCGGGCGGCCGAACTGCGTGCGGCCCTTCGCGTACTCCACGGCCTCGTCCAGGGCCGCCTGCGCCAGGCCGACCGCGCACGCGGCGATCCCGAGCCGGCCCGAGCTGAGCGACGACAGCGCGATCTTCAGGCCGGAACCCTCGCCGCCGATGAGCCGGTCGGCCGGGACCCGGGCGTTCTCGAACAGCATCTGGGCTGTCGGAGACCCGGTGAGGCCCATTTTCCGCTCGCGCGGCGCCGCCGACAGTCCCGGAGTCGACGAGTCGACAAGCAGGCACGAGATGCCGTGGCCGCCGTCGTCGCTCGTGCGGACCATCGTCGTGTAGAAGTCCGCGACCCCGGCGTGGGTGATCCACGCTTTCGTGCCGTTGACCAGGTACTCGTCGCCCTCCAGCCGGGCTCGGGTGGACAGTGCGGCCGCGTCCGAGCCGGCGTGCGTTTCCGAGAGGGCGTACGCGCCGAGCAGCGAGCCGCCCAGCATGTCCGGCAGCCAGCGGTCCTGCTGTTCTTCCGTGCCGTAGTTCGCGAGCGCGTAGCAGGACATCGTGTGCACCGACAGCCCGACGCCGACGCTCATCCACGCGGCGGCGATCTCCTCCAACGCCTGCAGATAGACCTCGTACGGCTGCTCGCCCCCGCCCCAGCGCTCCGGGTACGGCAGTCCGAGCAGGCCGGACTTGCCCATCAGCGTGAACAGGTCGCGCGGGAAGCTCTCGGCCTCCTCGTCGGCCGAAGCGCGGGGTTTCAGCTCGTCACGGGCGATTTCCGTGACAAGCGCGAGCAGGTCCTCGGACTCCGGCGTCGGCAGCAGACGGTCGACCGGCATGGCGTTCCTCCCAGGCAGCTGTACTGAAAACAGTACTAACGACTCGTCGAAAGTACAGTATGCGGGGCGCGACTGTCCCTGATCGGTAGGAGATAGTGACGTGATGTCCACCCCTGAAGCCCGTCGCAGGCCCACCGCGCGGCAGCAGGCGCTGCTGCGCGAGCTCGAGGCGTTGTTCCTGGCGGAGGGCTTCGCCGGCTTCACGCTCGACGATCTGGCCGCCCGGCTCCGCTGCTCGAAGTCGACGCTGTACGCGCTCGCGCCGAGCAAGGAGCAGCTCGCGGTCAAGGTCGTCGCGCACTTCTTCCGCGACGCCGCCGAACGCCTGGAGAAGCGGATCGCGGGTATCGACGACGCCCGTGAGCTGATCGGCGAGTACCTCTCCGGCGTCTCGGAGCACCTGAACCGGGCGTCGCCGGAGTTCATGGCCGACATCGCCGCCTTCGCGCCCGCCCGCGACACCTATCAGCTCAACAGCCGCGCCGCCGCGCGCCGGATCCGAGCGTTTATCGACAAGGGCGTCGCCGACGGAGTGTTCCGCGACGTGCACGCGCGGCTCGTGGCCGAAATGACCGGACTGATCATCGAGGGCATTCAGACCGGCGTGCTCGGCCGGCGCACCGACGTATCCGACGCCGAAGCGTTCACCGCGCTCGGCGAACTTCTGCTCGGCGGGCTCGACAAGAACTGATGTGTCCGCATCGGGACAGGAATTGTCAGCACCGCTTCCTCTACACTCGCCGCTTGTGATCGTGGTGGGTGGAGAGGCGCTGGTCGACCTCGTTCCGGGCGAACCGTTGGATTCCACTGTGGACGGTGGGCTGCGCGCGCTGCTGCCCCGGCTCGGCGGCGGTCCCTACAACGTCGCGCTCGCCGCGGCCCGGCTCGGCGTTCCCGCGTCGTTCCTCTCCCGGATTTCCACTGACCGGTTCGGCGTCGCGTTAGTGGAGCGCCTTTCCGCTTCGCACGTCGACACTTCGTTGCTGCAGCGCGGCAACGAGCCGACGACGCTCGCCGTAGTGGCGCTCGACCAACGCGGCGCCGCGCGATACACGTTCTACGTCGAGGGAACCGCCGATCGGCTGGTTTCCGATCCTGGTGCGCTGCCGGAAGAAACCACCGCGCTGTCGCTCGGAACGCTGGGCATGGTGCTCGAACCCGGCGCGAGCGCGTACGAACGTATTCTGCGCCGCGAATCCGCGCGTGGGACCCTGACAGTGCTCGACCCGAATATCCGGGAGGCGCTCATCGCCGACCCGGCGGCTTATCGCGCGCGCTTCGCGTCGTGGCTGCCCGACGTCCGGCTGTTGAAAATCTCCGACGACGACGCCGCGTGGCTCGCCGAGGGCGCCGACCCGGTGGCCGCCGCGAAATCGTGGGTGGAGTCCGGTGTGGACGCCGTCGTGCTCACCCGGGGCGCGGACGGCTTGTCTGTGATCACTTCGGCCGGTGAGCTGGCCCACGTTCCGTCTCGCAAGGTGACCGTGGCGGACACGATCGGCGCCGGCGACACCGTGCAGGGCGCGCTGCTCGCCTGGCTGCACGAGCGCACCGTGCGCGACCTGGCCGCACTCGACGCCGGCGCGTGGACCGAAGCGCTTGCTTATGCGGCGAAAGCGGCGTCGATCACGGTCTCCCGCAGCGGAGCGGAGCCGCCGACCGCCGCGGAGATGGCTGCCGCCGTGTGAACCTGGTCCCAATGGGGCCTTTCGGGGCAACGCAGCGAGTGCGGAGTGACCCACCCTTCGACTAGCGTAGTAGTGAATTCATACCCAGCGGGGCGGTGTGCAGCGAGGCGCGTGTTTCCTCGCGTGAACACGTGGCTACTGCGGAACCCGCAGACGCCGCCGTCCCGTGCCCAACGTGAGAGGGACCTGCATGTCCGACGCGACGAATGCGGGGCAGTCCGGCGGCGAAACCGCGACGCTGCGCCTGCCGAGTGGCGAGCACGAGTTCAAGGTCGTCAACCCGGTCGAGGGCGCGCCGGGGATCGAGCTGGGAAAGCTGCTGGCGCAGACGGGGTACATCACCTACGACCCCGGGTTCGTCAACACCGGTGCCGCGTCGTCGGCCATCACCTACATCGACGGTGATGCGGGCATCCTGCGCTACCGCGGCTACCCGATCGAGCAGCTGGCGGAGAAGTCCACCTTCATCGAGGTGTCCTACCTGCTCATCTACGGCGAGCTGCCGACCGAGGCCCAGCTGGCCGACTTCAGCGAGCGGATCCAGCGGCACACCCTGCTGCACGAGGACCTCAAGGCGTTCTTCTCCGGCTTCCCGCGCGACGCGCACCCGATGCCGGTGCTGTCCAGCGCCGTCTCCGCGCTGTCGACCTTCTACCAGGACTCGCTGAACCCGTTCGACGAGCCCAACGTCGAGCTGTCCACCATCCGCCTGCTGGCGAAGGTGCCGACGCTCGCGGCGTACGCGTACAAGAAGTCCGTCGGCCAGCCGCTGCTGTACCCGGACAACTCGCTGGGCCTGGTCGAGAACTTCCTGCGGATGACGTTCGGCTTCCCGGCCGAGCCGTACGAGGTCGACCCGGACATCGCGAAGGCGCTCGACCTGCTGTTCATCCTGCACGCCGACCACGAGCAGAACTGCTCCACCTCGACGGTGCGGCTCGTCGGCTCGTCCGAGGCGAACCTGTTCGCCAGCATCTCGGCGGGCATCAACGCGCTGTTCGGCCCGCTGCACGGCGGCGCGAACGCGGCGGTGCTGGAGATGCTCGAGGGCATCCGCGACGACGGCGGCGATGTCGCGACGTTCGTCAACCGCGTGAAGAACAAGGAAAAAGGTGTCAAGCTCATGGGCTTCGGGCACCGGGTCTACAAGAACTACGACCCGCGCGCGAAGATCATCAAGAACACCGCGGACGAGATCCTCGGCAAGCTCAAGGGCGGCGACCAGCTGCTCGACATCGCCAAGAAGCTCGAGGAAACCGCCCTTTCCGACGACTACTTCGTCGAGCGCAAGCTGTACCCGAACGTGGACTTCTACACCGGTCTCATCTACCGCGCGCTCGGGTTCCCGACGAAGTTCTTCACCGTGCTGTTCGCGCTCGGCCGGCTGCCCGGCTGGATCGCGCACTGGCGCGAGATGATCAACGACCCGCAGACCAAGATCGGCCGCCCGCGCCAGATCTACACCGGTCACGCGTCTCGCGACTACACCCCGATGTCGGAGCGCTGAGTCTCCGGTTTCAGTCGGTGAAACGCCCCGTCGTGCTTTCGCACGGCGGGGCGTTTATCGTTGTGCGGCATGACGATGGAAGCGCCGGTCGTGCTGTGGTTCCGCCGGGATCTCCGGTTGCGGGACCACGCCGCGCTGTTCGAGGCGGCCAAGCACAGCAAGCGCCTTCTGGCGCTGTACGTGCTGGACGACCGGCTGCTCGAACCGGCCGGTGCGCCGCGGGTCGCGTTTCTGCTGAATTCCTTGCGGGAGCTGGACAAAGCGTTGTCCGGCCGGTTGATGGTGCGGCACGGCGATCCGGTGCGGGAGGTCGTCGCCGCGGCAAGGGAGATCCGGGCGGCGGCGGTGCACGTCTCTGCGGATACCGCACCGTATGGGCGTAAGCGAGACGAAGCCGTGGCCGACGCCTTGGCGGAGCACCGGATTCAGTGGGTACCGACGGGTTCTCCGTATGCCGTGACGCCCGGGCGGGTCACCAAGCCGGATGGGACCCCGTATCGGGTTTTCACTCCCTTCTATCGCGCCTGGGAACAGCACGGCTGGCCTCGTCCAGCAGACACCAATGTGTCTATTGTGGACTGGGTCAAGCCCTCTTCTTCGGAGTCCTTGCCGGAAACGCCGGAGGTAGGGTGCGAGCTGCCGCCGGCGGGGGAGGAGGCCGCGCTGGCGGTGTGGCAGAAGTTTCTTTCCGACGGGCTCGAGGATTACGCGACCGAGCGCGATCGTCCGGATCAGGCTGGCACCACAAGGCTTTCGCCCTATCTGCGCTGGGGTGCGATCCATCCGCGGACGATGCTGGCCGATCTGGCGGGAAAACTGTCCGAGGGCGCGCAGGCGTTGCGTTCCGAGCTGTGCTGGCGCGAGTTTCACGCCGACGTCCTGTGGAACCGGCCGGAAACCGCGCGGCGGAACTACGACCGGCGGTTCGACGGAATGCGTTACGACACCGGGAAAACCGCGCGGGAGATGTTCGCGCAGTGGTGCGAGGGACGGACTGGTTACCCGATCGTCGACGCCGGGATGCGGCAGTTGCTGGCCGAGGGCTGGATGCACAACCGGGTCCGGATGATCGTGGCGAGTTTCCTCGTGAAGGACCTGCATTTGCCGTGGTGGTGGGGAGCCCAGCACTTCATGCGGCACCTGGTGGACGGCGATCTGGCGTCGAATCAGCTGAACTGGCAGTGGGTCGCCGGATCCGGGACGGACGCCGCGCCGTACTTCCGGATCTTCAATCCGACCACGCAGGGCCAGAAATTCGACCCCCAGGGCGATTACGTGCGCCGGTATGTGCCGGAATTGCGTGGCGTGGAAGGGAAAGCGGTGCACGTGCTGAAGGAGCGTCCGGAGGAGTATCCGGCTCCGATCGTCGACCACGCGGAGGAGCGGCAGGTCGCGCTGCAGCGGTATGGGGCGATTACGGGGTCTTAGTGCGGTGTGCCCGTTCGTGGCTTTCCGCGAGGGATAGGCCGCGTTGCCGTTCTTCGACGATCGACCAGAACCGCGGGCATTTCAACGGATCGCTGGCCGGACAGTGTCGTCCGTGTTCGAGCGCGGTGACGGCCGATTTCGGACAGGGTGAAGCCGATCTCCTGGGACAGCACGCCGACGTCCTCGACCGCGGATTCGGCGTAGCGCCGTCGGCCCGCTTCCCGTTCCGCCGGACGCACGACACCGAGCTCGTCGTAGTAGCGCAGCGTGCGCTCGGTGGCAGTCATTTGACTTCAAGCGTACTCGAAGTGGTGTGCTCGCCTCATCAACGTTACGGAGCGGTCGCTGGACCGGGTGATGCGCTCCGCATCGAAACGCTCGACCTGGAGCCGCCCGTGGTGTGCGTGCTTGGCCGTGTGCCCTAACGACGCAGCGCGTCAGCTAGCCGCACGCGGCTGCCGACTCGCAGCACTCCGTTCCGGTACACCCGTGCCCCGGCCCAGGTGACCACTGCGATCAGCGCGACCGTCAGTATCAGCGACAGCGCGATTTCCCACGGTTCGACCGTCCCGAGCGCGATCCGCGCGGGCATCAGGATCGGCGACAGCAACGGAATCAACGACACGATCCGCGTCGCCGCGCTGTGCGGTGCTTGCGTCAGCAGGTCGATCCCCGCGACGAACCCGATGACCAGCGCGATATTCACCGGCGCGACCACCGCCTGCGTGTCCTCCTGGCGCGACACCAGCGCGCCGGCCGCGCCGTACAGCATGGCGTAGAGGAGGAAGCCGAGCAGGTACCAGACGAGACCCCAGCCCAGCGTCCCCACCGCCACGCTGGATATCGAGAACACCCCGGACACGTCACCGGCCACCAAACCCGCCACGGCGAGGATCGCCAGCTGCGCCAACCCGACCAGGCCCAGCCCGATGACCTTGCCCAGCAGCAAATGCACCGGCCGGACGGTCGCGAGGAGGAGCTCCACGACGCGGCTGGATTTCTCCTCGACCACGCCCTGCGCGACGAACATCCCGTAGGTCATGATGCTGACGTACAACAGGATGGCGACCACGATCCCGGTCGCGAGTTTCGTTCCGGCCTGCGGATCCGGCGGTTCCAGAGCCTGGACGTCGGCATGGGTGGCCGAGACTGCCTGGTGCACGGCCGCGGGATCGAGGTTCGCGGAGTAGAGCTGAGCGTCCAGTACCTGTTGCTGCGCGATGCCGTCCAGCGTGGCCCGCAGCTTGGAGTCCACAGTAGACTTGACGACCACCCGCGGCCGTGCGGCGCTGCCTGAGACGAGCGCGTCGACGTCGCCGTCGCGGACCTGGGTCAATCCGTCCGATTCGGACTGTACGAGGACGATTGTGAAACGCCGGTCGGTGTTCTCCAGTTGCGTGGCGATGCCTTGTGCTTGCCCGACGAGCGCGACTTTCGTGGTCTCCCGGTCCGCGGCGAGGAATACCTGCAGGGTGATGTACCCCAGCAGCAGCAACAGCATCACCGCGGTACTGACCACAAAGGACCGGGTGCGAAGCCGTGCGTTGAGTTCTCGTTTGGCCACCAGCCGCACCGCGCGGGTGGGACGGATCCGGCTCATCGAGGTGCTCCCGGCGTGGCGACGGAATCGCGGAACAGCTCGGCCAGAGTACGGCGTCGGTGGCTGAATTCCGTCACCGGGCCGGTGGCCAGCGCGGCGGCGAGCACGGCCTGGTCGTCGGCGCTCGGCAACAGCTCCAGCACGGTCGTGGCACCGCGGTTTTCGAGCACGCGAGCGCCGGGAACCGTTGCCGCCCAGCCAGGATTCGCACTGGGTGCCGTGACGACCAGCCGACGTCCGGCGTCGCGGGTCAGCTCGTCCACGGTGCCGACCGCGACCATCCGGCCGTCGCGGATGATGCCGACCCGGTCGCACAGCCGCTCCACGAGGTCGAGCTGATGGCTGGAAAACACCACCGGCACGCCCGTCGCCGCTTTCTCCCGCAACACGCCGCTCAGCACGTCGACGGCGAGCGGGTCGAGGCCGGAAAACGGTTCGTCGAGCACCAGCAGCGCCGGATCGTGCACCAGCGCGGCGGCGAGCTGCACGCGTTGCTGATTGCCGAGGCTGAGCTTCTGGATGTCGTCCTTGCGCTTCGGCCCGAGCCCGAGCCGGGCGATCCACAGCTCGGCGGCGCGGTGCGCGTCGTTGGTGCTGAGGCCGTGCAGTTCGGCGAGGTAGACGAGCTGGTCGAGGACCTTCATTTTCGGGTACAGCCCGCGCTCCTCGGGCAGGTACCCGATCTGCGCGCGGGTGTCGGGCGTGACCGGCTGCCCGCCGAACCGCACCTCGCCCGAGTCGGCGGCCAGCACGCCGAGCGCGATCCGCATCGTGGTGGTTTTGCCCGCCCCGTTGCTGCCGACGAATCCGAACAGCTCGCCCGGCGCCGCGGTGAAACTCACGCCGTCGAGCGCGGTTTTCGGCCCGAATCGTTTGCTGATCCGGTCGATCTCCAGCGTCACGCGTCCCCCTCCCGCTCCGCCTCGCCCGAGAACGACGCACGGCTGAACACGGCTTCCACCGGCAGGCCGAACACCGCACAGATGCGGAACGCCAGGTCGAGACTCGGGTAATGATCCCCGCGCTCCAGCGCCCCGATCGTCTGCGGATTGACCTCGACCGCCTCGGCGAGGTCCGCCCGGCTCATCCCGCGCTCCGCGCGCAGTACCGGCAGGCGGTTGCGGATCGGCAGCTCCGTGCCACGCCGCACCGGGCTCATGGAGCGCACTGTTGCAAAAACCCAACAACCAGTCAAGCTGCCTTGCCGGGATTTGCCCAGGGTTTTCAGGACAGTCCGGCCAGGGCTTTCTCTACCAGTTCAGCCACCCGGTCGCGGGCGGCTTCGGCGTCGGCGGGGACCAGGGCCAGCCGGGTGCGGCGTTCGAGGACGTCCTCGACGGTCGTCGCGCCCTCGTGGCGGACCGCCCATACCACCTCCGCCGCGGTGATTTCCGTCGACGCGCACAGCGGGGCCGCGAATTCCGGCTCCAGTTCCCCGAGCGCCGCCACGCGAGGTGCTTCAGTGCCGTACTTGGCGACCAACCGCGCTGGAGCGTCCACAAGAGACAGTCGGGAGCGTGGTGCGGCACCGAGGAGCGGCAGTTTCGCGGTACGCGAAGGGCCAGCGGGCAGTCCGGCGTGGGTCAGCGCGGCATCGACGGCGTCCTCGGCCATGCGCCGGTACGTCGTCAGCTTTCCTCCGACCACGGTGAGCACACCGTCGGAACCGGTGATCACCGCGTGTTTCCGCGAGAGATCCGCACTGCGTCCGGCGGAACCGGAAACGAGTGGCCGCAATCCGGCGTAGGAGCCGAGTACGTCCGCGGCGGTCAGCGGGCGGTCCAGGACCGAAGAAGCTGTCGACAGCAGGAAGTCCACATCGGACTCCGGAACCGTCGGCACGTCCGGGACCCCGCCGGAGACAGGTTCGTCGGTGAGTCCTAAGTAGACCCGTCCGTCGAGTTGCGGCAGCAGGAACACGAACCGGTTGGTCTCGCCGGGGACCGGGATGGTGACGGACGTGGCTCCGACCCGCACGGTGTCCGGGGCGAGCACCAGGTGCGAGCCGCGGGAGGGCCGGAGCTGCACCGAGTCGGTCAGGGTGTCCGCCCAGACACCGGCCGCGTTGATGACTTGCCGGGCGTGAAGCGTGTACTCCGAAGAGCCGTCCCGGACCCGTGCTTCGTTGCCAGACAAAGAAACTGCTGACAGGCGCGTGAGGATTCGAGCGCCGAGCAAGGCCGCGGTGCGGGCAATGCTGACCACAAGCCGTGCGTCGTCGACCAAAGCACCGTCGTACGCCAGCAGCGCGCCGCGCAGTCCGCCGGGAGCGAGGCCGGGGGACAGGGCCAGCGCCTCGGCAGCGGGAATCCGGCGCGGCCCGGGGAGTACGGACGACGGCGTGCGCGCGGCCCGCCGCAGTCCGTCGCCAGCTCGGAGACCGGCGGCGAGCAACGCCTGTTGCGTGGTGGAAGTACCGGGATAGAGCGGAAAGAGCTGCGGCATCGCGCGCGTGAGGTGCGGCGCGGTGCGGGTCATGAGGATCCCGCGCTCCACGGCGCTTTCGTGCGCGAGCCCGAGCTCGCCCTTGGCTAGATACCGCAGTCCGCCGTGCACGAGTTTGCTGGACCACCGCGACGTGCCGAACGCGAGGTCGTGCGCCTCCACCAGCGCGACGGAGAGCCCTCGCGCGGCCGCGTCGAGGGCGATGCCCGCGCCGGTGACACCGCCGCCGACCACGAGGACGTCAACCCGTTCACCGTCGACCAGCCGGGACAGTTCGCGTTCGCGGCGGCGCGCGTTGAGGGATCCGGTGCTCATGGTTTCAACCCCGCTTCGACCAGGTGCCGGAACTCGGCGAGCAGCGCGGCCTCGTCGACGTCCGCGGTGGCCGGGCGCAGCGAGAACGCGAACGACTGGACGACCAGCAGCACCGATCGCGCCTGCGCGGCGACCTCCGCGACGCGCACCGAGCCGTCCCGGTGACCCTCTTCGAGCAGGCTTCGGAGCACATGCTCGGCGAAGTGCTGCGTCGCACCGAGCCGCTCCACGATGTAGGGCAGCACCAGCTCCGCGTCTACGTCCAGCAATGTCCGGAACAGCGGATCGGCCGACAACGCGCCGACGCTGGCCGCCGCGAGGTGCACGATGCGATCGCGGGCGTGTGCCGCGCGGTCGCCCGACTCGCTCACCCGCTGCAGCAGGCCGCCGAACTCGCGCGTCATCAGCGCGGCGAGCACACTGCGCACATCAGGGAACCGCCGGTACACCGTCATGCGGCTGACCTGCGCGGTCCGGGCGATTTCGGCGAGCGTCGTACGCCGGACGCCGACCGCGAGCACGCACTGGCGCGCCGCGTCGAGGAGCTCGTCGTCGGCGACGCGAGCCGAGGTCGGGCGGCTGCGGGCGTCCGCGAGTGCGGAAGGAGCCGCTCCCGGGCGGGAGTGACGTTTGACGTCCATATGTCACACTGTAGTCGTGAGCGATCTCATCAACCACCGCGTCCGGCGTTCGTGGACCGAACAAGGCGCGGCCTCGGCTGGTCTGCCCGACCGCGCCGTCCGGTGGCTTGGCCAGCGTATCGGCCAGGTCGGTCCAGATCGAGGCGGTAAAACCGGCGCTCCGGCTCCGGTCGCCGAGTCCGCGCTGACCGTGCCCGTCCGTACCGAGTTCGAGGACCTTCTCGGCGCGGACCACGTGCTGGTCGACCCGGCGGAACGGCTCGGCCGCGCCGGCGGTCTGTCCTATCTGGACCTGCTGCACGCGCGGGCCGGCGACGAGGTGCCGGTGCCGGACGCGGTGCTGCTGCCCGCGGACCCGGACCAGGTGCAGGCCGTGCTGGACCTCTGCGTGCGGCACGACATCGGGGTGGTCCCGTTCGGCGGCGGCACGTCGGTGGTCGGCGGGGTCGCGCCGCTGCGCGGGGACAAGACGGCGGTGGTCGTGCTGGATCTGGTGCGGCTCGACGAACTGGTGTCGATCGACCCGGTGTCGCGGATCGCGGTGCTGCAAGCCGGCGTGCGCGGGCCGGAGGCGGAGCGGTTGCTCGCGGCGCACGGATACACGCTCGGCCATGTGCCGCAGTCGTTCGAGCGCGCGACGATCGGCGGGTTCGCGGCCACGCGCTCGGCCGGGCAGGCGTCGTCCGGTTACGGCCGGTTCGAGGACATGGTCGCCGGGGTCAGGTTGGCCACGCCGAAGGGCGAGTGGCGGCTCGGGGTCGCGCCAGCGTCCGCGGCCGGACCGGATCTGCGCCAGCTCGCTGTCGGCAGCGAGGGCACGCTCGGCGTGATCACCGAGGTCGCGCTGCGGATCCGGCCCTTGCCCGAGCAGCGGCATTACGAGGGCTGGATCGTCGACGGCTGGGAGGCCGGAGCGGCGGCGGTACGGAAACTCGCGCAGGACCACGCTCTGGCTGACGTCACTCGACTGTCCGATGTGGACGAGACTGCCGTGTCGTTCTCGCTCAACGCCGGGGTGAAGACCACGGCGCTGAAGACGTACCTCAGAGCGCGCGGGATCAAGAACCCCTGTCTGCTGATCGTCGGCTGGGAAGGCGACGTCGCCCGCAGGAGGCGGCGGACGTCGGCGATGCTGAAGTGCTCGGGTGCGGTGCGAATCGGCAAGGCGCTCGGCGAATCGTGGCGGCACGGCCGATTCTCCGGACCCCGGCAGCGAGACGCGTTGCTGGATCTCGGGGTGTGCGTGGAAACTCTCGAGACGGCGGCCTACTGGTCCAATCTGGACGAACTGCACGACGCGGTGCGCGCGGCATTGGTGGCGTCGCTGGGCCGGGCGATCGTGATGTGCCACGTTTCGCACGCCTACGAAACCGGTGCGTCGCTGTATTTCACGGTGCTGACCTCGCGGGACGACACTGACCCGGTTGGACAGTGGAAGCGCGCGAAGGCGGCGGCGTGCGAGGCGATCACTGGGATCGGCACGATCAGCCACCATCACGCGGTCGGGGTGGACCACGCGCCGTATCTGGAGGCGGAGATCGGCCGGATCGGGCTGGACGTGCTGCGTGCGGCCAAGTCCGCGGTGGACCCGACCGGGATCCTGAACCCCGGAAAACTGCTCAGCTGAAGATGCGTTCCGGCGGCAGGACAGTGCAGGCAAGACCGTGTCCTGGCGCTGGTTCGCCGACGAGTGCCGCCGCGTCCGCCTGGTCGACATCAGCGATGCGGACCGGGAATCCGTTGACCAGCAAGGGAAACCGGATCGGCGAGGCACCGACGTAAGCGTGCACTCCGGAAAGCAGCACGCCGTCCAGCCGGATGTCGGCCTTGTCCAGCATCGCCAGGTCGTACCGATTCCCGCGGCCCTCGCAGATGTCCAGCACAGCCAGCTGTTCCGGCGTCGCGAACCAGACGAAGTGGTCCTCCGTCACGCCCGGCAGCGCGGTGAGCGTTGCCGGGCGCTGGCCGTCGCGTTGGCGCAGTCCGGCGGCCCACACCGCGGCGAGGCCGGTGCACTGGACGCGAGCCGCGACCACCGGTCCGGTCATGCCGAGCTGGGTGCGCAGCCAGGTGATCTTCGACGGGCACGCGTTCGACCCGTACGCGAGCACGGGGGTGCGCGAACGCCACCCCGGCGGCGCGGTGTCCAATGCGTGGCCAGCGCCGTCGAGGTGGACGTACGAGCAGTCCGGCCGTGTGCCCGGGTACGGGTCGGCCGGATAGTCCGCGTCGGCGAAAAGAATCAGAACTCCACCACGCTGCGCAGCACGTCGCCGTGGTGCATTCGCTCGAAAGCCTGCTCCACGCCGTCGACGCCGATCCGTTCCGTGACGAACTTGTCCAGCGGCAGCCTGCCCTGCAGGTACAGGTCGACGAGCATCGGGAAGTCCCGCGACGGCAGGCAGTCGCCGTACCACGACGACTTCAGCGAACCGCCCCGCGAGAAGAAATCGATCAGCGGCAGGTCGTTGAGCTTCATGTCCGGCGTGGGCACGCCGACCAGCACGACGGTGCCGGCGAGGTCGCGACCGTAGAACGCCTGCCGCCAGGTCTCCGGACGGCCGACCGCGTCGATCACGACGTCCGGTCCGAACGAGTTCGTCGCGTCCTGCATCGCGGCCACCACGTCCTCCTCGCTCAGGCCGCGGCTGTTGACCGTGTGCGTGGCCCCGAAGTCCTTGGCCCACTGCAGTTTCCGGTCGTCGGTGTCGATCGCGACGATCGTGGTGGCCCCGGCGAGGCGCGCGCCCGCGACGGCCGCGTCGCCGACGCCGCCGCAGCCGATCACCGCGACCGAATCGCCGCGCCCGACCGCGCCGGTGTTGATCGCCGCGCCCAGCCCGGCCATCACGCCGCACCCCAGGAGGCCGGCGACGGCGGGTTCGGCCCGCTCGTCGACCTTGGTGCACTGTCCACTGTGGACGAGGGTTTTCCCGAGGAACGCTCCGACACCGAGCGCGGGGGACAGCTTCGTGCCGTCGGTGAGCGTCATCGGCTGTTCGGCGTTGAAAGTCGAGAAGCAGTACCAGGGCTTGCCGCGTTTGCACGCCCGGCAGGTGCCGCAGACCGCGCGCCAGTTGAGGATCACGTAGTCGCCGGGCGCGAGATCGGTGACGCCCGCGCCGACCTTGTCCACCCGGCCCGCGGCCTCGTGCCCGAGCAGGAACGGGAACTCGTCGTTGATCCCGCCCTCGCGATAGTGCAGGTCGGTGTGGCACACCCCGCACGCCTGCACCGACACGACGGCCTCGCCCGGTCCGGGATCCGGGACCACGACCGTCTCGAGCGTGACCGGCTCACCCTTGGCCCGCGACACGACTCCCTGGACCTCGTACGGCATGCGCACAACCCCTTTACCCGCAACAGCGTTCTCGCGCGCAGCCAATCCCAGCTGCCGCCCACCACCACCCGCAACGGAGCGGCTTCGCCGCACAGTTAAACATCTGTCATGCGCATGTCGCCATAGCCCGGATCGGTTCCGCTACTCACCGGTCGCCCCGTCGACCAGCTCGCGCACCACGTCCAGCTGGCCGACGTGCCGGGCGTACTCCTGAAGCAGATGAAAGAGGATCCAGCTCAAGGCGGGTGGCCGTGCCGGGGAATCGAAGCGGTCGCGGCCGCGGGCGACGTCCTCGAGCCGCGCGCCGGACACGATCGCGCGGGAGGCGGCGCACTCCTCCAGAAAGAGCGCCCGAACCGACTCCGCCGATTCGTCCGCGCCGACCGACCACTTTCCGGTCTCGGGATCGCTCTCGCCCCAGACCGGATCCACGTTTTCGCCCGCGAAACCCCAGCGCAGCCATCGCCGTTCCACGAACGCGAGGTGCTTGAGCAGCTCGAGCGGGGTCCAGCCGGAAGGAAGCCTGCTGGTGCGCAGCTCGTCGTCGGACAGGCCGTCGAGCTTGCGCAGCAGCGTGGCCCGGTAGTAGTCGAGGTAAGCGAGGAGCAGTTCTCGGGGGTCCGACAGCGTATCCGGAGGCTCGGTCACGAGGGGCACCGTAGCTCCGGAACGGCCTGCCGAACCAGCGGGTTTACGGCGTGATGAGGTAAACGATCCCGCCCGGCCCGCCCGCCACCGCGCCGGTCTCAGTGTGCCGCTTCGTGCGCTGCCAGATCTTCTCGAACTGGTCGCGCTTGTACACCGTGCGCACGCGGCCGTCGGAGCTGGACGCCGGGTCGTTCGCGATCACGTCGCCCGCCTGGGTGAAGCCGACGACGACCATCAGGTGCCCGGCCGTGCCGTAGCCCGCGCCGTCCAGTTCGCTGGCCAGGAACGACTGCGAAGTGATCACCGGGATGCCGCGGGCGATGTAGTCCTCGAGTTCGTTGAGGTCGTGCAGCCGCGTGATGTGCCCGCGCAACCCGAGCGTTGCGGCGTACGCGGTGTTGAACGGCCAGTTGCCGGTGCCGTCGTACGCGTAGTCATAGGTGCCGCGCGCGGCGTAGACGACCGACCGGTCCTGGTAGTCCGCCGGGATCCAGTCCATCTGCTCCGCGGACGGCTTGCGGCCCCAGTATTCGGCGACCATCTCCGTCGACGTCGGGCTGCACCACGCTTCGCCGCCACCGCCGTACTGCGGGAACTGTCCTTTGTGGATGTTCTGGGCGAACGGCGGCACCTTCAGCTCGATGCCGCGCGCCCGGCCGGGCTTGGTGGTCTGGACGTCGAACCGGTCCGGAACGTTCGAGGTCATCGCGCCGAGCGAGGACAGCGTCGGCGTGGTCGGCGAACCCTGCTCGCGGTACAGCGTCACGCGCAGCTGGTACGAGCGCAGCGTGACGCCTGCCTTCGTGGCGAGCGTGTCGACGTCGACCGAGGCGTTGGCGTCGTCTTGCCCGTCGACGCTGGTGCGGTGGATGTCGCCGTCCCCGCTGGCCCAGCGGCCCATCGTGTACCAGGTGGTTTCGGCGCCCGCCGAAGTCCGGCCGCGAGCCTGCACCTCCAGCCACGTCTTCGCCGGGGTGCGCGCGTTCCACGACGCGATCAGCTGCGTGGCGTCGAAGCCCTGCCGGTAACTCGGCGACGTCCAGGTGCCGTAGTCGTAGGTGCGCGTGGTGCCGAGCCCCGGTTCAGTGTGCGCGACGCTGCCTGCCGGATGCGTGATCCGCAGGCCGCCGTAACCGAAGCCGAGCCCGTCGAGCCGGCCCGCGAAGAACGAGCCGGACGACCATTCGTGGTAGTCGATGGCTTCGTCGTTACGCGCGTGCTGCGGTTCCGCGGCGGCCTGCGCCGCACCAGCCGTGAGCATGACGATGGACAGTAACGTGACCAACCCGCGAACCCGCATTCCGGCTCCGTCCCCAGACCCCAGTGGTAGCCAAAGATTTTCGCCTTCCGGAGCGGGTAAGTAAAGAGCCGCCGCTACAACACTGCTTGCGTCTGGGTGATTTTCGCGGCGAGCTTGCCGTCGTCGTCGTGGATTTCGGTCTCGACGACCACGACGCGGCGCCCGGCGTGCAGTGGTCTGGACGACGCGGTGGCGTACCCCGAACGGACGCCGCGCAGGAAGTTCGTTTTGGACTCCAGTGTCGTCGTGCCCTGCGCGCCCTCGGGCAGATTGAGGAACGCGCAGACGGCGCCGGTCGAATCCGCCAGCGCCATCAGGACGCCGCCGTGCAGCACGCCGCCGAGCGTGCACAGCGATTCGTCCCACGCGATCCGGCTGCGGACCAGGTCCGGGCCGTGCTCCAGCACCTCGATGCCGAGCCGTTCGCTGAACGGCATCGTCTTGTGGAACAGCTGTGTGCCTTCGACGTCGGTCATGCCGAGCAGTCAACCGCAACCGGGTGCGTGGCGTCGATTACCTCGGGGGTAATCAACTGAGCGGGTTAGGCAGCAGCAGTTCGGTGTTGCGGTCGCCCGCCTCGCCGACGCGGCTGAGGTTCGCGTGGATGTCGTTGTAGGAGAACTCGCGGTACATCGAGGCGAGCGCGTCGGTGGTGCGGGCGGAGTAGTCCACGGCGTACGGGGCGTCGGCCTCGATGAGCGTGGTGAACAGCGAGAGCGTGCCGTCGTGGTTGTCGGCCAGTTCGATGATCCGCGCGTGCTGCGGGAAGTCGATGTGGCTGGCGGTGTTGATCTCCCAGAAGCTCTGCGCCGGGGTCTTGCCGACGTGCGGGGTGATCTTGTTGAGGTGGGTGTGCCCGTTGACCCAGGCCACGACGTTCGGGAAGCGCTGCAGCATCGCGACGAACGTGTCTCCGTTCAGCCGCGGGTCGAGCAGGTGGCGCGCGTCGGGCAGGAGGTTGCCCATGGTGCCGCTGGTGTGGTGGCTGAAGAGGACGAACAGCTCGTCGGTGACGGAATG
Source organism: Amycolatopsis echigonensis (assembly GCF_014174495.1). Classification (GTDB taxonomy): domain Bacteria; phylum Actinomycetota; class Actinomycetes; order Mycobacteriales; family Pseudonocardiaceae; genus Amycolatopsis; species Amycolatopsis echigonensis. The sequence goes on from NZ_JACJHR010000107.1 coordinate 22,893, forward strand.
GGTGACCTTGCGGCCGAAGAAGTCGTAGTACGTCGAGCTGTTCCGTTTGAGCGTCGCCTCGACCCAGTTGAACTGCGCGAGCCCGATCGAACCGTCGGCGAACCCGCCCTGCGTAGTGGTGTCGAGGCTGATTCCGGTGACACCGGGTGCGATGCGGAAGGTGTAGTAGACGTTCAGTCCGTCGGAGTTGGCGTCGGTGAAGCCGTGCCCGACCGGGCCGGGGCCGGTGTTCTTCGCGGCCAGATGCGCCTTGACGAACTCCGAGGTGCTGAACGGCCGCCGCCGCGGGTCTGGCGTGACCTCGCGGACGGTGCCGCCGCCGAACAGTTCGGCGAGCGGCACGCTCTGCCCGTTCTGGATGGCGGTGCCGAGCTTCCGCGCGCTGCTCTCGTCCTTGCCGATGACCTTGTATTTGCCGGTGTACCAGCCCTCGATGCCCGGGATGCCCTCCGGCAGCGTGCCGACGACGCTGTCGTCGTGGTTGCCGAACGTGCAGTACCAGGGCAGGTTCAGCCCGGGGGCGGTGAACGGCGCGATCCCGGCCTCGAGCAGGCCGGGGATCTGCGGGAAGCCCTTTTTGGTGTAGTCGTCGGCGAGCCGGGTGCCCGGGTTCCAGAATTCCGGGTTGCCGGACGCCTGGACGCCCTCGTAGCGGTTCGGGTCGCCGGAGTTGGGCGTGATCGGGCCGCCGTTGAGCGTGGTGAGGAACCAGTCGAGTTCGAGAAGCTCGTGGTTGTCGGTGTTGTCTCCGGTGGTCATGACGAAGTCGAACTGCCGCCCGGTGAACGGCCCCGCGCCGAGACTGTTGACCCGCTTGACGAGCGCGCTGGTCGCGACCGTGCCGAGCGTTTCCTGCGGCCGGTGCGCGGACCCGATGAACGGATGCAGATACTCGAACCGGGCGGGCGATTCAGTGTCGGTGATATGCAGATCGGTGAACTGCACGAACGCCCCGAGCGCGGTCCGCCGGTCGTCGCGGCCGGACTTGCCCTCGACGAGATCCGACCGGACGGAGACCGGCCAGCCAGGCCCGGCGGACAACCGCGAGTACCCGGTGGGCGCACCGGAAGCAGCCTGGTCAAGCGTGGTCCCGGCGGTCCGGACAGCCCGCCGCGCGGTCCGGTTCAACGCA
>NZ_JACJHR010000108.1 GCF_014174495.1 Amycolatopsis echigonensis
ATTCGGCTTCGTGTTCCAGTTCGGCCAGCTCGTGCCCGAGCTGACCTGCCTGGAGAACGTCGCGCTTCCGCTGCGGCTGACCGGGGCTAAGCGGGGGCCCGCCGAGGGCAAGGCGAGGGAATGGCTCGCCCGGCTGGAGGTCGACAACCTGGCGAAGCGCCGCCCGGGCGACGTCTCCGGCGGGCAGGCGCAGCGGGTCGCGGTGGCGCGGGCGCTCGTGACCGGGCCGAAGGTCGTCTTCGCCGACGAGCCGACCGGCGCGCTCGACTCGCTCAACGGCGAGAAGGTCATGCAGATGCTCACCCAGGCGGCGCGGGAAACGCACGCCGCGGTGGTGCTGGTGACCCACGAACCGCGGGTCGCGGCGTACTCCGACCGCGAGATCGTGGTCCGGGACGGGCGCACGGTCGACCGGGAGCTGGTCGCATGACGCGGGATCTGCTGCTGGGACTCCGGCTGGCCGTCGGGGGCGGCCGGATGTCCGGTTCGGCGCTCCTGCGGCTCGCGATGACCGCGTTCGGGATCGCGCTCGCGGTCGCCGTGCTCCTGCCCGCCGCCTCGGTGAGCCACCTGGTGAACGCGCGGGCGGACCGGGCGGCGGCGATCAAGCAGGACACGACGGTGCGGGAGGGGATCGCGCCGCTCGCGACCTATCGCTGGTACCCGTCGGTCGGCGCGGACTACGTCCAGCTGACCGCGGTCGCGCCGACCGGGCCGAACTCGCCGGTGCCGCCGGGGCTTTCCCGGCTGCCCGCGCCGGGCGAGGTGATGGTGTCGCCCGCGTTGGCGGAGAAGCTGAACTCGTCCGAGGGCGCGTCGCTCAAGGCACGGCTGCCGGGGACCGTGGTCGGCCAGATCGCCGAACCGGGCGTCGCCGACGCCGCCGACCTGACGGCGTACTACGGGTCGACCGCCACGGAGATCAAGGCCGAAGGGGAGAACGCCAGCAGCGTTTACTCCTACGGCAAGCCGCCCGAAGGGTTCGCGCTGTCGGCGGTGATGTGGATGGTCGTCGCGCCGATCGCCGCGGTGCTGCTGCTGCCGCTGCTGATCTTCGTGACCACCGCGTCGCGAATGGGCGCGGCGCAACGGGAACGGCGGCTCGCCGCGCTGCGGCTGATCGGGGTGGACGCCCGGCAGATCAAACGGGTCGCGGCGGCGGAATCGCTGGTCGGCGCCGTGATCGGGCTCGTGGCGGGCGGTGCGCTGTTCTCCGCGCTGCGGCCGTTCATCGGGGACTGGCTCCCGTTCGGCCTCCGCGTGTTCGCGGACGACTTCACGCCATCGTGGGTGTCCTTGCTGGTGATCGTGCTGCTCGTGCCCGGTCTCGCGGTCGGCTCGGCGCTGTTCGGCCTGCGCCGCACGATCGTCGAACCGCTCGGGGTGGTCCGGCAGGGCAAACCGGTGCGGCGGCGGATGTGGTGGCGCTGGACGATCACCGGCGTCGGTGCCGTGTTCCTGCTCGGGACGCTCGTCGTCTCGCCGGGGTCGGGGGACCAGGCCGCGGCGCTGGCGCTCGCGGTGGGCAGCGTGTTCCTGCTGATGGGCGTCGCGGCGCTGCTGCCGTGGCTGGTGGAACGGATCGTCGAACGGCTACGGGGCGGTCCGCCGTCGTGGCAGCTCGCGGTGCGCCGGCTGCAGCTCGACAGCGGCACCGCCAGCCGGGTGGTGTCCGGGCTGGTCGTTGTGCTGGCCGGGACGATCCTGATCCAGGGCGTGCTCACGTCGATGACCGACCGCACCTCCCGGTCGTACGAGACGCCGCTGGGCGTCGCGGCCGCGCCGGTGCGGGTGGACACGACGAGTGCGCACGAGGCGGAAGTCCGCGAGCGGCTGGCCGGAGTGGCCGGGGTGACCGGCGTGCACAGCGGCCAATCCCTGCAGCTCCAGGCGGGCGAACGGGAGGTCTACGGCACCGTTGGGGACTGCGTGGCGCTGAAGACGCAGGCGAATATCGGCGACTGCGCTGACGGGGACGTGTTCTACGTGGCGGGCGCGTCGTCGCAGGCCGCTCCGAAGGGCGAGTACCAGCTGACCGGCTACCAGAACGGCAGGACGGTCCAGGGTCCGAAGTGGACAGTCCCGGACAATGTCCGGGTCGTGCCGTCGGGCAACACCTCGAAGGCGGCGGCCAGCAGCCTGCTGGTCACGCCCAGCGCACTCGGCGGCGTCAAGCCGCCGACGGAGCGCACGCTGCTGTTCGTGGAAGGCACCGGCAGCGTGGACGCTTTGATCGACCGGGTCGCGACCGCGGTGCGGCCGCTGGCGTGGAAGGCGGAAGTCAGCAAGACGGACTATATGGCCGACTACGCCGGCCGCGACGACCGGATGCTGGCGAGCTTCCGTGCCGTGCTGCTCACCGCGTCGCTCTTCGTGCTGGCGGTGGCCGCGATGAGCCTGCTGATGCTGTCGATCGAGCAGATCAGCGAACGACGGCGTCCGCTCGCGGCGCTGTCCGCGGCGGGCGTGCCGATCGGGGTGCTGGCCAGGGGATCCCTGTGGCAGACCGCGGTGCCGGTGGTCGTCGGGGTGGTGCTGGCGGTCGGGGCCGGGCTGGGCTTGACCGCGCCGATCCTGCGGCTGGCGAAAATGCCGATGATGGTGGACGGCGGGGTCCTGGCCGGACTGGCCGGGGCCGCGGTCGCCGCGGTGCTGCTGGTGACGGCGTTGACGTTGCCGCTGCTGCGCCAGGTGACGAGGTTGGACACGTTGCGGTCGGAGTAGGCCGGGGGTGGGTCCGGGAAGGGCTCCTTGAGGGAATCGGATTCCTTCGGGGAGCCCTTTCCGGCTTTCGGCGGCTGGCTCAGGGTTTCTGCCGCACCAGGCCGAGTTCCGCGCATCCGTCCCGAAGCGGCTCCAGACCGAACGCGTCGACCGGCCCCACCACCCCCGGCTTCGACGGTCCTTCGGTGCTCAACCGGAGCGCGGCCCAGGCCAGCAATTCCCCGGTGAGCGTGTACGCGTTGGGGCCCTCCAACCGCACCTCCACCCGGGAATCGGCGACCGCGACGACCTGCGCGCCGGTTTTCGCCCGTGCCGCCGCGTCCGGCCCGCCGGGCGGACCCGTCATCGGCCCGCTCACCGCACGCACCAGCGGCCCCGCGACCGTGGCCAGTGCGGAAATCGCAGGCATCGCCCGGCTCAGCGCCGGAAACCATCCATTGTAGACAGTCACCTCGTCGAGCGACGGAAAGTTCCGGGGCAGGAAAAGCACTTCGGTCCCGGAAACCAGAAAAGCCGACTTGGACCGTCCGCGAACCGGAAAAGCACGCACCCGGCTCCCGGTCCGTTCCTCGACCAGCCGCCGGCCTCGCCACCGCAGCGACGGCAGGGTCAATCCGTCCCGCATGGTCGTCCGGGTGCCCTGGCTCAACCCGCGGTAAAACGGTCCGGTCGCGAAATACCCGATCTCCAGCGAGCGCACGCCCTCGCCCGCTTCCTGGGCGGCCAGCGCCCCGGCGAGGATTCCCGGAACGTAGTCGTAACCGAAAGCCGGAACCATCGCCGCGCCGGTTTCGACTGCTCGTTCATGGTGCCGCTCCCGCACAGTCCGGACGAAGCCGACTTCGCCCGTCGAATCAAGGTAGTGCGCCCCGGCCTCGGCGGCGGCCTGCGCGGCCGCGTGCCCGATCCGGTCGAACGGGCCGACGGTGGCGATCAGCACGTCCCCGGGCCCGGCCAGCGAGCGAAGACTCGCCGGGTCGTTGACATCCGCGACCGCGATTTCGAGGTCGCCGTGGTCCGACGCGAGAACCTCCAGCGCGGCCCGGTTGCGCCCGGCCAGGACCGGCCGCACTCCGCGCCGCACCAGCGACTCCAGGACCAGGCCGCCGGTGTAACCGGTCGCCCCGAACACCACGATCCGGCCGGTCATGCCGCGGCCACCGGAACGTGCCGACGGAGGAAGTCAACCTGGTCCGCGACCACTCGTTCGAACGGATCGCCTTGGTAGATCGCGAAATGCCCGTCCGGATAAGTCCGAACCTCCCCGCGCGGCGCGCGGGCGGCGTACCGCAGCGTCGGTCCGGAAGGAGCGACGGAATCCTTCTCGCACACCGCGAACAACGTCGGCACCTCGATCCGTCCTGTCCCGCGCCCCGGCCGGTACCGGAGAATGTCGAACACCACCCGAGCCGCGACCTCGTTGCGGAAATCGCTGCCCGGCGGCACCAGCGCAAGGTACCCCGGCTCGGCGTCGGGCGCGGTCATCAACGCGGTGCCTCGCGGAGGACCGGCGGTGGCGATCAGGTGCGGCGGCCGACCGAGCCAGTGCCCGACGACGTCCCGGGCGGCGGCGACGGTCGCCTTGACCGAGCTGGCCGGGTGCATCGCCAGCGCGGACGCGATGCCGTCGGTGAACGGGCATTGCGCGATGGCCGCGACGAGCCCGGCCGGACGGCTCGCGGCGGTGCTGAGCACGTGCCCGCCGCCGAAGGAGGTACCCCAAGCAATCACCCGGTCGCCGTCGACCTGGGGAAGCGTGCGAGCGTACGCGATCGCGGCGGTCCAATCGGCGAGTTGTTTCCGCGGCGACAGCAGGTGACGCGGAGTGCCTTCGCTGTCGCCGAAATGCCGGTAATCGAACACGAGACACGCATAACCGGCAGCGGCGAAGCGTTCGGCGTACGCGGCGAGTCCCATCTCGCGGACCGCACCGAGACCGTGCGCCATCACGATCACCGGCGGGTTCTCGTTCACGGGCAGGTAAAGCGTTGCCGCGCACTGCTGATCCTCGACCGGGAAGGACACGTTCACGCGCGGATCTCCTCTCGGGCAGCGGCGCTGGCGACCGGGCGGTCAGCGGGGGTGCGGCCCGCCGGACGACGCGCCCCGCGCCGGCGTTCGAGCCGAAGGTCGCGCATGTAGTCGTCGTAGTCAACCTGGATGGTGTGCCGTTTGGAAGCGACGTACCGCCGCGAGATCCGTCGCCGGTGCCGGTCGATTTCGCGCTCCATCTCGGCCGCGCCGGGCAGGTGGTAGCGGCCCTGCAGATGGTCGGCGATCAGCAACGCCTGGCGTTCCGCGATCGGCATGATCGCGCCGAGCGGCTGCACCAGCCCGACGAAGTACAACCCGGGCACGCCGGGGTGGAAAACGCGCCGGTACAGGCGGATCTCGTTGTCGCCGGAGGGATCGAGGAAATCCCGGTCGAAGAACGGGAAGCTGATCTTGTACCCGGTGCAGAACACCACCAGGTCCGCGGCGACCCGCCGGCCGTCGGTGAACACGACCTCGTCGCCGTCGAACCGCTCGATGTTCGGCACCGGCGTGATCGCCCCGTGCGCGAGCCGGTCGAGGATCCGGCTGGACATCGTCGGATGCGCCTGCGCGAACTTGTGGTCCGGTTCGGGAAGTCCGTACCGGGTCATCGGCCCGGTCGCCGCCGCCATCAGCTTGCGCGCGACCGGCCAGCGCAGCGCCGAGGGGAGCCATTCCTTGCCCGCGATCTGGTCGTACGGCTTGCCCCACACGTATTTCGGGATCACGTGCACCCCGCGCCGCGCGGAAAGATACGTCGCCGCGGCGTGATACGAGGCGTCCACGGCGATGTCCATCGCGGAATTGCCCATGCCGACCACCACGACGCGCCGTCCGGCCAGCTGCTCTTCTTCGGTGTAGGAATGCGAGTGCATGATCTCGCCGCGGAATCCTTCGGCGCCGGGGAACATCGGCTCCGGCATCCGCGGATCCCAATGGTGGCCGTTCGCGACGAGCACCGCGTCGTACCGCTCGGTGTCCCCGGTGGACAGCGTCACGGAGAAACTGCCGTCCGGCTCCGGCTCGACGTGTGCGACGCCGGTGCCGAACCGGATGCGGTCGCCGAAGCCGAAGTGGCCCACGTACGCGGCGAAGTAGTCGGCGATCTGGTCGTGCCGGGCGAAGTCGGGCAGGTTCTCCGGCATCGGGAAGTCGCTGAACTCCATCCGCTGCCGCGAGGTGTTGATGTGCAGGGACCGGTACGCGGCGGAGACCCCGTTGCGGTTGCCCCACACCCAGTTCCCGCCGACCCGGTCGGACAGTTCGCAGCAGTCCACCTCGATGCCGCGCTCGGCGAGCACCTTGACGGCGGCGATCCCGGACGAGCCCGCGCCGACGACGCAGACCCGGAAGCTGTTCGCGGACATGCGCTCTCCTCCTTGTGACCGGTGGTCATATGACCGGTGGTCATAGAGTACGATCGAGGCCAGGGGAGAGTCAAGGCGAGGAGGTCGGCGGTGCCGACGGGAACGTGGGAGCGGCTGCCGGAGAAACGGCGGGCGGCGGTGCTGGCGGCGGCCGAGGCGGAGTTCGCGGCGCGCGGTTTCAGCGGCGGCAGCCTCAACACGATCTGCCGTGAGGCCGGGGTGTCGAAGGGGAGCCTTTTCCAGTACTTCACCGACAAGGCCGACATGTACGTCCACCTCGCCGAGCTGGCGAGCGTGCGGATCCGCACGGCCATGGAGGCCGAGATCGCGAAGCTCCCGTGGGACGAGGATTTCGCGGGTGCGCTCGACGAGCTGCTCGACGCGTGGGTGCGGTATTTCTACGACCATCCGCTCGAACGCGCGATGACCGCCGCGGCCAACCTCGAACCCGATCCGACCGCGCGCACGCCGGTGCGCGAGGCGGTCAACAGTCATTACCTCGCGGTGCTGCGGCCGCTGGTCGAACGGGCGGTGGCGGCGGGGCAGCTGCGTGCGGACACCGACGTCGAGATCGTGTTGTCGTTGCTGCTGCTGGTCTTGCCGCATCTGGCGCTGGCCCCGCACGTCGAGGGGCTGGATCCGCTGCTCGGCCTGGTGGAGGGCGATGCCGACCACGCGGCGGCGACCGCGCGCCGGCTGACCGGGGCGATGCTGGCGCCGTATCTCCGCTGAGCGATGCGAGCGGGAGGCTCAGCCCGGAATCCGCGCCCCGCGCAGGTACGCCGCCAGCCGGATCCGCAACCCGCGCAGGTCGCGCAAAGCGAGCGGCAGGTGATAGGCCGGGCGGTAGCCCACCGCGGTGCCGGATTCCCCGCACGGTCCGGCGAAGTACACGAACCCGTCGTCGTGGTCGCGGCGGGCGGGGGACCACGGCTGGTCCTGCCAGGCGCGGGCCGCGGCGTGGCTGGCGATCCAGTAGCTCGGCGCCTTCATCGTCTCGGCGATCGCGGCGGCGAACCCGGCGGCGTCGGTGTCGCTGACGCCCAGGCCGCGGCCCGGCCACAGGCGCGGCAGCACCCGGTCGGCGGTGTGGTCTTCGAGCCACGGCGCGCAGGCGAAGATCGCGCGCGTCCCGTCGACCGAGACCGACCAGCGTTGCATGGCCGCAGTGGGCGGGATTTCGTACATGGCGACCACCTGCCGGGCAAACGACGGTTTGGCGAAGCATAAATGAACGGGAGGCGGCGGTTCATCCCGGTGCGCCGAGCGCGGCGGAAATCCGGTCGGCGACGGTGCGGGTGAACCGGCCCGCCGCGGGCAGCCGTCCGCCGAGACGCGATTTCGGCGCGGACACGTTGACCGCTGCGACAATGTCGCCCCGGAAGCCGTACACCGGCGCGGACACCCCGACCAGTCCCGGCTCGAACTCCTCGTCCACGGTTTCGTAGCCGCGTTTCCGGATCCCCGCCAGCTTCCCGGCCAGCCGGTCGAGGGTGAGCGGCGGGGGTTCCTGAGTCGAGCCGGGCAGGTCGGGGAGCGGGTGCGCGGCGCCGCCGGCGAAGGTCCGCCACCATTGCCCGACGGTTTCCTCGTCCCATTCGCTCAATAACACCCGTCCGGGTGAGGTCGTGAACGGGTCGACGCCGACGCCTTCCCAGCCGAGTCCGCGAAAAGCATGGGACGCGAGTTCGCTTCGGAGGGTGAACACCTGGCCGGCGCGCAGAACGCACAGATGCGTGGTTTCGTTCAACCGCGCCACGATCGTCCGCAGAAATGGCGCGGCCAGGTGCGCGAGATGCGTTTCGGTGGCGTGCGTGGCCAAGGCGAACAGCCGCCAGCCCGGCCGGTACGCGCGGGTGTGTTCGTCGCGCGACACCAGACCGGCGTCGGCGAGCGTCGCGAGGGCCCGCGAGACCTGTGCCTTGTCCCTGCCGGACAGTTCGGCTATGCGGGACACGCCGAGTCCGTCGCGCGCTTCCGGCAGTGCGAGGACTTCGAGCAGGTCGACGTCGCGGACCAGCCCCGAACCGTAGGTGCGCTGGTTCGCCATGTTGAGGACTGTGCAACAACGATTGGGCAGCAGTCAATCCGCGGTTACCGTCCGGAGAGTGAAGATCGCCGACATCCAGCTGCTGCCCGGGACGCTGCCGCTCGATCCGCCGTTCGACGCCGCCTGGGATCCGGTTCCGCGCACCCGCTTCGACGCGACGGTGGTCAAGGTCGTGACCGACGAGGGCGTGGTCGGCTACGGCTCCGGCGACACGATGGCCGGGTTCGAGCCGTACGCGGAGCTGTTCCTCGGGCAGGATCCGATGGCGATCAGCCGGCACGTCCGGGCGCTGGAGACCATCGCGTTCCACGCCGGGCGGTACTGGCCGTTGGAGATCGCGTTGTGGGACGTCATCGGGAAGGTCCTCGGCGTTCCGGTCGCGACGCTGTTCGGCGGCGCGGCGGACGCGATCCCGGCGTACGCGTCGACCGGCCGGATCCTGCCCGCCGAGCAGCGGGCCGAGGTGATGGCCGGGATCCGCGACCAGGGCTTCCCGGCGGCGAAGATCCGGCTGGCCGCGGACGATTTCGCCGGGGGAATCCGCACCATGCGGGCGGTCCGGGAAGCGGTCGGACCGGAGATGACGCTGATGGCCGACCTGAACCAGGCGTGGCGGATGCCCGGCGACGTGCGGCCTTCGCTCGACCCGGCGGCGGTCCGCCGATTCGCGGCGGCGCTGCGCGAACTGGACGTGTTCTGGCTCGAGGAACCGCTGCCGCTGGACGACCGGCCCGGTCTGCGCGCGGTGCGGGACACCGGGATCCGCGTCGCCGGGGGAGAAATGGTCCGGACCTTCGGCGAGCTGCTGGACCTGGTCGGCTCCGACGCCCTCGACGTCTACCAGCCCGACGTCGCGCTCGCCGCCGGAATGCTGCGCGCCCGCACGCTCGCCGAGCTGGTGCTGGCGCGCAACCGGCTCTTCACGCCGCACACCTGGTCCAATGGCCTCGGCCTGCTCGCGAACCTGCACGTGACCGCGGGCGTCGGCGGGGGACCGTACCTCGAATTCCCTTACGACCCGCCGGTGTGGACGCCGGAACGCCGCGATTTCCTGCTTGCCGCCCCGCTGGACATCGACGCGGACGGCCTGCTGCACGTGCCGTCCGCGCCAGGGCTGGGCATCGCGGTCGACGAGGAACGGTTCGGGAGGAAGCCATGACAGAGACTCAGATCCCGGCCATCGACATCGGCCCGTACCCGGCCGCCACCTTCGCCGCCGGCGCCGTCGAACAGCTGCCGCGGTTGGTCCGGACGACCGGCGCGCGGAAGGCCGTTCTGGTCAGCGACCGCGGTCTGGCCGCGACCCCGTTGCCGGAGCGGGCGGTCCAGCTGTTGCGGCAAGACGGGTTGGCGGTCGAAGTTTTCTCCGAGGTGCACCCGAATCCCACGACCGACGACGTCGACGCGGGCGGCGCCTTCGTGCGCGCCGCCGAAGCGCAAGCGGTGATTTCGCTGGGCGGCGGGTCCGCTTTGGACGCCGCGAAGGCGATCGCGCTGGCCGCCGTCAACGACCGCCCGGCCGCGGAATTGAGCTGGAGCACCGAAGCGTCGGCGGATCTGGTGCCCGCGTTGCCGATCGTCGCGATCCCGACGACTTCCGGCACCGGGTCGGAGTGCAACGACCTCGGCGTCATCACCGACCCCCGGCAGCAGCGCAAATGCTACCTCGGCGGGCCGACTTGCCTTGCCCGGTACGCACTTCTCGATCCCGCGCTCACGCTGAGCCTGCCGCCGAGCGCGACGGCAGCCGCCGGAATCGACTGCCTGACCCACGCGGTGGAGTCTTTCCTTTCCGCCCGGCCGAATCCCTGGGCCGATGGTCTGGACCTGCAAGCCGTCCGTTTGGTCGCGGGCAACCTGCGCCGCGCGGTTTCGTCCGGCGGAGATCTGGAGGCACGGGCAAACCTGATGCTCGCCGCGCACACCGCCGGCCTGGCGATGCGGACGACCGGGCTCGGCCTGGTGCACGGCATCGGGCACTCGCTGGGCGGCCGGTTCGACCTGCCGCACGGCCTGGCGTTGGCCTTGGTGCTCACCGAATGCCTGCGGTTCAACCGTGCGGTGCGGGAAGACCGCTTGGCGCGCCTGGCGGAGCCGCTGGGGGTCGCCGACGGCCGGGAATCGGCCGCGCACAACGCGGACGCGGCGATCGCGGCGGTCGAACGCCTGGTCGCGGAGGTCGAGCTGTCCGGACGGTTGCGCGAATTCGGGATCGGCGAAGGAGATCTGCCGGATCTGGTGGCCGACACGCTGGCGGACGGGGTGCTGGCGAACACCCCGCGCGAGGTCTCGGCGGCGGACGTGACGGGGATCCTCCGCGCGACCTGGTAGTCCGGCGCGGCAAACCGGCGATGTCGGACATAGTTCGCGAATACCGTTGTGCGGCAACGGCAATCCGAGCAGGATCCCGACCCGGCGTCGAATGGTGCACAAGGTAACAATCCTATGTCCGCTTATTCTGCGCGCGCCGTCGCGGAGGGACAGTGGAAGCGGACCGCCGACCCGGCAGGAGGCCGTGACATGAGCGAAGCCGGAACGACCGAACAGCCCTTCCCGGCCGTCGTCGCGGGCGACGACAAACGGCTCAAGAAGCACTTCGGCCCGATCGGGCTGCTGTTCACCGCGGTGGGGTCGATCATCGGGTCCGGATGGCTCTTCGGCGCGCTCAACGCGGCGGAGCTCGCCGGGCCCGCGGCGATCGTGTCGTGGGGGATCGGCGCGGTCATGTTCGTGCTGATCGGGATGACGTACGCCGAATTGGGCACGATGTTCCCGCATTCGGGCGGCGTCGCGCGGTTCCCGCACTACTCGTTCGGGTCGTTCGCGAGCTTTTCGATGGGCTGGGTCACCTGGATCGCGGCGGCCGCGGTGTCGCCGATCGAGGTCCTCGCGGTCGTCCAGTACGCCACGAATTACCTGCCCTGGCTGGAAAAACTCGACGCCGACCGCAACGCCGTGCTCACGCCGGCGGGCACCGGGATCTCGGTGCTGCTGCTGGCGGTCTTCGTGCTGGTGAATTTCTTCGGCGTGCGCTGGTTCTCCCGGATCAACAACGTGCTCGTGTGGTGGAAACTCGCCATCATCGCGCTGGTGATCGTCGTGTTCCTGGTGACCGCGTTCAATACCGGGCATTTCACGGACTACGGCGGGTTCGCTCCGTACGGCACGCACGGGATCTTCTCCGCCGTCGCGAGCGCCGGCATCGCGTTCTCGTTCTTCGGTTTCCGGCAAGGCGTCGAGCTGGCGGGGGAGACGGCCAATCCGAAACGCAACGTGCCGCTGACGCTCATCGGTTCGGTCGTGCTCACCGGGATCCTGTACGTGCTGCTGCAGATCGCGTTCATCGGCGCGGCCCCGTCCGACGCGATCGGCAAACAGGGCTGGGAGCACGTCGGCGCGAACTTCACCGCGGGCAGCGACGTCCTGGCCACGTTCGGCCCGCTCGCCGCGATCTCGAGCGTGCTCGGCATCGGCTGGCTGGCGACGCTGCTGTACGCCGACGCGATCATCTCGCCCGGCGACACCGGGTTGATCTACACCGGCGTCACCGCGCGCATCTCGTATGCCATGGGGCGCAACGGAAACGCGCCGTCCGGGCTCGCGAAGGTGAACTCCGCGGGCGTCCCGTGGGTGAGCCTGATCCTGGCGTTCGTCGTCGGCTGCTTCTTCTTCCTGCCGTTCCCCGGCTGGAACAAGCTGGTTTCGTTCGTCACGAACAGCACCGTGCTGTCGTTCGGGTCCGGGCCGCTGGTGCTGCTGGCGATGCGCAGCCAGCTGCCGCGCCACACCCGCCCGTTCCGGCTCGGGCGCGGTTTCACGTGGGCGGTCGCGTTCCTGGCTTTGTTCTCCACCAACCTGATCATCTACTGGACCGGCTGGGACACCAACTGGAAACTGTTCGTGGTGATCGTCTTCGGCTACGTCCTGCTCGCGCTGCACCAGGCCTTCGCGAAGAAATCGCCGAAGCTGGACTTCCGGCACGGCTGGTGGGTGCTGGTGTGGTTCGCCGGGCTCGCGGTCATCAGCTACCTGGGCACGTATCCGGAGGCGTCCAAGCACGCCGGAAACCTGGGTGTCCTGGACTTTTCGCTGGGAGCGGTCGCGTCGTTGGTGCTGACCGCGGTGGTGATGGCGCTGGCGCTGCGGAGCGCGCTGCCCGGTGAGCGGGTGAGGGAGATCCTGGCCGAGCGCCGGGAGGCGGACGAAACCCCTGCGTGAGGTGCGGGCATAACCCGGCCGGTGGCGCTTACGGCGGTCTCGCCCCGGGTTGCTTCAGCGGCACGATGACCGAGCACTTCCACGGTGTCGACGCGGGGGAACGCAAGACTCCGGTGCTCGCCTGCGCGTGCGGGTCCTGGGGCTGCTGGCCGCTGCTGGCGCGCATCACCGTGACCGAGGACGAGATCGTCTGGGATTCGTTCGGGCAGCCGCATCGCCCGGCGCGGGATTACCGCGGGTTCGGGCCGTTCCGGTTCGCGCGCGCCCAGTACGACGCGGCGGTGCTCCGGTTCGAGTCCGCCTGACCGTGGCGTTCGGCTCTTGCCAGTTAGTCTCCGCGCAGATAGTCTCTGCGCAGACTAACTGGGAGGAACGATCATGTGGACCACTGACTACAGCGCCGACACCGCGGCGAGCCCGGAGGCGGTGTGGGCGGCGTTGCGCGCCCTGCACAGCGGCACGCCGTTGAGCGAGCGCAGCGACCGGTTCGAGTTGCACGGGCCGTTCGAGAAGGGGACCGAGTTGTCGGTCACGCCGCGGGGGCAGGACACGTTCCGTTCGCGCATCACGGAGCTGACCGAGAACGAGGTCTACGAGGACGAAACGCGGTTCGGCGAGGTGGTGCTGCGGTTCCGGCACACGCTTGCCCCGCTTTCCGGCGGCGGCACGCGCGTCACGCACCGGCTCGAAATCGAGGGGGAGGCGGGGCCGGAACTGGGGCCGCGGATCAGCGAGGACTTTCCGGTCGCGATGAGCGATTTGCTGGCCAGTGCGGAGCGGTCCGCGCGATGACGCGGTTCGCGGGTCCGGGGGACAGTCCGGGTTTCCTGCTGTGGCACGTCACTTTGGCGTGGCAGCGGCGGATCCGGCAGACGCTCGAACCGCTGGGCCTCACGCACGTCCAGTTCGTGCTGCTCGCGTGCTGCTGGTGGCTCGAAACGCACGGAACGCCGCCGCGGCAGCAGGAACTGGCGGCGCAGGCGGGCACCGACATCAAGATGACGTCCCAGGTGATCGCCCGGCTGGAGGCGGCCGGGCTGGTGACGCGGACGGTCGACGCGGGCGACACGCGCGCGAAACTGGTGCGGCTGACCGAAAAGGGCCGCGACCTGGCCGGGCGGGCGGTGACCGCGGTGGAGCGGGTGGACACGGAGATGTTCGGTGCGGAGGCCGGTCCGTTGCTGCGGACGTTGCGGTCGGTGCTCGACGCGGAGTGATCCTGGCGCGCTCGACGGGCGATTCTGCCGTTGCGGTCGTCCTGCGGGCGTGGTCGGGCGGAGTACGTTGCGGCAGAAGGTTTTTGCCCGGCCAGTAGGCGGGTTCATCGCCTCGGGCAGGGGCGGCGGCGTCGCCGTGAAGGCGCTCCGGCCCGCCTAGCGGGCTGCGGTCAGTCTCAGGGGCTGGCTTCGGCGGCGATCTCCTGATCGAGCGCGAAACTCCGCGCCAGGACCGGTATTTCGAGGTGGCCTGGACCCGCTGGACGCCGTCGCCATCCGAGCGCGCGAACGAGCCCCGCCTCGCCGAGCAGCGGAGACGGGGCCCGTTCAGGCACAGTTCAGTGCGCCGCGGCCAGCGCCGCCGTCGCGGGCGGCATCAGCTTCGGGTATTCCTTCTGGAACCGCTCGATCATCTTCGCGGACGGGATGATCCGGTTCGGGTTGTTCTGGTTCACGGCCTGCTTCTCGCCCCACGCGCCGGCGGCCTTGCGCTGGTCGGGGGTGCCGTGGCTGTGGTAGCAGTCGCCGATGGAGGCGTCGAGGTAGGTGACCTCCTGCTGGGTGCGGGCGTTCCACGCCTCGCCCTTGGCGTGCGCGACGAAGTAGCCGCCGTAGGCGTCCGGGCCCATCTCGGCGGATTCGTTGCGCGGGTAGTTGTCGTGCGCGAAGTCGACCTGGTGCCCGTACTCGTGGCCGACGACCGCTTCCACCGACACGTCGTCGAAGCCCAGGTGGTTGACGACATCGAGCAGTCCGTCGCCGAGCATGACGCGCTTGCCGCCGAGGCTGTCGGCCGGGGCGGAGAACGCGTTCAGGGTCAGCAGCGGGTTCCGGCCGCCCTGCAGCGCCGGGACCTCGTAGAGCACCTTGGTCGCGAGCGCGCCCGCCTCGGCCGCCCGCTTCGGGTCGAGGCCGAGTTTGAACGTCTGCGTCGTGCGTTCCTGGCTGCCGAGGTCGGTGCCCTTCCACGCGACCAGCTGGATGTTCCAGCTCTCGATGTCCCAGAAACCGCGCAGCTTGTCGATCGTCGCGCCGGCGCGCGGCGTGTACTGGCCGTCGGTGCCGAAGACTTGCGGGGTTTTGTCGCTGGCGACGGCCTGGGCGTAGAGCTGGCCGATCGCGCTCAGCGCGCTGAGCGCCTTGTTCTCGGTCGGGCTCAGCGCGGACGCGAGCTTGTTCGCATACGTCAGCAGCGATCCCTCGGTGCAGCCCGGGATCGGGCCCTGCGCGGCGTGCGCCTGCTGGCCCGGCCGCTTGACCGGCGAGTCGAACAGCGGGTCGACGCCTCGCAGCGCGTTCGCGGGCAGGCCGTTGTAGAGGTCTTCGACGTCCTGGTACAGCTGCGCGATGTCCTGCTCGACCGACGTCGGCCCGGCCTGCGGCGCCGCGGTCGCCGGGACGGCCGTGGCCATCGTCAGCGCCGCGAGGGTGCCCGCCGCGGCGAGCGTTCTGCCGAGAATCCTGGTCCGTTTTCGCATGGGCCCCTCATTCCGGTTTCAAGATCACCAAGTACTCGCAACCCTAAGACGATCTTGGGCGCGGAAACCGCGACGAGGGAAAGAACCCCGGGATGGCCCACGCCTTTCGGCGGGTTTTCGCCCTGCGGACATCGGCCGAAAGTACTAGCGGGCAGCTCGGGCGGCTGCCCTGGAAAACCGGGCATTCGGGGAAACGGGACGAAAGGGGCTTCGCTAAGCCCCGATCCGGAAGCGCATCCGGCAGACCACGGCGTCGGAACGGCGGCGCAGCGCCCGGGCCAGCACCGCGCCGCGGCGGTTCTGCAGGACGCGCTGCCAGACGTGCTCCGGCTCGACCTCGGCGACGAGAACGAAGACATGGCACCCGTCGTGGCGGCGGAGGTGTTCCACGATCGGCTCGCCGAGACGGCGGCGTTCGTCGTGCAGCTGGACCAGCGTGACGTCCGGGAGCCATCGTTCCCACGCTTCCACGAACTCGCGCGCTGACGCTTCCTCCTCGGGGTGCGTCACGTGGACGGCCTCGACGTGGTCGCCGAGCGAGAGGGCGGCGGCGAGCGCGTCGCGGGTCAGCCGCGACACCGTGTGGACCGGGACGACGACCAGCGACCGGTTCGGCCTCGGCGGGGGCGGGATGCGCCCGAGTTCGAGACGTTCGCCGATGCGGCGGTAGGTGCGGTGGACCGATTCCATCAGCAGCACGAGCACCGGCAGCGCGACGACGATCAGCCAGCCGCCTTCGCCGAACTTCGTCGTGGTGACCACGATCGCGGCGAGCCCGGTGAGAAGTGCGCCGAAACCGTTGAGCGCGGCCTTTCCGCGCCAGCCGCGCGGGCGCGTGCGGAACCAATGCCGCACCATTCCGGTTTGCGACAACGTGAACCCGACGAACACGCCGATCGCGAACAGGGGCACCAAAGTGTTCATGTCGCCGTTCGCGAGGATCAGCAGCAAAGCCGAAGCGAGAGCGAGGAAACCGACGCCGTAGCGGTACACCTGGCGTTCGGCGGGCAGGGCGAAAACGTGCGGGAGATTGTGGTGTTTCGCGAGCAATTGGGCCAGCACCGGAAGCCCGCCGAAGGACGTGTTCGCGGCCAGCGCCAGCAGGACCACGGTGGAGAATTGCACCACGTAGTAACCGAAGCCGTTCCCGAGCGACGCGGCGGTCACCTGTGAGAGCACGGTCGCTCCGTCGGCGGGGCGGATCGAGAACTTCCCGATCAGCGCGGCGATCCCGAGCAGCATCACCGCGAGCAGCCCGCCGAGCGCGACCTCCGCTCGCTGCGCCCGGCGCACGCGCGGTGCGCGGAACGAGGGGACGGCGTTGGCGATCGCTTCGACGCCGGTCAGCGCGGCACAGCCGTTCGCGAAAGCTTTGAGCAACAACAGGATTCCGACCGTCTGGAGGTTTGCGGCTGATCCGGTCGAGACAGCTGCGGCCGGAGCGGCACGGAAGAGGCCGACCACGACGACGGTGAGGATCGATCCGACGAACACCGCCGTCGGCACGACGAACATCCGCGCGCTTTCGGCGATGCCGCGGAGGTTGACGCCGGTGATGAGCGCGAGCACGCCGAGGCAGAGCCACAGCTTGCCGGGCAGCAACGAGGGAAACGCCGAGGTCAGGGCCGCGACCCCGGCGGCGACTGACACCGCGACATTCAGCACGTAGTCGACGATGAGCGCCGCCGCGGCGACGAGCGACGCTCGGCGGCCGAGATGGGCGCGGCTGACGCCGTAGGCCCCGCCGCCGTCCGGGAACGCGGCGATGACCTGCCGATACGACAGGGTCAGCACGGCGAGCAGGACGGCGATCGCGACCGTGACAGGCAGCGTGAAGCCGAGCCCCGCTCCACCGGCGACGGCCAGGACGAGCACGATCGCCTCGGGTCCGTAGGCGACCGACGCCATCGCGTCGAGGGACAGCGCGGCGAGGCCGCCGACGACGGAAAGCCGGTGCCGGTCGGCGGCTCGCGGCGTTTCCGGGCGGGACAGAATTGCGGTCACCCGCTCAGGCTGGCCCGCAGGACCCTCCGGAGGAGCGGTCGTTGACGGTTTCCTGACAGTGATCTAGCGGATCTTGCGGACCTAGCGGATCGAGCGAACGCGGATCATCGCGAGGATCCGGCTTGCCAATGCCGCACCGCGAACGGCCCGCCCGAGCACCGCGAGCCCGACGACCCCGGCCACGATCATGCCCGGCCGCGTGTCGAACGCTCCGGTGGCGATCAGCACCACGCTGGTGATCGTCGACAGGATCTCCAGCGCGGAGCGGCGACGGCGCCGACGCCCGGATCCGCGGGCCAGTTTCGCGCTGAGCCGCGGATCCGTGGCGGACAAACCGCGTTCGATTTCTTTCAGCGCACGCTGTTCCCGATCGGTCAGCATGCGCCCCCCTGCTTCCGGTGCGCGTGCCGGCGGCGGAGCAGGAAGCGGAGCACGACTACGCCGCCGAACACCGCCGCGAACAGCGGAAGCGGGTTGTTCCGGACCGCCTCCGCCCCCGCGCGGACCTTCTCCGCCGCCGGGGCCGAGACGGTCTTCTCGACCTGTTCGGCCGCCCGGTCGATCGTCGCGTCGACCTTCTCGCCGGCTCGCGTGCGGACGTCCAGCTTCTGTCCCAGCGCGTCCAGCGTTTCGGCCAGTTCCTCCCGGGTGACGTCCCGGTCCGCCCGGGCCTCTTCGACCTTGCGTTCGGTCATGACCGCACCTGCTTCATCGTCTCGACGTCCTCGCGCACCCTTTCCACGGATTCCTCCGGCACCGGCGGCGCGGCGCTGCTCGCCTCCTTGCCGCCGATCAGCGCGGCGAGCCCCGCGACCACTAGCAGCGCCCCTCCGACGATCAGCGCCGACAGCCAGCCAGGCACGACGAGCGCCAAGGCGAGCACAGCCGCGGCGATCAGGGTCGCGCCGCCGAGAAGGGCCAGCACGCCGGCGAATCCGACGAGCCCGGCCCCGATGCCGAAGCGCTTCCCCTTCGTCTGGAGTTCGGCCATCGCCAAGCGGAATTCGTCTTGGAGCAGGCGTTTGATGGACGTGGTCAGATCGGCCGCGAGGTCCGCGGTGGACTTCTCGTGCGCGGGCGTCCGGTTCATTTCCTCCAGCACGGCTTCCTCCCTTCCTTTTCGGGGCGTACCCGGCCCGCGCGCGGCGAAACCGGTCAGCGCCCCGCGGATTCCAGCTCGGCGAGGGCCTCGCGGAGCGCGTCGACGACCCAGTCGTGGCCCAGCGGCAGCGGGCTCGGGACCTGGTCGTGCGGATCGTCGGAACTGTGGGCGAGCACCTGGACTTCGACCCCGGAGTCGCGCAGCGCGGCGATCTCGGCGTCGTGCCGGACCAGCCAGGCTTCGTCGGCGACGGCGGCGTCGCCGGGGCTGAGCAAGCCCTCGGCGGCCGGGTCTACGAGAAGGACGGATCGCACCGACGCCGGATGCTCGGCGGCCAGCTGCAGCGCGTCGGCGGCGAGCGGGCCGCTCGTGACGAGGTCGCTGCGCTCCGGCGAGGCAAGGGTTTCGGCGGTTTCGCGCCACGCGCCCTCGACCGGGATCCGGCACCAGAGGATTTCGTGGTTCTCGGCGAGCGGCCGCCAGGTGGCGGGCAGGCCTTCGTGCTTGGCCGCGCCGGCCGGGTCGAGCACGACCAGCCGGGGCGCGCCCGACCGGCCTGCGGTGACCAGCGGCGGGCCCTCCGCGCGGACCGGGTCGGGCGGGAACGGTTCTGGCATGTCGGCTCCTTCCACGAGCCTCCGGTTACCCGGGCCGGCGAAGGAGAAACAGCTCGGCAGGCGTAACGGCCGCGAACGTGGGTAGCCGGAGAGTGACCGGAGGAAGGGAGACGATCTCATGACCACTGCCCGCGACTTGATGACGCCGAACGCGGTGTGCGTGCGCGAGTCGGAGACCGTGCACGACGCCGCGCAGAGGATGGCGGCCGAGCAACTGGGCGCGCTGCCGGTGTGCGGCGAGGACAACCGGCTCAAGGGCATGCTGACCGACCGCGACATCGTGGTAAAGGTGATCGCCGAGGGCAAGGACCCGCGCGCGGTGCACGCCGGCGAGCTCGCGCAGGGGGAAGCGGTGACGATCGGCGCGGACGACGACGTCGCCGAGATCCTGCAGACCATGTCGCAGCACCGGGTGCGCCGGCTGCCGGTGATCGACGGCCACGACCTGGTCGGCGTCGTCGCACAGGCGGACGTCGCCCGCGCCCTGCCCAATCCGGACACCGGAGTGCTGGTGGAGGCGCTTTCGCACGACTACTGATCGTCCCCCGGTTTGCCGGCCGCGGACCCGGGTAACCGCCGGGCATCCGCAGAGCGGGCCAGGGGGCGAGGGGCCGCGCAACTGTCGCAGGGGGACGGTTGCGCGGCTTTTCCCGCGATTGAACCGCGACGCAACGGGTAGCCGGAAAGGAACAGAACCGACTTTCCGGGGAGGACTCCCGTGGCAGACCGCATCCGACCGCCGCAGCAGCAGGACCCGCCGGGCACCACGGCGGAGATGGATCCGCGGCCGCGCGATTCGATGACCGACTACGAGGGCCGCGGCCTGCTCGCCGGACAGCGCGCGCTGATCACCGGCGGCGACTCCGGGATCGGCCGCGCCGTGGCGATCGCCTTCGCGAAAGAAGGCGCGGACGTCGCGATCTCCTATCTCAACGAGGACGAGGACGCCGAGTACACCGCGGACCGGGTGCGCGCCGAGGGCCGGGAATGCCTGCTGCTGCCCGGTGATCTCGCCGACGCGAGCCACTGCCGGGAGATCGTCGACAGCACGGTGTCCGAATTGGACGGACTGGACATCCTGGTCAACAACGCGGCGACGCAATGGCCGGTCGACCGTCCCGAGGACTTGACCGAAGAGCAGTGGATGCACACGTTCGACGTGAATCTGCACAGCTACTTCCGGGTGACCGCCGCCGCTCTGCCGCATCTCGGCGACGGCGACGTCATCATCAACACCGGGTCGGTGAACGGCTTGCGCGGCAACAAAAGCCTCATCGACTACTCGGCGACGAAGGGCGCGATCCACGCCTGGACGTACGCGATGGCGCAGGCGCTGGCCGACCGCGGGATCCGGGTGAACTGCGTCGCCCCGGGTCCGGTGTGGACACCGCTGATTCCGTCGACGTTCCCGCCGGAGAAGGTGGAGAAGTTCGGTTTGCAGGCTCCGTTCCAGCGGGCGGCGCATCCGGACGATCTCGCGCCGTCGTATGTGTTCCTCGCGTCGAACCGGTTGTCGTCCTACTACAGCGGCGAGGTGCTGGCCGCTTTGGGCGGCGAAACCATGCCGGGCGGATAACCGCGGTCCGGTCCGTGAAGGGCTCCTTGCGGGAACCAGATTCCCGCAAGGAGCCCTTCACGGACGTTTACCGGTCTTTCGAGGCGAGTCCCGCGGCGAGGAGCTCGGCGAGGTGGATGCCCTCGCGCCCGCCGCTGTCCAGCTCGTGCAGCTGAGTCCGGCAGCTGAATCCGTCGGCGAGCACAGCCGTCCGCCGGTCCGCCTTGCGTACCCGGGGCAGCAGCACCCGTTCCGCGCAGGCCTTGCTGACTTCCAGATGACCCCGCTCGAAGCCGAAGTTCCCGGCGAGGCCGCAACAACCCGAATCGAGTCGCTCGACGTCCACCCCGGCCGCCTGCAGCAGTTCCCGGTCCGCGTCCCAGCCCAGCACCGCGTGCTGGTGGCAGTGCACCTGAGCGAGCGCGTGTCCCGGGATCTGCGGCGGCCGGTAGCCGGGGGAGTGCTGGGTCAGCAGCTCCGCGAGCGTCACGGTCTGGTCCCGCAGCCGCCGGACGTCCTGGTCGCCGGGGAACAACTCGGCCGCGTCGGAGCGGAAGACCGCGGTGCAGCTGGGTTCCAGGCCGAGCACCAGGCCGCCGTCCCGAAGATGCGGCGCCAGCGTGCGCACGGTGCGGGTCAGGACCCGCTTGGCGACTCCGAGCTGTCCGGTGGAAATCCAGGTCAGGCCGCAGCACACGGACGGTTCCGGCAGCGTGACCCGCCAGCCCGCGTCCTCCAGTACGCGCACCGCATCCTCGGCGACGTGCGGATGGAAGTACGAGGTGAAGGTGTCCGGCCACAACAACACCGTGCCGCGCGCTCCGGTGCCGGCGGGTCGGTGCCGGGCGAACCAGCGCGGCAGGGTTTTCGGGGCGAAGCGGGGGATTTCCCGGTCTTCCACGCCCGCGGCACGCGTCGCGAACCGGGTTTTGCCCAGCAGGTTCACCAGCCGCGCCGTGTGGGTTTTGGACACCAACCGGGCGACGAGCGGCAGCCAGCCCATGCTGAAGTCCGACCGCGGCCGTTTCCAGGGCCGGCCGGCGTAGTGGTGGGCCAGGAATTCCGCCTTGTAGGTGGCCATGTCCACGTCGGCCGGACAGTCGGATTTGCAGCCCTTGCAGGAAAGACACAGATCGAGCGCGTCGCGGACCTCGGTGGAGCGCCAGCCGTTCGAGATCGGGCCGTCGTGGTGTCCGTTGAGCATCTCGAAAAGCATCCGGGCACGGCCGCGCGTGGAGTGTTCCTCCTCGCCGGTGACCTGGTACGACGGGCACATCACGTCGCCGCTTTCCGAGGTGGTCTGCCGGCAGCGGCCGACGCCGACGCACCGGTTGGCGGCCTGCGAGAACGAGCCGCCGTCGTGCGGGAAGCGGAAGTAGAGGTCCTGCGGCTCGGCGGGGGACCACGAGCCGCCGAGCCGCAGGTTTTCGTCCAGCGAGTACGGCGCGACGACCTTGCCCGGGTTCATCCGGTCGGCCGGGTCGAAGATCGCCTTCAGCTGGCCGAAAGCGGTGACCAGGTCGTTGCCGAACATCCGCGGCAGCAGTTCGCCGCGGCTCTGCCCGTCGCCGTGCTCGCCGGAGAACGAGCCGCCGAACTCCGCGACCAGGTCGGCGGCCCGTTCCATGAACCGCCGGTAGGTCGCGACGCCGGACGCGGTGTAGAGGCCGAACGGGATCCGCGTGTGCACGCAGCCCTGTCCGAAGTGGCCGTACAGGCTCGGCCCGGTTTCGTCGGCATAGCCGAATTCCGCGTACAGCGCGTCCAGGCGGCGGAGGTAGTCGCCGAGTTTCTCCGGCGCTACCGCCGAATCTTCCCATCCCTCGAAGGTGTCCGCCTCGCCGGGGACGTGCGCGGTCGCGCCGAGCCCGGCCTCGCGGACCTGCCAGAGTTCGGCCTCCTTGGCCGGATCGTCGAGGAAAGCGACGTCCGTGCCCTCGACGGAGTCGAGCAGCCGGCGAGCCTGCTTGTCGGCCTCCTCGAGCGTCTGCGCGCCGAACTGGACCATCAGGAACGCCCGACCTCGCGGCAGCTCCTCGCGAGCTTTTTCGTTGAGGTGCTTCAGCCGCTCGTCGTAGAGAAGCCGGTGGTCGACGCCTTCGAGCGCGATAGGTTCGTGCTGCAGGATGTCCGGCACCGCGTCGGCGGCGGTCGCGATGTCCGGATAGCCGAGTACGACCAGCGCGCGCTCGGGCAGGACCGGCACCAGTTTCAGTTCCGCGCGCAGGACGGTGACCAGGGTCGATTCGCTGCCGACGAGCAGCCCGGCGACGTCGAAGCCGTGTTCGGGCAGCAGCGAGTCGAGGTTGTAGCCGGACACCCGGCGCGGGATGTCCGGGAAGCGGCGGCGGATCTCGTCGGCGTACTCGTCGCGCAGCCGGCGCAGCTGCCGGTAGACCGCGGCGCGCCGGTCGCCGTGGTGCTCGATCTCGGCGTACTCGTCGTCGCTCGTTTGGCCGCACCAGAACCGGGTTCCGTCCGCCAGCAGCACTTCCAGGCGCACGACGTTGTCGACGACCTTTCCGGTGCGCTGGGCGGTCGCGCCACAGGAGTTGTTGCCGATCATGCCGCCGAGGGTGCAGTTCATGTGCGTCGCCGGCTCGGGGCCGAAGCGGAGCCCGGTGTCGGCGAGCTGCCGGTTGAGGTCGTCCAGCACGATCCCCGGCTGCACGACGCAGGTGCGGCGCTCGGCGTCCACGGACTCCAGCTTGGCGCAGTACTTCGACCAGTCGAGCACGACCGCGGTGTTGGTGCACTGGCCGGCGAGGCTCGTCCCGCCGCCGCGCGAGAGCACGGGCGCGCCGAACTCCCTCGCTACGGCCAGTGCTTCGACGGCGTCGTCGGGAGAACGCGGCACGACGACGCCGAGGGGGATCTGGCGGAAATTGGACGCGTCGGTCGAGTAGGCGGCGCGGCTGCCGTCGTCGAAGCGGACCTCGCCCTCGACCCGTTCCCGCAAGGCGGCGGCGAGCGCTTCGAGGTCGATCTCGGCCGGTTCCGGCACGCGAACGACGGGATCGGGGAGTTCAGCGGT
>NZ_JACJHR010000109.1 GCF_014174495.1 Amycolatopsis echigonensis
CAACATCAGCCAGCGGCCGGCCGAGGCCGCCGACCGCGCCGTGCCCGGGCACTGGGAAGGCGACCTGATCCTGGGCAAAAACAACACGTCCGCCATCGGGACGCTGGTGGAACGGCAGACCCGGTTCGTCATGCTGCTGCACCTGCCCCACGGCCGCGACGCCGCCACCGTTGCCGCGGCGATGACCGAGGCGATCCAGACCCTGCCCCCGCTGCTGGTCAGGTCTCTGACCTGGGACCAGGGAACCGAAATGGCCCACCACAAGAAAATCGCCCTCGACACCGGCCTGCAGATCTACTTCTGCGACCCCCACAGCCCCTGGCAACGAGGACGCAACGAGAACACCAACGGCCTGCTGCGCCAGTACTTCCCCAAAGGCACCGACCTGTCCCGCCACACCACCGACGACCTCGCCCGCGTCGCCGCCGAACTCAACGGACGCCCCCGCCAAACCCTCGACTGGCACACCCCAGCCGAAACCCTCGCACGACTACTCTCACACCAACAAACACCACGTGTTGCAACCACCCCGTGAATCCGCCGCTCCTGGAGGGAATCTGATTCCCTCAGGGGTCCCCTCACGGACAGCTCGGACGTGCTGCGGTCGGGCTCGCGGTGGCGATACCTGCCGAGGCAGTGCGGATCCACCCGGATGCCGTAGCCCGCCCTCCGGGGAAACCGGTCGAGAATTGTCGGTCCCTCCCTCTACTGTCGTTCCTCGTGGGAGAGTCGGCATCGGAACCAGCGCTCGTGCAAGCGAAGGCGCTGGTCAAACGGTTCGGAGAGTTCGAGGCAGTCCGCGGCGTCGACGTCGAGGTGCGGCCGGGGGAGGCGTTCGGCTTCCTCGGGCCCAACGGCGCCGGGAAGTCGTCGACGATGCGGATGATCGCGTGCGTGTCCCCGCGCACCGACGGCGATCTGCGCGTCCTCGGGATGGATCCGAACGTCGACGGGCCGAAGATCCGCGCGCGCCTGGGCGTGGTGCCGCAGGAGGACAACCTCGACGTGGAGCTCACCGTCCGGCAGAACCTCCACGTCTACGGCCGCTATTTCGGCCTCTCCCGCGCCCACGTGCGGCGCAAAGCGGTGGAGCTGATGGAGTTCGCGCAGCTGTCCGAACGCGCCGAGAAACCGGTCGATTCCCTGTCCGGCGGCATGAAGCGGCGGCTCACCATCGCCCGGTCCCTGGTCAACGATCCCGAACTGCTGCTGCTCGACGAACCGACCACCGGGCTCGATCCGCAGGCGCGGCATCTGTTGTGGGACCGGCTTTTCCGGCTCAAAGCCCGCGGCACCACGCTGATCGTCACGACCCACTACATGGACGAGGCGGAACAGCTCTGCGACCGGCTGGTCGTCATGGACGGCGGGCGGATCGCCGCGGAAGGCTCGCCCGCCGACCTGATCGCCCGGCATTCCACCCGGGAAGTCGTCGAGCTGCGGTTCGCGCCGGGGGAGCAGCAGGACGCGGCCGACCGGCTCGACGGGCTGGCCGAGCGCGTCGAAGTCCTCCCGGACCGGGTCCTGCTCTACACGATGACCGGCGAGGCCACCCTCGAGCGCGCCCACGAGCGCGGCCTGCGTCCGCTGTCGAGCCTGGTGCGGCGCAGTTCCCTGGAGGACGTCTTCCTCCGCCTCACCGGCCGGACGTTGGTGGACTGATGACCGCTCCCGCCACCGGCCGCGTAGTCGGCCGCTTCCACGGCGCCTGGCTGCGCGTCGAGGGTTACTGGACGTGGTACCGCAGGCACTGGCTCAGCACGCTCTACTCCACCGGCCTGCAACCGGTGCTCTTCCTCGCCGCGATGGGGCTCGGCTTCGGCTCGCAGGTCAAAGCCGGTCCGGCGACCGGCGGCGTGTCGTATCTCGAGTACGTCGCCCCGGCGCTGCTCGTCGCCGGCGCGGCGCAGCAGGGCGTCAGCGAGTCGAGCTATCCGGTGCTCAGCGGATTCAAATGGCAGAAGGACTATCTCGCCGTCACCGCGACGCCGGTGTCTCCGGGCCAGGTCCTCGGCGGCCACCAGATCTGGACCATTCTGCGGCTCGCTCTTTCCGGCGCGGTCTACGCGCTCATCGCGTTGCTGTTCGGCGCCTGGGCCAACGCGGGAGCACTGCTGGTGATCCTCGTCGGCGTCCTCACCGGGCTCGCCTGCGGATCGCTGATGGCCGCGCTGGCGGCGTGGACCTTCGACGAGGGACAGCGGTTCGGGCTGCTTTTCCGCTTCGTCGTCATCCCGATGACCCTGTTCTCCGGCACGTTCTTCCCGATCGCCCAGCTGCCGCTGTATCTGCGCTGGCTCGCCTGGATTTCCCCGCTGTGGCACGGGACCGAGCTCGCGCGCGCCGCCACCCTCGGCGGACGCGGACTGCTCCCGGTGCTCGGGCATCTCGCGTATCTGGCCGCGCTGGTCGCGATCGGCTGGGCGATCGCGCACCGAGGCTTCTACCGACGGCTGGTGGCGTGATGACCGACCTGCAGCACGCCCCGATTCTTCCGCAGCGGCGCGGAATCCTGCTCCGCGTCCTGCCCGCCGGGATGTACAGCGGCCGCGCGACGGCGCTGATCGAACGCGCGCTCACCGTCTACGGACGGTCGTGGACGATGCTCGCGTCCGGCGCGCTCGAGCCGTTGTTCTACCTGCTCGCCTTCCAGGTCGGCTTCGGCAAACTGGTCACCACGGTGCCGGGGCCGGACGGGCGGCCGATGAGCTACGTCGCGTTCGTCGCGCCCGCGCTGCTGGCGTCGTCGGCGATGAACGGCGCGGTCTTCGAGTGCACGTACAACCTGTTCTTCAAACTGCGCTACGCCAAGACGTACGACGCGATGCTGGCCACCCCGGTCGGCCCGCTCGACGTCGCGCTCGGCGAAATCGCGTGGGCCATGATCCGCGGCGGACTCTATTCGGTCGCGTTCCTGGCGGTCACCGGCGTCATGGGGCTGCTCACGTCGTGGTGGGCGGTGCTGCTCCTGCCCGCCGCGCTGCTCGTGTCGTTCGCGTTCGCGGCCGTCAGCATCGCGCTGGTCAGCTTCCTGAAGTCGACGTCGCAGTTCGACTACATCCAGCTCATCCTGATGCCGATGTTCCTGTTCTCCACCACGTTCTTCCCGATCACGGTCTACCCGGAAGCGCTGCGGTGGCTGGTCCGCTGCTTCCCGCTCTACCACGGGATCGAGCTGATGCGCGGGCTCGCGACCGGCATCTTCTCCTGGAGCATGCTGGGCAACCTGGCGTACCTGCTGGTGCTCGCCGCGATCGGGATCTGGGGCGCGACAAGGAGGATCGCGAAACTGCTGCTGACCTGAGCGCGGTCCGCTCAGCGCGCCGGGCTGGGCAGTCCGGCCTGCGCGGGCGCCACCGCGGACCGCGCGTCGACGAGGCCGTGGCCGTAGAAGCCGTTGTATCCGTCGTAGCCGGAACAGTAGGCGTCCTGCACCCCGTCGCCGGTCAGGTCGTAGTTGTCCGGGCACGGCATCGGCGTCGCGCGCGAGTCCAGCGCGCGGCGCAGCTCGGCGGCCGTCCAGGTCGGATGCACCGACTTGAGCAACGCCAGCACCCCGGCGACGTGCGGCGCGGCCATCGACGTCCCGCACATCGGCGCGTATCCGCCCGGGACGGTCGAAATCACGCACCGGTCGTCGTCGCCGCCCGGCGCGGTGACATCGACCACACCGAGCCCGTACGAGCTGTAGCCCGACTTCACCCGGTCCGGGCTGATCGCCGACGCCGTCACCACGTCCCGCAGCCCGGCGGGCAGCGCTTCGCACTTCCCGGCGGCGGACGGCGAACCCGAGCGGGCCGACGGCGTGAGGTCGACCGCCTCGTTGGTCGCGGCGGCGACGTTCAGCGTGCCCTGCGAAGTCGCGTATTCGACCGCTCGCGCCAGCACTTCGTGCACCACGCCGCGGTCGTTGCCGCGCACGCAGGACAGGGACCACGGATTCACGAACCAGCTGCTGTTGGCGATCGGCAGATGCCGCGCCGCCGACCACATGATCCCGCAGACCGCCGCCTCCGGATCGGCGTAGCCGCGGTCGTCGATCACCTTCACCGACGCGATCCGCACGCCCGGCGCGACGCCGGTGATGCCCTTGCCGTCGTTCGCAGCGGCGATGATGCCCGCGACGTGCGTGCCGTGCGCGGAGGTCGTCGGCTGCCACGCGGCCGGGCTGGGGTCCGGGACGCCGGTGAGACAGCCCGCCGAATCGTCCGGGTCGATCGCCGCGGCGAGGTCGGGGTGCTTCGGGTCGACGCCGGAGTCCAGGACGCCGACGACCACCGCCCGGCTGCCGCCGGTGATCTGGTGCGCGGCCGGGGCTCCGATCAGGTTCATGTCCCACTGCTGCGCGGACAGGTCCGTCGCGGGGACCCGCGCGGGATCGCTGAGCGGGAGTTCGGCGCGCGCGGGCTGCGCGGCGGTGCCCGGCCGTTCGGCGGCCGTGCGGGTGGCTTGCGCGCTGAACGTCCGTTCCGGGCCGAGGCGGTCCGCGAACGCCCGATCGGCTGAAGTGACGACCGCCACCGAAATCTGCGGGTAGTAGCCGACGAGCTGCCCGCAGCCCGCGCTCGTCTGCTGGCGGGCGGAAGATTCCGGGGTGCCGCGGTCGAAGGCGACCACGTAGCGCACTGTCCGGCCGTCCGAGGCGCATCCGGCACTCGCGGCGGCGGCGGGGGAGACCGCCGCGCATCCGGCGAGGACCAGGAGGGAGCACACGGCCGCGCGCAGCGGCCGCGCCAGCACAGACACCGGACCTCCCACCGCGCGCGAGGCTATGCCGGGCGCCCGCGCGAGCGCCCGAGCCCGCACGCTAACCACCCCGGGCCCGGCGCGACAAGCGAAGCGCGGAAGTTCCCCCGGGCGCATGATCGCGGCACGCCCGGGCGCCTGCCGCGGGACACCGACTACACCGGGTGTCCCCCCGGGTGTGGGATACTCGCGTTGGCCGCTGCGCCGACGGGCATCCCGCTCGCGTCGTGAGCGGCCCGGAGGAGTGCCGGACCGGCACCACGCGCGTCGCCCCCGGGAGGCCGGGCCAAGGTCGATGTCGTGGCGGGTGGCCCGGGGGTCGCGAGCAGGCCGGCACCCCGCCGAGCAGACCAGGAACCGAGCGGCCGCCGACCCGGCGGACCGCACGGCTGCCAGCAGGATTCCCGCCGCTGGTCACCACCACGGCGGGCACGGAACAGAAAGGGCCCCTGCGCGGCCGCGTCACCACCGGTGCGAACCGGCTGACGCGCCCGGGGGCGGAGGAGACATATGTCGAACGCGGACACACCCGCCGATCAGACCGGCGGGAATACCGCCGCACCCACGACCAGCAGGCTGGGCGAGCTGCCGCCGCGCATCCGCGTGCACGCGCTCGCCAAGCTGCTCGGCCTGAGCAGCCGCGACCTGCTCGGCAAGCTCGCCGAGCTGGGGGAGAGCCCCCGCAGCGCCCAGTCGAGCGTGACCAAGGAGGTCGCGCACCGCGTGGCGGTGATCCTCGACGCGGAGGCCGCGGGCGACTCCGCCGAGGCGGCCGTCCAGGACACGGCCACCGGAAACGACGTCGCCGAGCAGGCGGCCGCCGGAGACCAGGACGGCGGGGCCGCCCCGGGACCCGCCGCCCAGGAGACCGCCGGTGAGGCTGCCGCGCCCGAGACCGATGCCGCGGAGGTCGCTGGCACCGAGCCGGAAACCGCCGCGCCGGAAACCACCGCGCCGGAAACCGCCGAACAGAGCGCCGCCCCCGAAGCCGCCGCTGCGGGCGATGCCGCGCCGGAGACCGCTGCCGCGGAAACCGCCGCCGCGCCGGAAGCCGCTGAGCAGGCGACCGGCGCCGCCGAGCAGGAGGCCGCTCAGACCGGCGAGAAGCGCACCCGCACCCGTCGCGCCCGCCGGGCCGTCGCGCCCGCGATCCCGGCCGAGCAGCAGGAAACCGAGCAAGCCACCCCGGCCCGCGGCCCCGTGCACGTGCCGGTCTTCGCCGCGCCCTCGCCGGTCTTCCTGCCGCCCGAGCCCCCGCAGCCGGCGCGGAGCAAGCCCGAGCCGCTGTTCGGCGTCGGCGAGGCTCCCGCGCAGGCCGAGCGCCCGGGCCGGGGCGAGCGCGCCGCCGACACCGCCGAGGAAGAAACCTCGGACGAGACCCGCGACGAGCGTTCCGACGAGGACAGCGAGGACGCGGGCGGCCGCCGCCGGCGCCGTCGCGGCCGTCGCGGCCGCGGCCGGGGCAAGGGCAGCGACGAGGCCCAGTCCGAGAACGAGGACGAAACCTCCGAAGACCGGCAGGACCAGCAGGCCTCGCAGGTCAAGGACTCCAAAGACACCAAGGACGCCAAGACCGAGAAGCCGGACGAGGCGGGCGAGGCCGAGGCGGAGTCCGACGACGACGCCGAGTCCGAGAGCGGCACCAAGCGCCGCCGCCGTCGCCGCCGTCGCAAGGGCGGGGACGACGAAGCGGCCGAGGCGACCGGCACCGACGACCCGCCGAACACCGTCACGCACGTCCGCCAGGCCAAGGCCGCCGAGGCCGAGCGCCCGGCGCGCGACGAGGTGCGCAGCGTCCGCGGCTCCACGCGGCTGGAGGCCAAGCGCCAGCGCCGCCGCGACGGCCGCGAGGCGGGCCGCCGCCGCGCCCCGATCCTGTCCGAGGCCGAGTTCCTCGCCCGCCGCGAGTCGGTCGACCGCACCATGGTCGTCGCCGAGAAGGGCGACTCGACGCAGATCGCCGTGCTCGAGGACGGCGTGCTGGTCGAGCACTTCGTGACGTCGGCGGGCACCGGCTCGATCGTCGGCAACGTCTACCTCGGCCGCGTCCAGAACGTGCTGCCCAGCATGGAGGCCGCGTTCATCGACATCGGCCGCGGCCGCAACGCCGTGCTCTACGCGGGCGAGGTCGACTGGGACGCCGCCGGCCTGGAAGGCAAGGCGCGCAAGATCGAACAGGCGCTGTCCACCGGCGACAGCGTGCTGGTGCAGGTCACCAAGGACCCGGTCGGGCACAAGGGCGCCCGGCTGACCACGCAGATCTCGCTGCCCGGCCGCTTCCTCGTCTACGTCCCCGCCGGCGGGGCCACCGGCATCTCGCGCAAGCTGCCGGAGAACGAGCGGCGCCGGCTCAAGGACATCCTCAAGCGGATCGTCCCGGAGGACGCGGGCGTCATCATCCGCACCGCCTCGGAGGGCATCAGCGAGGAGGAGCTCGACCGGGACGTCCAGCGGCTCAAGGCGCAGTGGGACGTCATCAAGGAGAAGGCCTCGGCCGGGACCGCCAAGAAGGGCGGGGCCCCGACCATGCTGTACGAGGAGCCGGACCTGCTGGTGAAGGTCGTGCGCGACCTGTTCACCGAGGACTTCGCGAAGCTCGAGGTCCAGGGCTCGACGGCGTGGGAGACCATCCACGGCTACGTGCAGCACGTCGCGCCCGACCTGGCCGACCGGCTCAAGCGCTACACCGGCACCGGCGACGCGTTCGCCGACCACCGGATCGACGAGCAGATCACCAAGGCGCTCGACCGCAAGGTCTGGCTGCCCTCGGGCGGCTACCTGGTCATCGACCGCACCGAGGCGATGACCGTCATCGACGTCAACACCGGCAAGTTCACCGGCTCGGGCGGCAACCTCGAGGAGACGGTGACCCGCAACAACCTGGAGTCGGCGGAGGAGATCGTCCGCCAGCTGCGGCTGCGGGACATCGGCGGCATCATCGTCATCGACTTCATCGACATGGTGCTCGAGTCCAACCGCGACCTGGTGCTGCGGCGGCTCACCGAATGCCTCGGCCGCGACCGCACGCGCCACCAGGTGGCCGAGGTCACGTCGCTGGGCCTGGTCCAGATGACGCGCAAGAAGATCGGCACCGGGCTGCTCGAGGCGTTCTCCGCGCCGTGCGAGCACTGCAAGGGCCGCGGCGTCGTCGTGTCCACCGAACCGCAGCGCACCGCGGGCGGCGGCACCGGGAACGGGCACAACGGGAACAACGGACACAGCCACGGCGGCGGCGACACCAAGAGCTCCCGGCGCTCCCGCGGCCGCGGGAAGGGCGAGGAGCAGCACGAGCCCAAGCCGGAGCAGGCCGTCCCGGCCCCGACCCCGGTGCAGCGCGAGTCCGTGGTGACGGCGGTGCAGGCCATGGCCAACGCGTCCAAGGCGAAGCACGAGCACCACGGTCCGGAAGCGTCGGCGGAGACCGCCGAGGCGAAGGAGCAGGAAGCGGTCAAACAGCCGGCTGAGCAGGCCGCTGCGCCGGAAAAGGCCGAGGACCGGACGGAGGCCCCGGCCTCTGTCCAGCAGCCGGAGCCGAAGCAGCCGGAGCCCGCGGCCGGCCAGGCAGCGCCGGAGGCGGAAGCCCCGAAGGAGACCGCGGAAGCGGGCTCCGCCGAAGAACCCGAGGTCGACGTTCCGGCCCCGGCCGTGCGCAGCGCCCGGCGCCGTCCGCGCCGCGCCGCTTCGCGTCCGGCAGGGCCGCCGGTGAAGGCTTCGGAGCAGAGCTGATCCACCACGGGTACCCCGGGTGCAGCAGCGCCCGGGGCCTCCCGTAACCTGTAGTACGGCTCATCGCAAGCATGAGCCGCTGCGCGAGCACCTGGACCGCCTCCCGGCGGGCCGGCCGCGCCAGCCCCCTAACCCATTGTCGAGTAATGCAGGAGACTTCCGTGTCGGCGTACGCGATCGTCAAGACCGGCGGCAAGCAGTACAAGGTTGCCGTTGGCGACGTCGTCGAGGTCGAGAAGCTCGAGGGCGAGCCGGGCACCGAGCACACCTTCCCCGCCGTGCTGTTCGTGGACGGTGGCGAGGTCACCACGGACGCCGACGCGTTGGCGAAGGTCTCGGTCACCGGCAAGGTCGTCGAGCAGACCAAGGGTCCGAAGATCCGGATCCACAAGTTCAAGAACAAGACCGGCTACCACAAGCGCCAGGGCCACCGGCAGAAGCTGACCCGCGTCGAGGTCACCGGCATCTCCAAGTAGTTCTCCGGATCTTCGCAACAGAAACTTTTCCAGAAGGGGCTTGAGCGATGGCTCACAAGAAGGGTGCGTCCAGCTCCCGCAACGGTCGTGATTCGAACGCCCAGCGACTGGGCGTGAAGCGCTTCGGCGGCCAGGAGGTGAACGCGGGCGAGATCCTGATCCGCCAGCGGGGCACCAAGTTCCACCCCGGCGTGAACGTCGGCCGTGGCGGCGACGACACGCTGTTCGCGCTCGCCGCCGGTGCGGTCGAGTTCGGCTCGAAGCGCGGCCGCAAGACGGTCAACATCGTGCCAGTCGAGGCCTGATCTTCGGTCTCGGCAGCGTCAGAACCTCCAAGCGAGGGGTGGGACCGGAATAACTCCGGCACCACCCCTCGTTTGTTTTTGTCCGGATACTTTTTCGCACGTGAAGTGAGGCAAGCCCATGGCGTCCCGGTTCGTGGACCGCGCGGTCATCCATCTGACCGCCGGGGACGGGGGAAACGGCTGTGCCTCGGTGCACCGCGAGAAGTTCAAGCCGCTCGGCGGCCCGGACGGCGGCAACGGCGGCAACGGCGGGGACGTCACCCTCGTCGTCGACGCCAACGTGCACACCCTCCTCGACTTCCATTTCCGCCCGCACGCCCGCGCCGGCAACGGCAAAATGGGCATGGGCAGCAACCGCAACGGCGCCGCCGGCGAGGGACTGGAGATGAAGGTCCCACCGGGCACCGTCGTGTTCACCGAGGACGGCGAACTCGTCGCCGACCTCACCACCCCCGGCACCCGGTTCATCGCCGCACAGGGCGGACGCGGCGGCCTCGGCAACGCCGCGCTCGCGTCGAAGGCCCGCAAGGCGCCCGGCTTCGCGCTGCTCGGCGAGCCCGGCGAAAGCCGCAACCTCGTGCTGGAGCTGCGTTCGGTCGCGGACGTCGGCCTGCTCGGCTTCCCGTCGGCGGGCAAGTCGTCGCTGATCTCCGTGCTGTCCGCGGCGAAGCCGAAGATCGCCGACTACCCGTTCACCACGCTCGTGCCGAACCTCGGCGTGATCACCGCCGGTTCGTCCGTGTTCACCATGGCCGACGTGCCGGGCCTGATCCCGGGCGCGTCCGAGGGCCGCGGCCTCGGCCTGGACTTCCTGCGCCACATCGAACGCTGCGCCGTGCTGGTGCACGTGGTCGACTGCGCGACGCTGGAGCCCGGCCGCGACCCGCTGTCCGATGTGGACGCTCTCGAGCAGGAGCTGGCCCGCTACACGCCGGGGCTGGGCGGCAAGCTCGAGGAACGCCCGCGCGTGGTGGTGCTGAACAAGATCGACATCCCGGAAGCGGCCGAGCTGGCCGAGTTCGTGCGCCCCGACCTGGAGGCTCGCGGGCTGCGCGTGTTCGAGGTGTCCACCGCGTCGCGCAAGGGCCTGAAGGAGCTGACCTTCGCGCTGGCGGAGGTCGTCGAGGCCTACCGCGAGGCGCAGCCGGTGCTGGAGCCGGAGAAGATCGTGCTGCACCCGCTCGCGATCGACGACAGCGGGTTCTCGGTCGAGCCCGATCCGGACGAGGAAGGCGGGTTCATCGTCCGCGGTTCGCGCCCGGAGCGGTGGATCCGGCAGACGAACTTCGCCAACGACGAGGCCGTCGGCTACCTCGCGGACCGGCTCAACCGGCTCGGCGTCGAGGAAGCGCTGGCGAAGAACGGCGCCCGCCCGGGCAGCCCGGTCACCATCGGCGACATCCAGTTCGAATGGCAGCCGTCCACGCCGGGCGTCGCGGTGCATCTGTCCGGCCGCGGCACGGACGTCCGGCTGGAGCGCAACGACCGCGTCGGCGCGGCCGAGCGCAAGGAAGCCCGCCGGATCCGCCGCGACGGCACCGGCGAAGAGGACGAGCCGATCGACGAGGAGACCCCGTCCGTCGAGGCTGAACTGGACGACGTGTGGGAGGACGAGGAGCAGGCGGAGCGCGACCGGTGAGCGGCACGCGCCAGGAGATCGCGCAGGCGCGCCGGCTCGTCGTGAAGGTCGGTTCCTCGGCGCTGACCACCGCGGGGGACGGGCTCGACGTAGCTCGCCTCGACGCTCTGGTCGACGCGATCGCGGACCGCGTTGCTCGCGACGCGCAGATCGTGCTCGTGTCGTCGGGCGCGATCGGTGCCGGGCTCGCGCCGTTGAAGCTGGGCAAGCGTCCGCGTGACCTGGCTACCCAGCAGGCCGCGGCGAGTGTCGGACAGCTCGCGCTGGCGCACGCGTACGCGGAATCGTTCGGCCGCTACTCCCTCACGGTCGGCCAGGTGCTGCTCACCTCGGACGATGTCGTCCGCCGCGCGCACTACCGCAACGCGCAGCGCACGTTCTCCCGGCTGCTCGCGCTCGGCGCGGTGCCGGTCGTGAACGAGAACGACACCGTTGCCACGCAAGAGATCCGCTTCGGCGACAACGACCGGCTCGCCGCGCTCGTGGCGCACCTCGTCGGCGCCGACGCGCTGGTCCTGCTGTCCGATGTGGACGGTCTGTACGACGGCGACCCGCGCGACGGCGCGACCCGCAAGATCACCGAAGTGCGCGGCGAGTCCGATGTGGAGGGCATCGCGGTCGGGATGTCGTCCTCGGGTCTCGGCACCGGCGGGATGGTCTCGAAGCTTTCCGCCGCGCGCACCGCGGCCGGGGCCGGAATCCCGGTGCTCCTGGCCGCCGCCGCGGACGCCGGGGACGCGTTGCGCGACGCGAACGTCGGCACCGCCTTCGCGGCCGCGGACACGCGCCTGTCCGCCCGCCGGTTCTGGCTCGGGTACGCCGCCGACACCTCCGGCCGCCTCCGCCTCGACGACGGCGCGGTGCGGGCGATCCTGCGCCGCCGATCGCTGCTGGCGGCCGGGATCACCGGGCTGGAGGGGGATTTCGAGGCCGGCGATGTGGTCGATCTGGTGGATGCGGCGGACGTCCCGGTGGCGCGCGGGGTGGTCGGGTTCGACGCGGGGGAGTTGCCCGCGTTGATCGGCCGGTCGAGCCATGAGGTTCCGGTGGAGCATCGCCGGGAGGTCGTGCACGCGGACGACCTCGTTCCGCTGCGCCGCTAAGACCCCGAGAGATGCCGGGCCACGCGGGCGAGCTGCTCCGCGTAGTACTCCACAAAGGACTCTGACGACGGATCCTCCCCGGTGAGCGCTTCCGCGATCCGGGGGAGCGACGTCGGCGCGCTCGCCGCCGCCATCAGCATCAGCAGCAACGTCTTCGGGTCCACGTCGGACGGGAAGTCGCCCGCTTCCTGCCGGGCCCGCATGTACTCGAGCTGTCCCCGCAGGAACTCGCGCTGCGATTCCGCGCCCGCCTTGCTCGCGGTGCCCTCGGCCATGTTCTCCCGCAGGAACAGCCGCGCCTGGTCCTGATCGGAGAGCCCGCTCCGGGCGAAATCCGCGACCACGTCCGCGAGCGGCCGGTCCGCCGTGGTCATCGCGGCGAACCCGGAGAACGGTTCGCTCGCGACCTCCGCGTACAGGCCTTCCTTGCCGCCGAAGTAGTACGAGATCAGCTGCTTGTTCACGCCCGCGCGCTGCGCGATGTCGCTGACCCGCGCGGCCGCGTACCCCTTGCTGCCGAACTCGGCCTTCGCCGCCTCGAAAATGCGGGCCTTCGTGCGTTCGGGATCGCGCTGACGCTCACCGGGGCGCGGCGCGCGGCGCGGGGTGGTCTCGGACACCTCGGCAGCCTAACCGACGCATTAATCATCCTGATGGTTGACACAATCATCCGTGAGGATGATTATGGTAGGCGACCGAGAGGGGAATGACCATGAAGAAGATCAAGGTGGCGGTAGTAGGCGGCGGCACCGGCGGGTTGTGCCTGGCACACGGCTTGTCGCGGGCCGGGTTCGAGGTGGCGGTGTACGAGCGCAGCCGCACGAGGACCGAGCGCCTGCAGGGCTACCGCGTGCACATCGCGCCGATGGGCTCCGCCGCACTGCACGAGTGCCTCCCGACGGCGGCGTGGGAGCAGTTCCTGGCCGCCACCGGGGTCAGCGAGGGCACGTTCGGCTTCGTCACCGAGAAGATGCGCGAGCTGGCGGTCTTCGACCCTCCGTCCAGCGCCGACCCAGCCGCCGCGCATCACTCGGTCAGCCGGATTTCGATGCACCAGGCGCTGTCGTCCGGACTGGACGGAATCCTGTGGCACGACAAGGAATTCGTCCGCTACGAGACCGATGCCAAAGGCGTCGGCCTGCACTTCGCCGACGGCACCACCGCCGAGGCGGACCTGGTCGTCGGCGCGGACGGCGCGAGTTCGCGGGTCCGCGCGCAGCTGCTGCCGCACGCGAAGCGAGTGGACACCGGAATCCGTACCATCATCGGCAAATTCCCGTTGACCGAAGAGTCCCGCGCGCAGCTCCCGCGACAACTGGCGACGGCCCCGACGCTCGTGCTGCCCCCGCCGGGCTGCGGGATGTTCACCGCGCCGCACGAGTTTCCGGCGGCATCGGTCAACGACGAGACCGCGACCGTCGACCCAGTGCTGTTCGACAACACCGCGAGCTACGTGATGTGGTCCTACGGCGCGAAGGCCGGGCATTTCCCCGCTGACCTCGCCGAATTGGACGCTCCCGCGCTTCGTTCGCTGATGCTGGACCGGATCCGCGACTGGCATCCGGCGTTCAGCCGCCTGGTCCGGGATTCGCCGGACGGCACGGTGAGCATGCTGCCGATCCGCACGTCGGTGCCGGTCCGCGAGTGGGAGACCGGCCCGGTCACCCTGCTCGGCGACGCAGTGCACAGCATGACGCCGTTCCGCGGCATCGGCGCGAACATCGCCCTGCGCGACGCGCAAGTGTTGTGCCGCAATCTTTCTCGCGGCGGCGACGTAACCGCTGCGGTCGCCGACTACGAGCGGCAGATGCGGAAGTACGCGTACCCGCAAGTGCGTGGTTCGTTGCGCAGCGCCGAGCAGTTCGTGACCGAGAGCCGATTCAGCCGCGGGGCGACGCGTGCGTCGATGGCCGTGGTGGGCGCGGGCCTCTCGCTGCGGCGGAAGCTGCGAGGCTGACGTCAGCCCGCGCCGTACCAGCGCCCGCCCGGCGGCATGGCGTATTCCGTGTACAGGAGAGCGGCCAGGGTCTGCCAGCCGGTTTCGTCCGCGGCGTAGGTCCGGCCGCCCGGCGCGACCAGCACGGCCTGGCCGCTGGCGTCGGCGACCAGCGAGATCGGCACCCGGAACTCGTCGTAGTCGTGCCGCACGAGCCAGCGCCATCCGATCGTGAACCGGCGGCGCGCGGTCACCGGATAACGCACGTCGACGTCGGACACCCCGGTGCCGACGGCCGTCCACAGCGGAGTGACGCGGAGTCCGGCGAGGTGCACGAGCTGCGGTTTCTTGCCGTCCGGTTCGAAGCGGTAGTACGGACGCCTGCGCCACTGTTCCCAGCGCAGCCGCCGTCGTTCCCGCCGGATCGGGCCGCGCAGCCGGGACAGGGCCTCCTCGACCAGCGCCAAGGCGCGGGCGTAGTCGGGATCATTGCGGGACACGAGATTCTCCCCTCTCTCGTGCCCGAAGCTACTGAACCGGCCGGGGACCGGTCCCGCTGTGCTTTTCCACCAGTGCCCGGAGCTGGAACTTCTGGATTTTGCCGCTGGCGGTCCGGGGGAGTTCCGGGAACAGTTCCACGCGCTCTGGCCAGTACTGCTTCGCGACGCCCTTCTCGGCGAGAAAGCCGCGCAGCTGCTCCAGATCCAAGTGCGCGCCGGGGTTGAGCACGAGGCAGGCGCACGCGCGTTCCTGCAGCCGCGGATCGGGAATCGCGACCACGGCGGCCGCTTCGACGTCCGGGTGTTCGTAAAGGACGTTCTCCACGTACGCGACCGGGATGTTCTCTCCGCCGCGGATGATCACGTCCTTGGTGCGGCCGGCGATGCGGAGGTAGCCGTCCGCGTCGATGGTCGCGAGGTCGCCGGTGTCGAACCACTCGCCGGTGAAGCTCTCCCGCGCCAGGTCGAGCCGTTCCGCGTAGCCGACGAACAGGAACGGCCCGGCGACCTGCAGCCGGCCCTCGGCGCCCGGCGGCAGCTCGGTCCCGTCCGCGTCGACGACCCGGATTCGCATGCCGGGCCACGGGTAGCCGTCGGTGTCGATCAGCTTGTCGTCCGGATCGCCCGGGATGCCGAGCGTGACCAGCGCGTCCTCGGTCTGCCCCCAGCCGCCGAGCACGACGAGACCGGGAAGTTTCCGTCGTGCCTGCCGCACGAGCGCCCGGGGG
This sequence comes from Amycolatopsis echigonensis, assembly GCF_014174495.1. GTDB lineage: Bacteria > Actinomycetota > Actinomycetes > Mycobacteriales > Pseudonocardiaceae > Amycolatopsis > Amycolatopsis echigonensis. The sequence continues at coordinate 15,160 of NZ_JACJHR010000109.1, forward strand.
ATCGGCGCGCCCATGCAGCAAAACCGTCGCAGGGAACTGAGGTCGTGCTCGGCGAGGTTCGGCGCGGACACCAGGTCGTGCAGGAACGGCGTCGCCGCGGAGGTGTAGGTGATGCCGTGCTCGGCGACCAGCTCCACGAACCGGGCGGCGTCCCACACGTCCTGCAGCACGCAGGTCGCGCCGTTCTGCACGCCGAGCCTCGCACCGTAAAGAAACCCGGTGAGATGCGCGAGCGTCGAGGCCATGTGCAGGACGCTCTCGGAGGTGATGCCGAGCCGGGCGGGGAGCGGGTTGTTCGCGGCGATGGCGGTGTTGTGCGTGTGCATCACGCCCTTAGGCTCGCCGGTGGTGCCGGAGGTGAAGATCAGCAGCGTGACGTCGTTGGGATCAGGCCGCCACGACGGCAGTTCCCGCCGCTCTTCCCACGGTGTCGCGGCGAACTCGTCCCAGGACGACCCGACCACGAGCACGTGCTCCAGTTCCGGCCACTGCGGACGGAGCCGCTCCGCCATCGCCGGATAGTCGAAACCGCGGAATTCCCGCGGCACCACCAGGACTTTCGACTTCGCGAGCGCCACCATGAAGCCGACCTCGCGGTCCCGGTAGATCGGGATGAGCGGATTGCTGACCGCGCCGATCCGGCTCGCCGCGTAGTGCACGACGATCCACTCGATCCAGTTCGGCAGCTGGAACGACACGACGTCGCCCGGGCGGACGCCCAGCTCCAGCAGCCCGAGCGCGCAGCGGTCGACCTCCTGTTTGAGCTGGCCGAAGGTGATGCCGCGCCGCGAATCGACGAATGCGGTCTTGTCCGGCGTGGCCGCCGCGGCGTCGTCCAGGCAGTTGGTGATGGTGCGGTTGCCCCAGTACCCGGCGCGGGTGTGGGCTTCGATCGTCTCGTCGGTGAGGATCGTCGCGAACGGCATGGCGGGCTCCGGGTCAGCTCATGGTGAGGCCGCCGCTGACGCTGACGGTCTGGCCGGTGACGTAGGCGGCCTCGTCGGAGGCCAGGAAGGCGACCACATTCGCGATGTCCGACGGCTGCGCGAGCCTCCGGAACGGGATGGCTTTCGTCAGCGCTTCGCGCAGCTTCGGATTGTCGCCGCCGAGCGAGGCGAACAATTCGGTGTCCGCGGGCCCGGGACAGACGACGTTGGCGTTCACCGTGCTGCGCGCCAATTCCCGGGCGATCGACTTCGTGAACGCGATGATGCCGCCCTTCGCCGCGGAGTACACCGCCTCGCCCGACGAACCGACCCGGCCCGCGTCGGACGCGATGTTGACCACGGACCCGAAGCCCTGCTCGACCATCACCGGCAGCACCTCGCGGCAGGTGTTGAGCACGCCGTAGAGGTTGATCTGGACGACGCGGTCCCAATCGGCGCGATCGGACTCCACGAACGGACCGGCCTTGTCCCATCCGGCGTTGTTGACCAGCACGTCGATCCGGCCGAATTGCGAGCGGACCTGCTCGACTGCGCTGGCGACGGATTCGGCGGAGGTGACGTCGGTTTTCGCGCCCAGCCCGCCGATCGCGGCCGCGGTTTCCTTCGCGGTGGTCTCGTTGATGTCGCTGACCACGACGGTCGCGCCCTCGGCGGCCAGTTTCTCGGCGATGCCGCGGCCGATGCCCTGACCGGCGCCGGTCACGATGATGATTTTGTCTTTCAGCACAATGCCTCCTCAAGGGGCGTACGCGCGGCCGAGCAGGTTGCGCGCGATGACGAGCTTCGACACCTGCGCGGTGCCGTCGCCGATTTCCAGGCCGATCACGTCGCGCAGCCGCTGCCCGACCGGGCTTTCGCTGGAGTACCCGAGGTGCCCGAACGTCAGCAGGCACTGGTGGATGGTCTCGGCGGCGAGCTTCGGCGCCCAGAACTTCGCCATCGCTGCTTCAGTGCTGTGCTCGACGCCGTTGTCCTTGCGCCACAAGGCTTCGTAACAAACGTGCCGGGCTCCGCGCAGGTAGGTCGCCTGCTCGGCGAGGGGGAACGCGACGCCCTGGAAAGTCCCGATCGGACTGCCGAACGCCTCGCGGTCGCGGGACCACTGCAGCGCCTCGTCGAGAGAAACCTGGGCCGCGCCGAGGCAAGCGAGGCCGATGATCGCGCGCGAGTAGTCGAAGCCTTGCATCACGGAGACGAACCCTTGCCCTTCGCCGCCCACCAACGCTTCCCGGGGGACCGGCAGCCCGTCGAAGTGCAGCGAGGCCCGGCCGATCGCCCGGCTGCCGAGATCGTCGAACGCCGCCCGCGAGACATGGGTGTCGTCCAGTTCGACCCAGAACGCGCTGACGCCGCGGGCGCCGGGGCCGCCGGTGCGGGCGAGCACGAGCGCGACGTCCGCGGACATGCCCAGCGTGATCGACGTTTTCTCGCCGGTGAGCAGCCAGCCGTCGCCGTCCGGTTCGGCCTTCATCTCGAGCTTCGCGGCGTCGGTGCCGTGCCCGGGTTCGGTGATGCAGAACGCGGGCACGACCTCGCCGGACGCGATCGGCGGCAACCACGCGGCCTGCTGCTCCTCGGTCGCGTTGCGGGTGAGGATGTCGCTGACCAGCGCGCTGACGATGAGGAGATAGGCCGCGTTGAAGTCGCCGCGCGCGACCTCCTCGGCCGCCATCCCGGCGACGACCGCACTGGCCTCCTGGCCGCCGTGCCGTTCCGGGATGCGCAGGCCGGTCAGGCCCATCGATGCCAGGTCCGCGACGAGCTGGGGCCGCAACTTCGCCGCCTTGTCATCGGATTGGTAATGCGGCGCAAGGACTTTCCTGGCGAACCGGCGCAGTTCGTGCCGGTAGGCGTCCTCGTCGTCGGTGAACGAGAAATCCATGGTCAGTGCCAGTTCACGTGCGAGACGAAGTCCGGCTTGCGCTTCTCCGCAAACGCTTGCGCACCCTCCAGGCCCTCGGGCGAGGCGGTGAAGAGGTCGAGCGCGGACATGGCCAAATTGGACAGTCCGGCCTGGTGGTCGGTGTCGGCGTTGAAGGATTGCTTGAGGAAACGCAGCGCGGTCGGGCTCAGGGCGGCAGTGTCATCGGCCCACGCCTTGGCGGTCTTGAGCAACTCGCCCGGCGGGACGACTGCGTTGACCAGACCCATCCGTTCGGCCTCGGCCGCGTCGTACTGGCGGCAGAAAAACCAGATCTCGCGCGCCTTCTTCTCGCCGACGACCCGCGCGAGATAGGCCGAACCGAACCCGGCGTCGAACGATCCGACCCGAGGACCGGCCTGGCCGAACCGCGCGGTCTCGCTGGCGATCGTGACGTCGCACAGGACGTGCAGCACGTGGCCGCCGCCGATCGCGACGCCGTTGACCGCGGCGATCACCGGCTTCGGGATGTCCCGGATGAGCTTGTGCAGGTTGCCGATCTCGAACATGCCGCTCTCGGTGGGACCGTAGTCGCCGGTCTCCGCGCGCTGTTTGACGTCGCCGCCGGTGCAGAACGCCTTCTCGCCGGCGCCGGTGAGGATCACCGCCTGCACGTGCTTGTCCGCCCACGCCGCGCGGAACGCCTTGATCAGCTCGTCGACCGTCCGCCCGCGGAAGGCGTTGTAGCGCTCCGGCCGATCGATGGTGACAACGGCGGCCGGGCCGTCGATCTCGTACCGGATGTCCTCGAACTCCATCGTCCGCTCCCGTCTGTCGTCTGACCACGGTGACAAAATTTGACCCTAGAGTCAAGAGTTGAACGCATAGTCAACCGGTAGGCTTTCGGGACAGCGGAAAACCGGGAGGAGCGGGATGGGCGCGGTGAAGCCGCCGTCCGAGCGCATGCAGCGCAAACGGGGCAAGCGGATCCAGGAGATCCTGACGGCAGCGGCCGAACTGTTCGGCGAACGCGGCTACGACGCGGTGAGCCTGGAGCACGTCGCCGAGCGCCTCGACGTCACCAAGGGCTCGCTGTACTACTACTTCTCCAGCAAGGACGAGCTGGGCACGGCGGCGATCGAAACACTCGGCGACGAGTGGACGGCCCGGCTGGAGGAGTTGCTCGACCGCACCGAAGGCACGCCGGAAGTCCGGCTGCGCGCGTTGATCCACGAGCACGTCACGATCGCGGTCAACGACTATCCGGCGGCGCTGCGGCTGTTCCTGATGCCGCGCGAATGGCCGAGCGCGCAACGCGAACGCATCAAGGAACTCCGCCGTCGCCACGACGCGCTTTTCCGGGCGCTGATCGAAGAAGGCTTGGCGAGCGGCGAGTTCACCGTCACCAGCGTCGACACCGTGCTGCAGTGCATGCATGCCGCGATGAGCCAGGCGCCGACGTGGTGCGGTGAACTGCCGTCCGCCGCGCGGGGGAAAGCAGTGGACGAGGTCGCCGATACCTTGATGGCGCTCGTCCACATCGGACGGTGAATTAGAGGCGGCGCGGGGCCTCGATGCCGAGCAGCGCCAGTCCCTGGACGAGCGTGCGCGACGTGAGCGTGGCCAGCTGTACTCGCGAAGCGCGCAGCTCCGGCGTTTCCGCGCTCAGCACCGGACACTGTTCGTAGAAGCGCGAGAACGTGACCGCCGTGTCGTACAGGTACGTACAGAGCTTGTGCGGCGCGTACGCGGACGTCGCCGCGGTGATCGCTTCGCTGAACCGAAGCAGCGTCAGCGCGAGAGCGCGTTCCGCCGGTTCTTGAAGCAGGACTGGCGCGTTTTCGACGGTCTCGCCGGCCTTGGCGAGGATCGACTCGATCCGCGCGTGCGCGTACTGCAGGTAGACGGACGTGTTGCCGTCCTTGGCGAGCATGCGGTCCCAGTCGAACACGTAGTCGCGCTCGCGGTCGCTGGAAAGGTCGGCGTACTTCACGGCTCCGATTCCGACCGCGCGCGCGACTTCCTGCTGCTCTTCCGTGCTGAGTTCACTGCGCTCGGCAACGATTTCCGTGGCCTGTGCGACCGCTTCGTCGAGCAGGCTGGCGAGCTTGATCGTCTCGCCGGCGCGGGTGCGCATCACCTTGCCGTCCGCGCCGAGGATCGAGCCGAACCCGATGTGCTCGGCGTGCACGCCGTCGAGCCACCCGGCCGCGCGGGCCACCGCGAAGATCATCGCGAAGTGCTGCGCCTGCGGGGTGCCGACGACGTACAGCAGGTCGGTCGCGCCGCGTTCGACGGTCCAGTACCGGATGGTGGCGAGGTCAGTGGCCGCGTAGCCGTAGCCGCCGTCGCGCTTGCGGACGATCAGCGGGAGCCGGTCGCCTTCGCGATTGGCGAAGCCTTCGGGGAACACGCACACGGCGCCGTCGCTGATCTCGGTGAGCCCGTCGGCTTCGAGTTCGTCGACGACCTCGCCCAGGTACGGGTTGTAGAAGCTTTCCCCGTAGATGTCGTCGTCGGTCAGCGTGACGCCGAGCTGGCGGTAGGCCGCGTTGAAGTGCCTTGTCGACTCGTCGACGAGTTCCTGCCAGAAGGCGAGCGTGTCCGGGTCGCCGCCCTGGAGTTTCACGACGCGCTCGCGGGAGCGGGTCGCGAAGGCCTCGTCGGCGTCGAACTTCCGGCGCGCGGCCTGGTAGAACGCGTTCAGGTCGCTGCGGTCGCCGGACGGATCGTCCAGGTGGTGCTCGATGAGCATGCCGAACGGCGTGCCCCAGTCGCCGAGGTGGTTGTGCGGCAGCACTTCGTGTCCGACGAAACGCAGCAGCCTGCTGATCGCGTCGCCGATCACCGTGGAACGCAGGTGCCCGACGTGCATTTCCTTGGCGACGTTGGGACTGCTGTAGTCGAGCGCGACGCGGCGCGGCTGCTCGGTTTCGGCGACGCCGAGCCGGTCGTCTTTCACCTGCTCGGCGACGCGCTGCTCAAGCCATTCGCGGCGCAGCACGAAGTTCAGGAATCCGGGTCCGGCGATCTCGGGCGGGTCGGCGACGCCGTCCAATTCCAGGTTCTCGACGATCCCGGCCGCGACCTCGCGCGGTGGTTTGCCGAGCCGTTTGCCGAGGCTCATCGCCAGGTTGCACTGGTAGTCGACACCGTCGCGAGTGGACACCGCGATGAGCGCCGCCGACGGATCGAGGTCGACGTCGAACGCGCGGCGGAGCGCGGCCACCACGCGTCGGGCCAGTTCCTCACTAACCTCGGGCTTGCGCACGGTGTCCCTCCTTCGCGTAGTCGATCGTTGAAGCCTACCGACCGCGCGCGAGCGGGTTTACCGCAGTTCGCTGCCGTTCGTTTCGGGCATTCGGAAGATCACGAAGAACGCGATGACCGCCCCGACGGCGACGTACCAGAAGAACGCGGTGGCAGCGCCCGCCGCGGACAGCGCGCTGAGCACGAGCGGCGCGGTCCCGCCGAACACGGCCACGGTCAGGTTGTACCAAGCGCCGATACCGAGCCCGCGGAGTTCGGTGGGGAAGAGCTCACTCATGATCGCGGGGGCGAGCGAGGTCATCGCGGTGTAGAGCGCGAGGCCGACGCAGAACACGATGAGCAGATTCCCGAGCCCGGGTCGCACGAGGTAGGAGAGAGGGACGATCACCAGCGCCGTCGCGCCGGACCAGACGAGCAGCTGCGGCCGCCGTCCGTACCGGTCGGCGAGAGCGCCCATCGGGTACTGGAGGACGACGAAGAGGGCGGTCGCGACGGAAAGCGCGAGGAACGTGTCGACGTCGTTAGCGCCGCGCCCTTTGACGGCGAAGGACGGGAGGGCGCTGAAGAAGGTGTAGTAGCAGAGCGTGTTGAGCATCGAGAACCCGATGAGCTGCCTGACCGCCCTCGGATGCCGGGTGAGCGTGGTGAGCAGCGGCCGCTGCACCTGTCGCGCGGTTTCCTTTTTCTCGTGGTACAGCTCGGTTTCGGCGAGACTGCGTCGCAGCCACAGCCCGACGAGCCCGAGCACCCCGCCGAGCAGGAACGGAATCCGCCAGCCGAACGAGGTGAGGTGCGCCTTGTCCATCGTGCGGGCGAGCACGAACCCGACCACGGTGGCGATGAGCACCGCGGACCCGGTGGAGATGTAGAAAAAGGACGAGTAGCGACCGCGCCGCTCCTTGGGCGCGACCTCGCCGAGGTACGCGGAAGCGTTGGACACCTCCCCGCCGAGCGAAAGCCCCTGCGCGATCCGGGCGAGCAGCAGGAGAATCGGAGCCAGCCAGCCGACCTGCGCGAACGTCGGAAGGACCCCGATCGCGACCGACCCGCCCGCCATCAGCGAAATGGTGAGGATCATGGCGGGCTTGCGCCCGTGCACGTCGGCGAACCGTCCCAGCAGCACGCCGCCGAGCGGCCGGAAGAAGAACGCGAGCGCGTAGGTGGCGAACGTGTTGATCAACGCGAGCGTTTCGTTGCCAGGAGGGAAGAACGCGCCGGCGAAGTAGATGCTGAAGGTCGCGTAGATCGTCCAGTCGAACCACTCGAGCGCATTGCCCGCACTGGCAGCGAACAACTTCCGCACCGGCAACCGATGCCGAGCGACGCCTTCGGTCGTAGAACCGGCCATCGGGCAACCTCCACACGTCCACGTCCACGTCCGCACGGGCGGAAGGGGACTTTGCCAGAAATGCCCGGAGATCGGTAGATCTCGGCAAAGGATGCCAGTTGGCACATGTCCCACTGCGGCCGGTGACGCGGGATTGCCTTTGCCGCACGCGGTCGCGGTGCGAAGCAACGTCGGCGTGCGCCATCGGACATCGGCGGTGGTGCGGGTGTGCGCCACCGGAGATCAGCGGTGGCGCGGGTGTGCGCTACCCGAGTTCAGCGGTGGCGCGGGTGTGCGCTACCCGAGTTCGCGGTGACGCGAGCGTTGCCGCGCAGAGACTGCGTG
>NZ_JACJHR010000011.1 GCF_014174495.1 Amycolatopsis echigonensis
GTCGACGCCCAGGACTTCCATCGCGTCGATCTCTTCACGGATGCGGCGGGCACCGAGGTCCGCAGTGATCGCGGTGCCCATCACGCCGGCCACGACCATCGCGTTGATCCAGGGCGCGAACTCGCGGACGCTCGCCATGATGAAGAACGAGCCAAGCCGTTCGGGGATACCGAAAAGGGAGAAGATGTTCCCGCCCTGCAGCCCCGGAGCCCCAAGGCCGAAGGCCGTGGTCGAGATGATCATCGGGATCCAGCACAGCTTCAGCGTCTGGAACATCTGCTCACGAACTTCGCCCCAGTAGCCAACAGGGTGCCGGAGGGCGGAGTAGAGCACGTCGCCCATCAGCCACACCATTTCGCCGGCCTGCTCCAGCGGACGCGCGACCGCGGAACCCAGGCCTGATCGCCGGCTCGCCTTCCGGCGCTGCCGGCCTTTCGCCTTGGGCGGTGCCGCTGCGTGCGTCGTCATCGGTGCACTCCTTGGTCGACTTCGAGTCTTGGTGGACTTCGAGTCAGTTCTGTCCGGCGGGACTCACCTGGGAAACGAGTCTCGCGCGATTCCGCCACGCTAGGATCGTCGAATCCTGCTTGGAAGCCACAGAACCGTTGCCATCACTACGAATCTCCGGATTTTTCCACTCCGCTCATGCGTCCGCGAAAAAAGCCGGACGCGCCGCCGACCACCACAGCCGTAGCCGCCGTCAGCCCGATCTGGAGAGGATCGCGGCCCGCTGGTACGAGCAAGGACAACGGAAGCGCGAGCAGATAGCTGCACAGCGCGGCTAGCGCGCCGTGTACCACGGGAAGGCTGGCGTTGCCGATTCGCCTTGAAGCAACGAAGAACGCGACCACAGCGACAAGCGGAAGCCACACATAACCCAGGACCGGTACCAAGGCCACGACCAGTGGCTGGACCAACCCGCCGATGAGGAGAACGCTGAACCCGGTCGAAGCGCCCCGGACCGCCTCGGGCGCGTCGATCCGGTCCACCCAGGACTGCCGGTCCGGACCGGCGGCGTTGTCACGAGCACGCGTCATGGAGATCCCGCCTTTACGCTGGCCCACCCCGACCTGGACGACGTCCTGCCGGACGTGCTCGGTAGCGACGGATTTCGAGTTGCGCACCCGCGGGAGGCATTCCGCTCGCGGCCGCGCCGGTGTCGCGGCGCTGAGCGCGGAGGATCGGACGGCGATTCGCGGCGATCGTCCACACCGGGCGAAAGCCGATTGGCGTTCCACGGCTGAGCCAGGCATCGTAGGCCGACGGACAGTACGCCGAGCACGGGTTCCCGGCGTCGCTGTTCCCGGAGTTCGACAATGAACACTGCGGAAGTATGTCCGGCCAACGCTGGTCCATATGGGCCAACGACGGCACCCGAGGGCCAACTTCAATCTCGGCCGAACGGGCCGAAGTTCTCCGGCGGTACCGCCTCGACCAACAGGCCGAAACGACGGCCGCGATGTCGCGGACCGCGTCGCCCTCGTCGGCCACGGCGTGCCAGGCCGTTGCGCCGCAACCGGACAGCGTGGCGAGCCGGCGCCGGACGAACTCCAGTTGCGCGTCCCGGGAAGAGAACGCCCGAGAACCGCGCTGCCAGTCGTCCACAGCCTTGCCGTCCTGGTCGGCGTGTTCCAGCCCCACTTCCCAGTCCCGTCGATACGGGTTGCGTTCGTTGTCCACCGAGATGCTGTAGGTGTGCCCCTGGTGCTCACTGGTGTAGACGGTGGCGTCCATGGCATGAGTCTCCGTAGTAGTAGTTCGGTTGTGGTGTAAGGAATCATGCTCGCTGGCGAGGCGGGTCGAGCAGTTTGGTGACGGCGGTGACTGCGGCGAGTCCGGGGGCCACGGCCGATCACACCCCGCACTGGCACACCCAGCGCGACCTGCTGCACACCATCAGCTGCTGCGTGAACTGGCCGAAGCCTGAGTCGGAAAACACCGCTCCTACGCCCATCGCCCCGACCCCGGCCGATGAACGACTCCCCGCTGTTGCGTCGCTACGTTCGGAACCCGCCGGTCAGTTACCGGCGTTGAACAGGCTGGTCACCGATCCGTCAGAGAAGACTTCGTCAATAGCGCGAGTCAGCAGGGGGGGCGATGGATTGCACGCTGAGCTGGGTGAAGTGCTTGTCGTCTGGAATGGGGAGGGTGTCGGTGAGGACGACTTCCCGGATTCCGCTAGAACTCAGGCGCGCAGCGGCGTTACCCGAAAGCACGCCGTGGGTGGCAGCGGCAATGACGCCAGCGGCACCTGCGGCGTTCAGGAGTCGGGCGGCGCCGACCATCGTGGTCGCGGTGTCGATCATGTCGTCCACGACTACACACAGCCGGTTTGCGACGTCGCCGACGAGCTGGCCGGTGTCGGGATGTTCGGCGTGGAGGGATTTCCGGTGCTGGATGAACGCGATGGGTTGCCCGCCGAGAAGGTCGGCCCAGGTTTCGGCGAGCTTGACGCGTCCGGCGTCTGGAGCGACCACGGTGATGGCCGAGTCCTGGTAGCGCCGCCGGACGTGCTCGGCGAGCAGTGGTTGCGCCAGGAGGTGGTCGACGGGGCCGTCGAAGAACCCTTGGGCTTGGGGTGTGTGCAGGTCGACGGTGATGATGCGATGGGCGCCGGCGGTGGTGAGCAGGTCGGCGACGAGCCGGGCGGAGATGGGTTCTCGTCCTCGGTGTTTCTTGTCTTGGCGGGCGTAGGGGTAGAAGGGCCAGATCACGGTGATGCGTTTCGCGCTGGCTCGTTTGAGCGCGTCGATCATGATCAGCTGTTCCATGAGCGCCGTGTTGAGCGGTCCGGTCGCGGTGTGCAGGACGAAGGCGTCACAGCCGCGAACGGACTTGTCGAAGCGCACGAAGGTCTCGCCGTTGGCGAAGGTGTGCGCGGTCTGCGGGGTTACCGACGCGCCCAGTTCGTCCGCGATGTGCTGAGCCAGGGCGGGGTGAGCGCCGCCGGCGAAGAACATGAGCCGCTTGGTCACCTCTCCCGGCAACCTGTTGCCCGGAGCGACGCCAGTGGCGATCGGGGTCGGTGTGGCGGCTCTCATCCGTTGTCTCCAGTAGACGCGTGGCAGGTGGTGGAACCGCGGGCGGAGCCGAGCGGGGAGCCGCCGACGGCTCCGCCCGCGGGATCGTGGGGCGTTATGCCAGGCGCCGGGTCAGCGCGTCGAACTCCTCGCGCAGGGCCGTGGGCAGCTTGTCGCCGACGGTGGCGAACCAGTCGCGGATCAGGTCGAGTTCGGCTGACCACTCGGCCGGGTCGATAGTGAGGGCCTCGTCGACATCGGCGGGGTTGATGTCCAGGCCGGTCAGGTCGAGGTCGCCAGCCGTCGGCACGGCCCCCAGCGGCGTGTCGGTCGCGTCGGCGGTTCCCTCGATGCGACCGAGGATCCAGGCGAGGACTCGTGAGTTCTCCCGGAACCCTGGCCACAGGAATCGGCCGTCCTCGCCGCGGCGGAACCAGTTGACTCCGAAGATCCGCGAGAGTTTCGCAGGATCAGCACGCTCGCCGAGGCTCAGCCAGTGGGCGAAGTAGTCGCCGACGTGGTAGCCGGTGAAGGGCAGCATGGCCATCGGGTCCCGGCGCACCACCCCGACCTCGCCGGTGGCGGCAGCGGTGGTTTCCGAGGAGAGGGTGGCGCCCAGGAACACGCCGTGCTGCCAGTGCCGGGACTCGGTCACCAGCGGGATGGTGGAGGCGCGGCGACCGCCGAACAGGATCGCCGAGATCGGCACCCCGGCGGGATCGTCCCATTCCGGGGCGATGCTCGGGCACTGCTGGATGGGGGTGCAGAACCGGGAGTTGGGGTGGGCAGCGGGCTCGGTGGAGTCGGGGTGCCAGTCGCGGCCCTGCCAGTCGGTGAGGTGCTCCGGCGCGGTGTCGGTCATGCCTTCCCACCAGACGTCGCCGGTGTCGGTGAGCGCGACGTTGGTGAAGATCGTGTTGCCCTGCTCGACCATCCGCATCGCGACCGGGTTGGTGCGGTAGCCGGTGCCGGGGGCGACGCCGAAGAACCCGAATTCGGGGTTCACGGCGTAGAGGCGGCCGTCGTCGCCGAAGCGCATCCAGGCGATGTCGTCGCCGAGGGTCTCGGCTTTCCAGCCGGGCAGGGTCGGTTGCAGCATGGCGAGGTTCGTTTTGCCGCAGGCGCTGGGGAACGCGGCGGCGACGTAGTGGACCGCGCCTGCAGGTGAGGTGAGTTTGAGGATGAGCATGTGCTCGGCGAGCCAGCCTTCGTCGCGGGCCATGACCGACGCGATCCGCAGAGCGTAGCTTTTCTTGCCCAGCAAGGAGTTCCCGCCGTAGCCGGAGCCGTAGCTCCAGATGGTGCGGTCCTCGGGGAAGTGCGTGATGTATTTGACGTCGCTGCACGGCCACGCCACATCGGCCTGGCCGGGCTTGAGCGGGGCGCCGACCGAGTGCAGGGCCTTCACGAAGTCGGCGTCCTCACCGAACTTCTCCAGCGCCATGGCGCCCATGCGGGTCATCAGCCGCATGGAGACGGCGACGTAGGCGGAATCGGTGATCTCCACGCCGAGTTTCGGGTTCTCCTCGGCGAGGGGGCCCATGCAGAACGGGAGCACATACATCGTGCGTCCGCTCATGCTGCCCCGGTAGAGCTCGGTCATGATGATGTTCATGTCGACCGGGTCCATCCAATTGTTGGTGGGCCCGGCGTCGTCGGCGTTCTCGGAGCAGATGTACGTGCGGTCCTCGGCCCGCGCGACGTCGCGCGGGTCCGATGTGGCGAGGAAGGAGTGGGGTTTCTGCGGGACGCGGACCAGCGTGCCGGCCTCGACCAGCGAGATCGTCAGGCGGCGCCATTCGTCGTCGGAGCCGTCGCACCACACCACCTTCTCGGGCGTGGTGAGTTCGGCGACTTCGTGCACCCACGCCAGCAGAGCGTGATGGGTGGTGGGTGCGTGATCCAGTCCAGGGATGGCACCGGCTGGGCGGTTGTCCGTCGAGGTGGTCATGGTGCCGCTTCCTGTGTTGCGGTTCCCGGTGTTGGTCAGCGGGAGGGTTGGGTGTGAAAGACGCTGGTTACCGCGTCGGTGACGAGGCGGGTCACGGCGATGCCTTTGACGAAGGGCACGGACCTGCCCGACGGTGGGATGTCGGTGAGGGCGATGGCGCACGCGCGGAGAATCTCGACGTCGAAGGCCAGGCCGGGTGCGTACACGGCGGCTCCCAGGAGCCCGGCCGCCGCGTACGGTGCCGCGCCGGTGTCCTCGCGGGTGATCACGGTGAGCCCGCCGAGCCGCCTGGTCGCGCTGGAGGGCAGCTCCCCGATGAGGTCGATCACGAGGTCGGCGCCGAAGACGATGTTGTGCAAGGGAAAGATCGTGGCGTCGGAGGAGTTCCAGGTGGTGATGTCGTCGACCCCGGTGGCCATGAGCAGCGAGGTGAGGACAGGCAGGTCCCGCGCTCCGGCAAGGACCACCCTGCTGCCGTGGGCTCGCCGCCCCGCCTTGGCCAGCGAGTCCACTGCCGCGGCGGCCAGGGCGATCGCGGTGACGTCCTCGTCGGTCAATAGCGGACGCGCGTGGCTGTCCTGCAGCTCCCGCTGCACCTCGCGGGCCCGCGCAGGGGCCACCCGGGTCAGCAGGACCGCGCCGATATCGGCGGGCAACGCCCGGATGCCTGCCGCGAGGCCGGCCGCGTCGGAGGCGAGGATGACGGTCGGCCGGACGGGAACGCGGGCCAGGCCACTGATCAGCTCAGCGCCGTCACGTAGCGTCGCTGTCAGGTCGGTGCCGCTGGGCAGGGCGCTGCCATCGGACACGATCGCCACCCGCTGGGCCTTGGAGTCCGCAGAAGAAGCCGACGTCATGGTTGCTATCCCCTGGCCTCTGTTGTGGTCAGTTCCGCGGGGTCGATCCAGTCGGTGGTGTCGATGCCATGGCGTTCGGCCAGGTCGAGCAGATCCTTGATGCGGGCGATGTGCAGGTAGATCTCGTAGTCGTGCCCGGCTTCCCGAGCGGTGGCCAGCTTTTGCTGCGCGCCCTGGACGCGACCTCGCAGCACTGTCACGAACTCACTCATCGTCTTCGCCTTTTCTCCGTCCCGACGCCCACGCGGGCGAGCCCGTACCCCGTCCACGCCGACTTCTCTATCGTCTATGCAGTTAAAGAAGTATGCAAGTCTTAACTTATGCGAGAATGCACACACCGTGCGTACGTCGACACGCCACGCACGGTGAGTGCGTCTACAGGTCGTTACCTGCGTAGGAGAGGTTGAAGCTCTTATTGGTCAGCGGGAAGTCCGGGACGATCGTGTCGGCCAGCGCGACCGGCAGGGCGGGCCAGTTGAAGAAGCTGGGGTCCACGATTTTCACCCGCGACAGCGTCCCGTCAGTGGTGATCTCCACGCGGTGCACGATGGTGCCGCGCCAGCCCTCGGTGATGCCCACCCCTGAGCGTGCGGCACCGCTGAGCCGGCCGAGACCCGAGGTGAAGGACGCGAGCCCGTCGTCGATCTCGCCCGCCAGGTAGGTGATCGCCCTGATCGATTGGGCGATCTCCTCGGCGCGCACCAGGAACCGCGACAGCACGTCACCCTCGGTGCGGACGTGCTCGACGCGGGGAAACGCCCCGTCCAGGAACGGATGGTCATGGCGGGCGTCGACGGTCAGGCCGCTGGCGCGGGCCACATACCCCAGGGTGCCCAGGTCCGTGGCCTGCGTGGTGGTGAGGATCGCGGTGCCGGTGAACCGGTCGGCGACAACGCTGTTGCCCAGGGCGAGGTCGACGATCTCGGCGACGTCGGCGCCGATCGCGGCCAGCTGATCGGGGTCGGGCAGGGTGTGGACGCGCGTGCCGCCGGGCCGGATCGCGCCGCGCAGCAGCCGGTGCCCGGTGACGTCGTCGTTGATCCGCAGCAGTTGTTCGCGGACGCGCTGGGCGTGGGTGTTGAGGATGGCGTGGCCGACGTCGTTGCACAGCGCGCCGAGATCGGTGACGTGGTTGTAGAGCCGTTCCAGCTCCAGCAGGATCGCCCGCAGCCGGTTGGCGTCCTCGGAGACCGGGATGCCGCATGCGTCTTCGACGGCGTGGCAGAACGCGAGGGTGTGCCCGACGGCGGCGTCACCGCTGACGCGTTCGGCGAGGTCGAGCGCCTGCTCGGGGCGGCGTCCCTGAAACAGCTTCTCCAGTCCTTTGTGGACGAACCAGAGGCGGGCTTTGAGGTTGAGGATGGTCTCGCCGACGACGGAGAAGCGGAAGTGGCCGGGTTCGATCATCCCGGCGTGCACCGGGCCGACCGGGATCTCGTAGACGCCGTCTCCTTCGACGGTGCGGAACGGGTACGGGCCGTCGACGTCGCCGAACTCGGGGGGTTCGCCAGCGTCGCTCAGCATCGGGTACCAGCCAGCCGGCCAGTGGAAGTGGCGGACCAGACGACGGGGCAGCGGGTGGTCGGTGGGCACGATGCCGAACAGGTCGCGCATCTCGCGTTCGAACCGCCCAGCCGCGAAGGACAACCCGGCCAGGCTGGGCACCCGCGGGTCGGCGGGATCGAGCCGGACGTGTAGTTCGACGCGCCGCTCCGGGCCGGTCGCGGTGAACAGGTACACCGCTCGCAGCGTGTCGCCGTCGTCGTGTCCGGCGACCAGCGCGAGGCGGTGTCCGTGCTCGAGTAACGCCTGCGCCCGCTCCGGTAGCTCGGCGGCGGCGATGGTGCGGGCAGTGCGGCGATATCCGGCCGCGCTGCTGAACGACGACGACGGCGCGCTGGTCATGGTGCCCCCGTGACGGCGGTAGCGGCGGTGTGCAACAACGAGGTCAGCGGTCCAGCGGCGATACCGAGGGCCGCACATGCCACCAGCCCGGCCGTCAAGACGACGGCGACCGTGATCGGCAGCGGCCGGGTAGCGGTGGCCGCGCCCGGCCCGTCCGGCGGTGCGCCCAGCAGCATCCGGCTGGTGTGCCCGATCAGGGCAGCGGCGATCACCAGCACCACGAGCAGCGCGGCAGCGGTCACCCAGCCGAGCCCCGCCGCGAAACCGGACCGGGCGATGCCCAGTTCACTGGCGAAGATGCTGAACGGCGGCAGCCCGATCAACGCGAGGACCCCGAATCCCAGACACCCGGCCAGCACGGGTTGCCGCGCGGCCAGCCCGCGGACACCGTCGATACGACTGGTGCCGGTGGTCTGCAGCAGCCGCCCGGCACCGAGGAACAGCACCGCCTTGGCCAGGCCGTGACCGAGGACGTGCAGCAGGGCAGCGGCCAGTGCCAGTGGGCTGCCGACGGCGGCGCCGAGGGCGACCAGGCCGAGGTGTTCGATGCTGGAGTAGGCCAGCATCCGCTTGTAGTCCCGCTGCGCCAACAGGAGCGACGCCGCCACCGCGAGGGACGCCAAGGCCATGACGATCAGCACGGCGCGGGTGAACCCGGTGCCCAGCGCGGCGTCGGCGATGACCTTGACCCGCAGGATCGCGTAAAACGCCACCGACAGCAGCACCCCGGACATCAGCGCCGACACGGGCGCCGGGGCTTGGCTGTGCGCGTCGGGCAGCCACGCGTGCAGCGGTGTGAGTCCGGCCTTGGTGCCGAACCCGAGGATGAGCAGCACCACGGCGATCCGCGTCACGCCCGGGTCGAGGCTGTGCGCTGTGTGGGCGAGCGCGGCGAGGTCCAGGCCCGGCGTGCCGGGGGCGTGCTGGGCGGCGAAGTTGAGCAGGAACGTGCCCAGCAGGGCGAGCGCGATGCCGGTGGAGCAGATCACCACGTACTTCCACGCCGCTTCGATCGCGGTCCGGGTGCGTCGTTGCCCGACGAGGAACGCGGTGACGATGGTGGTGGCTTCGATCGCGACCCACAGCACGCCGAGGTTCGCGGCCAGCACCGCCAGGGCCATCGCGGCGAGGAACACCTGCACCAGGACGCTGTGCCGGGCGGCGGTGCGTGCGGTTGCCCGGTCCGCGTCGATTTCGCCGCGCAGGTACGCCGGGGTCGCGGCGGTCGCCAGCAGCGCGACCGAGCCGATCACGATCAGCATGAATGCCGACAACGCGTCGACCCGGATCAGCCCGGCCAGCGCCGTGCGCGGCCCGGACCCCGACACGGCGGCGGCCGTGATAATCGCGGCAGCCAGCACGAGGGCGGAGGAGCCGGCGCTGATCCATCGGGTGGCTGGTCGCCACCCGCCCAGCAGGTACACCGCGGCACCGAGGAGTGGCACGACGATCGGGGCGAGGACCAAGGCGGTGTTCATACCGCCTCCGGGAGAAAGTACGGCGGCGGTCATGAGTCGCGTAGCTCCCGCAGTTCGTCGAGGTCGGCGGTGCCGAAGGTCTCCCACATCCGAGACGCCAGGATCTGCAGCACCAGCACCGCCAGCAGCACGTCGAGGGACACCCCGAGCTCCACGACCAGGCCGGCACCGGAGGTGGTGAGGAACCCGACCGCGGTGATCCCGTTGTCCATCAACAAGAACCCGACCAGTTGGGACAGGGCGCGGCGGCGGGTGACGAGCACGAAGAACCCGATCAGCACCACCGTCATTCCGACCGGGATCGCCTGCGTCGCCGCCGAGGGCGCCAACGCAATCAGCGGCTGCGACACCGCATAGGCCAGCATCGTCAGCACCGCCACCGACAGCAGGGACGCGGCCACGTTGACCAGCGGCCGGGTTTCCCGCCGCGCCGCACCGGCCTTCACCAGCGCCCGGCGCAGCAGATACGGCAGGACACCGACCCGCAACACCGCGATCCCGGCCGCGACGAACCCCAGTTCGACCGAGCGTTCGTGCACGGCCAGCACCGCCACCAGGGCCGTCAAGGCCAGTCCCTGAACGGCGAACACCCGGATGATGACCGCGAGTTCGCGGCGCCACACGATGAGCACCGCGGTCAGCAGCAGCGCACCACACGCCAGATCCAGCGCTTGCACATACGCGGTGTCACTCACGAAGCCAGTCCTCAGCGGACATTCGACGAAGTCCTTTCATGTCAGTGCTCCATGACCCGTGGCCGGGTCGCTCGGTAGGGGTGAGAATGTGTGGGTCGTCCGGCGACGTCGTGTGGCCTTGATGCCGGGTGCTCGAATGTCAGTGGGACGCGGGAGCCTGCGGTACCCGGTAGTGCTGCCATGAGCGCGTGATTCAGACTCGTTGTCGACAGGCTCCTCCGGACGGCGCGACTGCGTCGGAAGGAGCCGAGGCGATGGACGTGGTGATCCAGCGATGCGCGGGGATCGACATCGGCAAAAAGACGATGGCGGTCACGATCCGGACGCCCGGGCAGGGCAAGCGCCGCAGGACCGAGACGCGCACGTTCGCGACGATGACCGATCAGGTGCTCGCGCTGCGCGACTGGCTGCTCGGCGAAGGTGTCGAGGTCGCGGGGATGGAAGCGACCGGGGACTACTGGAAACCGGTGTTCTACCTGCTCGAAGACGCGCTGGAGTGCTGCCTGCTCAATGCCGGGCACCTCAAGGCCGTCCCGGGACGCAAGACCGACGTCAAAGACTCGGAGTGGATCGCCCAGCTGGTCGAGCACGGGCTGGTCCGCCCGTCGTTCGTCCCGCCGCCCCCGATCCGGGAACTGCGCGACCTGACCCGCTACCGCAAGACCGTCATCGAGGAACGCACCCGCGAAGTGCAGCGGCTGGAGAAGATCCTCGAAGACGCCGGCATCAAACTCAGCTCGGTCGCCTCCAGCACCGTCAGCGTCTCCGGCCGGGCCATGCTCGCCGCCTTGATCGACGGGGAGCGGGACCCCGCGGCGCTGGCGAACCTGGCCAAGGGACGCATGCGCCGCAAAACCCCGATCCTGCAGCAGGCGTTGCGCGGACGCTTCGACGCCCACCACGCCGTCCTCGTGCGGGAAATGCTCGCCCGCATCGACGCCGCCGACGCCACCGTCGCCCGGCTTTGCCACGAGATCGCCGAACGGCTGCGACCCTTTCAAGAGCAACTCGACCTGCTGATGTCCATCCCCGGCATCGCCCGCCGCAACGCCGAGGTGCTCATCGCCGAAACCGGCGGCGACATGACCGCGTTCGGTTCCCCCCACCGGCTCGCGGCCTGGGCCGGCCTCGCACCCGGCAACAACGAGTCCGCCGGCAAACACCGGCCCGGACACACCCGCAAGGGCAACAAATGGCTCGGCTCCGCACTCGTGGAATCCGCGCACGCCGCCGCCCGCACCAAAAACACCTACCTCGCCGCGCAGTACTGGCGCCTCTCCGGCCGCCGCGGCAAGAACCGCGCCGCCGTCGCCGTCGCCCACTCCATCCTCGTCATCGCCTACCACCTCCTCGACCGCCACCAGCCCTACCGCGACCTCGGCGGCGACTACTTCACCAGCCGACTGCCCGACCACGCCCACGTCCGCCGACTCGTCGCGCAACTCGAACGACTCGGCCAGCACGTCACCCTCACCCCCAACAACCCGGAGGCGGCTTGACAGACCAACTCGCCTATTCACGATTCAGGCCAGGAAGAACGACGCGGCGACCGCGAGCAGGGCGAGCAGGAACGACCCCGCGAGGAGTTCGGGAACCCGGAACAGGCGCAGCTTCGCCAGGAACACCTCACCGGCGGCCAGTACCGTGCCCAGGACCGCGACCTTCACCACCCACACCAGCACCCCGGCGAGGATCGCGAGCGGGGCGGCGGTGGTGGCGATGCCCCAGGGCAGGAACAGGTTCGCCAGCAACCCGAGAAACACCGTCAGCCGCATCGCCGAGGCGAGCTCGACCAGCGCGAGGTCCGGACCCGCGTATTCGAGGATCATGGCCTCGTGCACCATGGTCAGTTCCAGGTGCGTGGAGGGGTTGTCCACCGGCAGCCGCCCGGTCTCGGCGACGATCACCACGATCAGCGCGACCGCGGCGAGCAGGCTGGCCGGGGAGATCACCCGCGCCGGGTCGTGCAGGGTCGAGGTGACGATCGAGGCCAGGTTGGTCGACCCGACCCGCACCGACAGCGCGAAGATCGCCACCAGCAACGTGGGCTCGACCAGCGCGATGATCGTCATCTCGCGGCTGGCGCCCATCCCGCCGAACGCGGTCCCGGTGTCCAGCCCGGCCAGTGCCAGCGCGACCGTGCCCAGCGCGAGCAGCGCGACCACCGCGAACAGGTCCGCCACCGCGGCCACGGCGGAGTCGGTGGTCGCGAACGGCGCCACCACCGCGACCACCAGTGTCGTGGCGACCAGCACCAGCGGCGCGAACCGGAAAATCTCACTCGTGCCGCGCGGGGCGATTCGCTCCTTGCCGAAGAGCTTGCGCAGGTCCCGCCACGGCTGTCCGATCCCTGCGCCGGCGCGGCCTTCCAGCTTGGCCCGGACCTGTCGCATTACCCCGGCCAGCACCGGGGACGCGGCCACCACGACGACTGGCTGCAGCACCCCGCCGACGATCCCGAGCGCGCTCACCGGGTCACCGCCAGCAGGACCAGGACGGCGCACACGGTGTAGAAGCCGTAGCCGAGGTACCGGTGCACGCTCCCGGTCGCCAGCCTGCGTCCCACCCGGCCCCACGCGGACACCGCGGTCAGCACAGGCTGGTAGAGGCGGCGTTCGATCCGGTCGGGTACGCGGCGCCGGTACTCCACGGCTTGCACGAGGTAGGCGGATTCGCGGTGGTGCGTGACGTCGACGTCGGTTTCGGGCTGCACGACGTCGTCGAACACCCGCTGCAGTGGCTCGGCGAACGAGGTCGCGGTGTATTCCATCCGCGCCGACATCGGCCCGGCGCCGCAGTCCCACAACCGGGCGGCCCGCCGTGCCCGCCGGGTTGCGACCAGCCGCACCGCCCCGGCCGCCACGAGCACGGCGGCCAGCAGCGCGAGCGTGAGCATCAGCGGTGAGAGGGCACCGGTGATCCCGGCCAGCCGCATCGTGACCGCTCCGGTCACCGCCGGCCCCGCCGAGGGCAGCGCCGTGCTGGCAGCCGTGGCGATACTGGGCAGCACGAGGGCGGGCGCGACCGCCAGGACCGCGCTGACCGCGGCGGCCACTCCCATCCCGGCCAGCATCGTCGGTGGGCTCTCGTGCGCGTTCTCCGCGGCGGTACTGCGGGGCCGGGCCAGGAACCCGACGCCGAACGCCTTCACGAACGTCGCCACCGCCAGCCCGGCGGTCAAGGCGACCGCCGCGACCGCCAGCGGCATCGCGATCGCCGTCGCGACGCCCGATGTGGGCAGGCCGTGGATCAGGGCTTGCAGCAGCAGCCACTCCGACACGAACGCCGTCCCTGGCGGCAACGCCGACGCCGCCAGCGCGCCCCACCCGAACGCCGCCGTCGTCACCGGCATCGTGGCGCGCAGGCCACCGAGCGCGTCGAGGTCGCGGCTGCCGGTCGCGTGCAGCACCGACCCGGCCGCGAGGAACAGCAGGGTCTTGAACGCCGCGTGCCCGATCACGTGCAGCAACGCCGCGCTCAACGCCAGCGCCGCCAGCACGTGGTCACCGGACGCGGCGAACAAGCCGGACGCGCCGACACCGACCAGGACCAGTCCCATGTTCTCCGTCGTGGAGTACCCGAGCAGCCGCTTCAGATCGGTCCCCATCGCGGCCTGCAGAATCCCGTACACCGCCGAGACCGCGCCGAGCGTGAGCACCAGCAGCCACCACCACCGCGGGCCGCCGCCGAGCAGGTCGGACCCGATCCGCACGATCCCGTACACCCCGAGGTTCACCATCGCCGCCGACATCAACGCCGACACATGACTCGGCGCCTCCGGATGAGCGCGGGGAAGCCACGCGTGCAGCGGCACGATCCCGGCCTTCGACGCGAAACCCGCGAACATCAGCACGAAAACCAGCCCCGCGGTCGCGGGCGGCAGGTGCGAGGCGGCCTCGCGCAGCGCCGGGAACGAGTCGCCGGTGGCGTGCCCGGCCAGCACCAGAAGCCCGATCAGGATGGTCACAAACCCGAGGTGGGTCATCACCGCGTACCAGCGGCCCGCCCGCGCCACCTCCGGGCGGCGACGGTGCTCGGCGAGCACCAGCAGCAGCGAGGTGGCCGCCATCAGTTCCCAGCACACCAGCAGCGTGCCCGCGCTGGAGGCGACCGGCACCAGCAGCATCGCCGCCACGAACACCGGGAACACGGCCTGGAACAGCCGGGAATCGAGGCCGTGCCGGGTGTAGGAGATGCCGTACATCCCGGCGGCGACCGCGACGCCACCGGTGACCGCCATGAACAGGCCGCCCAGCCCGTCCATCGTGAACGAGACACCGGACAGGGGCAGCACCCCCGGCAGGGCAAGGGAAAACGCCTGACCGGCCATCGCGGCGGCACCCGCCGTCACACCGGCGGCCCCGGCCAACGCCGTACCGACACCCACCACCGCCGAGCGCACCCGCTGCGGCACGACCAACGCCGCAACGGTGCCGAGCACCCCTACCACCATGGCCGCACCGAAGCCGACAGCAGCGACGTTCATCGACCGGTCAGCTTCCGCAATCCCTCGACAATCGCCTCCGGCCGCGGCGGGCATCCCGCGATCTCCAGATCCACCGGCACCACGTCCGACACCGCACCGGCCAGCCCGTAAGCCCCAGCGAACGCGCCGCAGTTCCGGGCGCAATCCCCGACCGCGACCGCGAGCCGGGGCGCGGGGGTCGCCTCGTAGGTGCGCCGCAACGGTGCCGCCATGTTCCGCGTCACCGGCCCCGTCACCAGCAACGCATCCGCGTGGCGCGGCGAGGCGACCAGGCGCGCGCCATAGCGTTCGGCGTCGTAGACCGGCCCGAACGCCGACCCGATCTCCACCTCGCACCCGTTGCACGAGCCGGCGTCCACGTGCCGCACCTGCACCGAACCGCCCAGTGCAGCGGCGGCCGCGGGCATGTCACCGCTCGGTCGAGGTGGCGCGGGCTCGGCCACCCGGCCGGTCCGGCGGATCTTGCGCCACAAGCTCAGCACACGCTGCTCCTGACTGTCGTTCTCAAGAAGGGTGCGGTCCAGTCCGCCTGGGCGACTGAGCAGAGGACCAGGCGCAGTGGACCGCGGCTCATGCGCTCCGCGAGTCCTACGTCGGCGGAGGCGGCCCTGCCGACCCGGCCGGAGCGCGCAGGTCGTCGAGCAGCTCGATCTGCCCGGTGAGCACACCGGTCAGGATCTGCCGCGCGACCCGCAGCAGCTCCGCGACGTGCGGGCTGGTCAGCGAGTAGTAGACAGTGGAGCCTTCCTTGCGGGTCACGACCAGCCCGGCGCGGCGCAGCACGGCCAGCTGCTGGGACAGGTTCGCCGCTTCGATCCCCACCTCGGGCAGCATTTCCGCCACGGCATGTTCGCGTTCGCTCAGCAGCTCCAGCACCCGGATCCGCGCGGGGTGGCCCAGGGTCTTGAAGAACTCGGCCTTCGCTTGGTAGAGGGGTCTGCTCACGGACGCTCCTCCTCACGCACGCGCCACCACGGCATCATGTTCAACACTTGCTAACCTTAGCAAGTCTGAAATCCTATTGTGCACTGAGTGGACCGCATCGAGAGGCACGAGATGCGCCAACCGACCGTCGCCGACGTCGTGACCAGGGCCGTCGTGTTGCGGGGCATGACGTTGGTGTCGGTGCCTCCCGTCGTTGTCGGGGCTGCTTTCCACCCGGTCCAGTCGTCTCACCGGACCCGGCTGCCCCCAGCTCCTACCGCTCCGCTGCGACGGACCGGCGGCGCGGGCCTCACACCCGCACACGGATCAGTGAGGTCGGCTCGGAGCGCCGTGCCCGCGTTGCCGCGGGTGGGTTTCTCCGAGCCGCCTCCCGAACCCGGCGTGCCAGTTGTCCCGGCACCGGGCTCTCCACAAGTCCCGGCGGGATCGTGTTGGTCTCATGCGACGCTCGGCCATGGCGACGGGATGCGCGCGCCCCGGTAGTAGTAGCGCTTCGCGCGTACCCTGGCGGGGTCGAACAGCCCAATATCGCCATCGGCGGGCCAGATGCCGTAGCGTCGACGCAGTTGCTTCCATGGGGTGCGTCGATGCTTGCGTTTCTGCCACCGGACGATCTCCTTCCACAAGTATGACCGTAGGTAGCTGAAGGTCGCGTTCGAGCATCCGTACTTGAAGTACGCGGTCCAGCCCCGCAGCATCCGGTTGAGCTGGAGCAGCAGGACTGCGAGCGTTTGGTTCGTGTTCTTCCGGCAGGTCGTCTTGATCTTGGCCATGACGGCAGCGAGCGCCTTCTTGGCCGGGTAGACGCGACGAACTCGCCGATGTCTTCCAGCCGCACCTCCCGCCAGTCCACGCCGCGACCGTCGAGGAAGGCGAACCAGTCCTTCAAGTCATGGGCGTAAGCCTTGATCGTGTTCGGGGACCGCTCGATGTCGGTCAGATAGGCCAGATACCGCTCGATCGGGCCGACCGGGGCGTCGTCATCGCCCAGAACGGTCCACGACTCCAGCGGCGAGGCGGGTGAAACGACCCGCTGAACAAGCATTGCTCCTCCGGAAGATCCGCGTGATGGACGGCGGCAGATAAGCACGTCCAGCACGCAGTCGCCCGGCTCTCACCTCCTCGTGTCCAACATGGACGACACAGGCCAGCGGGCTCAAGATAACGATCGCGTTCGTGGTGCACACCACCGTGCGGATTTCCTTGTCAAACTGGAGAAACGGCACGAACTCGGCCCACGCGTTCTCCCACAGCCTGATGATCGCCGGGTAGCGGGCCTCCCACTTCTCGCCGAAGGCGGCCAGTGGGGGCTCTCCCAGCTGGCACCCGGCGGGCGGCTGGTGATACCCCTGCGGA
Organism: Amycolatopsis echigonensis; assembly: GCF_014174495.1. GTDB lineage: Bacteria > Actinomycetota > Actinomycetes > Mycobacteriales > Pseudonocardiaceae > Amycolatopsis > Amycolatopsis echigonensis. The sequence goes on from NZ_JACJHR010000011.1 coordinate 16,694, forward strand.
TTCGCGGAAGCGTGTCGCGCTCGATCGCGTTTGAGCGGGACCCCGACGGTGGCTGGCGCAGCGCCGAACACGCGATGTGCGGCTTCGTCCCGCTGCGCGGCGGCATCGCCGACGACCCCCGCAGCCGGATCGACCTGACCGGCGACAACACCGTCACCCTCCAATCCCACCAGGACCAGCCCTTCGCCCCCGAACGGCTGACCGGCGTGCTCGACCAGCCCCGCAGCGAGATGTGGACCGGGGTCACTTTCGCCCGGATGGAATCGTTGGAGTGGATGTACCTCTGGCTCACCTGCGCGCTACCCGGCGGCCTGCGCAGCATGCCCGCGGAGCAGACCGCGATCGACTCCGGCCGCATCACCCCGATGTTCCGCACCGGGATGGCCGTACCCGGCGACGGCGAGTTGGCCTACCTCGCCAAACGTCCCGGCGGCCACGACAGCGACGGCCACGAACTCACCGAAACCGGCGTCATCGGGCACGGCCCCCACGGTGGCGAACTGGCGGCCCGCGTCGCCGACGAGATCCGAACCTGGCACCGGGACTTCCGGCACCGGGACGTCCGGTTCGAGATCCCCGCCGACGGCACCGACACCTCCGACCCCACGCGCGGCCGGTTCTTCCTCGACCGCCCCCATCACCCCATCACCGTCGTCTGGCAGTAAGCCGAACCAGTGGTGGTGTTCGACCACGCGGGGCGACTACCGGACACACGAGAAGGCCGGGGCGGCGCGTTCCTGATCGCCGCTCCGGTCCCCTCGCCCTTCCCGTCAGGCCGATGCCCGCACGAGTTGGCGTGAGGCTTGCCCGATCACCCGTTGGTGTCCGCACCGTGGCTGGCTACGGTCGTTGACGTGACCGAAACCGAAGCTGGTGCTCGCCACAAGCCCAGTGCGCTGGAACTGATCGCGGAGTGCGTCGCACGGCTGCGGATGACCGAGCCTGCGGACACGCCGGCCGTGCTTCTGGCGGCGTGGCACGGGTTCGGCACCGCCGAGGCCGCCGGCCGCATGCTGCGCTGCGACAACGACGAGGACGCCGTGCTCGCGCGCAACGCGACGCCGGTGTTCGAGGCCGTCGCCGTGCTGATGCGGCGAGCACCGTCGATGCCCTACACCGACTTCGTGGTGGAGAACATCAGCGGCCTGGTCCCCGATGGCTACCAGCCGACGAGCAACGCCGACCAACTCGACGACCCACTCGCGGTCCCCGACATGTCGCCGGCTGGGAGTGTTCGCAGCGGCATTCTCGCGCTCGCGCTCGAACTGAACACCCTGCTGCCCGAAGCAGCCGAGAACGCCACCGCACCGGACGACCGCGTCGCGTGCGAGCACGGAACCAGACTGGCCTACGAGCTGTCGAACTGCTGGGAGGGCAAGCTCACCTCCTACATGAATGGCGGGCGGGATCTCATTGGCGACCGTCGAACCCAACCGGTAGGCGCGAAACCCAAGCAGGGAAAGAAAAAGCGCAAGCCGAAGCGGAAATGATCTGAGCATGTTGCCGACAGATCGGGTCGTGCTGGTCGATCTGGAAAACGTGGTGGGGTTTCGGCCCAAGCGACGAACCTTGCGCAGCCGGATGACCGCGCTGCTCGACGCCGCCGGGCCGTGGCACCACGCCGTCGCCGCCTACGCCTGCATCGAGGACGCCGACGACGCCACCGCCTCCACCCTGGCGGCGCTCGGCGTCGCACCCCTGCGCGTCACGCCCGGACCCGACGCCGCCGAACTCGCCCTGCTCGCGCACGCGCGGCGGATGCAGGCCGACGGCTGCACCCGCTTCACCGTCTGCTCCGGCGATCACGCCTTCGCCGTACTCGGCGACGCCGACGCCTCGACTCTCGAAGTCCTTGTCTGGCAAGGACAACCGGTCGCCGCCGGCCTCGCGGCAGCCGCCGACCACGTGCACCGACTCCCTCGGCTGGGCGAAGGCGACATCCCGGTTCGGCCCGAGAACACCGGCAACCTCGGGCGCCTCACGCAGCGCCGCGCCACATCCCGCTCGAAGCGACAGCCTCAACTGCCGTGGGACGGGCTTGTCACAGGATTCGCCACCGGCATCGGCATCGTCCTCGGTGCACGGCTCGGCAGCCTGCTCTGGCCCGGCGCCGCCGTTGACGAACGCCGCGGCCCGCGTTAACCGAAAGTGTCAGGGCGTCAGTCAACGAGTTTCGTCACCGTGGCGGTGATCCGTCCGTCGTAACCATCGACCACGAGGTACCAGCGAGCGTCGTAAGGCACATCGAGGATCGTGGGGCTGCTTTCCCAGTAACCGCCGTGGTATTCGTACTCCTCGCCGTCGAGGTAAGCCTGGTACTCCTCGACATCCATCAGGCACACCCTGGCAGGAACTCCGCGCAATTCGACCTCGACGGACGTGGCACCCACGCACGGGCCGAGATCCCAATACAGGTGTTCCATGCCACCATCCTTTCGCAGCCCGACCGGGCGCGGTGATCACCCGCTTATCCGGGAGGCGTGCGTCCGGGGTTCGGACCGGCGCATGCAGGTCCGCGTGCGGATCGAGTGTCAGTGCTCGTTCAGGAAGGCCGTCTTGACCAGTTCGGCGGCGTCCACGAGCGGGCCGGCGGGGACGGCCATCTCGCCCTGGGTTGTCAGGTCGCTGCTGTCTTCGGTGAGCACCCAGGTCACGCGCACGGAGGTGGCCTGCGGGTCGCGGGCCACGAGCACGTAGTCGTCCACTTCAGTGCGCCACTCCACGTTCGGCCGCAACGACTCCGGTGTGAGCGTTACCTCGGCGTTCGCGCCGCGCTGTGCCCAGTCCACTGGGTAGCCGCGCGGGGTTATCCGCGAAGCCACCGAATCGAGCACGCTCCAGTGCGAAGTCTCGCGCCCCCGGACCGGCTCGACCAGCCGCGACAAGTCCGCCTCGTCACGCTCGTCGAAGTCGGCGATCTCGCAGTTGTGGAAGGTCAGGACGATTTCCGGTCTGGCGACGAACCGGTCCCGGCTGACCACGCGCACTCCCACACCGTCGAGGGCTACGCCGAACAAGTGTGCACGGCCTGCCTCGATGTGCGTCGGGCGCGCTTGCCTCCATGCGTCCAGCCGCGCGGCCCGATCCTCGGTCGTCGGCGTCACCGTGTCGCCGAACAGTCCCGGTGGGACATAGCCAGGCAGCGGCGACGTCTTCTCCTTCGACGGCGGCTCGAGGTATTGCTGCTCTTCGAGGTCATACAGCCGGTCGAGGATCTCCGCGACCCGGTCCACCCGGCTGATGGAGCCGAGGAGGTCGATGTCGAGGGTGATCGGAGGCCGCGGGACACCGCGAGCCCGGTCGGTCAGCGCCATGATCTCGCCGGCGTTCGCGGTCCTGGTGTTGCTGTGATCGCGAACGTAGATCGCGCCATCGGCCAGCTGGTCTTCTCCGGGCACGCCGTACGCCTTGTGGCAGGGGTAGATCGGTTGCCCGTCCTCGGGTGGCAGCCCGATGACGAATAGCACCTCCCGATCGCCGTCCGCGCTGATCCGGCCGAACTCGAAGCCGGGGAACGTCGCACCCAGGTAGGGCCGGAGCCGGTCCGCGAGCTCGTGGGGCTCCGCACCGCGAGCGACACCACCCGCCTCGCCTTGCTGCGCGCCGATCACCAGCACGGCGTAGCCCTTGAAGTGCCGGGCCGCATCCTCGGGCAGCCGGTTCGCGCAGGCCAGGAGAAACTTGGCGATCTTCACCAGCCCCGGCTTCGAGGCGATGTCCACGGTGCTCTTGGCTTCGAGATAGCTCGTCTCCGCCGCATCACCATTCGCGACGACGTGATTCAGAACGGACCGCAGAATGCGCTCGCCCAGCGGTACGACATTCGTATCCACCCATCAACCTCCACACGCCTGCCTTCGTCCGTTCGGTCAGACGGTAATGCCAGACATCGAACCCCCGCGCGAACGAGGCAAAACCCCAGGTCAACCCGTGTCGCGGACCCGCTTGAGCACAGCAGGAAGAACGGAGACATAACGGAGCCCAGACTGCCCGTTAGCAACCGCAAACATGATCTTGAAGTCGCCAAAACCGCAGGTAGAAGCCCTGCAATCGAAGCCCGTTTCAAGATCGCCGCGATCGAACCCGCGGGCTTTTAATCCGTAGGTTCTGGGTTCGAGCCCCAGGCGGCCCACCACTCCTTCCCGGTCAGCGGCTTGTCGGTCGCGGCCGAGCGAGATCGGCTCCCCGGTTTATCCCCGGATTTGCGGGCCAGCTGGATCCCGTCAGTGTCCGAAGAGATCCGGTGAATTCCGGTCAGTCGCCGTCGCGTTGCTTGACAGCGCCCCGCGGACAGCATCTTCCCCCACAACGCACGAACGGCACGCGACATCGACGTCGCGTGCCGGGGCAGGTCGCGGGAAGCTTCAGTCCTCTGCGCGGAGTTCCGCGTTGAGGCGCTGGGCTTCGTGGAGCTGGTCTTCGAGGGTGACGATGCGGCAAGCGGCTTCCACGGCGGTGCCCTGGTCCACCAGTTCCCGTACGCGGGTGGCCAGGCGCAGCTGGTGCCGGCTGTAGCGGCGGTGTCCGCCTGGCGAACGCTGCGGCGTGATCAGGCCGGCTTCGTCGAGGCTGCGCAGGAAGTTCTGGCTGGTGCCGAGCATGTCGGCGGCCCGGCCCATGGTGTAGGCGGGGTAGTGCTCGTCGTCGAACTTGTCGGCCCCGTTGGGCGTGGCCGGTCCTTCTTGGTCAGGGATCATTCCACCTCCACGTCAGAAAGGACCCCGGGTGCCTGTGCGGCACCCGGGGTCCTCAAGGGTTGGGTTTCACCATTGTCAACCGGCGCGAAGGCCGGCTTCCTGCACCCGCGTCCGGCATACGGCCGGGTGTTGCGGGGATCGCTCATTCGTGACCGAGAACCACCTCCGAACTCGATGGGACTGCGGCACCCGCGCGGCGCTTTCCGGCCGCTGCGGGCGATCCAATGATGTTCCCTTTCCCTTTCTTCCGGTTTTCTCCTGCTGGGTACTGCGTTTTCACTTCCTGCGAACGCCACCGCCGGGGAACCCCTTCACCTGATCGGTCCCAGCACGCTGACGCCGCTGGTCACTGCCCGGAGCCCGTTCACTGATCGGCCCCGGCCACCTGACCGGTCCTGCACTTGCACTTCAACTACCACTGAACTTCGCGGGCGCACTCGCTCCGCCCGCGTCTTGCACTTCTCGCCCCCGGGGCCGGTACTTCCGAAACAACTTGATGCACAACCCGGCCCCGGGGTTACTGCTCCCGGTCACCGGACGGAACCCGTTTTACTGATCGGCTCCGCACCGCCTGACCGGCTCATCTCACTTCGCGGGCAGTTACGTCATCTCCCGCGCCTGATTGACGTTGTCTTTCTCGGTACGACCAGAAGACTACACACAGCCGCGACCGAATGTCTACTCCGGTCAGCATAGATTTTCTTCGGCGCGTCGGGGTCAGCGGCCGGCGTCGTCCAGCCGGCGGCGAAGGTCGGCGATTTCCTGCTTGGCGTCGGCGAGTTCGTCCTCCAGGCCCACGATGCGGTCCGCCGCGGCGAGGGTGTGTCCGGTGTCGAGCTGTTCTCGCAGACGAGCGATGAAGGCCAGCTGACGGCGGGAGTATCGCCGGTGCCCGCCGCCGGACCGCTGCGGGCGCACCACGTCGGCGCTGTCCAGGCTGCGCAGGAAGGCTTGCTGGACGTCGAGAAGTTCGGCGGCCTGCCCCGTGGTGAAGGCCGGGTAGTCCTCGTCGTCGAGCTTGCCGAGGTCAGTCATGGGCGCTCCTTCGCTCGACGGGGACGCCGGTCGGCATCACCCACATTATCTACGTTGCGTGCTTGACACAATCTCCAGTGCGGGCTATAAGTTCAAGCAGAAGCTGTGAATGGCTGGTAGGCCCATCGAGAGATGGTCTGGGAGTGATTCACGATGCCGGAGGCCACCGAACGGACAGCCGGCACGGCGTTCGCCGAGCTGGTCTGCGCGGACCCGGAGTGGGCACGCGCGGAATTCGACGCGATCGTGGCCGCGAACTTCCCCGCCGTTCCTCCTCGCGACAGGCCGCGGCCCCCGGAACCGGTTCCGGCGCGCCGCCCCAGCGGAATTCGGGCGGTGCGGGAGACCCCGGAGAGGTCGAGCGAGCGGTTGCTGGCGGCGCGACGGTGGCGTGGGGCCAGGTCTCCTCCGCTGTTTGCTCGCGATGGTGCTGCTGTGCAATGAAACGACGGCGCGAACGGGGAGGTGATACACCGTCGCGTTCGAATCGGAGCTGGACGTCGGCAGCGCGCGGCAATGACTGGGCCGCAGCAGGACCGGGGCGTTGCGCACCAAGGCCCGCCCCCGCGTCTCGTGGCGAAGCGATGCGAGCCCGCCGCGCCTCCGCCGTCCGGCGGTGATCGCGCGACACCCAGCCGTGCTTGTCCGAGGCCGGACGCGAGAGTTGCTCGGTTCTCGGCAGACGCGGATCCGACACCGCGCTCCGGCCCCGCCGTCCCCGGTCTGCCCGGGATCGGCGGGGCCGTGCGTTTCCCGGGCGGTCAAGGCGACGGCCGCCCCGCGTTCAACCGAAAGTGTGCCGTCGAGAACAGGTTTATCGACTGGGAGCAGTGTGACGGGACGCGGATACCGCTGCGGCCCGCGATGACAAGCGGAGCAGGAGGTAGTCAGTGGTCATGTTGATGCGCACAGACCCGTTCCGGGAGCTGGACCGGCTGTCTCAGCAGCTCTTCGGCACGGACGGCACCGCCACCCGCCCGGCGGCGATGCCGATGGACGCGTACCGCTCCGGGGACGACTACATCGTCAAGTTCGATTTGCCCGGGGTGCCGGCGGACGCGATCGACGTGGACGTGGAACGCAACGTGCTCACCGTGAAGGCCGAACGCGGCCCGGATTACGGCGAGAACGACGACGTGCAGGTCGCCGAGCGTCCCCGCGGCACGTTCAGCAGGCAGTTGTTCCTCGGCGAAACGCTGGACGCCGAGCACGTGGAGGCCAGCTGCGAAGCCGGTGTGCTGACCTTGCGGATCCCGGTGGCGGAGCGGGCCAAGCCGCGCAAGATCAGCATCTCCGGCGGAGAGGAGCGCAAGAAGATCAACGCCTGAACCCCCATCCCTGCCGCGCGGCCCCGCCGTCGACGACCATGCCTGGCCCGTCAAGGCGGGGCCACGTCCTTGGACGCGGCCCCGGACACGCACTGGAGGTACCGAGATGGCGTGGGACATCCCGGAAAACGACGCGGCGGACCAGCAGCACGAAATCGAACCTCCCGACTGGGCGGACGACGCGGCGGCCGTCGAACAGGCAGTGGACGGCGTGGCCGCCGATCCGGTCGACGTGGCCGAGCAGCAGCGGCCGGTCCCGCCCGACGATCCCGTTCCCGAGGCCAGCACCCAGCACCAGTGACGAAGGTGGTGAACCCCAAATGGCGCGCCCGCGGCGATCTCCCCGGCCCGGGCACTTCCTGGACGCGGCCTCCCGGTCCCTCGCTCAGGCCACCCGGCAGTTGCTGGACGCCGCGGCCGGCGGGGTGACCCACGACCATCTGCGGCAGGTCGGGTGGTACCTGGTGCAGCTGACCGGCGGGTTGGCCGAGCTGACGGCGACCGCCGCGGTGCGGCTGGACGAACACGCGCGGATCCGGTTGTTGCGCACTCAGGAAGGCGGCGACCCGACCGAAAACCTGACGCGGGCGGCCCGGCTGCTGACCGAGCTGCGCCAGGCGCTCGATCGGGCGGACGAGGCGGCCCGCGACTACTACGCGTGCCTCAGCCGCCTGGTCGTCGACGCCGATCCGTCCCTCACCGGTAAAGAACCGCGCAGGGGGTGAGCGGTGCCGGAGCCTCGCAGCGACCCGTACGCCGTGCTGGGCCTCACCTCGGCAGCCAGCCAGCGGGACATCACGCTCGCGTACCGACGCCTGGTGCGGGAGCTTCACCCGGACGCTTCCGGAGGAGACGCCGAACGGCTGGCCGCGGTGATCGCCGCGTACCGGTTGTTGCGCACTGCCGCGAAGACCGACCGTGAGCGCACGCGGGAGTCGCCGTCCGGCACCGCCGTGCCCGTCCGGGTCCACCGCGATGACGTCCACCGCGATGACACTGCGTCCGCCGCCCGGCAGGAACCCGACCTGCGCGTTGGACCGGTGCGGTATCAGCCTGGTCCGCGCAGGCGCTGACTGTCCTAAATGGACTTCGTACTGATGTCCTGAAGAGTGCGCGACGGAAGCTCGCCGTACGCAGCGCGGTAGTGGGCAGTGAAAACGCTGGGCCGCGTATAACCCCAACGCGCCGCAACCTGGGTGACAGTCGTCTGCCCCGGAGCAGCAGCCTTTAGCTCCGCCCGCGCATGGTCGAGACGGACGCGCCGCAGATAAGCCATCGGCGTCAGGTCGAGGTGCCTTCGAAACGCCAGCTGCACGGCCCGCGAGGACACTCCAGCCGCCTGGGCCAGGTCGGCGGCGGTGAGATCCCGATGGGGATTGGCTTCGATGAACGCGATCGCGCGGCGCAAAGCCTGGGGATGCGCGTCGAGATCGGAGCCGGCGCGCTCCTCCGACGCGGTCGTGGGAAACGCCGTGAGCACGGCGGCGGCGAGGTGCTGGGTCGCGGTGCTGACCAGCAGCGGATGCTCGCCGATGTCCGGAGCGGAGAGGACTTGATCCCGCAGGTAGGTGATGGCGTTGCGCAGGTGCTCGGCACCCGCGGCCGACACCGGGATGTGGTCGAGCAGCTTGACCGGCTTTTCGGTGCCCGCGACGCGGGTCAGGACGGCCGGGTCGAGCATGGTGATGCTGTAGCGGGCCCGGCAGATCCGGCCCGAGTACGGGCGGTCGGGCGGGGCGAAGGAGAACAGGTCGCCGGGGGCGAAGTCGGCGGATTCGGTCCACCCGGCGACCCGGTGGTCCTCGATGGTTCCGGCTTCGATGTCGCAGAGGCAGATCCGGCCCAGCGGGTCGACGTCGTAGCTCATGTCGAAGTGCAGGTCGAGCTCGTCGGCGCTGACGGTCTCCGTGGCGACCCGGGTGATGCGGGCGCCCGCGTCGCGGCTGCCGCTGCCGATCCGCATCGGGGCGTAGGAATAGCAGAGGAATTCCTCGGTGCGGTCCAGGTCGTCGCTGTCGAACACCACGTGTCCTGGGGTGGACATACGCCGGTTCGTCCTCCGTCCCACGCCGGCAGCAAGAACCCCGGCGGGTCCTTCGGCGTCGTCCAAGGACCTCCGACGTCGTCTGTCGCGGGGCAGCGCCCCGGTTACCCGCGCGAGCCGGGTGCCAAACCGCTCAACTCGGCGCAGGCGTCGTCGATGCTGGCGGCGAGGTGGAGCAGGACGTCGACCCGGGTGACGCTCAGCGGCCGCAGCACGGCGCGGTTGCCGCCGGTCACCACGATCAGCCGGCGCCCTTTGGCGCGAGCGGCGCGGTGGGTGCCGAGCATCAGCGACATCCCGACGACGGCCATGAAGTCCAGTCCGGTGCAGTCGAGCACGATGTCGCGGCCGGTCCGCAGCTGAGTGTCCAGCACGTCGGCGAGGTCGTCGGCGGTGGCGAGATCGAGCGCACCGCTCAGCCGTACCAGCACGAGGGAGCCCACGGCCCCGCTCCGGATCGCCAGGCCGCCGGGGCGCAGCGGCCGTTCGGTTGTCTCGGACATCAGCGGGTCTCTTCCTGTCGTCTGTGTGGCCTACGCCGCGAGGGGCATCGCTTCCCGAAGGCACCGCTGAATCTCACTGCTCGGTTGCCGACCTCTCGAATCCGGATTGACCGGGGGTTGTCTCCACCGTGCAGGGCTCGTCGGAAACGGTCTAGCGGCGGAACCGAACCCCGGCTACCCGGAAAACGAACCGATCAGCTGGACAGCGTCCGACGAAGCCCAGCCGGGTCGGTTCGGGGCACCGCGAGCGGCGCGGGCAGCTGGCAGCCGCTCTCGTACGCCGCGGCGAAGCGTTCGTCGCCGAGGGCCGTCGGCAGCTGCTGCTGAGCGGGCGAACCTGCAGGTCAGTCCGGTCGTGGGCATCGCGCAACCGGGTTGCGCCTGGTCGCCTGGCTACCGCCGAGTTCCTTGCTGTGCCTCGAGATTCGCCCGATACGCCGTGCGCTCCGGGCGGTCCGAGTGCAGAGCGCGGTCGTCGCGGACCAGCCGCCGGACCCGGTTGAGGACCGGCTCGGGGGTGACCCCCGCAGCCGTGGCGAGCAGGCCGACATAGCCGGGGACAGCGATTTCGGCGCGGCGGTTGTGCACTGAATCGACAACCGCCTTGGCGACGTCTTCCGGCTGCACCTTGGGGATCGGCCGCATGTCCAGGCCGGAGGCGAGCGCGGTGTCGACGGCCGACGGCAGTACGGCGGTGATGCTGACGCCCGCGTCCGCGAACTCCAGGCGGGTCGCGGCCGTCAGCCCCACGACGGCGAACTTGGTCGCGTTGTAGACGGCCAGCCCCTTGACCGGGAACTTGCCTGCCAGCGAGGCGACGTTGACAACGTGGCCGAAACCGCGTTCGACCATGCCGGGCAGGGCGAGCTTCATGCCGTTGAGGACGCCGCCGAGGTTGACGTCGATCTGCAGCCGGTCGGTGGCGTCGGCGAGTTCGAGGAACCCGCCGTTCGGCATGAGGCCGGCGTTGTTCACCAGCACGTGCAACGGTCCGTGGGCCTTCTCGGCCGCGGCGAGGAAAGACGCGAACGAGTCGCGGTCGGCGACGTCGAGGTGGTGAGCGGTGCCGCCGACCAGCTCGGCGGTTTCCTCGGCAGCCGCCTGGTTGAGGTCCCCGATCGCGACGCGCGCTCCCTTGCGCGCGAAGAACTTCGCGACCGCACGGCCGATTCCGGCACCCCCACCGGTGATCGCGACGGACGCGCCGTCGAGGTCGATCTTGGGGTAGGTCATGGGGTCGCTCCTTCTTCGATGGCGGTGCGGACCCGCGCCGGGGTCACCGCGCGGAGCACGGCGGCGCGGCGGCGCAGGTCCATGAAATTCGGCCCCATGACGTCCAATTCGGCCTGCCCGGGTTCGATCCGGAGCACCCGGACACCGGCGGCGCGGAGTTGCTTCACCTCGGCGTCGACGCGCCGGGTCATCGCACGTCGGGCCAGTCGTTCGACCCGCGCGAAACCGCGGCCGGATGCACCCCCGGAGGTGGACATCGGCGGAATGACCACGACCTCCTCGACGCCAGTCGCGAGAACGAGATCGGCGGACGTCGGCGAGACGGTGCCGCCGTCGACGTACCTGCGGCCGTCGATGGCCACCGGCGGAAACCATCCCGGAATCGCCCAGGACGCGGCAATCGCCGTGCCGAGCTGAGTTCGGCGCGAATTCCCGAACGCGACCCGCTCCCCCGTGCGGATATCTGCCCCGACGAGCCAGGTCCGCGGATGGTCCACCCAGCCGTCAGCGTTGGCCAACGCGGTGCCGAGATCGCGCAGCCATCCAGCGTCGCCGCGCCCCCTCGGCACGACACCAGCCAGCCCGGCCAGCACATCGACGCGACCCCGCAATGCCGCGGCAGTGAGGCCGAGACCAGGCCAAACCGGTGTCGGCAAGGGCGGCAGCATGCCCGGATGCTGAGCGAGATGGCGCCGGACCCGTTCGTCGGCGGGTTCTCCGAGCAGCGCGGCCATGATCTCGCCGACCCCGATGCCCGAGCCGAGAAACGCCGCCATCTCCGCGCCCGCCGAGGTGCCGACCAGGACGTCGGCCTCGCGCGAGTCCCATCCCCACTGCTCCTCGACCGCGGCGAGGACGGCTGCGGTCCAGGCGAAGCCGAGGGTGCCGCCACAACCGAGCACCAGTGCGCGTTGGGTCATCGGCCACCTCTGCGGAATCGCGTGTCAGTGGCGGAACCGTATGTCATTTCTGCGAGCAGGGCAACCGGCTCAGACGGGCACCGGAGTTCGAGAGCGACCAGCCGCGGATCTAGTACACGTTTTCCTGAACCGCCTGCGCCTCGGCCACCGCCCGCAATTCCCGTACCAGTTCGCGCACCGCGAGGGATTGCGCACCGGCATAGGTGGCGACGTACCCGACCCGCCGGCTGGGCGGGTCGGCGATCGGGGTGACCGTGACTCCCGGCGCGGCGGCGGCGAGCGTGAGCTTCGGCAGGATCGCCATCCCGATCCCTTGCGCCACCATGGAAAGGACCACCCCGTCGTCGGCGACCTCCATCTTCGCCGCGGGCAGCCAGTCCTGCCGGGCCCACCAGGATCGGGTGTAGGAGGAGCAGTTTTCCGGCCAGTCGAGCAGCGGCAGAGCACGCGGATCGGCCTGGTTTCCCGGGTTGACGAGGAAATACGGCTCCCGGAACAGTTCTCCGGCGACCAATCCGGCCGGCGGGGGTTCGTCTTCGCTGAGGGTCGCGATGGCGACGTCCGCGCGTCCGTCGGCGACCTCGCCCGCCGTGCCGCGGCCTAGTTCGGGGACGACCAGCACCTGCGGGCGCAGGCCGGAATGCTTGGCGGTCAAGCGTTCCAGCGCCGCGGGCAGGAGATGCGCGGCGGCACTGCGGAAAGCCGCGATCCGCAGCGGGCCGGTGAGCGTTCCGGCTGCCGCGCCTCGAGCTTCGGCGCGGAGGACGTCGAGCTGACGCAGGATCAGCCGGGCGTGCACGAGCGCGCGAGCACCGGCCGCGGTCGGGCGGGCACCGGTTCGGCCGCGCTCGAAAAGGACGGCGCCGACCTTGCGTTCGCAGGTCCGGACGGCGTGCGAGATCGCGGACTGAGTGAGGCTCAGCTCGGCGGCAGCGGCGGTGAAACTGCCGGCGCGCTCCACCGCGAGCAGCAGGCGCAGCTCGCCCGGAGTGAGGTCGACAGCATCCATGCGGCCAGCCTAGCCAGCACCATGAGCGAGATTCATGGATTGGCTCGGTCCATCGATCCGGCGGTCTGCCGCAGGCGGCTTCGACGCGCTTGAGTTGCTGGGCAGAGCCAACTAAGGAGATCCCGTGTCCCTGACCGCCGTCCGCCAGGTCCGCCGCCCCGAGGGCGCGCCGAGCGCCGCCGATTTCGAGTTCGTCACCCAGCCGCTGCCGGATCTCGCCGGCGGACAGGTGCTGGTCGAAAACCGTTACCTGTCGGTCGATCCGTACATGCGCGAGTTCATGGAATGGGGCGGCTGGGAACGCGGCGCGGGTCTGGAAGGGCGCTCGCTCGGCGAGGTGGTCGAGTCGAAAGAGCCGACTCTTCCGGTCGGCACCACGGTGTTCCACCGGCACGGCTGGGCTACCCACGCCGTCCTCACCGCCGCCGACGTCCGGACGATCACCCCGGCGGACGGCGTTCCGCTGAGTGCTTACCTGGGCATTCTCGGCGGGACCGGTCTCACCGCGTACGTCGGCCTGACCCGGATCGCGCAGATCCGTCCCGGCGACGACGTGTTCATCTCCGCGGCCGCCGGCGCGGTGGGCAGCGCGGCCGGGCAGATCGCCCGGTTGCTCGGCGCGGGACGGATCGTCGGCAGTGCCGGGTCAGCGGCGAAGGTCGAGCATCTGACCCGCGACCTCGGGTTCGATGCCGCCTTCGACTACCACGACGGTCCGGTCGCGGACCTGCTCCCGAAAGCGGCTCCGGACGGAATCGACGTGTACTTCGACAACGTCGGCGGCGATCACCTCGCCGCCGCGATCGACGTTCTGCGCGAGCACGGCCGGGTCGCCTGGTGCGGTTCGGTCGCGCAGTACAACAGCCTGCGCACGCCGCCGAGCGCGCCCCACAACCTGTACGACGTGGTCGGGAAAAGCCTTCGGATCGAAGGGTTTCTGGTGCGCAATCACCTCGACGCGTGCGAAGAACTCGAGGAATTCCTGATTCCGCACATCCGCGGCGGGCAGGTGCGCGTCAATGAGACTGTGGCAGAAGGGTTTTCCAGCATCGTGGACGCGTTCATCGGGATGCTGCGCGGAGAGAACGTCGGGAAAATGCTGGTCCGGGTCTGACCGCCGGGAGGGAGCCGCGAAGCCCCCTCCCGGGGCAGAACCTCAATCACGCCAACGGTTGTTGAGGAAGGCGTCGTCGTCCTCGTCGTCTTCCGCCGGACGCGGGCGACGCGTCGGACGGCGCGGAGCCTCGGTCCGCAGAGCGGGCTGGTTCGGCGTCACCGCGAACGGGGACGCCGAGCCCGGCTCGTTGCCGAACTCGTCGGAATCGAACGCCGAGGGCGGTTCGGTGCTCGGCCGGTCCGTGCTCCACCCGGACTTGGTCTTGCGCTTCCCCAGTTCCCGCCGATGCTGGACGTACCGTTCGGCCGCCTGCACCTGCTTGGTCATGTACTCCTGGGACTGCGCCTTGAGCTCCTCGGCCTTCTGCTCGCGCAGCGCCCGGCGGTCGGCCTGCTCCCGGACCAGCGCGTCCAGTTCGGCCTTCATCGCGGCGGTTTCGCTCATGCGTCGCTCCTACCTGGTCCGGATGATCGGCGCGTCGTCGTCATCGTCGAGGGAACCGGTGATCCGGCTGGCGGGCTCGGCCAGGTTGTCGAAGACCGCACCCTCCACGCGGTATGCGGAACGCCGCTCGGTGTCGCCACCGCCGCCACCGCCGCCGTGTCCGCCGCCCATCGAGCCCATGCCGGGCATCCCGGAACCGCCGGACCCCGACTGGCCGGATCCGCCGGAATGGTCGCCTGCCGGTGCTCCCGGCTGCGAGAACCCGCCGCCGGACTGGGTGCCGGACACCGGCGTGCTGTCGGACACGGGGCCACCGTGCAGCGGAGCGCTCGGAGCACCCGCGGGCACGCCCGAGTGCGCAATCTCCGGACCGGGACCACCCGGCATGGCATGACCCGGCGCCCCGCTCGGGACGCCGTGGTGCAGCGGCTGGACCGGGTGCTGTCCCGAACCGCCGAGCGAATCGCCCCCGTGCGAGGTCCCGGGACCACCTCCTGGGTGCCCGCCGAACGGGTCGCCGGTGTGCGAGATCTCCGGACCTGGTCCGCCCTCCATCGGATGCACCGATGCGGGGTGGCTGCTGCTCGGCGAGGCACCGCCGCGCCCGGGACCGTCTGGTCCCTGGTGGTCACCGGCGTGCTTGCCGGGACCGTCGTCGCCGTGCTGGGGACCGTCTCCCGCGTGGTGCCTCCCGGTGCTGTCGCCAGGCATCCGCGGGCCGTGGTCCACCGCGTGCGCGCCCTGCGGCTTGTCCTCCTCGCCGAGCGTGTACGTCGTCGGGTTGCCCTTGCCGTCGTCGACCGTGACGACGGTCGGCCCGTTCGGTCCGTCCGGACGCTCGGCGGTGATCTTCAGGTCGCCGTCGCGGAGGTGGATCTTGCCGTCCGGACCGGGGTGGTGGACGTCGGCGCCATGCTGTCCGTCGGGCGCGGACTTGTCGTCGGACCAGTCGATCTTGAAGTCCTTGACCTGCCCGGAACCCTCGCCGATCTTGATGTCCATCTTGCCGTCGTGGTCCGGCTCGGACATCTCGAACGTCTTATTGCCCTGCTTGACCTTCAGGACCTCCCGGTCGTCTTCGTCGGGCTTCCCGTCATCGGGCTTGCCATCGTGGTCCTTGTCCGCGCCTGGCTTGCCGTCTTCGCCGCCGGGGCCGCCGTCGGCGGGGTCGGTCTTGATCGGCGGACCGTCCACCGGACCGCCGCCCGGGGAACCGCCGCCGCCCTTGTCGCCAGGGGTCTTGTCGCCAGCGATCTTGTCGTCCGGGCCCTTGCCGTCGCCGCCGGTCGAACCGGGTTCGCCGCCGCCCGGTCCGCCGAGGGGGGCGCCGCCGTGACTGCCCTGCGCGTCCTTCTTCAGCGACTCCATTGCGGCCTCGGCCTTTTGCTTGGCCTCCGCCTGAGCCTTTTGCTTGGCCTCCGCCTGAGCCTTTTGCTTGGCCTCTTGTTCGGCCTTCTGCCGGGCCTCTTCCTCGGACTGGGCCTGGTCCTGCCCGCCGCCGGAACCACCCGGGCCCGAACCGCCGGGGCCGGAGCCAGACCCGCCGGAGCCGCCGCCGGGATCGGTCTTGATCGGCGGACCGTCGACCGGACCGCCGCCGCCCGTCCCGCCACCGGAACCTCCGCCCGAGCCCCCGCCGAGCGGACCGCCGCCCGGTGCATCGGACGGGACGTCGAGGTCGGGAACCTTCGCGCCGCCACCGCCGGACCCGCTGCCCGAGCCCGACCCTCCGCCGGTGCCGCCCCCGTAACCACCGCCGGAACCACCGGGATGGTCGCCCTGCGGCGTGTCCGAACCGGATCCGCCGCCAACTCCCCCACCAGTGCCGCCACCGGTTTCCCCACCGGTCCCGCCGCCAGAACCACCGCCGTAACCGCCGCCAGAACCGTCCTGGCCACCGCCGTAGCCGCCACCAGAACCCTGACCGCCACCGCCGGGCCCGCCACCGCCAGGACCCTGCCCCCCGCCGCCAGGACCACCGGAACCGCCCGAGGCGCCAGCCCCGCCGTCCGCGGCGCCCTCGAACTTGTTCTTGATCTTGCCCATCTCTTTGTCGAGCGCGTCGTAGGCCTTGTCGATGAGGTCCTTGGCGTCCTTGCAGGCCTTCTCGAACCCCAGGTAGATGGTGTCCCACATGTCGGGGTTGAACTGGTTCATGATCCACTGCTTGGCGAGGTCCTTGCCGTGGCTCTGGATCTCGTCGTCGTCGCAGCAGCCCTGGTCGTTGAGGGTGTCGACCAGGTTGGTGCCGAAGTTGTAGTCCATCCAGCCGGCGATCTGGGCCAGGTCGTTGACGCTGCCGTGCTCGCCGTTGGCCACCGCGATGACCTTCTGCGCCATCGTGTAGTCGGCCTTGCCGACCTCATCGCGGTACAGAGCGATGACCTGGTCGGCCTTCCCCTTGCACAGGTCGAAGAGCGTCTTCGTGGTGTGCAGCGTCGCTTCGCTGGCGTGGCTGAGGTCGTCCCCCAGTTTCGCGGCCTTCTTCTGGATGCTCTCGTTGTACCGGTCCGACGCCGCGTCGGCGCCCGCTCCGGTCCAGGTCTGGAACAGCGTGCCCAGTTCGGTTCCGGTGTCGGTCAGCGTCGACTTCACGGTTTCCGAGCCGTGCTTGAAATGCATGGCGTCGTTGATGAAACCCTCGAAGCTGATCCCGCGCTGCTCGTCGAACGGGCCGCGGATGTCCTTGTCGAGGTCGAGCTTGCGCGTGTTCCCCTTGCAGTCGTCGGGGATCTTCTCGAGCAGGCCGCCGAAGGTCTCGAACACCCGCAGCGCGGCCGCCGCGGGGTCGAAGAGTTCGTCGGACGTCTTCGTGCCGGTGGCCGCGGCGTCCACGCCTTCGCCGGGTGCGGGCGGCTGCAACTTGTCGAGCTCGTCCTTGCCCTTGTCGACTGCCTTTTTCTTCTCGTCCTGGTTGTAGCTGTTCTGCTGGCCCTTCTGCCTGGCCTCTTCGTAGACCTGCTCGAGCGACGGGCCGCCGACCGGTGCCGCGAACGGATTGCCGGGGATGGGGGTGAACGTCCGCCCGTACGCGTTGATGTATTTTTCGACGTCCGCGCCCTCGTCGCCCTCGGGCTTCGGGTGCTCGTTCACCCACGCCCGGAGCAGCTCGTCCTTCATCCCCGCCGGCACTGCCGAGTTGTCGAGCAGCTTCTTGACATCCGCCCACGTCTTGGGCTGCTGCTGGTTGTCCGCCATCAGAGGATCCCGTCGACGCCGTTGCCGGTCTTGGTGATGGACCCGGCCTGGTTGTCCTCGTTCTTGTCGTAGGCAGATCCGGCGGTGCCGATGTTCGTGCCGAACGATTCGAGAGCCTTGCTGTAGCCGGAGACCGCGTCCCACAGCTGCTTGGCGCCCTCGAGGTACTTGTCGGCGTGCGCCTGGTGCACCCGGCCGAACTTCTCCTTGGTCAGCTCGGAGTTCTCCAGGTCCGGATTGTCGTCAAGCAGTTTTTCCGCCAGGTCACCGATCTTCTTCGACGCCTTCGACAACGCATCGGTCGTCGCGGTGTACCCGCCCCCACCGCTCATTTCAGTGCTTCTCCTCGGCTCGGCAAGCTGTCAGGGCCTCCGCGAGCACGTCCGCCACGGATTCCACGTCGGTGAACCGATCGAGCTCGTCCAGACCGATCGACACGTCGTAGTAGATCTCCAGCGCCGCGAGAAGCCGGATCCGGCCCTTCGAGTCGATGCCGAGCTCCTCGAGCGGAGCGTCGGGTACGACGAGGGCCGGGTCGAGCCGGAAGGTGTCGCTGACGACCTTCGTGACCTCGGCGCAGTGATCACCCACGGACGCCACCGTAACGCGCCTTGGCGGCCGACCGGGCGACCTTCCCGCTGGAAGTGCGCGGAAGTCCGCCAGAAGGGACCAGGTGTACCGCACGGAGCGTGAGATCGTGCTCTCTCGACACCGCTCGCAGTACTGCCCGGGTCACATCCTTGACCTCGGCTTCCGCGTCCCGAGCCCATTCCGCGACCACCATCGCGCCCTCGCCCTGTTCGTCGGCGACGCCGAACGCGGCGACCCGGTCGCGGCGGATCGCCGGGTGTGCCTCGCCCGCCGCCGCCTCGAGGTCCTGCGGGTGGAAGTTGCGGCCGTCGACGACGATCAGGTCCTTGAGCCTGCCGGTGACGTACAGGTCGCCGCGGTGGAACACGCCGAGGTCTCCGGTGCGCAGCCAGCCCACAAGCCCGTCGAGGACGCCGCCGAACGCGTCCGCGTCGCCGCGACCCCAATAGCCGGACGCGACGTTCGAGCCGTGCACCCAGATCTCGCCGACCTCGCCCTCGGGCTGCTCGTGTCCGTCGTGGACGATCCGGACGAGCTGCCCGACCGGCCGTCCCACCGACATGACCGGCTGCCCGTCCGGCGTTTCGACGGCGCGGCCCTGAGCAAGGGCTTCCCGGTCGAGCACCGCGCCGCGCGGCCCTTCTTCCCCCGCGCTCGCGACGTACACCGTGGCCTCGGCCAGCCCGTACGACGGCCGATGCGCTTCCGGGCGGAACCCCCGCGGGCCGAACACCTCGTGGAAACGCTCGACCGTGCGCGGCCGGACAGGTTCGGCTCCGTTGAGCGCGATCCGGACGTCCGAGAGGTCGAGGTCGTCCTCCGCGCCGACGTCGGCGGCCAGGTCGTACGCGAAATTCGGGGCCGCGGTGAAGACGGCCGGATAGTCCGAGAGCTGGCGTAGCCACCGCTGCGGCCGGTGCACGAACTCCGCCGGGGACATGAACACCGACCGGCCGCCGACGTAGACGGGCAGGCACAGCAACTGGATCAGGCCCATGTCGTGGAAGAACGGAATCCAGCCGACGCAGGTCGTCTGCTCGTCCGAGGCGTACGCCTGGCTGGCCTGCCAGCAGGCCGCGACGATCGCCCGGTGCGGGATCACCGCGCCCGCCGGCTCGCGCGTCGACCCCGACGTGTACTGCAGGTAGGCCGGGCTTTCCGGATCGACGCGGACCGGGTCGATCCCCGGCCCGGACAGGTCGTCCACCACGACGAGGTCGCCGGGATCGCTGAACTCGCGCACCTTCGCCGCGGCAGCCGACGACGTCGCCCACACTCGCGCGCCGGAGTCGGCGAGGACCCCGGAGAGCCGGTCGGCCTGCGCGCGATTTCCGGGCAGCATCAGCGGAACGGCGACCATCCCGGCGGCGAGCGCGCCGAAAAACGCCAGCGGGTAAGCGAGTTCCTGGCCGGCGAGGATCGCGACGCGCTCGCCCGGCTCCGCGACCCGGCGCAATTCCCCGGCCACGATCCGGACCTTGGCGGCGAATTCGGCCCACGTCCACGTGTGCTCGACGCCGTGATGGTGATCTTGGTGGGTGAACAACGGCCGTTCGTCGGCGGCGCGGGCGAACAGCCGGTCCACGATCGAGACGCGCATGACCTCGTCGGGCACGCTCGCGGACGTCCGGGACACGCAGCGCAACCTACTCGACCTCGGAACCGTCCCGCGAGCCCGGTATTTACTCGCGAACCTGGGCGGCTCGGGATTCCAGATAGCGCTTCTCCGCGATACTGGCCGTCGCCTTGGCGGCCAGCCGGTAGTTCTCGTACGCGCCCGGCAGATCCCCGGCTTTCTCCAGCAGATGCGCCCGCACCGACAGCAACCGGTGGTGCCGCGCCATCCGTTCATCACTGTCCAATGTGGACAATAGCGCGAGTCCGGCCCGCGGCCCCTCGACCTCGGCGAGCGCGATCGCCCGGTTCAACGTCACCACCGGATTGTGCGCGATCCGTTCCAGGATCAAGTAAAGCGCGTGCACCTGCCGCCAGTTGGTTTCCTCCGCGGTCGCCGCGTCGGCGTGCGTCGCGGCGATGGCCGCCTGCAGCTGATACGGGCCGAGAGCCGAACCCGCGAGCGACGCTTTCGCCAGCTCAGTGCCCTCGTCGAGCATGGCGCGGTCCCACGTCGTGCGGTCCTGCTCCGCCAGCGGCACGAGGTCGCCGGACGGTGTCGTGCGCGCCGTTCGACGAGCGTGGGTCAACAGCATCAACGCGAGCAGACCGGTCACCTCGCTGTCGTCGGGCAGCCGCGCGTGCACCATCCTGACCAGGCGAATCGCCTCGTGCGCCAGGTCGGCGCGGTGCAGGTCGCTGCCGGAAGACGCGGTGTAGCCCTCGTTGAAAATCAGGTAAAGCACCTGCAGCACGACCTGCAGCCGCCCCGGCTCTTCCGAACCGGGGAACGAACTGCCCGCCGCCTTGATCCGCTGTTTGGCACGGCTGATCCGGGCAGCCATCGTGCCCTCCGGCACCAAAAACGCGCGGGCGATCTCGGCCGTGGTCAGACCGCCGACCGCACGCAGGGTCAACGCGGTCTGCGACGCCGGCGTCAGCGTCGGATGGCAGCAGAGGAACAGCAAGTGCAGTGTGTCGTCGGTGTCCGGCACCTCGGGCGCCGTCTCGACGGCGTTCGCCAGCTCACGCTCGCGGCGTGCCTGATCGCTCCGCAGCTGATCGACATAGCGCCGGGACGCGACCGTCGACAGCCAGCCGCGCGGATTGTTCGGCACGCCTTCGACCGGCCACTGCTGGGAAGCTGCGAGGACGGCCTCCTGCACCGCGTCCTCGCAGCCCTCGAATTGGCCGTACCGGCGCACGAGCACGCCGAGAACCTGCGGCACGAGTTCGCGCAGCAGGTCCTCGACGGAGGCGGCGCTCACGCGTCCAGTTGCCCTTCCGAGAACATCACCTGGCGCACCTCGACGCCGAGCCCCTCGATCGCGGCGTCCGGGACCTGTGCGGCCAGCTCGATCGCGCGCTCCTTGTTCTCCACGTCGATCAGGTAGTAACCGCCCAGGAACTCCTTGGACTCGAGGAACGGCCCGTCGGTCACGACCGGTTGCCCGCCTCGCACCGACACGACCGCGGCCTGCGACGGATCGGCGAGCGCCTGGGCGGCGATCAGCTCGCCGGACTTCTTCGTCGACTCCATGAACGCGGTGACGCCGTTGCCGAGGGCTTCCTTCTCCTCCTCGGTCAGCGCGTCGAGAACGGACTGGTTGATGTGCAGGCTGATCAGGAACTTCATCGTCTTGCTCCTCGTGGTTTCGGGGTCTTTCGCGGAGTGGTCGGAGGCGCGGGCGGGTTCTGGACATGGACCTTATGTGACGTGCATCACATCTCATTCAGGCGCACTATGAACGGCATGGAGACCGACGCCTGGGCCGCGTTGGCGAGTCCGTTCGTGGAAGGCGCGTACGCGACCGTCAAGGGCCGAGTTCGCACGTACGTGCTGCATCAGCAGCTCCTGGCGCACCTTCCTCCGCCGCCGGCCACGGTGCTCGACGTCGGCGGCGGGGCCGGACACCAGTCGTTTCCGTTGGCCCGCATGGGTTACGACGTCGTACTGCTGGACTCATCCGGCGCGATGCTGGCGAAGGCAGAGCAGCGTCTCGCCTCGGAAACGGCCGAGGTCCGCGAGCGAGTCCGACTGGTACGCGGCCGAGGCGAGGACGCCGTCGTGGCGGTCGCTGGTCAGAAGTTCGACGCGGTGCTGTGCCACGGCGTGCTGATGTATGTGGACGATCCCGTGCCGATGATCGACGCTCTGTGCGCTTGCGCGGCACCGGGCGGGATCGTCTCGGCAATGGCGCTCAACGCCGAGACGTTGGCCGTCCTTCCCGCGCTGGAGGGGCGGTGGAGCGACGCGCTGGCGGCCTTCGACGCCCACGGCGAGCTGGGCGTCCTCGGCGTTGACACGCGCGCCGACACGGTCGCGGGGCTGTCACAGCTTCTCGTCGGACAGGGAGCCGAACCGCTTGCCTGGTACGGGGTTTGGCTGTTCGCCGACTGGATGGACCTGGACGCCGACGAGAGCCGGATCGCCGAGATCGCGGAGGTCGAGCTGGAGGCCGCGCGACGAGATCCGTACCGGCGGCTCAGCCGGGTGTTCCATCTCGTCGCACGCGCCTGACTGTCCTATTCGGACGCGTCCCAGAACTCCGTGAGGACGCGCGCGCCCTGGAACGGGTCCTGCGTCATCCACCAGTGGCCGAGCCCTTCCAGCACCGCGACCTTCGCCCCGGCCCGCGCGGCCGCACGGCGGCGTTGCTCGTCCGTGCCGACGAAGTGGTCCTCAGTCGCCAGCACGACGAGCCCCGGACGCTCCGCCGCGCGTTCGAGATCCCGGCCGAACTCCGCGATCGCCGGCTGCGCCGCGGACCGGTACAGCGGGAGCACCGCGCGCGCCATGTCGTCGTTCATCCCCTCGGCGACCTTGGCGGCCACCGACTCGTGCATTCCGCCCAGCACCAGGCGCTCCGCCCGCTTTTCCACCGGCGCGCCGAACATCGCCGCGACGGATTCCTCGCCGACACCCGGTTTCTGCCACCCCTGTGCGAGGTCGTGCCACACGTAATCCGGGTCGAACGCGCCGGCTGTGTCGCTGGCCCAGCTGCGCACCAGCTCCGGACGAGCCATGACGGCGTTGAGCACGTGCGCGCCGCCCCAGTCGTGGCCGACCAGGTCGACCGGTTCGGGGAACTTCTCCAGCTCGGCGATCAACCAGTCGCGGTATTCGACAGCCTTCGCACCGAACCCGTCCGGCAGCGGAGCACCGAACCCGGGCGGGGACAGGCACACGGTCGACCGGTCGCCCAGCTCGGCAAGCAGGCGTTCCCACACCGCGGCGGTTTCCGGATTGCCGTGGACGAACACTGCGGTCATCGGACTTCCTCCCTCTCGTCGCTGCCACTCTACGTACACTTGCTTGTCGGCTGACAAGTAAGTTGTAGGGTTTCTGCACATGACCCCGGCCCGCCGCACCCAGCAGGAACGCCGCGACCAGGCATCGGCCGCTTTGCTCAAAGCCGCCGCCGAACTGGTCGTCGAGGAAGGGGTGCGCGCCGTGACCCTGGCGCGTGTCGGCGAGCGCGCCGGGTACAGCCGCGGCCTGGTCACCCACCACTTCGGCGGCAAACAGGCGTTGCTGGAACACCTCGCCCGCACCACGCAGACCGGTTTCGTCCCCGGCCTGGACGCTCTGCCGCCCGGCCTCGACCGGCTGCTGCGGCTGATCGACGGCTACCTCGCCCAGCTCAGCGAACCGGACGTGCTGAGCCGGGCTTTCCTGGTGCTGTGGGCGGAATCGATGACCGCGCCCGACCTGGCCCCGATCTTCCGCGAACGCGACCACGCCTTCCGCGACGACCTGCGGCAGGAGATCGTCGCAGGCATCGCCGAGGGCACCGTCCGCGCCGATGTCGACCCGGACCAGATCGCCGTGGCCGTCGTCGGGCAGCTTCGCGGGATCGCACTGCAGTGCGTGCTCGACCCGAAGGCGGTAGAGCTGGCCGGGCTGCGCCGGTGCGCTGGAGAGGCGTGGAAACGGGCGCTGTCCTTCTGAACTGCGCATTCTTTTATTTCCATAGAAATTGCGTCTAGAGCATTAATGTCTAGCCGACTTCCACATTTCGGAGAACGTCACACAGGCAGTGAGTGATCAGCTACTTTGTTAGCTGTCTGCATTTGATGACACCGAGCATGGGGAGGGCTTCGCGTGTGGGAGGACGTCGAGTTCTCGATCTTGCACCCTGCTGATCCCGCGCCCGCGAAGAACGGGTTTTCGCTGGACATCGATGTGGCCAAGCAGGTTCTCCAGGAGCTGCTCGGCTATCAGGACAGGTTGGGGCTCATGAAGCGCAAAGTTTCCACCGTGTGCAGCATGAAGCCGCCGTCGAAGGATCCTTCGACGATGGCGATGCACGTCGCCATGGTCGGTGACGGCCGCGGAAAACTGGGTGCGTTTTCCTATGGCGGCGGGCACATCGACTTGCAGCTGGATTACGTCACCGAGCTGATCGACCGGATCCGGAAAGCACTGGCCGCGATCGGCCAGAGCGACCAGGACCAGGCGGCAGCCGTCGAGAAAACCCATCCCGGCACCGGCTCTCGAGGAAACTTCGGATGAACCTGCGCACGATCGTCGGAGTGCTCGCTCTCGCCGCACTGGCCGCTGGTTGCTCGACACCTGACAACGGCCCCGCGACGAGTTCGGCACCGGCCACCGCTCCGTCGGCCCAGTCGCTGCCTTACGGCGGAGCGCCGAAGGTCGAGAACCCGCTCCCCGACACCGTGTTCTCCGACGGCCCCTGCCAAGCGCTCACCCCGGACCAGCTCACTTTCCAGCTCGGCTCGGCGGTGCCCGGGAAGCCGGACAATTCCGCGGTCCCCAGCTGCGACTGGATCAGCCCGGACACCCACGCCCGGATCGGCTTGTCCTTCTTCGGCAAGGACAACGACGGGCTCAGCAACGTCTACGCCAACGTCCGGCCGCAGATGAAACGCTTCGACGTGCTCCCGCCCATCCAAGGCTTCCCCGCCGTCGCCTACAGCACCCAGCCCGGGCCCATCACGAACTCGTGCGATGTCAACGTCGGGGTCACCGACCGGCTCTCCTTCATGGTGGAAGCGGCGCCCGGGGAGACCAAGCTCAACAAGATCGACCCGTGCCCGCTCGCGGTCTCCGTCGCGGGCAACGTGATCACCACGTTGAAGCAGAAAGCCGGCCGGTGACATGAAATTCTGGGAGCCGATCAAGCAATACCTGGACCAGCACCAGGAACTGACGGTGCCGATCGAGGACATCGTCAAGGAGGTGCAGGCCTCGGATCCCAGCAGCTGGCACACGGGCGCGACCTACGCTCGCGAGGTGGCCAGCGAGCTGGAAGCGATCAGCCAGGACATGTCCGGGACGCTGACGAAGCTCGAATCCTCGTGGACCGGCCAAGGCGCGGATCTCGTCGCCGAACGGCTGCGCAAGGTTCGCGCCTCGGCGATCGACGCGCATCAGGCCTTCGCGGCCAACGAGAACACCCACTCCACCGGCATCGCCATGCATGAGAATCTGCGGAATCAGCTGACGTCGATCCCGCCCGCACCCACCGGCAGCCCGACGCCCGCGATGGGGTTGATGAACGCGGACGTCCTCTCCAAGCTCATCGAGCACGACACGGCGCAGCAGAAAAACCTTGATACGTACGAGAAATTCACCTCGGACAGCCAGGGCAACACGCAGCAGCTGGAGGTCGACTACGGCAAAATCGGCACGTACGACGGCGGCGACGTGACCATCCAGCAGCACCCCTCCACCGAGGCGAAACCCCAGCCCGGACCGGCTGCTCCCGTCTCACAGCATCATTCACCGGGTGGGACTAGCTATCATTCACCGGCCGGAACTAGCTCGACCTTCAATCCGGGAACTGCGCCCACCGGCGCTTCCCCGCACAGCTATTCAACCCCGAACACCGTGCCTGACACGGGAAATGACCACACCAGCACGTCCGCGTACACCCCGCCGCCGGCTTCCGGGTCGAACGTGGATACCTCGTGGCGCGGTGGAACGAGGACACCCGCGGCATCCGGTCCTGGGAACGAATTCGGCATCACGCCAATCAGCGGCCTCGGCGACGGACGTCTCGGCGGTATCTCAGAACGCCTCGGAGGCTCCGGACGCTACGGCAGCGGCTACGGCAGTGAAGGCGGTTCCGGACGCACCGGCACCGGCACCGGCTCCGGCAAATCCGGTGGCAGTTCCGGCCGTTTAGGCGGCGAGGCAGGTCCACGTTCCGGCGCGGGTGCGAGCGAAGGCGCGGCGTCCCGAGTCACCGCGGAACGTGGTACGCCCGGCGGAAAAGGCCTGTCCGGTGCGGCGGCACCCGGAGGTCAACGGGGCAAGAAAGAAGAAGACGAAGAGCATGAACGCAAGTACGTTCTTGACGTAGACCTCTTCGCCGACGATGGCACCGCCGTCGACCCGGAAACCGGCATGCGTCCGACGCCGCCGACTCTCGGGGCATAAGGACCGCTGCCACAACGACCCTCGATCGGCCGGATCAACTCGCAACGACCACCAGAGTGCTGGTCAGCAGGCAGGCCTCGATGGCCCGGTCCCGCCTCGCCGCCCGTCAAGCGGCGAGACGGAACTCCCCCTCACCCGGCACTCCCCTCCCAGCATCGCTCCCCCGAAGCGCTGCCCCGACGGCTTGTCCCCTCAAGCGTCGCCCCTCTGACACGGTTCCCTGACCGGACCCGCCGCAAGCGCCGCCCATTGAGCGGTTCTCGCGGGAGAGTTGGCTTTCCGCAGCATCCGCCCCTCAAACGGACCTGCCTCGAGCACCCAATCTCCGAGACGCCGCCTCTACAGCAACGGCCCGCGCAGTGCTCCCCTCACCACGCTGCCGCCGCCCTCAAGCACTGCCCCAACACCGTCAACCCTCCGGCAGCTCGGCTTCCCGAGCGGCACGACCCCTCAGACGTGCCGCCCGCAAACCGCGCCTCCGCCGCATCAGACCGCGAACGCCGCGGCCTTCCGCGCCCGCACGGCCCGGTTAGCGCCAGGCAGCCACTGCACGACGAGGACCGCCAGCAGGCTCAGCACTGCGATGGCGTCGAAGGCGTTCAGCAGCGCCGGGTTGAGGTCGATCAGATCGCGCAGGCCCAGGCCGATGCCGAAGACCGCGAATACCGTCAGCACCACCCGGGCCCAGTTGCGGGCGGCGAGCACCATCATGGCCGACACCAGCGTCACCAGGCCGAGGACCAACCAGATCGCCGCGCGGGCGGTGAACGACGGCATGGCGATTCGGGTCAGGTCGTCGGCCGTCAGCAGGCCGCTCGAGGCCAGTTCTCGACCTTCGGCCCGCAGGTACTCCTGAACGGCGGGGCGAACCAAACCCTCGCCCCGCACGAGCACCGTCGCACCCCACAGCAGCCCGCTGAGCGCACCGAGCAATCCCAGCCCTCCGCCGATGGCCAGGGTGCGCGAGCGGCGCGCGCCGGGGGAACTGAACGAACTCACTTCTGTCGAACTCCTTGGATCAGCAATCGAATCAAGCGTCACGGAGTTTCCCGCCGACGCCGTGCGCCGTCCACTGGTTCGAGGATATTATCTGCAGATTTTTTAAACTGGCCCCGAGATCAGGAAGGCCGCGTTAGGCTCTCCGTCGTCCGAGAAGAGAATGCAGAAGGCGAGTCCTGCCAGATGTCCGCACCCAGCCCGTTCCGGTCGCCGTCGTTCAACGTGCTCAGCAGGCTCCTGCGCTCCTCGCCCGCTCTGCTCGACACGACGTTCGACCAGTTGCGCACGCTGATCACGGTCGCGGAAACCGGAACCGCCCTCGCCGCGGCCCGTACGCTCGGCCGCGACCAGTCCAGTGTGCAAAAACAACTCGACACTCTCAACCGCAATTTCTCGGAATTGTGCGGCGAACCATTATTGCACCGCCAGGGACGCGGTCGCCACGTTCTTTTCACCGAAACCGGCCGCGCGGTCGCGCAGCAAGCTCGCCGCACGCTCACCGAATGGCTGGACACCATTCACGAATGCCGTCGCGAACTCGGCGGAACGCTCACCGTCGGCGCGACTCGCTACACCCTCGGCAGCCTTGCCCACGCCGGCGATCTCGTGGCCGAGCAGTTCCGCGCCCGCGACATCGAGCTCAACGTGGTGCACGTGCGCACCAAAGACCTGATCGACCGCCTGCTGGCCAAGGACGTCGACCTGGTGTGCGGCAGCGTCGTCACGACCAGCGCGCTCGACTCCGTCGACGTGCTCGAATGGCGGCGCGGCGGACTCGCCATCGTGACCAATATGGACACTCCGAAACCCGGGGAGTCCGTGGCCACCAGCCAATTGCCGACGCTTCCGCTCGTCGTGCCCAGCGGCGGCGTGATCAACGACTTCATGCGCGGCTGGTTCGGCTCCGACTACCGCAACCGGCTCGACATCGTCGCCGAGATCGACTCCGCGCAATACGGATTCGAACTGCTCCGCTCGGGCCTGGTCCGCGGATGCATGCTCGTCACCCAGCGGCTCGGCGAGGCCGCGGGCGAAAACCGCCTGCACGCCGCCTCCGGATTGCGCACCATCGGGCTCGTCGACGACATCGAGCCGAAACTCGAACTGCTCGTCGGCGTGTTCGCCCGGCGCGGCGAACGATCCTCGTACCCGGACAGCCATCCGCTCAACCTGCTGTGGAACGCGCTGCAGCAGGCCGGGGAGGCTTCCTGGCTCGAGGTCGGCCGCTGACCCGGCAACGGGCGGGAAAACCTCAGCCGACCTCCTCGATCTCTACCCGGTCCGGATAGAACGCGACGTGCCCCTTGATCGCGGCCACCGCGTCGTACGGGGCCTCGTAAACCCACACCGCGTTCTCGCCGTCCGGCACCGCGGCGAGGCTGTAGTACGAAGCGTCGCCCTTGTACGGGCAGTGCGTGCGGTGGTCGGTGGGCGACAGCATCGCCAGGTCGACATCCTCCAGCGGGATGTACTGCACCGGCGGGTAACTGGCCTCGCGCAGCACCTGCGCGCGGGTGGTGTCGGCGATGGTCTTCTCGCCTGCCTTGACCACCACGCGCGCGGGGTTCGGCTCAACGGTGATCGGGTGGTCCGGCCCCGGGATCAGCTTGTCGGGCATGGTTCTCCTCCTCCGCGCAACGGAAGCGGTGCGCACTCCCAACACTAGGCCGGACCACCGACAAAATCAGACGTCGGCGCTTTCCGACCAGCCGGTCAGACCCCGGCGACCTGCGAGATCCAGCTCCGGTACCGCGTGATGTTGGTGTAGGCGGTGCTGCTCTGCCGGTCGCTGGTCGACGCGACTCCCACCTGCCGTCCGGACGCGAACATCGGGCCGCCCGAGTCGCCGCCCGCGGTGATGCCGTCGCCGTACGTGGCACACACCGCGACGCCGCCCTCGTAGTCGCTGCACTGCGGCGTGGTCACCCGAACGTTGGCCACTTTCAGGTACCGCGACTGGCAGTTGATCTCCGAACCGCACCGGCTCGTCGCGCCCCAGCCGTACACCTGCACGGTCTGCCCGGCGCGGACGTCGGTCGAGGTGCCGAGCGGCGAGTACGTCGCGTTCACCGAGGTGGACAGCCGGACGATCGCCAGGTCAGCGGCACCGGGATAGCGCGTGATCGCGGCACCGGTGGCCATCGTGCCACCGCTGCTTTGGTCGAGGCTGCCGATGCGGAAGGTGTACGTCCCGCTGGAGGCGACGCAGTGCTTCGCGGTGAGGATGTACTGCGGAGCGATGATCGTGGCCGTGCAGTTCTGCTGCCCGTTCACGAACAGCCGCGCGGCCCACGGGGCGTTGGACGCGTAGCCGCCGCCGATGATCGCCGGCGTCGAGGACGGCCCGCTCGAAGCTGCGGCCTGTCCGGCGAATCCGGCTAGGCCGAGCGCGGTAGCGAGCAAGCAAACAGGTGCGCAAACGCATGGTCTCTCGTTTCTGCGGCTTCGTCGCCGCGGTTCCGGTGGGGACGGGCCCTCGATCATCAAGGCCGCGCCCGCGGACCAGAACCGGCGAAAGTAGCCGGGGACCACCTGTTCTTCCGCCGCCACCGCCGCTACGGACAGTTCCGCGTACTGTTCCTCAGCCGGCGGCCCGGGTCCGGCGCAGCCAGTACAGGCCGATCACCGGGAGCACCAGCGGGATGAAGAGGTACCCCTCCCCGTAGACCGACCACACCGTGGCGTCCGGGAACGCCTGCCGGTCGAAAATGCTGAAGGTGCCGACAGTCAGCACGCCCAGCAGTTCGACCGTGCACGCGGCGAGCGCGATCCGCCACCACGTCCGGCCGCCGCGGGCGAGTGCGATCGTGGCCAGGATGTAGATCACCGCGGCGAAGGCCGACAGGACGTACGCCAGCGGCGCCTCGTGGAATTTCGTGCCGATCTGGACGCCCGCCCGCGACGTCGCGGCGAGCGCGAAGATGGCGTACACCGCGACCAGGATCCGCCCGGGACCGGTGGCCGTCTTACGCGCTTGCTCCACTCCACACCTCGTTCAGTCGCAGCACCATCACCGGAATGGCCAGGCAGGCGATGCCGAGCACGACCGTGCTCGACCGGCTCTGCTCGGCCAGCGCCCACGCCGCGCCGACCGGCAGCACGACGAGGCAGCCGATCAGGTAGGCGAGGTAGGTCGCGAGGCTGCCCGGATGGTGGCCGGTCGCGAGCAGCACGATCCCGATCACGAGCTGGGCGACCAGCAGCACCTCGATCACGCCGAGCGCGACGAGCAGCGGGGTGTCCGGGAGCTTCTTGCGCGCCGCCTGGACGAAACTCCACAGTGCGACGAGCAGCGCGCACCCAGCGACCGCTATCGCGAACCCGACGATCACCCGTTCCTCCTTCTGCCCGCCGGGGTCAAAGTACCCGCTTCGCCCACCGACCCGGACGGGCGAGGGTCGGACGGCGTGGCCGGGGCCACTTTCACCGGAACGGGTCGCTGGCGTTCCGTCAATTCCCGAACGCCACGGAAATCCCGCTCGACCGGGCGACGGGGAATCACCCTCGGTTCGCCAACGCCGGATTTATCCTCGCCCCGCCCGGGTCCGCCGAACGCTGAAATGGCGGATTGGCGCGGCGGCGAAGCTGTGCGGGAATGGTTTCCGTCGCCGGAGCACCGGAGAAGCGAACACGCGGAAGGATCCACTTTCATGAACGTCCGGCACGAGGCATTCTGCCTCGCCGACCCGTGGTTCTTCGACCGCCGACGGGAAATGTCCGCCGACGACCTGGCCGCCCCGTCCTATAGTCCACAATGGACAGTAGAGGAAACCCCGCACTGGCGCTTCCTCCGCCCGTCTGGCACCGCCTTGCCGGAACAAGGCTGGGCAGTAGAGGTTTCCGCCGCCCCGGGCAATGTCGACCGGGTACTGGACCGCGTCCGCGAGTACTGCCGGACCCGGCGGCTGCATCACCGGCATCTGCGTTCCCGGTCGATTTTCCTCGACCGCAATGCCGAATATCCGACGACTGGCGGAACCGGTGCGCTCGCCACTATTTATCCGCCCGACAATAACGCGCTCGAGCGGACCCTCGACGACCTTTCCGAACTCCTCGCCGGCGAACCCGGCCCGGATATCGACGGAGCGCTCCGCTGCGGAGAATGCCCGGTTCACGTGCATTACGGCGGATTCGCCGAACTGTGGACCGAACGCGGCGGCGCCCGCGTGCCCGCGCTGCGCAGGCCGAGCAGCGCGCTGGAACCCGCGCCGCCTGGCCCGGACTTCTCCGTGCCGAACTGGGTCCGGATTCCCGACTGCGTCGCGGAGTACACCGACGCGCCGATCCCGCCGAATCCGGTCGCCGAGGTACTCCGCCGAGCCCACGGCGCCGCCGTCTACCTGGCCGAACGCGGCGGCGAGCGGGTGGTCGTCGAGGAGGCCTGGCCGTTCACCGGACTGGACGGCAACGGCGTCGACGCGGTCGCGCGGCTGGAGCGCAAAAACGACCTCTTCGCACGGCTCGCCGGAATCCCCGGCATCCCGAAAACCCACGCGTACCTCTCCGGACAGCGGCATTACCTCGTGCGGGAGCACCGGCCCGGCCTGCCGTTGGACGTCTGGCTCGCCCGGCACTACCCGCTCACCCGCCGAGACTGTCCCGAAGCCGACCTGGCCGCCTACCGCGGACAGGCGCTGTCCGTGCTCGCGCAGGTCGACCGCATCGTCGCGGAAGCGGCCGAACGCGGCGTCGTCCTCGAAAACCCGCGCGACATCCTGGTCGACAGCTCCGGCACGGTGTCGCTGATCGGCTTCGACCGCGACGAGACCGCCCTGCGACTGCGCCTCTTCCTCCCGCTGGCCCCGCTCTATCGCCTGGTGCCCGAACGCCTCCGCTGGGCCGCCGAGCTCACCGAACGGCGGTTCTCGCTGCCCGCCGGCTACGCCGACCGCATCGCGCCCCCCACCGAGCCCGCGCACACCGAACTCGACGAACCTCGTCCCGATTGGACGCTGGTGCGCAAGCAGATCGCCGAAGCCCTGCTCGCCTGCGCGACCCCGGATCGCCAGGATCGCCTCTTCCCTGGCGACATCGAGCAGTTCCGCGTCGGCGGCGCGACCTTCGGCACCGGCGCGGCAGGCGTGTTGCACTCGCTGCACGTCGCGGGCGTCGGCCGCTTCCCCGAGCACGAGCAGTGGCTGCTCGACGCGATCGACGGGCACCAGCCCAGTCGCGCGGGTTTCTACGACGGCAGCCACGGAATCGCTTACGTGCTGGAGGAATTCGGCTACCGGAAGGCCGCGGGCGACCTCCTCGCCGCCTCGCGCGCGCTGGTGGACCAGACCGTCGGCCACGATCTCGCGAGCGGGCTGGCCGGCGTCGGCCTGACCCGGCTGCACTTCGCCGCGACCCGCGGCGACAACGAGTTCGGCAGGCAGGCGCTGAACATCGGCATCCGGCTCGCCGAGGCGCTCGACACCGCGGAACCGCCGGGCGCTTCGGCGCGGGCCGGGCTCTTGCACGGCTGGTCCGGCCCGGCGCTGCTGTTCCTGCGGCTCTACGAGCGCACCGGCGAACCGGCCTGGCTGTCGTTCGCCGACCAGGCGCTCGAACGGGATCTGGAGGAATGCGTCCCGGCGCCGGACGGCTCGCTGGCGGTCCGCGACGGCGACCGAGGTTCGCAGCGAGGCGCGGGAATCGGCAGCGCCGGAATCCTGATCGTCACCGAACAGCTGGCGCGGTACCGCTTCGACGCGAAGGCCGCGCGCAGCCTGTCCGCACTGCGCGTCGCGTGCCGAGGAGAGTTCGCGCTCCATCCCGGCCTGTTGAACGGCCGCTGCGGGCTCGCCGCCGGACTCGCGTTCAGCAGCGCGCCGGACCGGCGCGCCCAGGACGCGATCGACCGGCACCTGACGCGGCTTTCCTGGTACGCAGTCCCGTTTCGCGGCGGTCTTGCCTTCCCGGGCAGTCACCTGCTACGACTGTCCGCCGACGTCGCCACCGGCGGCGCCGGAGTCCTGCGCACTCTTTCCGCGCTTCAGGACGGCACCGAACTGCTCCCGTTCCTCGGCCCGACGCCGCGGGTCAGCCATGAGTCCACTGTGGACGTCAGTGTCGACATGTCCATTAGCCGACAGTTCCGCCACGCGGAACCATGACTGAGTGTCCGGACACTTTTTGAATCACTCATTCAGCCCAGCCCATGGGTCCGGCATCCGCAGCCGGGGCCCGTGCCTCGGCAAATGCCGGGGAACCTCGCCGCTACGGTCGGTAACCGCCGCCGCGGCGGGCCGCAGCGCCTCGTTCAGCGGAACCACAAGGCCCCCGTTCGTGATAGAAACCGGGGCTGTTCCGTTCGGTGGGCCTACGAAGGGTGTATCCGAGATTTCCGTGACGAGGACCACTCGCACCCCACTGGCGTGTCCGCTTCCCCGGCCGTGTCCGCACTCTCGCCGAGGGTGACCCAGGAGTTCGTGAATCATCGTGGAGAACAAGGACGATCCCGGCAAGGCGTACGACAAGTCGATCCGGAAGAGGCTGACCCGGACGGTCCTGATCCCCAGCATCACTCTGCTCGTGCTGTGGGCGGTGCTGGCGACGGCCTTCTTCATCAACGGCTTGTACGTGCGGCTCGTCGCGGGCTCAGTGCGTGACGTTTCGATCCCCGCGCTCACCGCGCTGTCGTCGCTGCAGCAGGAACGGCAGCTCGCCCTGCAGTACCTCGACAGCCCCAGCTCCGGTCCGCAGCAGCTGCAGCAACAGGAGCAGGACAGCGACGGCAAGCTGAAGGGCCTGCAGGAAGCCTTCGCGGCCACCATTTCCAGCGCTCCGGACGAGATCGCCAGCAAGGTCACCGCGCTGAAGGCGCAGCTCGACCAGCTGCCGGTGCTCCGCTCGCAGGTCAACTTCCGCAGCATCAACCGCGCACAGGTCAACGCCTACTACAACGGCGTCCTCGACTCCGCGGCCACGCTGTTCGACACGCAGGCGCGCATCGTCCCCGACGCGACCGCGGTGCAGGGCGCGATCTCGGCGACCTCGCTTTTCCGGGCAGGCGACCTGATGTCGCGCGAGACGTCGCTGGTGTCGGCCGCGTTCTCCAGCGGCACCTTCGCGCCGGACGACTTCGTCCAGTTCTCCCAGCTGGTCGGCTACTACCGCACGCAGCTGGCGCAGATCTCGCCGTTCCTCGAGCCGGCGGTGCGCCAGCACTACCAGCAGCTCTCGACGAGCGACGCCTGGAAACGGCTCAACGCCGCCGAGGACTCGCTGATCAAGCACGGTCCGTGGACCAGCAGCGACCAGAACAGCGTGCCGGTCTCGGCGGGCGATTGGCACGCGCTGACCGCGCAGGTGGCCCAAGGTCTGAACCAGCTCACCATCGAACAGGCCGACCAGGTCTCCGCCGCCGCGATCGACTCCGGGAACGCGCAGCTGCGCAACGCCATCATCGGCAGCATCGTGGCCCTGCTCGCCTCGCTGGCCGCGATCATCGTCGCGGTGCGGGTGTCGCGGTCGCTCGTCGACCGGACCCTGATGACGCGCCTCGAGCGGCTGCGGAACGACTCGCTCGACCTGGCGCGCAACCGGCTGCCGAACATCGTCCGCAGGCTCAAGAGCGGCGACCCGGTGGACATCGAGGCCGAGCTGCCGAAGCTGGACCACGGCCGGGACGAGATCGGCCAGGTGGCCGAAGCGTTCAACACCGCGCAGCTCACCGCGGTCAACGCGGCGGCGAGCGAGGCGAAGGCGCGAAGCGGTGTGCACAACGTGTTCCTCGGCATCGCCCACCGCAACCAGGTGCTGGTGCACCGGCAGCTGCAGATCTTGGACGAAATGGAAAGCCGCGAAGAGAACTCGACTCAGCTGGCGTCGCTGTTCCAGCTGGACCACCTCGCCGCGCGGGCCCGGCGGACCACCGAGAACCTGATCATCCTCGGCGGCAAGCAGCCCGGACGGCGCTGGCGCAAACCGGTTTCGCTGATGGAGGTGCTGCGCGCGGCCGTCTCGGAAACCGAGCAGTACTCGCGGGTGCAGGTCGAGCAGGTGCCGGACGTGGCGATCGTCGGCAGCGCGGTCGCGGACACCATTCACCTCGTCGCCGAACTGGTCGACAACGCGACGTCGTTCTCCCCGCCCGGTTCGCAGGTCGAGGTGACCAGCCGGATGGTCGCGCGCGGCGTCGTGGTCGACGTGTCCGACCAGGGGCTGGGCATGAAGGAAGGCGTGCGCGAGTGGGCTAACGCGATGATGGCCGACGCGCCCGAATTCGACGCGATGGCGCTGCGCGCGGACTCCAGCCTCGGCCTGTTCGTGGTCGCGCGGCTGGCTTCCCGGCTGGGCATCACGGTCACCTTCGACCCGTCGCGGTACGGCGGCACCCGGGCGACCGTGCTGATCCCGTCGAACCACCTTGCCGACGCGAACGCGCCCGAACCGGCGGACGAAACCCCGGCGCTCGCCCAGGTCGGCGCGCCGGCGCAGGAAAGCGCCGCACAGCAACCCGCTCCGGAAGCGCCGCAGCCGACGCCGCGGCCGTACCCGGCCCGTCCGCTTCCGACGCCGAATCCGCGGACCCCGGAGCCGTATCCGCCGTCCGCGGGCCAGATCCCGGACGTCCCGGCCGCGCCGCGCGTCCCCGCTGCCTCGGAGCCCGACCTCAGCGGGCTGCAGGGAGACGACCGGCCCCGGCTCCCGCGCCGGCAGCCGCAGCAGAACCTCGTCGCCCAGCTCCAGGACGACCCCACCGCCGAGGACATCGACGTCACCAACGCGGGCGAGACCACCGCGCGGACGCTGATGGCCTTCCACAAGGGCACCCGCCGGGCGCGAGGCGGGCAAAATGACTCATAACGACCGAACACCTCACCACACCGAAAGTCAGGGTCTGTCCGCATGAACGAGTACGGGAATTCCACCCCTGATCTCAACTGGCTGCTCGACGACGTGGTCAACCGCGTCGTCGGCGCGCAGAACGCCATCGTGCTGTCCGCCGACGGCCTGCTGCTCGGCAAGTCGTCCGGGATGAGCAAGGACGACTCGGACCAGCTCTCGGCCATCGCGTCGAGCCTGCAGAGCCTCGCCAAAGGGGTGAGCAGGCAGTTCAACCGCGGGCCGGTGCTGCAGAACATGATCGAGATGGAGCGCGGGTACCTCTTCGTGTCGGCCGCCGGGCAGGGCGCGTGCCTCGCGGTGCTCGCCGGCGCGGACATCGACGTCGAAATGATCGCGTACGAGATGAACCGACTGGTCAAGCGCGTCGGCGACTACCTGGCGTCGGCGCCGCGCGAGGCCGCGAACCTGCTGCGGGAGGCGACATGAGCGACGACGGCTGGTACGACGAGGCCGCCGGGCCGCTGGTCCGGCCGTACACGATCACCAGCGGACGGACCCCGTCCGACCACCAGCTCGACCTCTCCACCCAGGTGATGACCCTCCAGCAGGGATCGGACCCGGTCGGGCTCGGCCCGGAGCACCTCGCGATCACACAGATGTGCCGCAGACCCTTGTCGGTGGCCGAGATCGCGGTGTACGTGAAGCTGCCGCTCGGCGTCGTGCGCGTGCTGTGCGGCGACCTGATCGACCGCGGCCTCGTCATCACCCGCGCCCCGTCCCGTCAGCCGGCCCAGGCGCCGGACCACGAAACTCTCCAGGCGGTTCTCGATGGCCTCATCAAGCTCTGAAGACGCCGCGGCGTCGGTGCCGACCCCGGTCAAGATCATCGTCGCCGGCGGGTTCGGCGCCGGGAAGACCACCATGGTCGCCTCGGTCAGCGAAATCCCGCCGCTGTCCACCGAGGAGGTGCTCACCGAGGCGAGCACCGGCGTCGACGACCTTTCCGGTGTGGAGCACAAGAAGACCACCACGGTCGCGCTCGACTTCGGCCGGATCACCATCTCGCCGCGGCACGTGCTGTACCTGTTCGGCACCCCGGGCCAGGAACGGTTCTGGTTCATGTGGGACGACCTGGCGCGCGGTGCGATCGGCACCGTCGTGCTGGTCGACACTCGCCGGCTGGAGACCAGCTTCGCGGCGGTCGATTTCTTCGAGCGGCGGAAGATCCCGTTCGTCGTGGCGGTGAACTGCTTCGACAACGCGCCGCGCTACACCCCCGACGAGATCCGCGAGGCGCTCGTGGTGCCCGACGGCGTGCCGATCGTCATGTGCGACGCGCGGCAGCGGGATTCGAGCAAGATCGCGCTCATCCGGCTGGTGAAGCACGCGATGACGGTGGTTCCGCAGCCCGCCTGACCTGGGGTTCCGGCCCAGCGAGGGGGTTCCCGGCGCGGGGAGCCCCCTCGTTCGCTTTCCGCTGTCCTCAGTGGACCGGGGCCATCCGGAGATTGAAGTGCCGCAGGATCTTCGGCGCTTCGACGATCCGGTAGCCGGGCACCTGCTCGGGGTTTTTCGCGATGTCGCCGAGGATTTCCGCTACGTAGTCGTAGTGGCCCTGGGTGTACACGCGCCGCGGCAGCGCCATCCGGACCAGTTCGAACGGGGCCGGGGTGATCAGCTCGTTCTGCTCGTCGAGCGTGCCGAGGTAGAGCGAACCCAGTTCCACACAACGGATTCCGCCCGCCAGGTACAGCTCGCAGGCCAGCGAATGCCCCGGGAACCGCGACGCGGTCAGATGCGGCAGCAGGCGGCCCGCGTTGAGGTAGAGCGCGTGGATGCCCGGCGGCTGCACGATGTCCACCCCGGCCTCGTTGGCCTGCCTCGCGAGCCGGGCCGCCTCGCCCGCGCGCGCGGCGAGGTAGTGCGGATCGACGACTTCCTGCAGGCCCTTGGCGACGCGGTCGAGGTCGTGCGCCGCGAGCCCGCCGTAGGTGCGGAAGCCTTCGGTGGCGATCAGGTTGGTCTCGCAGCGCTGGGCGAAGTCGGGGGCGGTCAGGCCGATGAACGCGCCCATCGGCGCGATGCCGTCCTTCTTCAGGCTCGCGACACAGCCGTCGACCAGGCCGAACGCTTCTCGGGCGACCTCGCGCGGCGTCTTGTCCGCGTAACCCGCCTCGCGCTGGATGACCAGCCAGGCGTTCTCGGCGAACCGTGCGGCGTCAAGGAAGACCGGCACGCCGTGCGCCCGCGCGAGCTTCGCCGCCGCGGCCAGGTTGGCCATCGAGACCGGCTGCCCGCCGCCGCCGTTGTTGGTGATGGTGAGCAGCACCTGGCCGACGCGAGCGCCGTCCGGGCCGCTCAGCAGGCGTTCGAGGGCGTCGAGGTCGATGTTGCCCTTGAACGGTTCGAGGCTGTCGAGGTCGCCGAACTCCGCACAGGGCAGGTCGATCGCCTCCGCGCCGAGCAGTTCGACGTTCGCGCGGGTGGTGTCGAAATGCGTGTTGCTGACCGAGATCCGGCCGCTCTCCAGCACGCTGGAGAACAGCACACGCTCGGCGGCGCGGCCCTGGTGCACCGGCAGGAGGTGCGGATATCCGGTGAGGTCGCGCAGCGCGTCGCGGAAGCGGTAGAACGAGTCCGACCCGGCGTAGGAGCGGTCGGCGGCGGCCGCGGCGGCCTCCTGCGCGGTCGAGACCGCGCCGGTGCCGGAGTCGGTGAGCAGATCGATGCTGACCTTGTTCGCGGGCAGGTTGAAAGCGTTGTAGCCCGCCGCGGCGAGCGCCTGCTCCCGTTCGGCGCGAGTGGTGACCGGGATTTCGGCGACGACTTGGGAGCGGTACGGCGGGAAGGTCCGCATCAGGGTTTTCCTCCAGTTGTGGGTGACAGCCGAAAACTACCGCGTCAGGTCATCCGGCCGAGCACCGGCCGCTTTCTCGGCGGCGCTACCGCATACGCTTCGGAGGACAGGTACACCGTGATTCCGGAACCGAACTCGCCCATTCTCAGCGACACGTGCGCGATCAGTCCGACACCGTCGCGCAGCGGTCGTTTCGAAACCGCTGCCAGCGCTTTGTCCAGTTTTGTCGGGTCGAAGTCGTACTGTGCGAGAATGGCGTGCACGCGGGCTCGCGCCACCTCGTCGTCCGGCACGTAACTGCGAATAGGAAGATAAAGACTGTAGTTTCCCGGAGCCCCGCCCATGCCTTCGACAAAGGAATAACTGGAAACCAGCGGGCGGCCTTCGAAGGGACCTTTTCCGCCGCCGAGCACGGCGAGGAATTCCCGGATCAGCATCGGGTCCGTGCCCGGCACCAGCTCGGCCGCGCGCACCGCGTCCTCCGCCTCGGCGGCGTCGTGCGAGACGTACACCTTGACCCGGGACAGCGGGTCGTCGTCGAGGTCGAGCGCGAAGAAGGTGAAGTTGTCGCGTTCGCCGCGACGCAGCGCGTGCTCGACCACCGGGTCGAACGCCTCGCCGAGGTTCAGCCGCCGGAACCCCTCGCTGACCAGGGAATCCGCCATGGTCGGCCCGCTGATCTGCGGGTTCAGGTACACCTTGATCTTCGGCGCGGAGCCGTTGCGGAAGATCAGCGAGTACCACAGCGTGAACGGCCCGCGGCGCTCCTCGTGCGGGAGGAAGAGGTCGGACACCGCGTCGAGCCGGTCGGTGACCAGGCCGTACTCGCCGGCCACCTGCGCGAGGAACGAGCGCGGGTCCGGGGCCCCGACGGTCTCGCCGAGAACCCGTACCACACATTCGCCATTGGCGTCGAAGGCGACCGAGAATTCCACGGGCGTGGTGTCGTCCGCCACATTGCACGGGAACTGCGCCGGACCGCCGACGGTCAATTCCCCGGACTCGCCGAGCAACAACCGGAGAAGTTCCAGGTGCCGGCGTTCTTCCGGATCGAATCCGACCGCGCGGCACAGCCGGTCGAGTTGACCACCGGCATGGGTGTACATCGACAAGTCGACCATCGGCACACTCGCTCCGACCATGGCGCTGTATTCACCGTTTCATTCGTGCGTTCGGCCCCGCGAAGCATCCGCCGTTCGGCGGAGCGGGCGCTCCCGGGCCGCCGAGAAGATTAATCCCCGGAATGCCGATCACCATACCTCTGACGGAGCGACAACACCGACCGGAAACCGTGCCTGAGTGTGCTGATCAACACCGGAATTCACCTGAATTCCGCATCGACAGGAACGGATTCTGCGGCTACTTGAGCCGCCATGTGGGCTATCCCACTGCTGCTGGCGGACGGTGTCTCGTGCACCCGATGCGGCGGCTTCGCGGCGAAAATTGTCGGTGGCGGGTGAGACGCTCGTCTCATGACCCAGATCCCGAAGCATCTGTCCAAGGTCGCCGAGAGCGACCGCCCGCCGATCCCCCGCGTCGCCGGCGAACGCGAGACGCTCCTCGCCTACCTGGAGTGGCACCGGGAAACCCTCGCGCTGAAGTGTGCGGGCTTGAGCCAGGAAGCCGTGTCGACGCGCGCGGTACCGCCGTCCACGATGTCGCTCCACGGCCTGGTCCGGCACCTGGCGGGCTGCGAACGATGGTGGTTCCGCATCCAGTTCGCCGGCGAGGACGTCCCGCTGCTGCACTACTCGGACGACGACCCGGACGAGGACTTCGACCGTCTGGACGGGGATTTCGGCGAGGCACTGGCGTTGTGGCGCGCGGAGTGCGACCGCAGCCGGGAAATCGTGGCGGCCGCGGCGTCGCTGGACGCGCAGGGGATCGGGAAGACCACGGGAGAGCCGTTCTCGCTGCGGTGGATGCTGCTGTCGATGATCGCGGAGTACGCGCGCCACCTCGGCCATGCGGACCTGCTGAGGGAGGTGACGGACGGGGCGACAGGGCGGTGAGGAGTGTCTGTCGGCCGTGGACTCGGAGGTGATGCGGTGGAGAATCCGGCTGCCGGGTTTGGCGAGAGGCGAGGCGATAGGTGCTTGGAGCTGGTCGAGGATCGGCCGACGTTTGGCTGAGGTGGTCGGCACGGCGGTTGCGCTGCCCGACCACGTGCCTGGCCTCAATGGACCGATCTGTCGCGCATGAGGCCCGGCTGCTCGCCCGTCGCGAGGGGGGTGGCCGCAGAGCCCGCGTCCGCGACGAATCGGACCAGCGGCCTTCCCGCCTCACCGCACTCGGCGTGCGGCGGACCAGCAGCCTTCCCGCCGACCGCGCCGCGCGTGCGGCGGACCAGCGGCCTTCCCGCCTCACCGCACTTGGCGTGCGATGCTGGACGGCATGATCGCCGATCCTGACTCCGGCCTGCTCTCCCCGGTGCGCGCCGGAACCCCGGCCGAAGCGGTGACTGGCGACCGGGCGTTCGCGGTCGCTCTGCTGGAAGCGGAGGCCGCACTCGCGCGGGCGCAGGCGCGGCTTGGCACGGTTCCGGCCGAGGCAGCTGAGCGCATCACCACTGCCGCGCGGCTGCTGGGCGAGGGCGAACTCGACGTCGTCGAACTGGCGCGCGACGCACGGGCGACCGGAAACCCGGTGGTCAGCCTGGTGCGCACGCTGTCCGCCAAGATCCCGGACGTCGCCGATTACGTGCACCGCGGCTCGACCAGCCAGGACAT
This sequence comes from Amycolatopsis echigonensis, assembly GCF_014174495.1. GTDB lineage: Bacteria > Actinomycetota > Actinomycetes > Mycobacteriales > Pseudonocardiaceae > Amycolatopsis > Amycolatopsis echigonensis. The sequence continues at coordinate 58,193 of NZ_JACJHR010000011.1, forward strand.
CGTCGACACGGCGATGATGCTCGTCGCGCACGACGTCCAGCGGCTGATCAGCGCGGACCTGGCGGCGATCGCGCACGCCCTCGCTGAGCTGGCGCGCGCTCACCGCGACACGGTCATGCCGGGACGCACCCTTACCGCGCACGCGGTCCCGACGACGTTCGGCCTGAAAGCGGCGATCTGGCGGCAAGGCGTCCAGGAAGCCTCCCGACGGATCGCGGAGCTGCGGCTGCCGGTATCGCTTGGCGGAGCGGCCGGAACGTTGGCCGCGTACGTCCAGTACGGCGACGGCAAGGACGACTATGCGGAACGGCTAGTCGCTGCCTTCGCTGAGGAAACCGGTTTGACCGCGCCGATTCTGCCGTGGCATGCGGATCGCACCCCGGTTGCTGAGCTGGTTTCCGCGTTGGCTGGGGTGACGACAGCGTTGGGCAAGATCGCGGTGGACGTTCAGGTCTTGGCGCGCACCGAGATGGGCGAAGTGACCGAGGCGACCGGCGGTGGGTCTTCGGCGATGCCGCACAAGCAGAACCCGGTGCGGTCAGCGTTGATCCGGTCGGCCGCGCTGCAGGTGCCCGTGCTCGCGGCCGGGGTTACGCAGTCCGGCTTGGCGGAAGATGAGCGCTCGGCGGGTGTCTGGCAGGCCGAGTGGCAGCTGCTGCGCGAATGCCTGCGCTTGACCGGCGGGGCCACGCATACGGCTTCGGATTTGGTGCAGGGACTGGATATTCACACGGACCGGATGCGGGAGAACCTCGCGCTGACCAACGGGTTGATTGTCTCGGAACGGCTGTCGGCGGCGCTGGCGCCAAGAATGGGCAAGGCTCGCGCGAAAGACTTGCTGGGCACCGCTTCCCGGCGTGCGATCGAGGAAAACCGTCCGCTTTCCGAGATCCTGGCGGACACGCCGGAAATTACCGCCGTCGTCGACGCTGCGACGCTCGCCGATCTCCTAGACCCGGCGCAGTACGTCGGCGCAGCGGGGCGACTGGTCGACCGGGCATTGGAAAATCCCGCGGAATAAGCACAAGCGGGACCGCTGCCAGAGGAAATTTGGCTCTGGCAAGCGATCCCGCCGCGCGATTACGCCACTGTGGACTGATCAGTGGGCCAAGCCGTGCCCGCCGGTATCGCGACGAGGCGGCTGAACGGTCCGGTCGACCTCGACGGGTTCCTCGTCCTCGGGAAGCAGAACCCCGTGCCGCGCAGGGAGAACTGCCGTCAGCAGACCAAGAACCGCGATGCCGAGGTGCAGCCAGTTGTCCGCGTCGGCGAGGTTGAGCGGGTTGCCCAGGCCGGACACCGGATTGACCGTGATCGTCCCGGCCAGCATCAGACCCCAGACGAACAGCGCGCCGTACCCGATGAAGAGCAGCCAGCCGAACGTCCGTGCCCCGCCGGAACGCAGGGCGAGCAGCAGACCGATCACACCGGTCCCCACGTGGACGATGTTGTTGAGCGGATTGGCGGAAAACCGCCACAAAGTGACCCCGTGTCCGGTGAAATCGCCGAACCCGGACTTCACGAGCCCGATAATGCCGTAGGCGAGAAACAGGACTCCGAGCAGAACGGCCAGCACCTGGGCGGGCTGCAGCCCTTCCACCCGAACGCGGGCCCGATGCGCACGAACCATGACTCCAGTCCTTCCCGTACCGAGATGACGGTGGGTCAACCCTGAAGGAATACCCCCGCTCAAACTGGGCCGAAACCCGAATCCCACCGCCGCGAACCCGCCCACCGGGCACAATCGGCCACACAGGACGGGCTGCCGGGGTTGCTGGGGCTGCTGAGCCAAGAGATGGCCGAGTGAGGCTCCCACCGCGTCGGCTCAGCTATCCGGAGAAATTCACCCGGCCCTGGCTCAGACCAGCGCGGCAACCAGCAGAGCGAAGGCGGCGATGATGACCGCGACGCGCACGTAGTGGTAGCGGTCCCAGCGGTTCATCTGCTCTTTCCAGTCCGCCGGCCGGTTCTCCGGCGTCCACGTCTTGCCGCGGTTGTTGATCGGGACGAGCAGCAGGATCGACATCACGACGCTCGCCACCAGCAGCCCGGAGCCGATGACGACGAGGCCGGTGCCCGGCCGGCCCCACGCGGCGATCGCCCAGATCGCGCTCAGGACGAGCGACCCGATGTACCAGAACGGCATGAGCGCGCCGAGCATCCGGCCCCCGTGCGCGCGGCCTTGCTGATTGCTGTCGTCCGGGAGCCCGTTGAGGATCGGATTGATGACGAAGGCGACCGAAAACTCCACCCCCACCATCACGCCGACGACCACGATGGTGCAGACCGCGAGTGCGCTGAGCATGATGACCTTCCCAAGTCCTAGCGTTGCTAGCTGTTGAATCGATGCTAGCTCTACTGCCGCTCGGTTGTCTAGCAGTGCTAGAGTCAGCTCATGTCGGTACACACACGCAAGCAGCGCGAACAGGCGGAACGCGAGCGCCTCATCGTGGCGACGGCCCGCGAACTCGCCGAACACCAGGGCTGGGACGCGGTCACCACCCGACGGCTCGCCGAGCGCATCGAGTACAGCCAGCCCGTCCTCTACAGCCATTTCCGCGGCAAACGGGAGATCATCGGCGCGGTCGCGCTCGACGGTGCCGCCGAACTGGCCGCGGCGGTGCGAGCCGCGACCCGCGGCGTGGACGGCCCACGCGCCCGTGCCGCCGCCCTCGCCCGCGCGTACCTCGACTTCGCCGAGCACCACCCCGCGGTCTACGACGCCATTTTCCAGCTCGACGGCGGCCTCGCGTTCGCCCAGGACGACACCCCGGAACCGCTGAAGGACGCCTTCGCCGCACTGCTGGAAACCCTCGGCGAGGTGGCCGGAGAAGGAGTCCATCCAGGACTGTTCACCGAGCTGTTCTGGGCGTCCCTGCACGGAATCGCGACGCTGACCCGAGCGGGACGGCTGCCGCGGGAATTCGCCGAACAGCGGATCGAACTGCTGGTGGAACGGCTCGTCGTGGCCTGATCCACCCGGCCGAGCCGGAACGAACCCTGCCTGCTTGCCCGCGGCCCTCCCGACCGTCACGCGTACAGGCCGGTACCGACGACACCGCCCAAACTCAGGTCACCGAAGTGGTCAGGCGCTTTCCCGGCATCGACTGAACGTCACTGGTCCACCGCGGTCAGTCCGCCCCGCGCACCCGTGCTCGGCAACGGCCACGGCTTCACTCCGCCGGTCACGTCGGCCCGCGGTCCGGGCGCTGACGGACCGGGAATCCGCTGCCCGATCCACGTCAGGACATCCGGCAGCTGCGCCTTGAACGTGTTCATGTTGTGCCCGGCGTCCGGAATCCGCCACGTCGTGAACTGCACCGGAGCCTGCGCGGCGGCCCGCATCTGGTCGACCGCACGGGTTTCGTTCTGTTCCTTCTCCCCGGAGATCGCGAGGAGTTCCAGCGGGGCCGGATGCAGCCGGACGTTGATCTTGACGTTGTTCGCGTCGTCGATGTCCTTGCGGCCGCGGAAAAGGTTCTCGGTCTCACCGTCCACTTGCGCCTTCTCGTAGCCGCTCACGCTCGCCGCCTGCGCGTACCACTGCGGATGCCGCGTCACGAGATTCAGCGCGCAATAGCCGCCGGACGACCAGCCCGCGATCGTCCACGCCCGGCGGTCCGGATTGATGCCGAGGCGCTGGATTCCCCATTCGCGGACGTCCGCGGACAGGTAGGTGTCGTTGGGGCTTCCGTTGACCTCGTCGACGCATTCGGTGTCGTGCCCGATTTTCGGCGTTCCGGTCGGATCCGGGATCAGCACGATCACCGGCGGCAGCAGATGCTTCGAGATCGCCGCGTCCAGCTGTTCGGGCAGGTGGTACCCGATCGGGGCGGTGGTGACCTCCGGGCCGGACGGGTAGTTCGGGATCCAGATGATCGCCGGGAACCGCATCGCCTTGTACGGATGCTGGAAGTATTGCGGCGGAAGGTAAACCGTGACGTCGCGGGTGAGGCCGGTGCGCCGCCCGGTCACCGTCACGTGCGCGATGGTCCCCTTGCCGACCCGCGCGTGCGCCACCCCGAGGTCGCGCGCCCGGGCGAGGTCGACGCCGTTGTCGCCGCCCTCGACGTCGATGCCCTCGGCGGCGAACGCGCCGGTCCCGAGCAGCGAGCCGAGCGTCGGGAAGAATCCGCCGATCATGTTGCCGGTCAAGCCAAGGGTGACGACGACGAGACACAGTGCGATCAGGACCGTGGCGCTGCGGCCAATTTGCTTGCGCTTGCGCCATTTGTCCCAAAACCACGGGACCGAGAGGACCGCCAGGAGTGCGAGCACGCCGACCACCGCGAGCCCGACGGGCGAATCCAACCTGATCTCGCTCAGGTGCACGGGAGAACCTCCAGGACCGATCGCGTGCCCGGACGGCGGGACTCGCTGCTCTAAATACGTTTGAGGGGCCATTCGCGTTGTGATCACGTGACGCCTGTCACGCTGGAATGGCCCCTCCGACGTCCTCGGTCCCTAGCGATTGCCCGTTAGTTCCCGATTAGTTGCCGAATGCGCCGCGCAACACCGTGATCGCTTGGGTGATCGCCGCCTCCGCCGCGTGCGTTTCACGGAGCGCGTTCACCATCACGAAGTCGTGAATGATGCCCTGGTACCGAACCGCGGTCACAGGCACCCCCGCCTGTCGCAGCTTCGCGGCGTACGCCTCGCCTTCATCGCGAAGAACGTCCGCCTCGCCGGTGATCACGAGCGCCGGCGGCAGTCCGGCGAGTTGCTCCACGGTCGCGCGAAGCGGCGAAGCGGTGATCTCGGCGCGCTGTGCCTCATCAGTCGTGTACTGGTCCCAGAACCACTTCATGCCTTCACGGCTGAGGAAGTAGCCCTCGGCGAACTTCGTGTACGACTCGGTGTCGAAGGATGCGTCAGTGACCGGGTAGAACAGCACCTGCTGAAGGAACTTCACGTCCCCGCGCTCCTTGGCCATCAGTGTCAGAGCCGCGGTCATGTTGCCGCCGACGGAGTCGCCCGCGATCGCGATTCGCGTGGTGTCGAGCCCCTTGTCCGCACCGTGCTGGACGACCCACTTCACGGCGGCATAGTTCTCTTCGATCGCGACGGGGTAACGAACTTCGGGCGAACGGCTGTATTCCGGAAAAACAACTGCCGCACCCGTTCCGGCGGCGAGTTCGCGGACGAGCCGTTCGTGCGTGTGGAAATCGCCGAAGACCCAACCGGCCCCATGGACGTAGACAAGCACCGGAAGCGGCCCGGTGACACCTCGCGGCTTCACGATCCGGACTTCGACGTCGCCGTTCGGTCCACCCGGGACAGTCAGCGTCTCGATGTCGGCGGGGGCGAGTTCGACTTCGCCGTCCTGGACGCCGTCGACCGCTTTGCGGCCCTCGGCGGGCGGGAGCTGGAAAAGGTACGGAGGCTGGTCGGTGGCCTCGGCGAACGCCTGGGCGGCCGGCTCGAGGACGAGGTTCTGCGGGTTCGCGGTCATGGCTTCCTCCGGTATCGGATCGGACAGGATGAACATAGCTCGCAACTTAATTGCGCACAACTTGATTAGGCTCAATGAGATCTAGAGCACTTGAGTTGCCCTTCCCAGCCAGTCGAGAGAGGATGGAGAGCTGGCGCACGAACCCCGAGGGAGGCCACCGATGACCAGCCCAGACACCGGAGAAACCGGCTCGCTGCTGCTTGACGACCAGCTGTGCTTCGGCCTGTACTCGGCCTCCCGGGCAGTCACCGCGCTCTACCGCGTGCTGCTCGAACCGCTCGACCTGACCTACCCGCAGTACCTCGTGATGCTCGCGCTGTGGCAGCAGGACGAGCAGCAGGTCAAGGAACTCGGCTCCGCGCTCAACCTCGACTCCGGCACGCTGTCGCCGCTGTTGAAGCGGCTGGAGAAGGCCGGGCTGATCAAGCGCGAACGCCAATCCGACGACGAACGTTCGGTCCGCATCCGGCTCACCGACGAGGGAATCGCCTTGCGCGCCAAGGCGGAACGGATCCCGCCGCACGTCGGAGCGGCGATGAACATGGACAACGCCGAGCTGAACCGGATGCGCGCCGCGATGGATCAGCTGACGGCTTCGGTCAACGCCTACCGGGAGTCCTACCGCCCGAGCTGAACCGGACGCCGTGGTTAGCATGAGCGCCAGGGCGAGCGGGAGGACGGCGATGAGCACACAGGACGAAGCGCTGCGCGCGGTGGAAGCCAGCCTGGACCGGCCGTCGGCGGCCCGCGTCTACGACTACTTCATCGGCGGCACCACGAACTACGCGATCGACCGGATGTTCGCCGAGAAGGTGCGAGAGCGGCTGCCGCTGATCGGCGAATACTGCCGCACCAGCAGGCAGTTCCTCGGCCGGGCGGTGCGCCAGAGCGTGCGCGAGGGCATCCGGCAGTTCGTCGACATCGGGTCCGGCCTGCCCACCGCGGGCAACGTGCACGAGGTCGCCGACGACGAACGCCCGGAACACGACGTTTCCGTGCTGTACCTGGACAACGAGCCGGTGGCGCTCGCACATTCGCAGGTGCTGCTCGCCGACACCGCGGACGAGGACCGGCACCAGGCGATCGCCGCGGACCTCCTGCAGCCCGCCGAATTGTGGGACCGGGTCGCCGATTCGGACGTGATCGACGTCCGGAAACCGGTGGCGCTGATCGTCAACGCGGTGCTGCACTTCATCAAGGACGAGCAGGACCCGGACGGCGTCCTCGAGTACTACCGCAAGCAGCTCGCGCCGGGCTCGTTGCTCATCCTTTCCCAGATGACCAACGAAAACCCGGTCGACGACAACGAACGCCAGGCTCTCGCCGACCTCATCGAGTACTACGAGTCGACCACCAATCCCGGCATCCTGCGCACGAAGGCGGAGTTCGAGCGGTTCTTCGGCGGCTGGCCGCTTCTCGAACCGGGCCTGGTGTACGCGCCGGCGTGGCATCCAGACGCCGACACGCTGTTCGCGAAGTCGCCGTCGGAGTCGCGGGTGATCGGCGGCGTGGCCCGGAAACCGCTGGACTGACCGGGTTTCCCGACAGCGCCTGACCCGGCTGACGTGGTGGCCACCGCAAGTCCGCCGTGCCATGGCTGGTTTTCCTTCGGCATCCACTTAGGACTCGGCCAGCAGTCGCCTTCACGAAGCCCTGCGCAAGACTTCCAGCGCCGCATAAACCGCGTCCCGGCCCAACTCCACCGCACGCCGCAACACAGCCGGATCCCGTTCCAGCACCACCACATCCGGAGCACCAGCTGGCGGCCGGACGCTGGCCAGCCGCGGATCTTCCCGCAACTGGCGTTCGTCCTCCAGATCCCGGTGGTACTGCGTGCGCCAGGCGTCGATGGTGCCCGGCGCGTGGCGGCGGAGAAACCGAGGCACAACCACATCCTGCACTCGCGGCGGCGGCACCGGACGTTCGTCCTCGCGCCGAGTGCGCAACACCAGCACGTCCGTCGCGCCCTGCGCCAACGCAGTGCGGAACGGCAACGGCTCGGCGATCCCCGCGTCCACGAACCGCCGCCCGCCCATCGCGATCGGCGGCCCGGCCAGCACCGGCATGCACGACGACGCGGCGAGCGCGATCTTGATCCCGTCCACGTCGTCGATGAACGGATGCAGATCGGTCGACTCGCCGGTGTCCGCGTCGGTGGCGAGCGGATGGAAGCCGACCGGATTCGCCAGGATCGCCGGGAAATCCATGGGTTCGAGCACCGAGTACACCTGGTGCACGAGGTATTCGAGGTCGATCACCGCCCGGCCGCGCAGGGTGTGCAGCGGGTTGATGATCCGCCGCATCACGGTCGGGTTCCACCAGGTGCGCACCCCGGTCTGCGAGCGCCCGCACAACAGCCACGCCGCGTTGAGCGCACCGGCGGAGGCACCGTACACGTCGTCGAACGCCAGTGTGGCCCCGAGTTCGTCGAGCGCGAGCACCATCCCGCTCGAATACGTGCCGCGGCTGCTGCCGCCCTCGACAGCGAGCGCGAGCCGGCGCCCGTCCGTCCGCCGCCCCGGCACGCTCCCTTCGGCGATCCGCGCGGCGAGCAGTTCCAAAACCGGATGCACGACTCCATCTTGATCCTTTTCGCCGCGCCGATCGACCCGATTTGCCCCCTCTCCGGGTGACCTGGGTTGCACTCAGTTGCACTGCACCTAGTTGCATATGACACTGTCCGTCATGGCACTGGAGCACGCGATCCTCGTCTCGCTCTCCGAGCGTTCCGGCTCGGGCTACGAGCTGGCGCGCCGGTTCGAGAAGTCCATCGGGCTGTTCTGGAGCGCCTCCCACCAGCAGATTTACCGCGTGCTGAAGCGAATGGAGGAGGCCGGCCAGGTCGCCGTCGACGTGGTGGCCCAGGACGGGCGGCCGGACAAGAAGGTCTACACCGTCGCCGAACCGGGCCGGGCCGAACTGCGTCGCTGGCTCGCCGAACCGTCACCGCAAGCCGGGCCGCAGGAACTGGCGGTGAAGCTGCGCGGGGCGTCGTTCGGCGACGCCGAGGCGGTCGCCGCCGAGATCGCCCGGCACCGCGACGCGCACGCCGAACGGCTCGAGCTGTACCGGCAGATCGAGAAGCGCGACTTCCCCGCCCCGGACCGGCTCCGCGGCCGTCCGCTGCACCAGTACCTCGTGCTGCGCGGTGGAATCCGAGTCGAAGAAGGCCAGGTCGAATGGCTGGAAGAAATCCTGACCGCGTTGCGCGCCGACGAGAAGGACGATTGATGACCGAGTACCCGAACCTGCTGTCCCCGCTCGATCTCGGCTTCACGACGCTGCGCAACCGCGTCCTAATGGGCTCGATGCACACCGGTCTGGAAGACCGCGCCTCCCGCTTCCCGCGGCTGGCCGAGTACTACGCCGAACGCGCGCGCGGCGGCGTCGGACTGATCGTCACCGGCGGGGTCGCGCCGAACCGCACCGGATGGCTGTTGCCGTTGGCCTCGAAGCTGTCCACGCCCGCCGAGGCGAAACACCACCAGTTGCTGACCAGCGCGGTGCACGCCGAGGGCGGCAAGATCGCGTTGCAGATCCTGCACGCCGGCCGCTACGCCTATCACCCGCTGAGCGTTTCCGCGTCGAGCCGCAAAGCGCCGATCAACCCGTTCCGCCCGCGCGCGCTCACGGGGTACGGCGTGCACCGCACCATCCGCGCGTTCGCCGACTGCACCGCGCTGGCCCGCGACGCCGGGTACGACGGCGTCGAGATCATGGGTTCCGAGGGCTATCTGATCAACCAGTTCCTCGCCGAACGCACTAACCGGCGCACCGACGCCTGGGGCGGCACCGCGGAGAAACGCCGCCGGTTCGCGGTCGAGATCGTCCGGCGCACCAGGGAAAAAGTCGGGCCGGACTTCATCATCGTCTACCGGCTGTCCATGCTCGACCTTGTCGAAGGCGGGCAGAGCTGGGACGACGTCGTCGCGCTTGCCCGTGAAGTCGAGGCGGCCGGGGCCACGATCATCAACACCGGCATCGGCTGGCACGAGGCGCGCGTGCCGACGATCGTCACGTCGGTGCCGCGCGGCGCGTTCACCTGGGTCACCGGCAAGCTGAAGCCGCACGTGTCGGTGCCGGTGGTGACCTCCAACCGGATCAACCTGCCGCACGTCGCGGAACAGGCGCTCGCCGACGGCGACGCGGATCTGGTCTCGATGGCCCGTCCGCTGCTCGCCGACCCGGACTGGATCCGCAAGGCCGAGACCGGCCGCACGGACGAGATCAACGCCTGCATCGCGTGCAACCAGGCCTGCCTCGACCACGCGTTCAGCCGGAAACCGGTGTCCTGCATGGTGAATCCGCGGGCCGGGCACGAAACGACCTTGAACCTGCTTCCGGCCCGGCGGACCAAGCGGATCGCCGTTGTCGGAGCCGGACCGGCCGGGCTCGCCACCGCGACGGCGCTCGGCGAACGCGGCCACGACGTCGAACTGTTCGAGGCCGACGACGAAATCGGCGGCCAGTTCGGGATCGCACAACGGATTCCCGGCAAGGAGGAATTCGCCGAGACCATCCGGTACTACACCCGCCGGCTGGAGGTCACCGGTGTGAAGGTGCGTCTCGGCATCCGGGCGACCGCCGCGGACCTGACCGGCTTCGACGAAGTCGTGCTGGCCACCGGCGTCACGCCGCGGGTCCCGGCGCTGCCCGGGATCGACCATCCGAAGGTGCTGTCGTACGTCGACGTCGTGCGGCACGGCAAGCCGGTCGGCGAACGGGTCGCGGTGATCGGTGCGGGCGGCATCGGCGTCGACGTCAGCGAATTCCTCACGCACAGCTCGTCGCCCGCGTTGGATCGTGCCGCCTGGATGGCCGAATGGGGCGTCACCGACCCCGCGCTCGCACCCGGCGGACTGGTGAAGCCGAAGCCGGAACCGTCGCCGCGGCAGCTCTACCTGCTGCAGCGCAAGAAGTCGCCGATCGGGGCCGGGCTCGGCAAGACGTCCGGCTGGGTGCACCGCGCGGCCCTGCGCGCCAAGGGCATCGAAAGGATCAGCGGGGTCTCCTACGAACGGATCGACGACGCCGGCCTGCACCTGACGGTCGACGGGAAACCGCGGCTGCTGGAGGTCGACACCGTGGTGGTCTGCGCCGGCCAGGAATCCGTGCGGGAGCTCGCCGACGCGCTCGGCGACGTGCCGGTGCATCTGGTCGGCGGGGCCGACGAAGCACGGGAACTCGACGCCAAACGGGCGATCGACCAGGGCACCCGGCTGGCCGCCGTCCTGTAGCCGCTTGCGCGCACTGGCAGGATGGCCACGTGCGAGACGTATGCGTGATCGGGCTCGGGCTCATCGGCGGTTCCCTGCTGCGAGCCGCCGCGGCGAGCGGCAGGACCGTATGGGGAGCCACAGTGTCCGAAGTGGACGCTGATGCGGCGAGCCGAGGCGGCTATGACGTCACCACCGACGCCGAAGCCGCTCTGCAGCGCGCGGCGTCCGCGGACGCGATCGTGGTCATCGCGGTGCCGCTGCCCGCGGTGGAAAACCTGCTGCGGCAGGTCGCGCAACACGCGTCGCACTGCCTCCTCACCGACGTGGTCAGCGTGAAGGGCCCGATGCTCGACGCAGTCCGCCGCCGCGCGCCGTACACGCGCTACGTCGGCGGGCACCCGATGGCGGGCACCTCGCGCTCCGGCTGGCTCGCTGGCGACACCATGCTCTTCCGGGACGCCGCGTGGGTCGTCGGCGTCGAAGAGGAAACCGACCTCACGGCGTGGGCCGAGGTCACCCGGCTCGTCCTGGACGTCGGCGCGCACGCCGTGCCGCTGCCCGCCGATTCGCACGACGAGACGGTCGCCCGGATTTCGCACCTGCCGCACCTGTTCGCCGCGATCCTCGCCTCGGTCGGCGCGCAGGGCGGCCCGCTCGCGATGTCGCTGGCCGCCGGCTCGTTCCGCGACGGCACCCGCGTCGCCGGATCGTCGCCGGACCTGGTGCGCGCGATGACCGAAGGCAACCGCGACGCCCTGCTGCCGATCGTCGACGACGCGCTCGGCCGCTTGGGAGCCGCCCGCGGTTCGCTCGCGTCCACCGGCGGTCTCGCGGCGACCATCAACGCAGGTCACGAAGGCGCGCTCGCCCTGGAAGCGACCCGCGACGCGGCGCGGTCCGGCGTCCGCATCGACCTCACCGCCGCCGACGCCCGCGAAGGACTCGTCGCACTCGGCGAACGCGGCGGCCGGATCACCGGACTGGACGGAGCGGTGGCCCTCGGTGAAGTGTCTTGACTTGCCTGGAACGCCTGGTGTGTGACGATTGAAGTCTCTCAATCCCAACCCCGGGGAGGCATTCGATGGGCATCAACTTCGACGAGCTCAAGAACAAGGCGACCGAGGCGCTGCGCGAGAACAGCGGCAAGCTCGAGCAGGGGCTCGAGAAGGCGGCTGAATTCGCGAAGTCCAAGGTCAGCGGCCACGACTCGCAGATCGACGGCGGCGTCGGCAAGGCGAAGGACCTGCTCGGCAAGGTCACCGGCAAGCACGACGAGGGCGGCGAGAAGCCCGAAGACGGCAAGCCCGAGGGCGGCCAGCCCGGCGGACAGCAGTAACCCTCCGCCTCCAGGGTGGGCCCGGCGGCACCCCATGCGGCTCTCGGCTCAGGTGCGCCGGTGGTACGGGAGGAACCGGCGCACCAGCCGCAGCGGCGAGCGTTCCACCAGGTCCGGCCCACGCACCGCGTCGAACGTCGAGCCGAGCTGGTCCACGACCCCGGCGAGCCGAGGGTTGTCCGGCATCGGCACCGAATCCGGGTCCCGCTGCTCGCGGACCGCGGAAGCCAGCTCCGCCAACGCGTCCGTGAGCAGCTCGATGTCCGCGGGCGACGGAGCCGGCGCGCCCTCGCCGATGGTCACGCCGACCTCGGTCACCGCGTCGGTCACCCGCTCCAGCCCTGCGATCACCGGCCACCACGCCACCGCCTGCCTGCCCGCCGGCGACGGCTCCACGATCACCTGCTGGAACGCGGTCCGCAGGTCCGCGAGCGCGCGGTACGCCGCCCGCCGGGCCCGTGACCGGGCGAGCCGCGATTCGCTGGTCGAGTTCAGCACCATCGCGGTGCGGACGTACTTGGCCACCGTGTCGAAACTGTCCGCCAGCCGTCCGCCGACAGTCGGCCGCCGCGAACCCGGCCACAGCAGATAGCCGAAAACGAGCACGATCACACAGCCGATCACGGTGTCGACCAGCCGCGCCAGCACGACCGGCCAGCTGCCCGTGTTGGCGAGGTCCATCTGCAGGATGATCAGCGGCGTCACGAACGTGCCGAGCATCCCGTAGTTGCGGACCTTCCCCACCGCGGCCCCGCCGGCGAACACCGCGATCAGCGCCACCAGCACCCAGCCTCGGGCCCCGAACGCGAGCACCACCGCACCGATCCCGACACCGGCGACCGTGCCCATCCCGCGCAGCACCGCGCGGCCGAACACCGAACCGAAGTCCGGTTTCAGCACCACGCCTACGGTCAGGGTGATCCAGTACGACCGCTCGAACGGCACCAGCAGCGCCACCACTTCGGCCACCGCGACGCACAACGTCAGCCGCAGCGTCGCCACCCAAGTCAGCGGTCCGGAGAGCCCGCTCGCCCACTCGCGCACGCGGCGCAGCGCCGAGACCTTCTTGCGCCGCTTGCGATCGTCGAGCTTCCCGATCCGCGCCAGTCCGGCGTAAAGCGCGCTGAGCACCGCGTCGGCGTTCTCGTCCGGCAGCTCGGGCGCGGGCGGCAGCGGCTGGCTCGCCAGCACTGAGGCGGCGACGCGCGTCAAGTAGTCGATGACCTCGTCCGGCGCGCGCTGTCCGGCGTTGACCATCGCCACCGACGCCTCGACCGCGGGGGTCGTCGCGGACAGCCGGTTCAGCAGCCTGCGGTACGTCGCGTCTCGACCGGACAGCCACGAGCGCGCGACCAGCAGCCGGTCGTACGCCGTGCTCATCGCGGTGGTCAATTGGTGGCGCGCGACCCGCGAAGTCGGTTCGTCCTCAGCCGACAGCATCGCCGCGAGTTCGATGTAGACCTGCGCGACGGCGGTGCGTTCGGGGCTCGTCGCGCGGAGCGTCCAGGTGCCGAGCGCGACCAGCAATCCCCAGCCAGCGCCCGCGCAGAAGTAGCCGAAGAGCACTTCCGTGCGCACGCCGGTCGCGTGCTGCGCGGTGCCGAGCACGCAGAAGACGAACATCTGCAGCCCGGCCACCGAAGCGTTGCTGCCCGCGGCACTGATGAGCGCGGAAATCGCCGCTATCACCACGATCGCCGGGATCGACCAAGCCGGCATGCCGCCGGTCAGGAGCCCTACGAGATACCCCATCGCGGCCGCGAACGTCGCCCCGCCCAGCCTGCGAGCGCGGTAGCGATAGGCCCCGGCCGCCTCGGACAGCACGGTCGGCAGCGCGCCGGTGGAGATCAGCGCGCCCACCGCGATGTCGCCCGCCGCGTACGCGACCGCCAGCGGAACGGCCAGCGCGGCCACCGCGCGAGCGACCATGTTCCACGGAATGGGAACCGGTTTGGAGCGCAGAAGTTGCGTCAGCCAGTGCGGCGCGGCGAAGTCGGGGCGGCTCACCGCTCCATCTTGACCTACCGGGGCCGTCCGGGATTGATTTGTCTCTCGGTCAACAACGTGTGCAGGGAGCTTTCATGCCGGGTCGCAGGTACTCGTTCGAGGTGAACCGGGTGAGCGCCGCCGCTCCGTCGGTGCTGTTCCGGCTGGAAAGCGACGGGACGCTGTGGTCGACGTGGGCGCGGCCGCTCGTATGGCAGTCCCGCTGGGCGGCACTCGGCGACGACGGCCGGGTCGGCGCTGTCCGGGAAGTCGGATTGTGGCCGGTTCTGGCCCGCGAACGGACTCTGGAATTCGAACCGGACCGGCGGCACGTCTACACGTTCGACGGTTTCAGCCCGGTCCACGACTATCGTGCGGAAGTGGCGTTCACGCCGAACGCCGACGGCGGCACGGACCTCAGGTGGTCGGGTTCGTTCGCCGAACGGATCCCCGGAACGGGTCCGGTCGCCCTCGCAGTGTTGCGCGGTGTGATCGGATTTTTGGCCACCCGGCTGGCCGAAGCGGGCAACCGGGGCGCCTGACCGGGGTGCGTTGCACCACAACGATCAACGAATACCGGAGCACGGACGTCATCCCCTCGGGGGACCCCGAGGGAAAGGAAGCGGCATGGCGAAACGGTGGCTGGCGGCGGCGGTGGCCGGCGTGCTGGTGCTGTCGGCGTGCTCCGGCCCGGACTCGAGTCAACCCCCGGAACAGGCGAACCCCGCCCCGGGAGCCGCGAACCCGGCTCCGCCGCCCGCGCCGTACCCGTTCGGCACCGTGCAGGCGAAGGCCCCGGCGATCCAGGACGGCAAGGTCGGCGTGGTCCGCCGCATCCAGACCGACAAACCGTACGTCTTCATCACCATGGACGACGGCGCCGTGAAGGACCCGTCGGCGCAGAGCCTGATCCAGCAGTCCGGCGGGCATCCGGTGCTGTTCCTGAACAACCGGTACGTGAAGGGCCACGAGGCGTACTTCAAGGCCATCCTGGACTCGACCGGGGCGGTCCTCGGCGACCACACGGTCAACCACCCGAACCTCAAGGGCAAACCGCTGGACTTCCAGAAGAAGGAAATCTGCGACGACGCCGACGACTTCCAGAAATCGCTTGGCGTGCGCCCGACGCTCTTCCGCCCGCCATTCGGCAACTACGACCAGAACACGCTGAAGGCCGCCGCGATGTGCGGCATGCGCGTGACGGTCCTGTGGACCGCCTCGGTCAACGACGGAGTCGTCCAGTTCCAGTCCGGCAACAAGCTCCGCCCGGGCGACATCGTGCTGATGCACTTCCGCAAGACGTTCAAGGAAGACTACGAAGCCTTCATCGCACAGGCCAAGAAGGACGGCCTGACCCCGGTCCCGCTGGCCGACTTCCTGGGCTGACCCGGTCCCGCCGCGCCGACCCTCGCGCAGCGCGGACTTGCCGCCGTGCTGTTTCCCTTGGCGAACCCTCAGTGGCTGCGCCGGTTCTCACCGGCGCTCACGAGAATCCTCCACCGCTGCACTGGCACTCGCTAAGCCGCGCCGCGCCATCATTCCGCCCGCTGCCGCCTGCGGGCATCGCTGCTCCGCGGACTGCCGCCGCCAGCTGTGACCGCCCTCCGCGCGTTGCCAACCCCAGGCGCGGCCGACTCCTGGCGCGCGGTCAGCCAGCCCCGAGGCACACGAACGGCCGCCGCATCGGGTCCACGGCCACCGCTTCGGCCAGTGCCAGCGCGGGAGAAGTCCCCTCCGCGAGCCGCCGGTGCAGGTCCGCCATCGTGTCCGCCGCCGCGCGGTCGCCGACCCGGGCCACCGCGCCGATGACCGTCCGCGAACCACTCGCCAGCAGCGTTCCGGCGAAGCCCAGCGCTTCCTCGCCCGGCCGGATGTGGCTCATCGCCAGCTCGCACGCGGCCAGCACCACCCGTTCCGGCGGGTTCGCGAGCCGGGTCGTCTCGTGCGCGAACAGCGGGCCGTCGACCAATTCGATGCGGGAGAACAGCGCGTTCGCCGGCTCGTGCGCGCCATGGGCGACCACGTGCGCCAACCGGGTGCCGTCCAACGCGGTCAGAACCGTCGTGCTCGTCGCGTCGTCGCCCTCGACCAGCTGCGCGTCCGGGTAGACCGAACGCAGCTTGCTCACCTCGCCGACCGCACCCGGCACCCCGGGGCCGCCCGCGAGCAGCACCGGACCGTCCTCGGCCGGACGTTTCGCGGTGATCCACGCGGTCGCCGACGGCGCGATCGACACCGGATGCCCGCGCAGCGACGGCAGCGCGCCCCACGGCATCGCGTACAACTGGCCGATCGGCACGATCACCAGCTCGCGGTCGTCGAGAGTTTTGACCAGCGACGCGGAAATCAGCGCGTCGAGCTTCTCCGCCCGGCGGCGCGCGGACGCGGACACCGTCTCGGCCATGAGCGGCGGCAGATGGTCCGGCGCGAGCGCGTCGAGGTCGGCGTGCAGCTGGGTCGCGGTCTCCACGATGTCGTCCAGCGGACCCAGTTTGAGCAGCCGGAACGTCCCGCGGTCGACGACCACCGAGTACAGCTGATTGTTGTAGGGCACCAAACTCACCAGCACGCGGTCGCCGAGCGCCGCGACGACCTCGTCCGGCGTCGCGACCGGCCGCGGGCGGCCCCACTGGCTCGTGTACCAGCCGAGCCTGCTCGCCTCGCGCTGCAACTGGGCGTACCGCTGCTCCAGCGCCTTCACCGGCTCGCCCTCCAGCCGGGCGCGCTGAATGGTGCGCTGGACGTGCCGCATCTCGTTGATGTGCTTGGCCAGCACCGGGTCCTCGATCACCGGCAGCGGTTCGTAGCGGTAAACCTGCGCCCGGGTGCGTTCGAGCCACGCGAACATGCGCCGCGCGCCCGCCGCGTTCCGCCGTGCACGCCGCAACACGAGCCGCATCGCCAGCCTGCCGAGTTCCTCGCCGTGCACGGCCGTTCCGCACAGCAGGTCGAGGCCGCCCATCCGGTCGCGGATCGTGCCGAGTTCGCGCAGTCCGGCGCGGGCCTGTGCGAGCGCCGCGCGCGGCCGGTCCTCCGCGACAGCCAGTTCCGCCCGGCACAGCCGGAACAGCATCCGGTGGTCGACCGGCGACGTCGCGCGCGGAGCCGGCACGTGCGTGAGTACGAGCGAGGCTTCGGCGATTTCCTTGCGGCGGATCAGCAAGCGCACCGCGAACAGCCGCGCGACCGCCGCCTCGTCCCGCAGCCCGAGCGCGGCCAGCCGTTCGGCGATGGAGACGAGTTCGGCGGGCAATCGCGAGGTAGAGCGTCCTTCGCGGTCCGACAGCACCTGCTGCGCTTCCGCCCGGAACCGGGCCAGACCGGCGATTTCGGCCCACGTCCGATTGCCGCGGCGGAGAAATCGGCGGCGCGCGTCCGACGCGGACTTTCGCGCCAACGCGAAATCGCCCTCCAGCAACGCGGCGGCGGCCCGGGCGACCTCGGCTTCCGCGATGTGCTGGCCGGATCCGTTGGCGCGCAAATCCGGCAGCGCTTCGTCGAGATGTTTGCCCGCCTCGTCGGCGAGGCCCGCGGTGAGCAGCGCGCGGGCCTGGTCGAGCCGGATCAGCGGGATCGAACCGGGCGATTCGGTGACAAGGATGCGCGCGGCTTGTTCGTAGCTGGACAACGCTTGCGGGACGTCGCCGATGAGCTGCGCGTGATCGCCGAGGTTCTGCCGGATCTTGCCCTCGAGCCGGGTGTGCCCGTTCTCCCGGGCGAACCGGAGCGCGCGTTCGAGGTCGGCTTGCGCGGCGTTCGGCTGGTTCAGCGCCATCTGCACGAGCGCCCGGTTCATCAGCATGATCACCAGGGTGCGGCGGTCGTCGTCGAACTCGGCCTCGATCCCGGGCAGCACGGCGTCGTAGACCGAAAGCGATTCGCTGAACCGGCCGCCGCGCATCAGCACCACGGCGCGCTGGCCGGTGACCAGCAAGCCCAGTTCGCGGGCGACCTTGCTCTCCGGGAGCTGGTCGCGAAGCTGCCGCGCGGTCTCCAGGTGCACGAGACCGGCGTCGGTGGAGGCGACCTCGGCCGCGGCCGCGCCGAGGCTCACCAGGACGCGGACCTGCAGTTCCCGGTGTTCGGGCAGCGGATCGGCGACGCGCGCCAGCCGCGTGAGCGCGCTGCGGAACAACCGCACCGCGATGCCGGGCCGTTGATCGGACGCGGCGGCCCGGCCGCGCGCGTACAGATCGGACGCCGCCGCGATCGTTCGATCATGGACGGGCGCGGACACGGACTCTATGGGAGCACACCTCCGCCACTCTCCATAACGCCCGTCCGGGTTTCTCAGAGCACGACGGTCGGCGTGACGACGGTGCGGCGGTGCGGGCCGGCGCCGAGGTGCACGAGGATCTGCGTGGTTCCGCAGGGGACGCGTTCGAGCACGAACCGGCCGCCCTCGTCGGTCGCCGTCGCGAACGTGCCGTGATCGGCGACCCGGACCTCGACGTCGTACTCGCCCGCGGGCGCGAGCCAGCCGTCGATCCGGTGCGTCTTCCCGATTTTGGTCAGGTTGATCATCACGGTCAGGTCGCTGACGGTGAACGTGATCGTGCCGGTCGCCGTGCTGCGCACGCCGGCCAGTTCGTCGAGCCGTTCCCAGCGCGCGACCTCGACGTCGAGGTTCTCGAGTTCGAGCGCGAACTGGACCCGCTGCACCAGGTCGTCCGGCGGCGGGTCGAGTTCGTCGAGGAACCGGCCGATGTCGGCCAGGATGGCCTCGTCGTCCGGAACCGCGTGGCCGTGTCCCGGCCTGCCGATGTTGTCGCTCACCGGGTGCCCCCTTCTCCTGCGAGCAGATCGCGCATCGAGTCGAGGCAGCGGCCCCTGGTGGGCCCGACGCTGCCGCGCGGCATCTGCATAGCCTCGGCCACCGCCCGGTATTCGGCACGGCCGGCGAGAACGGTCAGCCGCAGCAGCTCCTGGCAGCGTGCGGGCAGGCGGAGGAAGGCGCGCCAGACCCGGCGGTCCCGGTCGGCGCGGACGGCTTCCTCCTCAGGCGCGGGATGATCGCTTTCCAGCGTCGCGGCGACCTCGTCGGACAGCGGCACGGGCTGCGCGCGCCTGCCGTAGGGACGGGTCGCCTCGCGGCGAGTCGTGGTGATCAGCCACGCGGCGAGCGCGCGGGGATCGCGCAGCTTCGCGAGCTGGCTGAACAGAGCGAGCCACACGGTCTGGACCACGTCCTCAGCCACTTGCCGGTCGAGCCCGTTGGCGCGCGCGACGTGCCACACGAGCGGCGTCAGCTCGTCGACAAGTTTCGCCATGGCGCGCCGATCCCCGCCCCGCGCGGCTTCCATGCACGCGGCGTGCAGGTCGGCGCCGGTCAGGCCTTCCCAGGGCGGGTCTACCTCGGTGGTGTGCACGTCGGTCACCGTAGCTGCCTCACTCCGGAGGTGGGCCGACCTGGGCGAGCAAGCCTCCGGTCGTGTCGGCACGGCCAGGCCCGTCGCGGGTCGCCTCTCCGGTCGGGTACCGGATCGATCGTGAATGGTGCGCGCTCTTTCGGTGGGGTCGGTGGGGTCGGTGATGCGGATGGTGTCCAGGGGCACGGTGGGTGCCACATGGGTGGGCTCTTGGTTGAGGAGCACGCAGCTGGCTCTGGGATACATGAATCTCTGACTTTTTTTCGGATGGGTTTTTTGGTGGCACCGGTCGGGGCGGCTTGGATGCGGGCCGCACCGCGGCTCCGCGCCGTTCGGCGGCGGTGTTTGTGCAGGTCAAGCAGGTCTTTGCGAGCTGGTGCCGGGACACGACCGGCCAGGCTCCCCCTCCGGCACGGCCGTGTCCCGACAGCTCGGTCGGACCCGATGAATCCCCCAACGACCCATCACGCCCCGCCGGCCCAGTGCGGCCGGACGGACCCTCCCCAGAACCCGCCCGCCCGCACGGGCCCGGAAGCTGCCCGCTGATTCACCAGTCCCCGCCTTCCCAGGCCCACCTGCCGGATTTATCCCTCCCCGGACCCCTCCGGCTGACCGGCTCGAAAGCCGACCAGCAAGTCCCTGCCAGCCGGGCAGATCCCCCCGGATCCGCCCGGCTGACCCCGTCAGGTCAGCTCACGGCCCGGTCTGGCAGGCGAGTTCCTCCCCGAACCCGCCTGACCGAACCGAGCCACCCCTCCAGGCGGGACCGACCCGGGAAGCCCGCCGACTCCGCGGACCTCCCCCGAGGTCCGCGCAGCCACCAGGTCAGCAAGGCCGAACCGCCAACCCCGCCGGACCAGCCCACGAAACCCGCCAGCTGGACAGGCCCCTCCCCGAACCTGCCCAACCGCGCCAGCCCGCAAGCCGATCCGCCTTGGACTGGCCGTTCTTGCCGTTCCGGTCGGCTCGGCGGCTGGCCGGGTCCCCTCCGAAACCCGTCCGGCAGGGCCGGGTCCCCCTGACCCGGACCGAGCGTGACCGGACCGGCGGTGTGGCCAGTCCTGCCCACGTCCATCCCTCGTTTCACACCGACCGCCGAGCTGCTCGCCCCCCTTGTGCCGAGCAGGTCGCCGGTCGCGTGCGTTCGTGCGGGTGCGCACCGGCCGGCGTGAGCGTTTCGCCCGCGCCGACCGGTACTCCCCGCCCCCAGGGGAGCCCGCTCCCCTTCGGGCTCCGCCGGAGGAGAGTTCCTCCCCGAACCCCCTCCGGCTGACGACGTCCGGCAGCCCCCTCGGCTCCCGGGCGCCGCCCGTCTGGTTACTTGGCCGTGCCGGTGTCGTCGAGCGGCTCGTGGTTGCCGTCCGGCTGCACACCCCGGTTCGCCCCAGGCGCGGGGCTCGTCTTGACGGGCGGAACGGTGGTTCCCGGCTGCCGCTCGTCCTTCTGATCCGCAGGCATGTGGCCTCCCTTTCCTTGGTTCGCCCCATAGGACGCATCCAGAGTGCGCCTAGATACACGGAGCGCCAAAGTTTTCGGGATTTTTGTGAATCTGCCGGTCAGGACGGCCGCGTCACCTCCCCCGGATGCCGACCGTCAGTGACGATCGGTAATCCCTCCGAGAGCGCGGCGGCCCAGGCGCGGTAACCGTCCGGGCCGGGATGGAAGCGGTCGGCGGCGAACATTCCCGGACGGAGCAATCCCGGCACCAACGGGATATGCGTGACCCCGGGAAGCCGGGTCAGCGTGCGCGCCGCCCGGTCGAGCGCGACGGACCGCGCGCCCAGCACGTCCCGGAGCGGCCGGGGCAAGGACGGGAAACTCGCCAGCGGCGGCACGCCCGCGAGAACGACCGGGACGTCGCCGATCCTCCGCCGCACCTCGACGATGATCGCCAGCAGATCTCGCCGGTACCGCGCGGCCGAGTGCAGCTCCAGGGTGTCGTTCACGCCGAGGACGACGACCACGATGTCAGCCGCCCGGACGCGCGGGACCAGCTCGTCGAGGACCACCCGCGCCGAGGCACCGGTGATGCCCAGCGCGTGCCATCGCACCTCGCGGTCCGGGTACGCGCTGGCGAGACCCACCGCGAGCTGCCCAGTGAGCGCATCGGCGTGCGTGGCCGCGCCGACGCCGTCCACTGTCGATTCGCCGATGACGGTGAGCCGCAGCGGTCGCCCGGTGCCGAGAGCGCCCTCGATCGGCCCCGTGGCCCCGGGAAGCCGCGGAGTCGCCCGACGCACCCGAACTGCCTGCGCGACCAGCACGGGTGCCGTCAGGAAAAGGAGGAACAGCCGAAGAACTGCCATGCCTCCGACAGTAACGAGGGGCTACGACAGATCCGGGTCCGTGGAGCGAGTTGTCCACAGGGGATGTGAGTTGTGGACAACCCTGGGGATAGCTTGGGGACAGCTGTGCACATGTCCGCACCTGCCGACCAAATCACCCCACGCCGACCTCGGCGTTCGCGGACAACCCACCGGCAATCGCAGACCACCTCAGCCCTGCGAGATCGACACCGTCTTGCCCACCAAGGACTCATCCTCAGCCGCGTCCAGCAAATACCGCGCCACGTTCGCCCGCGGGATCTGGAAGCTTCCCCGAACATCCCGCCCGACCTCGCTGCGCACCCGCTCCCGCGCGGGCTTGTCGGTCAGCCTCGTCGGCCGCACGATCGTCCACCGCACCTCCGGGGCTTCGTGCAGGATCGACTCCATCCGCCGCAGGTCGGCGTATCCGTTGCGCAGCACCGCGCCCAGCAACGGCTTCAGCAGCAACCGCGACACCAGGCTGTCTCCCTCAGCCGGCAGGCCGGACGCGCTCACCACGACGAACCGCGTCTGGGAGCCGCGCAGCGCGGACACCACGGAGCGGGTGCCGTCGGAGTTGACCGTCGTCGGCTTGAGGTCCGTGGGGCCGAGGGCCAGGACGACCGCGTCACGGCCGGTCACCGCGTCAGCCAAGCCAGGATCAGTAAGCGAGTGAACCGCGACGTCCAATCGGGGGTGTGCGGGGACGGTCAACCGCGCCGGGTCGCGGACTACGGCGGTGACGTGCCATCCGCGCGCCAGCGCTTCCCGCACCGCCAGGCCGCCGATCCGGCCGCTCGCGCCCAGGACGGTGATCTTCATGAGGCCTCCAAGGAGGGTGAGTGAACACTTACCACGCTGAGAAGACCCTCAGGGAGCACACATGGGAAGCCGCGAGGAGATCGTCGCCGCAGCAGCGACGGTGATGCGGGAGCGGGGGTACGCGCACGCCACGACCAAGGCGATCGCACAGGCCGCGGGCTACTCGGAAGCCTTGCTGTACAAGCATTTCCGCGACAAGACCGCGCTCTTCCTCGCAGTGTTGAAAGAAGAGCTTCCCGATCTTGCCGCCACGGCGGCGAGGCTCGCCGAGCATCCGGAGAAGGCAGAGTTCAGCGACAATCTCGCCGAACTGACCACCACAGCACTGGCCTTCTACTGCGCGAGCTTCCCGATCTCCGTCTCGATCTTCTCCTCGCGCGCTCTGCTCCGCACCCACCGGGACACCCTCGAAAACGGTCCCGACCAGCCGATCCAGTACGTCGTCGGCTACCTCGACGCCGAGGTCAAACTAGGCAGGCTGCGCAGCGATCTCGACGTCGAAGCCGCGACCCGGCTACTGCTCGGCGCGTGTTTTCAAGAGGCGTTCCTCGCGTCCTTCGAAGAACGCCCGCCGCGACCAGATCTCGCGCACCGGCTCGCCGCGACGTTCGCGAAGATCGGCTAGTCGCGGTTCTTCCGCAGCTCGTGCCACCGTTCGTACAGGTTGTTGATCTCGACCAGCAGGAACGCCAGGAAGTCCCGCATCTCGGCCAGCCGCTTCCCAGCGGGGGTGTCCGCGCCGAGGGCGTCGATGCCTTCGGTGGCCGCGTCCCTCCACATGATCAGGAACCGGTCGCGCTTGAGGAACGTCGCGTACCAGAGGTCGTCGTAGAGCTGGTAGTGGTCGCGGCGCTGGCCGGGTTCGCGCACCTTCCGCACCATGCCGACCTGTTCCAGATACCGCACCGCCCCGGAGATCGCGGCCGGGCTCACCGACAGCTGCTCCGCCAGCTCAGCGGCCGTCAGCTGCCCCGAATCGGTCGTCATCAGCGCCGCGAACACCCGCGCTGACATGCGTTGCATGCCGATCTGAGCCATCACGAGGCCCAGGCTTTCGACGTATCGGCGGACGGCGTCCTCGTCCCTCTTCGTCTCAGGCGTCGTCATCCGTCCATCCTCTCCCACGACCCTCCAGAAGATCACTCGGTCTAGACGTTTTCTTAACTTCACAACTTCGTGAAATGAGTGTAGCTTCCGAAACATGGGAAACGCCATTGCGATCTCCGGCCTGCACAAGGCATTCGGCCGGGTGAAGGCCCTCGACGGCCTTGATCTTCAGGTTCCCGCGGGGGAAGTACACGGTTTCCTCGGCCCGAACGGCGCCGGGAAGTCCACCACGATCCGAGTCCTGCTCGGACTGCTGCGTGCCGACGCCGGCGAGGTCCGGCTGCTCGGCGGCGACCCTTGGCGCGACGCGGCGAGCCTGCACCACCGGCTCGCCTACGTGCCCGGCGACGTCAACCTCTGGCCCAACCTGTCCGGCGGCGAGGTCATCGACCTCCTCGGCAGGCTGCGCGGCGGGCTCGACCAGAAGCGCCGCAAGGAACTCGTCGAGCGCTTCGATCTCGACCCGCGCAAGAAGGGCCGCACGTACTCGAAGGGCAACCGGCAGAAGGTCGCCATCGTCGCCGCGCTCGCGTCCACTGTGGACTTGCTGCTGCTCGACGAGCCGACCTCGGGGCTCGATCCGTTGATGGAGGCCACTTTCCAGGAGGTCATCCAGGAGGAGCGCGCGCAGGGCCGTACGGTGCTGCTGTCCAGCCACATTCTCGCCGAGGTGGAAGCCTTGTGCGACAAGGTGAGCATCATCCGGAACGGCCGCACGGTCGAGTCCGGCACGCTCGCCGAACTGCGCCATCTCACTCGCACGTCGATCACCGCGGAACTGGCCGGACCGCCGAACGGCCTCGCCGAACTCGCCGACGTGCACGACCTCAAGATGGACGGCAGCCGCGTCCGCTTCGACGTGGAAACGCGCGCGCTCGAGGACGCGCTGCGGCAGCTGGCCCAGATCGGCGTGCGCAGCCTGGAGAGCCGGCCGCCGACGCTCGAAGAACTCTTCCTGCGCCACTACGCGGACGAACTCGAGGCCGGGAAATGACCGGCGCGCTCGTCGGCACCGGACCGCTGATCCGGCTCGCGCTGCGCCGCGACCGGATCATCCTGCCGATCTGGATCGTCCTGCTCAGCATCGTCCCGGTGGCCACGATCAGCAGCTACGACCAGTTCTATCCGACCGCCGCGAGCCGGGCCGGGCTCGTCGCGTCGGCGGCGGCGAACCCGTCGTTCGCGCTGCTCTACGGCCCAGCGTTCAATCTCGGCGCGGCCGGCGGGTTCATCGCCTGGCGGATGGGCGGATTCCTCGCGCTGCTGACCGGCCTGATGGCGGTCTTCACGCTCACCCGGCACACCCGTGCGGAGGAGGACAGCGGCCGGGCCGAACTGCTGGCGTCCACTGTGGTCGGTCGATACGCGCCGCTCACCGCCGCGCTCACGGTGACCGGCGGGGCGAGCGTGCTGATCGGTGTATTGCAGGCGAGCACGCTCGCGTCGAAGGTTCCCGCAGCGGGTTCCGTCGCGCTCGGCGCGAGCACGGCGCTCGCCGGTCTGGTCTTCACCGGCGTCGCCGCGGTCGCCGCGCAGCTCGGCGAGTACTCGCGTACCGCGAACGGCATCGGCACGGCCGTGCTCGGCGTCGCGTTCCTGTTGCGTGGCGCGGGTGATTCGACCAGCGACGCGCACTGGCTGTCGTGGCTGTCGCCGCTCGGCTGGGCGCAGCAGATCCGCCCGTTCGCCGAAGAACGTTGGTGGGTCCTGACTCTGCCCGTCGCGACCACATTGGTGCTGTTCGCGGTGGCCTACGCGCTGCTGCCGCGTCGCGACGTCGGCGTCGGCCTGCTTCCGCCGCGCCTCGGTCCCAGCGAGGCCGCGCCGTCGCTGCGGTCGCCGTTCTCGCTGGCCTGGCGGCTGCAACGGGGTCCGTTGCTCGGCTGGCTGGTCGGGCTCGCGGTCGGCGGCGCGTTGTTCGGGACGATCGCGCAGGGCATTTCCGGCCTCGTCGGCGGTACCGAGCAAAGCAGGCAGATCTTCGAACGCCTCGGCGGATCGCGCGGACTGGTCGACGCTTTCCTCGCGACGATGGTGAGCCTGTTCGCGATGCTCTCCTCGCTCTACGGCGTGCAGGCGACGCTGCGGATGCGCACCGAAGAAACCTCGCTCCGGCTCGAACCGCTGCTGGCCACACGGGTCGGACGGCTGCGCTGGGCCGCGAGCCACCTGGTGTTCGCGTTCCTCGGCAGCGCGTTGCTCGTGCTCGTCGGGGGCGTGCTGCTCGGGCTGTCGAACGGATTGCGCAGCGGTGACGTCGGCCGCTCGGTCGGGAACATGGTCGAGGCCGTCGCGGTGCAGGTGCCCGCGGCGTGGGTGATCGTCGCGGTGGCCGCGCTGATCTTCGGACTGCTGCCGAAACTGGCGACCGCCGCCTGGGGCGTGGCCGCGCTGGCGTTGCTGATCAGCATGTTCGGGCCGGTCGTCAACGCGCCGCAGGTACTGCTGGACGTCTCGCCGTTCCAGCATCCGCCCAAGGTGCCCGGCCAGCTGTTCACCGCGGTGCCGCTGGTGGTGCTGCTGGCGGTCTCGGCGGTCGTGCTGGCGACGGGGCTGGCCGGCTGGCGGCGGCGCGACGTCGGCTGACGTCAGCGTTCGTCGCGGGAGAATCCGCTGGTCGGGCCCAGCGAGGTCGGCGGGGGCGCCGGCGGGCTCGACGAGGTCGGGGTGACCGACACCGTGGCCGTGGTCGTGCGCGGCGGCGGGGCCGGGGGTGCCGGCTGGCGATGGGTCACGGTGATCGGCGGCAGAGGGAGGCCGGTCACCGTGACCGTCACCTGCTGCACAGGCGGCGGGGTAGGCGGCGACGACTCTCCGGCCGGACGCGGAGTGCGACCGGCGACCAGCAGCGCGGCGACGAGCAACCCGCCCGCCAGCCCGGCCAGCCCGGTCACGACGACATAACCCCAGGTGGGAGCGGTGTCCGACATCCGGCACCTCCTCGCCGCACGGTCACTCGGCTACGAGGGTTTCGTCGCGTTGATCATAGGCGTCGTTACGCACTGTGCAACTTGATATCTACCGACTCAACTTATGTCACACTCCCCTTATGAGGGGGATTCTTCGCACGCCCGACTTCCGGCGGCTCTGGCTCGCCGACGGCCTCAGTCAGGCCGGCAACCGCATCGATTTCCTGGTCATCCCGCTGCTGGCCACCACCACGCTCGCCGCCTCAGTGGCGGAGGTTTCGCTGCTGCGGACGCTGAGCACGCTCCCGTATCTGCTGCTTGGACTGCAGGTGGGCGCGTGGTGCGACCGGATGCGCAACCGGCCGGTGCTGATCACCGCCGACCTCGCCCGCGCGGCGCTCATCGGCTCAGTGCCGCTCGCCGCGGCGTTCGGTGAGCTGTCGCTGGGTCATCTGTACCTCGTCGTGCTGCTGGCCGGTGTGTTCACCGTTTTCTTCAACGTCGCGCACCAGACCTACCTGCCTGGCCTCGTCGAACGCGGCGAACTGCCCGACGCGAACGCCCGGCTGCAGACCAACCTCTCCGTCGCCGCGATCGCCGGGCCGGGCCTCGGCGGGCTGATCGTGCAGTTCATCGGCAGCGCGGGCGCGATGGCCTTCGACGCTCTGACCTACCTGTGGTCCGCCGCCTGGCTGCACCGCATCCGCACGCCTGAGCCACGGCCCGAGCCCGCCGAGCGCAACCTCCGCCGCGAGATCGGCGAAGGCTTGCGGACGGTGCTGCGCGATCCGATCCTGCGGGCGATCACCGTACACAGCGCCGTTTCGAGCCTATTCCAGTCGATGTTCATGGCGGTGTCGATGGTGTTCATGGTGCGAGACCTGCATCTGACGCCGTTCATGATCGGGCTGATCGGCACGCTCTCGCTGACCGGAGCACTGCTGGGCAGCACAGTCGCCCGACGGCTCGGCACCCGCTTCGGCGCGGCGCGGGCTCTGTTCATCGGCGGTGCGGCGTACAGCGTTTCGTTCCTGCCCAACGCTTTCGCGACGCCAGGGTGGGGCCTTGCCTGGTACATCGCTGGCGGGATCGCGTCGAGCTTCGGGATCATCGTGCTCGGCGTGTTCGAAACGAGCTTCCGGCAGGCGATCCACCCCGCACGAGCTGCTGGGCCGGGTCTCCTCGGTGTCGCAGACGGTCGTTTTCGGCATCGCCCCGCTTGGCAGCCTGCTCGGCGGCTTCATCGCTGAGTTCACGACGACCCGGGTCACGTTGTACGTGTGCGGCATCGGAATCCTTGCGGCGTCGGCGATTCTCGTCGCTTCGCCGCTTCGGAAGATGCGCGATCTGCCCGGCTAGACCTTCCGCAGTCCGTCAAGCAGTACGCGCACCAGATGCCGGCTGTCCGGCGTAAATCGCTCCACCGCGAGTGCGCCGACGATCAGCGCGCGCAGGTCTTCGCCGTCGATGTCTGCGCGTACAGCGCCCGCGGCTTGTGCGCGTTCCAGAAGCGCAGTGAGGTTCACTCGAAACCGCTCCGCTGCTTCGGCCTTGTACGCGGAGCCGCTTGTCTCACCGAGCGCTTCGCAGATCGCGCGGTTACGCGACGCCTGTTCGATGACGCGTGTGAAGTAGTCGTAGAACGCTTCGCCCGGCGCGTCGGAGTCGATCAGCTCCTGCGCCTCGACGCCGTACTGCTCCAGCCGCTCTACGACGACTGCCTGGAACAGCGCTTCCTTGCTGGGGAAATGCCGGTAAACCGTGCCCGCGCCGACGCCAGCCAGCCGCGCGATGTCGTCGAGGGGCACGGAGAGCCCGTCGACGGCGAACGCTGCTTCGGCGGCAGCCAGCACACGGGCGCGGTTCCGGCGCGCGTCCGCGCGGAGCGCAGGCTTCTCCACCGGTCATCTCCTCTGATCTCAAAGTGGTGCGGCCGTCCGATTCTTCCTTGGAACACGGTCCGCCGCTTCTGACCGTGTCCCAGATCTCCAGGGTGCCGTTGACAACCGGAGCGCGAACTCCGTATCGTCGTAAGCGGGTGCCCCGTTCCGATTATCCACCCGTCTTCCCGAATGAGGTTTCTGATGCCCCGCACCGTGTCCGAGGTGGCCGAGATCGTCGCGAACGCGCTGAGCGCCGTCGACGCCGCACCGCTCGCTGACGTTCTCGCCGAGGACGCCGTCTACGAAATCCCGTTCACCGGCCACCGCTCAGCGGGCCGGGACGCCGTACTGGCCACGCTCGGCGCGGGCAGCGCCGTCGCGGCCCGGATCGGCCTGGGAAAAGTCGAGGTCACCACGACCGAAACCGCGGACGGGTTCGCCGTCGAACTCGTCGCCGAGGGCCGCAATCCGCACACCGGGCACAGCTACCGCCTCCCGTCGTCCGCCGGGTTGCTGACCGTGCGGGACGGCGAGATCACCCGTTATCGGGACTACCCGAACAACGGCGCGGCAACCGCGTTGCACGGGACGAAGGAAGTGTTCCAGCGTTTCCTCGACGCGGCGGTCGACAACCGCTGGGACGATCTCGCCGACCTGTACTCCGACGACGTCGTCATCGAAATCCCGTTCGCGCCGGCCGGAGTGCCCAAGGTGACGCGCGACCGGGAGGAGTTGCGCAAACGCTTTCACGAGGCCGGACAGCGCCGCCGGATCACCAAGGCGGACCGGGTCGTAGTGCACGAGACCAGCGACCCTGAGGTACTGGTCGCCGAGTACGACCTGCACGGGGAATACGAGGGCAAGGCGTACGTCTCGACGTACGCGATGGTGCTGACGGTGCGCGACGGGCGGATCGTGCACTCCCGGGATTACTCCGGCCCGCCGGTGTTCGCCGAATCGGCCTAAGCGGCGTCGACCCTCGCCAACCCGATCACCATGTCCGCCAAGGCCTCGCGCCCCTCCCGCGCACGCGCGTCGTCGGGGTCGCAGACGTACTGCAGGATCAAGCCGTCCACTCCGGCGACGATCATGCGCGCGAGGTGGTCGAAGGAAACGGCGGCAGTCTCGCCCGCCTGCTCGGCGGCTTGGCGGCACCAGCGAGCGACGACCCCGGCGTAGCGCTCGTACTGGAGCCGGGCGAGCTCTTCGTGACCAGGGGTGCGCAGCGCGTACATGGTGAGCTCATACTGCAGCAACTGCAGCTCACGCCCGCCCTCGACGAGCTTGGCCCAGAAGGTGTCGAGGCCGTGCCGGATCGCGTTCTCCAGGCCTTGGTCAGTAGCGGCCGAGGCCTGGAGAACGCCGGCGATCTCGTCGACGACGTCCTCGATCACGGCGCGGAGCAGCTTCTCCTTGGACGGGAAGACGTACTGCATGGTCGCCAGCGGGACGTCCGCCTGCGCGGCCACCACACGCAGCGAAGTCTTGGCGACGCCGTGCGCGGCCAGCGCGGCGCGGGCGGCCGCGATGAACTGCGGCCGGCGCACCGAGGCCTCGACGTACGGCATGGCCACCCCTTTCGGTCAGTCGACCGAAATATTGCCACGACCCCTTGCCAGCCCCGGCGGCGCTCCTTACGCTGCTCCAAATCGGTCGGCTGACCGAATCTTCGGAACGCGAGGGAGCGAGCCATGAAGGTCGTGGTCGTCGGCGCGGGACTGGCGGGACTCTCCGCCGCACGAGAGCTCGGCAAGACCGGAGCCGAGACAGTCGTCCTGGAAGCTCGCGACCGGGTCGGCGGGCGAGTCGAGGGCGGCGAGCTCGGAGGCCATCCGATCGAACTCGGCGGCACCTGGATCGGCGAGGGCCATTCCCGGATGCACGGGCTCGTCGAGGAACTCGGCCTGGCGACTTTCCGCACGTGGAACGACGAAGGCAAGACACTCGTCCAGCTCGGCGGCCGGCGCACCCTCGTCAACGGAGCCAAGGGCGCCGTGCCGCGGCTCAACCCGGTCGCGCTCGCCGACCTAGCGCAGGGCTTGGCCCGTTTCGGCCGGCTGGCCCGCAGCATCGACCCAGCCCAGCCGTGGACGCATCCGAAGGCGCGCCTGCTCGACAGCCAGACCTTCGAGACCTGGGTCCGGCGCAACCTGCGCACCCCGAGCGGGCGGGCGTACTTCCGGGTCGCGACCGAAGCCGTCTTCGCCGCCGACGCCAGCGACCTGTCGCTGCTGCACGCGCTGTTCTACGCGGTCAGCAACGCGGACCTGGAGACCCTCCTCGCCGTCGACCGCGGCGCACAGCAGGACCGCGTCGTCGGCGGCTCCGTGCTGGTGGCTCAACGACTCGCGGACGGGCTCGACGTCAGGCTGTCGACGCCGGTCGCGTCAGTGGCCCACGACGGGACCGGGGTCACGGTCACCACGCGCGCTGGTCAGACCTTCACCGGCGACCGGGTCGTCGTCGCCCTCCCGCCGACGCTCGCCGGACGGCTGCGGTACGACCCGGTGCTGCCCGCCTGGCGCGACCAGCTCACCCAGAAGCTGCCAGCGGGCACCGTCGCCAAGACGTTCGCCGCGTACCCCACCCCCTTCTGGCGCGAGCAGGGGCTGAACGGGCAGGTCGCCTGCGACACCGGCCCGGTCAAGGTCACCTTCGACGTTTCCCCGCCGGGCGGCGAGATCGGCGTCCTCCTGGGCTTCGTCGAGGGCGGCGAGGCACGGCGCTGGCAGCGTCTTCCCGCCGACCGGCGCCGGCAGGCCGTGCTCGATTCCTTCGTCCGCTACCTGGGGCCGCGGGCCGCCGAACCGACCGCGTACGTCGAGAAGGACTGGAGCGCCGAGGAATTCACCCGAGGTTGTTACGGCGCCCACTTCGCCCCTGGAGTGTGGACCAGCTACGGCGATGCGCTGCGGCCGCCGGTCGGCCGGATCCATTGGGCAGGTGCGGAGTACGCGGTGGAGTGGAACGGCTACATGGAGGGCGCGGTGCGGTCCGGCAGCGCTGTCGCGGAAGAAATCATGCGGCTTTGAGCGGGGCTCAGTGCGTCGCGGTCTGCGAAGCCGCCGGAGTGAACAAATGCTCCACCGCGGCCACGGTCCAGTCCCACACGCCCGGCACCAGCAACACTCCCACCAGCACGAACACCGGGAACACGAGCCGCGTCTCCACCTTTTTGCCGGTGTGCAGCCGCAGCGGCTTCGGCGGGCGGAGCTCGTACCAGGTCTCCCCCGCGATGGGCAGCGGGAACAGGAACGGGCAGCCCGACTCGGTCAGCGAATCCCCGAGGCAGTGCACGAAACAGCCCGCCGCGACAGCCACGCCGAGCCAGCCGGAGATGTCCGCCAACTGAGCCACGCGGTCGTCCGGCGCGGTGAAGTACCACCAGGCCACCGCGCCGCCGTAGAGCAGCAGCAGCCAGTCGCCTAGGGCACCGACAGCGAGCAGCAATCCGAACAGCAACACTCCCAGCACGGCCCAAGCCCCACCGGCACTACAGCCAGCGGAGGTAGCCGCGCCGAGGGCGACAGCGAACAAGAGGGTGTGCGAGAGGTGCCGGTGCGTGCCGGGCCCCTTTTCGTCGCGCGGGCCCTTCGTCAGGGCGTAGACAGCCGCGGACAGCCGGCGCAGCAGCCAGGACAGCGCGCCGGTCAGCCAGCCGAACAGGCGGGTCGCGCTGGCGCTGGGGTGGTCCAGGTCCGGCAGCAGCGCGAACCCTGCCGTGGTGGCCGCGAAGACCACCGCCTGGTGCACTGTGCCGACGCCTACCGCCGGCGCGAGGGCAAGCCCAGCGCACCAGCCGGTCAGGGCGTGCGTGCGCCCCATCATGATGGTTATCCCCCAGGTCGCGGACCACTTTACTCAGTCCGCGCGACCGTATCGGGAGATCAGGCCGGAGGTTCCTCCGACACGCTCAGGTGTTCGGCCACCCCGGTGAGCTCGATCACCCGGCTGACCGCCGGGCTCGGCACGACCTCGAGTTCGACCTGCTGTTCCCCGGCCTGCCGCTGGGCGTGCAGGACGACGTTCAGCGCCGATGAGTCGAAGAAGGTCACCCCGGTGAGGTCGGCCACCACGCGACGGGAATTCTTGTCCGCGATCAACCCGGCAAGAGCTTCCTGCAGCTGCGGGCTGGTGAGCAGATCGAGCTCACCCGTGACCACCACCCTCGGCTCGGCGGCCGCGGTGTCCAGCGTGATGCCGAATCCGGGCGGAGTGGCGTTCTGGTCGGCTGCGGGCATGCAGTTTCTCCTCGTCAGGCGCTGCTCCTGCGCCGGTACGCGCCTGTTGTCTCAAGCGGCAACCGTGTCACGGTCCCAAAGCATCTGGAGACCCAACCCTAACCCAGTGGGTGACCGCCGCCGCGTCGGCACACGGCTACCCCCTGGCTCGCGGGCGACCGGCGGACGCACAGCACCCCGCGCACCGCAGGTGGGCGCGCGGGTCGCGGGGGGTCGGATCAGCTCAGGCGGACACCTTCTTGCGCTTCGCCCGCCGTTCGCGCATGAACAGCTCGCGGCGCTCGATCTCGCCGAGCCCGCCCCAGATCCCGTAGGGCTCTTCGACGGTCATCGCGTGCTTGCGGCACTGCGCCAGCACCGGGCAGGTGTGGCAAATCGCCTTGGCGCGGGACTCGCGGCGCTCACGCGCGGAGCCGCGCTCGTTGTCGGTATGGAAGAACAGGCTGCTGTCCGCTCCGCGGCACGAGCCTTGAAGCTGCCACTCCCACTCCTCGGCCACCACATTCGGCAGTCGGCTCACGTCAGCCATGTCGTCCCCACCTTTCCCGGGATCAGCACACTCGACGGCTACATGCCCGCCGGTCGCGGCGGTCAAACGCGGGTTTGGTTTGCTCACCCCCCGGGCATGTGGCAGATCGGGCACGAAAGACTGGCGTGGCACGCCGGAGAGAGGAAAGCACGTGGAGGAGAACGCCCCGCTCGAGCGCGAGGACGCACAGCTCATCGAGGTGCGGACGGCGGCTATCCCGCACGTGGTGCCCACCCTGCGCACCATCGTCGCCGACATCGCCATGCGCCAGGATTTCGACCTGGACGCGGTCGAGGATCTGCGGATGGCCGTGGACGAGGCCTGCTCGATGCTGCTGCCCTCGGCCGCCGACGGCAAGCTGACCTGCGTGTTCTCCTGGCTGGAGGGCCGGATCGAGGTCACTGTGTCGGTCGTCTCCGAGCGCGCCGACCACGGCGACGAGACCGGTCTGTCCTGGCAGCTGCTGACCGCGCTCGCGACCTCGGCGCGACGCACCGTGACCCCGGCCGACGGCCGGTACCTCTCCCGGGTGCAACTGGTCCGGGAGAGTGAGGCGGCCAGCTCGTGACGAACCCCGCCGGCGGCGACCAGCCCACCGACGTGGCAGCACTGTTCCACGAGCTGACCGAGCTGCCCGAGCGTTCGCCCCGCCGCGAGGAGATCCGGGACCAGCTGGTGCGCGAGCATCTCGAACTGGCGCGCAACCTCGCCCGGAAATTCCGCAACCGCGACGAGGCGATGGACGACCTTGTGCAGATCGCGACCGTCGGCCTGATCCACGCGGTGGACCGTTACGACCCCTCGCAGGGCACCGACTTCCTGGCCTTCGCGGTGCCGACGATCTCCGGCGAGCTTCGCCACCACTTCCGCGACAACAGCTGGTCGGTCCGGGTGCCAAGACGGCTCAAGGAGCTCAACGCCACGATCTCGGCCGCACGCGAGGAACTGACCGTGCGGCTTTCGCGTGCGCCGAAGCCCAGCGAGATCGCCAGCCATCTCGGCGTGCCGATCGAGGACGTCTACGAGGGCCTGCGGGCCGGACAGGGCCGTTACGGGGCCTCGCTGGACAATCTGCTGGAGAACTCCGCGCACACCCGCTTCGGCGCGCCGGACGCGAACCTCGGCCAGGCCGAACTGCGCGAGGCGCTGCGGCCGATGCTGGACAGCCTGCCCGAGCGCGAACGCAAGATCGTCGCGTTGCGCTTCGGGTCCGGGATGAGCCAGTCGGACATCGCGCGCCGCGTCGGGGTTTCCCAGATGCAGGTGTCGCGGCTGCTCGCGGCGACGCTCAAAAGGCTCCGTACCGGACTGGCCGAGACTGACATCACCGAGGGCACCTGATTCGCTTTCGGCCGAGTTGGGTAAACACCACATGCGACAACAGCGGCCGGGAGGTGCAGAACCCATGACGACGTCCAGGATGCCGACCAGGGGCACCGAGGCGGCCGCCGCCACGGTGCGCCTGGAGCTTCCGGACGACGTCACCGCGCCCGCTATCGCGCGGGCACAGGTCCGCGCCGCGCTCGCCCAGCTCGACGTTCCCGCCCAGCTTCGCGACGACGTGCTGCTGGCGACTTCCGAGCTGGTCACCAACGCCTTCGAGCACGGCGACCGGCCAGACCGGCTCGAACTCCGGATCGAGCACGGCGAACTGATGCTGCGGGTCTTCGACACCTCGGCCTCCCTTCCGCAGCTGAAAGAGCCGGTTCTTCCGTCCGCGGCGCGCAGCCGCGGACTTCAGCTGGTGCACGCGCTGTCCCGGCGCTGGGGCTACGACCCGGCCGAGGGCGGGAAGTGCGTCTGGGCGGCGTTCGGCCTCAGCTGACGCCGGCTGGCCACCACGAGCCCGGCCGCGCCGAGCACCCCTAGTCCGCCCCCGAGCCAGCCGACGATCGTGCGCGGCCGTTCGGCCGCCGCACAGCCCGCTTCGGCGTGTGTCTCGGTCTCCGGCGAGCTGAACGCCGTCCCGCAGCCGACCCGGACGCTGGTGACGGAATCCGGTGGGTCGCCGGGGCCGAAGAGAGGGCGGTCACCGGCAACCGGAGGAACGCGATCCCGGCGAGGAAGAGCGCTGCGGACGCGAGTCCGATCCACAGCGCCGGACGCCGGATGCTGGACGCAATCGGGGTGACTGGGGACGAGGAGCGGGCGAGCAGCTGGGGCTGAGCGCGGCACAGGTCTCGGAGATCCTGCGGATAACCGCGCGGGTTTTCGGACTGGGTGAAGCGGACGTGCTCCGCCCCGTGCCCGGCCGGACCGTCGCGATCTGCCTGCCGCCCTGGAAACTTTCGACGTGCACGACGTCACCGGTGAGCAAGGTGACGGCGTGCCACTCACCGGGGCCAGGCACCGGTGAGCCGCGTGCGGCCGAGAGTGATGGCCTCGTGATCTCCACGTCATCGCACAAGATTCGGGGCGAGCCGGGGTTCACGTCACTGCCTCGCACTGTCGCGGTTGCGACATGTTAGCCAGCCACCGCCGCGTAATAGGCCAGGAGGCGGTCAGCGAGTTCGTCCGGACGGCTCAGCAGCGCGAGATGGGAACCGGCCATCTCGTCCGCGTCCAGTCCCAGCCGTTCGCGCGCGACCCGGCGCAACAGGTCCGCGGAGAAGAACCGGTCGTCGCGGAAGAGCAGGACTTTTGTTGGCACGTCCGGCAACCGCTCGCCTGGCCACGGCACGCTGTACTCGGCGCTGTTCTGATCCCGGCCGCGGCGCTCGTTCTCCTCCGCCAGCTCGGCCGGAACGTCCGCCATGAACTGCTCGGCGACGCTCAGTCCGTCGGCCGATTCGAAGCCGACGTTGCCCCACCACTCCCCCGGAGCCTCGCCTGGCGCGGGCACCATCCCGGCGACGAACACGAGAAGCCGCGCGCCGACCCGCTCCGCCACGAGCGGCGCGGTGAACCCGCCGTAGGAATGTCCGACCACGACGACTTCCGCGGCGTCGCCGATCGCCGCGACCACGGTGTCGGTGAAGTCGGCGAACGTGGCCTGCGGGTTCTCGATCGGCAGGTCCGGGGCCACGACCTCGTGGCCGGACGCCTTGAGCCGCGCGGCGACCAGGTGCCAGTCCCAGCCGCTGCCGCCGCCCCCGTGGATCAGCGCGAAAGTCGCCATGGGGCCCAGCTTGTCACGCTGGGCAGCGCTTCAGCATGTCCTGCAGCGCGTTCTTCTCCATGTCCGTGATCGTCAGCCCGTAGTAGTGCTTCACCGTGACCCAGTCGGTCGCGTAGGTGCACCAGAACGACACCAGCGGCGGCTTCCACTCGTCCGGAGCCTTGTCGCTCTTCTGCCGGTTCACGCTCGCCGTCACCGCGAACAGCTGCGGGCGCGTGAGGTCGTTCGCGAACTGCTCGCGCTTCTCCTGCGTCCAGTCGCGCGCGCCGCTCACCCAGGCCTGGCCGAGCGGGACCATGTGGTCGATGTCGAGCTGAGTCGGCTTGGTCCAGGTCTGGCCGTCGTACACGCTCAGCCAGGTGCCCGACGTCGGCTTGCAGTCGCTGCCCGCCTTGACGTCCTTGCCCGCGCGCTTGAGAACGGTTTCGCGGGTGTCGCAGCTGTCGCCCTGGCTGTCCCAGTGCTTGAACTTGTCGCGCGAATAGCCGGTCATGGTGCCGCGCGCGCCGATCTTCAGCTCGGACAGCTGCTTCGTCGCGTCCGCGGCGGAGGCCGGTGCCGCCTCGGACGGGGTGTCGCCGACTTCGCGCTGGCCGTACCAAAACCCGACGACAGCGATGAGCAGCACGACCGCGAGCAGCACGGTGCGCTTGGTGGGGAACGGCCGGGCCATGGTGCGCGGAATCCTCTCGGGCGGGGAGTTCGGGGAGCCGGAGTATGCCTGTCGCCGGGCCGGTAATCGCGCAGACACTCTCGGCAGCGTTCGAGCCGTGGCAAGGACCACGTCCGGCCAGTCGTTGCCCGCCAACGAAAAAGCGCAGATCAGCGGGGGTGGATAACGCTCGCGAAGGTGTCACGTCCTCGGCGGCGCGAACGATTGTCTTCAGTGGGGAGCCGGAAAGGAGCGGGTGCGAGATGCCCGGGCGGCTGCGGAACTGGAACACACGCGTCGATGACTACCTGCGCCGGAAGGCGGCGGAGGGCGGCAACCTCGTCGCGATGACGCGGGTCGCCGCCGACCTGCGCGAACGCGGCGACACGGCGGAGGCCGAACAGTGGTATCGCCGGGCTGCCTCGGGCGGTGACCGGATCGCCATGACCGCGCTGGCCCACCTGCTGGCCGAACGCGGAGCCGACGACGAGGCCGCCCGCTGGTACCACGAAGCCGCGCAGGCCGGCGAGCCGCACGGGATGCTCGGATACGCCCGTACCTGCGAAAACCAGGGTCATCTCAACGACGCCGAACGTTGGTATGCCGCCGCGTTCCAAGCCGGTGCGACCGAAGCAGCCGGACTGCTGGGTCACCTGCTCGTCGAAGACGGCCGATACGCCGAGGCCGAGGGCTGGTGCCGCACGGCCGCGGAGGACGGCAACGCGACGGCGATGCTGGACCTCGGCACGGTCCTGCGAGAACTCGGCGCGCCCGACGAGATGGCGTACTGGTGGCGAGCCGCGCTGGACGCGGGCGAACTCTCCGCGACCTGCCTGCTGGGCCGGGAAGCGGAACGGACGGACCGGCAAGGCGACGCCGAGCGGTGGTTCCGTCGCGGCGCGAAAGGCGGGCACGTCGAGGCGAAGGTGCGGTTGGGACTGCTGCTGCATCGCCGGGGCGACCTCGAAGAGGCGGAGCGCTGGTACCTCGAAGCCGCCGAGGCGGGCGACGCGGCGGCGATGACCAACCTCGGCGTTCTCGCCCGCAATCGCCGCGACGACGGCGAGGCCGCGGCTTGGTACCGCAAGGCCGCCGAGCACGGCAGCATCCCGGCGCTTACCAACCTGGGACATCTCGCCGAATCCCGCAGCGACCTGGCACAGGCCGAACGCTGCTTCCGCGTCGCCGCGGAGACCGGTGACGTGCAGGGCATGCTGAGCCTGACCCGGATGCTGCGCGCCCGCGGCGCGACCGCCGAAGCCGACCATTGGCAGGCCCTCGCCGCCGACCGTCCACAGTAGACACTGCGCGCCTCGTCTCGGGGTCGATCTCCGGGATCTTCCCGGATGTTGTCCGGCACCGGCGCGGCTAGCGTCGATGAAGTGTTCCGACGCCTGCTTCTCGCCGTCCTCGCCGGCATCGCGGTGTTCCTGGTGCCGTGGACGGTCTATCTCGGGCTGACCCTGCCCGAGCACTTCGACACGAGCCAGTGGCGGGTCGCCTGGGTCGGCTTCGACATCGTCCTGCTGCTGTGTTTCGCCGCGTCCGTGCTGCTCGGGATGCGCCGCAGCCGCGCGTCGGTGCCGATGCTGGCCGCGACCGCCGCGCTGCTGTGCTGCGACGCCTGGTTCGACGTCGTCCTCGACTGGGGCGGTCCCGACCAGTGGGCCAGCATCGGCACCGCGCTGGTCGCGGAAGTGCCGATCGCGGTGTTCCTGATGCTGCGAGCGCGCGCCCTGCTCGCCGGCAACGCGCGACCGCGGCCGCTGACCATGCGCGACATCGCCGTGCACACGAACCCGAACTACCAGCGGTTGCTCCGGCTGCTGCCGGCCACCTCGGCCGAACTGCGCGCGCAGCTCCCGTCGATCGACGTCCCGGCCGCGCTGCTGACCCTCACCCACGCCGGATACACGCGTCGTGCCCGCGACGGTCGCTGGCACTCCCTCCCGCAGAGCACGAACGAAGCGAAGCCGGAGGACTTCCCCGAGGAAGACCGGCCGAAGCTGGCCGCCTACCTCGACGCGAAGTACGACCGCGAGGTGCGCCTGATGTCCTGGGCCGCCGAGCATCGCGACACCTTCGACGGCTGGACCGCCGGGAGCCGCGCCGGCATCCGGCTGAGCTACAAGGACCTGAAGGAGTTCCAAGCGGAGTACCTGGAACTGGTGCACCGCTACGCCGCCCGCAAACCCGGTCCGTCCGACGAGGCGCGTGATCTGGCCGTGCGGTTCTACGCTTTCCCGGAACCGAAACCCGCCGAGCTGGCGTAGGTTTCGCAGCATGATTCATCACGTGCAGATCGCCTGCCCAGCGGGCGCGGAGGACGACGAACGCGCTTTCTACACCGGTGTGCTCGGCTGGACGGAACTGCCGAAACCGCCGCTGCTGGCGGCCCGCGGCGGCTGCTGGTTCCAGGTGCCCGGCGTCGGCGGCCCGGACGGCGAACTGCACGTCGGCGTCGAGGCGGATTTCCGTCCAGCACTCAAGGCGCACCCGGCGTTCGTGGTCGACGTGGACGCCGTCGCCGCCGCGATCGAAGCCGCCGGCCGATCCGTGGCGTGGGCCGATCCCGCGGAAATCCCGGGCAGGCGGCGGTTCCACACCTTCGACCCGGTCGGCAACCGGCTGGAGTTCCTCGAGGGCTGATTGTCCTTTATGGACATTCAGTCGCCGACCGCGTCCCGTCCGCGCTTCACGATCAGCGGATCCGGTTCCCCCACCACGGTTTTGTCTTTGCCCTCATAGTCGAACCGGGACAGGAAATAGCGCATCGCGTTGATCCGGGCGCGTTTCTTGTCGTTGCTCTTGATCGTGATCCACGGCGCGAGATCGTTGTCCGTGCGGAGGAACATCGCCTCCTTGGCCGCGGTGTAGTCGTCCCATTTGTCGAGCGACTGCAGGTCCATCGGGGACAGTTTCCACTGCCGCACCGGGTCGACCTGCCGGATGATGAACCGCGTGCGCTGTTCGGCCTGGGTCACCGAGAACCAGAACTTCGTGACGGTGATCCCGCTCTCCACCAGCATTTCCTCGAACAGCGGCACCTGCCGCATGAACTGCTCGTACTGGTCCGGCGAGCAAAACCCCATCACCTGCTCGACCCCGGCCCGGTTGTACCAGGACCGGTCGAACAACACCATCTCGCCCGCGGTCGGCAGATGCTGGACGTAGCGCTGGAAGTACCACTGATGCGCTTCCCGGTCGCTGGGCTTGGCGAGCGCGACGACACGAGCGTGGCGCGGGTTGAGATGCTCCATGAACCGCTTGATGGTGCCGCCCTTGCCCGCGGCGTCGCGCCCCTCGAACAAAATGACGTGCCGGCTGCCGGTCTCGCTGATCGAGTTCTGCAGCTTGAGCAGTTCGACCTGCAGCAGATACTTGGTCTGGTCGTACTCCTCGCGCGGCATGCGCTCGTCGTAGGGATAGTTCTCCCGCCAGGTGTCGACCGCCTTGCCGAACGCGTCGATCAGCACGGGATCGTCATCGTGGTCCTCGCCGACCGAATGCCCGTCGATCTCGAGCCGATCGATGTACTCCCGCACGTCCCGCAACATGCGGCCGACCTTAAGCAGGACAGGTGAACGGGAGGTGTCTGGCAGCTGCCAGACCGGCAGGCGGTGCAACCGCGCGACGGTCAGCTGATTGGCGCAGTCCACTCTGTACTCCTCGCCGCTGATTCCGTTGAACCGCAGCCCTTCCGGCGAAAAGCCGGTCCCGAGCACCCCG
Source organism: Amycolatopsis echigonensis (assembly GCF_014174495.1). Taxonomy (GTDB): domain Bacteria; phylum Actinomycetota; class Actinomycetes; order Mycobacteriales; family Pseudonocardiaceae; genus Amycolatopsis; species Amycolatopsis echigonensis. The sequence goes on from NZ_JACJHR010000011.1 coordinate 98,851, forward strand.
AGATTCGCTTGTTCGCTCACGGCAAGCCAGGCCCCGGCGAAGTGCAGGTGCCTCCAGACCGCCACCCAGAGCATGCCCTGACCTGCGGATATGAGGTTTGTCATGAGCCTCGCCTGCGAAATCCACGTCGGTTCGGTGAGGGCTGCTCCTGTGCCGGTCAGGGCGGTCGGCGAGACGCTGTCGGCATGGGCAGGGAAACGGTAGTCGAGGTGGACGGCCTGCGGATCGACTACGGGTCGTTCGTAGCGGTCCACGGGTTGAGTTTCACGGTGCGCGCCGGCGAGGTTTTCGGGTTGCTGGGGACCAACGGTGCGGGCAAGACGTCGACAATGGACGTCCTGGAGGGGTACCGGCGGCCCTCGGCCGGGAGTGTGCGGGTCTTCGGAGTCGATCCGGCACAGCAGCGCGAGAAGATCGCGCCGCGGGTCGGGATCATGTTGCAGGAGGCCGGGTTCTTCGACGACCTGACAGTCGTCGAGTCGATCCGGGCCTGGCGGCGCTTCACCGCCGACGCGATGCCGATCGACGAGGTGATCGACCTGGTCGACCTCGGCAAGGTCGGGAACACGCGCGTGGGGAAGCTGTCCGGCGGAGAGCGGCGGCGCCTTGACCTGGCGCTCGCCGTCCTGGGGAGGCCGGAGCTGCTGTTTCTCGATGAGCCGACGACCGGACTCGACCCGCAGGCGCGGCGGCGGACGTGGCGGGTGCTGGAGAACATGGTCGCGGGCGGCATGGCGATCCTGCTGACCACTCACTACATGGAGGAAGCGCAGTATCTCGCCGATCGCGTGGCGATCATGGACCGCGGGCGCATCGTGCGCCACGGCTCCGTCGGCGAGGTGATCGGGGCCGACCACGGCTCGACGGTCACGTTCGTCAGCGAGGCTCCGGTGCCGGTCGAAGTGGCCGGGGTGTCGCAGGACGGCCGCCACTACGCGCTGAGCAGCACCGATCCGCAGGCGGACCTGCACCGGCTGCTCGACTGGGCCCACCGGGCCGGCGCGCGGATCTCCGAACTCGAGGTCCGGCGCAATTCGCTCGAAGACGTCTTCCTGCGGGTCGCCGACGAGGCCGACCTCGCTGTCACCGCGAAGGAGCGCTGATGACTGCCGCGGCACCCGTGCTGCCCGCCGCCCGCCGATCGCTGGGCTGGTGGCGCTACACCTGGTCACAATTCCTGCTGTCGCAGAAGGTGCACTGGCGCGATCTCGGTTTCGCGCTCACCGGAGTGCTTATTCCGCTCGGGCTCGGCATCGGATTGCCCGCGAGCCAGCACGGCAAGGGCGAGGTCGCCGGCATCGACGGCGGCGTGTACCTGCTGCCGGGGATGATGGGATTCGTCCTCGTCTGGATCGTCTACAACGTCGTGAACTCGGCGACGAGCCGACGCGGGAAACTGATTTACAAAAGGCTGCGCGGCACCCCGCTGCCCGACACCGCGATCATGACCGGAGAAGCCATGAGCGGATCCGTCACCAGCGTCGCGCAAGTAGTGGTGCTCTTGGTTTTCGGGCTCGTTTACCTGGGCGGCCCCGCGCCGGCGAACCCGCTGTTGCTGCTGGTCGGCGTCGTGCTGGGCGCGTTCACGTTCGCGCTGCTGGCGATCGGCGTTTCCGGACTGCTGCCCACCAGCGAGGTCTCGACGTGGCTGGTCACGCCATTCCTGTTCCTGATGATGTTCGCGTCCGGAATCGTTTTCCCGCTGTCGGAGATGCCGCACTTCCTGCAGGTTCCCGTGCAGTACCTGCCCTCGAGTTCGGTGGTCGAGATTCTGCGCACCGCTTACCTCGGCCGCGACTTCGCTTCGAATCCCGCGACCGCCCAGCTGCCCCGCGAAGTCGGATTCCTGCAGTCGTTCCGGGCGTGCGTCATGCCGCTGGGACTACTCTGTGCCTGGATCGGCGTTTCCCTCGGCCTGGGCAAGCGCTTCTTCAAATGGGACCCGAAACGGACGGGCTAGGCGGGAGGACGTGTGGACCGGTGGAGCCCCGGGACACTGGGCCGCGTCGTCGCGCTGCTGATCCTCGGCACGGTCGTCGCGTTCACCGGCGAAGGGTTCTTCCTCTGGCTCAGCACCCGGCCCCCGATGGTCGACGTCCTCTTCGCGGTGCTGGCCGGCGCCGGTCTGCTGGCCGCCATCGGCCGCGTCGTGTGGTCGGTGGTGCGCCGTTCGTCCTCCCGGAGCGAGCACCTGGTCGACGTGGCCATCGCCACCAGCCTGTCCTACGCGCTGCTGCTGGCCTTCGGACCCGCGTGGCTGGCGCTGCCCGCCCTGGTCGCCGGGGTCGCGGCGATCAGCTTCACCGGAGCCAAACGCTGGCTTTTCCCGCTGCTCGTGCTGATCAGCACGGCCGGGATCGCGTTCCTGCACGACGTGCCGGCGTTCGCGGTGGCCGAGACGTTGCTCCGCTCGGTCGTGACCGTCGTCGTGCTGGCCGGGATGGGGCTGCTGGTCGCCTACGCGGCCGAGGTCCACGCCAGCCGCGACGAACTGGCCCGGATGGCGGTGGTCGAGGAGCGGTTGCGCTTCGCCCGCGACCTGCACGACGTGCTCGGGCGGGGCTTGTCGGTGGTGCGGCTCAAGGCCGAACTCGGGGTGCGGCTGCTGGACGCCGACCCCGGTGCCGCCCGCGACCAGTTCGTGCAGATCGCCGAGCTCGCCGGCAGTTCGGTGTCCGAACTGCGCAAGGTGATCGCCGGCTACCGGCAGCCCAGCCTCGCCGAGGAGCTGCGCGGCACGTCGTCGATCCTCAGCCTCGCCGGCGTCCGGGTGGTCGCCGATCCGGTGCCCGAGGACCTGCCCGCACCCGCGGCCGAGGCGATCGGCGCGGCGATCCGCGAGGGCGGCACCAATATCCTGCGCCACAGTGCCGCGGAGAACTGCCGCGTCGAGTTCGTGCGCGAACCGGCGGCGCTGACCGTCCGGATCTCCAATGACCGGCCGCACGCCGGGGGCGCCCGGGCCGGCCACGGGCTCACCGGCCTCGCCGAGCGGCTCGCCGCGGTGCACGGCACGCTCGACCACACCGGCGCGGGCGACGAGTTCGTGCTCACCGCTCGCGTTCCCCTTGACCTGCCGAGGAAAAACTCATGACCCTGCGGATCGTGCTGGCCGAGGACCACGCCCTGCTCCGGGAATCCCTGCGCACGGTGTTCAGCCTCGCCGACGACATCGAGGTGGCCGAAGCCGTGGACAACGGCGCCGACGCGCTCGAAGCCATCCGGCGCGAACGTCCCGACGGAGCCATGGTCGACATCGACATGCCGCGCATGTCCGGCCTGGAGGTCGCCGAGGCGGTGCACGCCGAGGGCATCCCGTGTGCCCTTCTCGTGGTCACCAGTTACGGCAAACCCGGGTACCTGCACCGCGCCATGCGGGCCGGGGTGCGCGGGTTCGTCACGAAGAACATCTCGCCGGACGCGCTGATCGACGCCGTGCGCAAGGTGTGCGCCGGCGGACGGCACGTGGACCCCGAAATCGCCGCCGACGCGCTCGCGGTCGGCGAGACGCCGCTGACCGATCGGGAGCTGGAAGTGCTCCGGCTCTCGGGAGCCGGGCTGCGTCCCGCCGAGATCGGCGCGCGGCTGTCGCTGGCCGAGGGCACCGTGCGCAACTACCTGTCGAGCACCCTGACGAAACTGCAGGTCGACAACCGGGTGGCGGCCTACCGCGTCGCGGAGGAGGCCGGGTGGCTGTGACGGACCTGTTCGAGCTTTATCAGGACCTGCACCGCCATCCCGAACTCTCCGGCGCCGAGGAGCGCACCGCCGCCGTCCTCGCGCGGGAACTGACCGGCCTGGGCTTCACCGTGCACCCGGGAATCGGGGGCCATGGTGTCGTCGCGGCGCTGGACAACGGCGAGGGGCCCACGGTCGCGCTGCGGTCCGAACTGGACGCTTTGCCGCTGACCGAACGCACTGGTTTGTCTTACGCCGCAAGCGGTTCCGCGATGCACGCGTGCGGGCACGACCTGCACCTCGCCGCCGTGGTCGGCGCCGCGGCGGAGCTGACCGAGGACCGGGCTAGCTGGCGGGGCAGGCTGGTCGTGCTGGGACAGCCGGGCGAGGAGACCCTCGACGGCGCGCTGGCGATGGTGGCCGACGGCGTGCACGACGTTTTCGGGAAGCCGGACGCGGTGCTGGCCCAACACGCCGTGCCGGGACCGGTGGGGCGGATCGGGCATTCGCCCGGGCCGATCACCGCGCCGTGCGCCGAACTGGCGATCACCGTGCACGGCCGGGGCGGGCACGCCGCGGTGCCGCACCTCGCGGTCGACCCGGTGGTGCTGGCCGCACATCTCGTGGTGCGGCTGCAATCGGTGGTGGCACGGGAAACCAGCCCGGCCGAGCCGGTGGTGGTCACGGTCGGCTCGATCCACGCGGGCGACGCGGCCAACGTGATCCCGTACCGGGTGCGGCTGGGAGTGAGCGTGCGTTCGGCGACCGACGGCGCGCTGAGCCGCGCGCTGACCGCGGTGGAGCGCGTGTGCCGCGCTGAGGCCGCCGCGTCCGGGGCACCGGTCGAGCCGGAGATCCAGACGGTCCGCTCGGCCCCCGCGACGATCAACGACCGGCAGCTCACGCTCGCCGTGCGGGGCGCACAGCTGGCTGCCCTCGGCCCGAACCTCGTCTCCTGGACGCCGCCGGTGGCCGCGGCCGAGGACGTGAGCCACCTGGCTGAGGGCGCGCCCCTGTGCTACTGGACGCTCGGCGTCGGCGACCGCGGAACCAACCACTCGCCGGACTTCGCCCCGTCTCCCGAGGCACTGCCGGCGGCCGTGCGGGCGCTGGTGCTCGCCGCGCAGGCGGTCTTCGCGCCCGGACGCTGAGCTATCCGGAGTCAGTACTCAGGGTGACCGCAGCGTAGGCAGCCATGCACTCTTAGCATGACTTTCCTAAGGGAACCCTAAATTAGCTGTCAGCTAACTACTCCAGACGGGTGATATCGCTGCGTAACCCGTCTACCGGGTGCCGAGTTTGGTTTACGTTCGCCTTGTGCGAATCGCTCGAAGCGAATAGCACGAAACTGGGGAATCAAAAGCCTGGGGGGCTTGCATGATGACCGCTGCTGTCATTTCCGCTTTCGCGGTTGTGTCCGGTTTGCCCGGAGTATCCGCTACCGGAGCCACCGTTCCGGCACCGCCGAGGTGTGTGCCGAGCACACAGTTCGCCAACGTCGGATTCGAGCTGGCGGAATGGGAGTACCTCGGTACTCAGGGCGGGGAATACCGGTACCGCTACAGCTTTAACGGCTGGACTCAGGGCACGGTCGCCTGCACCCCTAGCTGAATTCCCTTCGCTTTTATCGCGGGAGGAGGTGAAAGGAATGCAGGAGATCACCAACGCCGTGGACGCGGTGGAGGAGCTGCAGGTCGAGGAGCTCGTCGAGACCACCGCGGCCGGCACCGCCTTCTCGATCGGCAGCGCGGGCTGCCCGTCGAGCGTCGGCACCGCTTCCAGCTTCGGCTGAGCGCGTCCGAATCCGGAAAAACACTGGTCAGCACATCCGAGGAGATCGATATGAACGAGTTCGACACCCAGGTCGAGCAGGCGTTCGCCGAGGACATCACGGTGGAGGAGCTGGGCGAGGTGGCCGGCGCCGGCACCACGAACACCGGCGGCACCATCAGCTCCACCACCTGCCCGGCGTGCATCGGCACCGCCTTCAGCTGGTCCTGAGAGGACAACGCACATGGACATGCAGGAGTCGCAGGACTTCACCGAAGAACTGACCGTCGAAGAGCTGTCCGACGCCACCGGCGCCGGCTGGTGCGTCGGGTCGGCCGGCACGTTCGGCTGCCCCTCCAGCGCGGGCTCCTACGGCACCGTCAGCTCGCACTGAGCCTCTGAACAGGGAGAACATCATGAACGAAGAGATCTTGGAGCCGGCGACGACCGAGCTGACGATCGAGCAGCTGTCGGACGCGCAGGCGGGCAGCTTCTGCCTCGGCAGCGTGGGCACCGCGGGGTGCCCGAGCTCGGCGGGCACGGTCGGCACCGCGAGCTCGAGCTGACAATCCCCTGCCCCATCCGCGGCGAAACGAATTTCGAAGGGAGGTTGCCATGGAGAACGCTACCACGCAGGCCCCGCAGGCCGAGGAGCTCGTGATCGAGGAACTCACCGAGGCCGGAGCCAGCAATTGTTTCGGAACGGCGGGCAGCATCGGCTGCCCGGTGTGCTTCGGCACCTACGGCTGCGCCACCTGATCCAGGCGCGTTAGCCGATATTCCACACACCCGTGGTCGCCGCCGAATGATGAATCTTTTTATAGCCGGCGGCGACCACGCGGTGCGGATGAACACGTGCCGAGAAAGGAACTGGGGGATGGCAGAAATCGTCCAGCGGCTGTGGCGGCACTTCGCCCGTCAGGAGCCGTTCGGCAAAGACGCTCCGGGCTTCTTCGCGGAGCTCGCGGAACGCGCACCGGTGGTGCGGTTCGACGGGATGTGGGTCATTTCCGGCTACGACCTGGTGACCCGGCTCTGCACCCACCCCGGCTTCCCGATGGCGGCTCCGGTGTTCCAGGAGGACGTCCGCCGGGATAACCCACAGTTTGTTCGCTTCTTCAGCGGCACCATGTCGGTGCGCGCCGCCGAGGAGCACCAGCGGCTACGAAGCGTGCTCACCGGAGCTTTTTCCGGCCGCCGGCTGGCCGCGCTGCGCGGCCGGATCGACGAGGTGGTGGCCGAGTTGCTGGCCGAACCCCTCCGGCGCGGCGAGGCCGAGTTCGTGGCCGACATCGCGACGCCGCTGCCCGCGCGGGTCACCGCCGTGCTGCTCGGCATCCCTCCGGCCGACCGTGACCTGGTCACCGCGAGGGCGACCGGCATGATGAACCAGCTGGCCGCCGGTTTTCTCGCCGAAGCGCATCCCGAGGCCGGTCCGCCGATCACCGCCGCGGAGTTCGCCGAGCTGCGCGAGTACGTCGCCGGCCAGCTCGCCCGGCGCCGCGCGGAACCGGCCGACGACCTGATCGGGCACCTTGCCCAGGCGCAGCAGGACGGCAAGCTCTCCGCCGACGAAGCCGTCGACATGGTGCTCCTGCTGTTCATGACCGGCCTCGACACGGTGACCGCCGCGCTCGCCAACACGCTCGTCGTCCTGTCCGAGCGCCCGGAGATCGCCGCGGCGCTGGCCGCCGACGAGCAGCGCGCCGACCGCGTGTTCGCCGAGGCGATCCGGCTGCGCACGCCGGTCGCGTTCGGCTCGCGCCAGGTCACGCACGACCTGTCCGTCGGCACCCTGGACTTCAAGGCGGGCGACACCGTCATCCTGGCTTTCGCCGCCGCCAACCTCGACCCGCGCAAGTTCGCCGAGCCGCTGGAGTTCCGGTGGGATCGGCCGATCACCGGCAACGTCGCGTTCGGCCACGGCAGCTACTACTGCCTTGGCAGCGCGCTGGCCGCGATGACCGCGCAGTCGCTGCTTCAGGCGGTGCACCACCGGCTGCCGACCCCGAGCCGTCCGCTCGCCGAACTGCCGTGGCGGCAGTCGCTGGCCTTTCCGACCCCGCGCGTGCTGCCGGTGACCTTCGCCCCGGCGCTCGCGGAAAGCGGTGCGCGGTGAGCACCCGCTTCCGCTCCCGCGCGGGCGCCGAGTTCCGCCAGGTCGAGGAATCCGACTGCGGCGCGGCCTGCCTCGGGATCCTGCTCGCCGGTTTCGGCAAGCACCTCACCTGGCCGGAGCTTTCGCAAGCGTGCGGCGGCGGACGGGACGGGATCAGCGCCGCGACGCTCGCCCGGCGCGGGCAGCAGTTCGGGCTCACCGTGAGCGCCAAGCGCGTCCGGCTGTCCGGAGCCGAAGCTGACCTCGCCACCTTGCGCGGACTCGCCGCGCCCGGGGTGGTGTTCGTCGACAACCGGCACTTCGCGGTGCTGGAGCGAGTCGGCCGGAAGGGCCGCGTGCGGCTGCACGACCCGGCGGCGGGCAGGCTGACACTGTCGCTGGCCGAGTTCCGCACCCGGTTTTCCGGGCTGTACCTGGGTTTCCGGCCCGGTGCCGGGTTCACGCGCGGTGGCGCGCCGCAGCGGGTGCTGCCGCGCGCGATGCGCTGGCTCGGCGCGGGACTGCCCGCGGTCGTCGGCGCGGTGACCGCGGGCGTGTTCACCGCCGCGCTGACGGTCACGGCCGCGTTGCTCGCCTGGTCGTTGGTCACCGCGACCGCCGGGCCGAGTGCGCAGTGGCTTCTGACCGCCACCGCAGTCGGCGTCGCACTGGCGGGCTGGGCGCAGCAACGCTTGCTTTCGGCAGCGCTCCTGCGCACGTCCCTCACGCGGTCGAGCGAACTCGTCGGGCATCTGCTGCGCTTGCCCGGCAGCTACTTCCACCGCCGGTTCACCGGCGGCGTCGCGGCGCGGGTACAGATCGCCGACACTATCGCGCAGCAGCTCACCACGGTGGTGCTCCCGGTCGCGGTGAACGCCGCCGCGGTGCTCGGACTGCTCGTCGTGCTGACCGTGCTCGCCCCTGCGGCCGCCGCGGTCCTGCTCGGCAGCACGCTGATCACCGCCCTGTTCCTGCGCCTCGGCCGCCGGTCCGGCACCGAACGGCAGTCGACGCTCATGGTCGAGCAGTCGGCGCGCGACGGGCTTTCGCTCAACGTGCTCTCCGCGATCGACACGGTGAAGGCCGAAGGCAGCGGACGGCAAGCGTTCGCGCGCTGGTCCGCGGCGCAGCGGAAAGTGCTTACCGCGCAACGGAAAGTCGCGCTGGGCGAGCACAGCTTCGGGCTCGGCGTCACGGCACTGCACGCCGTCGGGTACGCCGTCTGCCTCGCGCTGACCGCACTGGTCGCGCCCAGCGAAGTCATCACCGTGGCCGTGCTGGCCGGAGTGTGGCAGCTGCACGCGGGCGGGCTGGTCACCGGACTGCACCGCATCGGCGGCCTGCGCAGCAGCTTCGCCGCGTACGACGACGTGGCGGGCGCCGAGACCGATCCGTCCGATGTGGACACACCCGTCGCCGTGGGCCCGGGCCGCGTCACCGTGCGCGGCCTGCGCTACGGCTACGACACCAACGCCGAACCGCTGCTGGTCTCGCTGGATCTCGACGTGCCGCCCGGCGGTCGCATGACCTTGGTGGGCCCGAGCGGCTGTGGCAAGTCGACATTGGCGAAGGTGCTGGCCGGACTCGTGCGGCCGTGGTCGGGCGTGGCGCTGGTCGACGGGAAGCGCACCGCGGACCTTCCGCCTTCGGTGCGGCCGTCGCTGGTCGGGTACGTGCCGCAGCGGCCCGCGTTCTTCGAGGGCACCGTGCGGGAAAACCTGGAGCTGGGCACGCGGCTGCCGGACGACGCGATCGCCGCCGCCCTCGCCGACGCCCAGCTCACCGAAACGATCGCCCTGCGCGGCGGCGTCGACGGAGCTACGGTGAGCCAGCAGGCCCGCAACTTCTCCGGCGGCGAGCGGCAACGGCTCGCGCTGGCCCGCGCGCTCGCCCGCAACCCGCGCGTCCTCGTACTCGACGAAGCGACGAGCGCGGTCGAAACAGCTCTCGCCGGACGGATCGACGCGGCGCTGCGGGCCCGTGGCACCACGACGATCGTGGTGGCGCACCGGCTTTCCGAAGTCCGCGCCGACGACACCGTCGTGCTGCTGGACCGCGGGAAGGTGCGTGTCTACGGGACGCACGAAGACCTCGTCGCACACGCCCGCGGGTATCGCGACTTCGCGGAGGTGGCCGGATGACCACGCTGCCGCCCGAAGGAATGACCGGACGCGGACTGCTGTCGTTCGCACTGGCCGGCGAACGGGTCCGGCTGGCGATCACGGCCGTGCTCGGCCTGCTGGCGACGGTCTTCGGATTCGTCGTGCCGCTGGCGGGCATGGTGCTGGCCATCGCGATCGCCGCGGCGAACCACGATGCCGTGCCGTACGCCGCCGGAGCGCTCGCCGGGCTGCTCGCCTTGCAGCTGCTGACCACCGCGGTGGTCGAACGCGGTCTGCTGACCCTCACCGACCGGGCTCAGGACCGGCTCGAATCCGCGCTGTGGCATCGGCTGCTGAGCCTGCCCTCGGCGTTCTTCCGCCAGTACCCGCTGCGCCGGTTGATGGGCTTCGCCGGCGGCGTCGGCCAGCTGCGCGGACTCCTCGGCAGCGGGGGCCTGACCGCCGCGCTGCACGCGGTGTTCGCACTCGTCGCGGTCGCGTTGCTGGCCTTGCTCGACCCGTGGCTCGCGGTCGCCGCCACCGGGATGTTCGGGCTGGTGCTCGGCGCGATGCTGTGGCTTTCCGTGCGCCAGCAACGGCACGACACCGACGTGCTGGCCGCGGTCGACGACGTGCAGGCCGCGGTCTATCCGGCGATGCTCGGCATCGACGACGTGCGGGCGTTCGGCGCGCAGTCCTATGTGGTCAGTCGCTGGCGCGAGGCGTTCACGGCGCAGAAACGGTCGGACGACAAGGGGTTGCGGTACTCGGAGATCGCGAGCGCACTGGCCGTGGCGTGCTATCCGGCATTGCTCGCTGTACTGCTGCCGATGACCGCCGGGCTCGGGTTCACCGCGCAGTGGACCGTGGTCATGGTCGCGATGACGCTCAACCTCACCGCCGCGCGGCTGCAGGGCGCGCTGGTCGGCCTGTTCTCGATCGGCCCGGTGCACGCGCGGCTCGCGCCGGTGCTCACGACGCGTCCGGAAACGCCGCCGGACCCGGTTCCGCTCCCCCGCGCTCGCGGCGCGGTGGTGCTCGACGGCGTGAGCTTCCGCTATCCCGGCCAGACCCGTGACCTGCTGCAGGACATTTCCCTGCGCATCGAACCGGGCGAATTCGTCGCGCTGGTCGGCGCGTCCGGCGCGGGCAAGTCGACCCTGCTCCGGCTGCTGCTCGGCCTCGACCACGCCGACCGCGGCCGGGTGCTGGTGGACGGCGTGGACGTCCGCCATTGCGACGTCGACGAGCTGCGGACGCGGATCGGCTACGTCGCACAGGACGCCACGCTCATGCGCGGCACCCTCGCCGAGGTGATCTGCGGGGCGGCCGGCGAGACGGACCTGCGCCTGGCCTGGCAGGCGGCGGAATCGGCACAGCTCGCCGACGTGGTCCGCGCGCTGCCGATGGGCCTGCACACTCAGGTCACCGACGGCGAGAGCGGGCTGTCCGGCGGCCAGGTGCAACGACTGCTGCTGGCCCGCGCGCTGGCCAAACGCCCGTCCGTGCTGCTGCTCGACGAAGCGACCAGCGCGCTCGACGCCGCCGCGCAGGAACTCGTGCGGCGCGCGGTGGACGACTTGCGGCTGACCCGGGTGGTGGTGGCCCATCGGCTCTCCACCATCCGCTCGGCCGACCGGATCGCCGTGCTGGAGCACGGCCGCATCGCCACCCTCGGCACGTTCGCCGAGGTGGCCGGCCGTTCGGAGGCTTTCGCCCGGCTGGTGGGCACCGCCCGCCGGCTCGACTGAGGGGAACAACCATGACGAAAAGCATCAACCGGGTCACGAGGTTCAACCGGTCGCTGCGGGTGCTGACGGTGCCCGGCGACGCGGTGTACCTCACCAGTGAGCGGACCACGCAGACGCGGCTGGCCGGCACGCTGGTCGAGCGGCTGGCGCCGCTGCTGGCCGACGGGCAGCTGAGCCGCGACGACATCAAGGCCGCGCTCGCCGAGGCCGACCCCGCGCGCATCGACGTCGCGCTGGACCGGCTGGGCCGCAGCGGCTACGTCGTCGAGGTCGACCCCGAGGTCGACCCGCGCGTCGGCGGCTACTGGGAAGCGTCCGGTGTGGACGGGGACGACGCGGTGCGCCGGCTTGCCGCGGCGAACGTGCGCGTGCTGACCGCGGGCGAGGTCGACGCCGCCGGGTTCACCGAGGCGTTGCGGGCGCTCGGCACCAACGTGACCAGCGAGCCCGGCGGGTTCACCGTCGTGCTCACCGACGACTACCTGCGCCCGGAACTCGCCGAATGGGGCAAGCAGTTCCACGAGGCCGGGATGCCGTGGCTTCCGGTGAAGCCGGTCGGCAGCATGATCTGGGTCGGCCCGGTTTTCGAACCCGAGGTCACCGGCTGCTACGAATGCCTGCGGGTGCGGCTGTCCAACAAGAACGTCCTCGCCTCCTACCTGCGCCAGCGCGGCGTGCTCGACAGCCCCGCACTGGTCAACTCGGTGACCGGCACCCCGGTCACCCAGGACCTGGCGCACCGGCTCGCCGCGCTGCACGTGGGCAAATGGCTCACCGGGGCGTTCGCCGCGGGACGCGCGGCGATGCCGCAGCCGCCGGGCGGGGTCGCCGCGGAATACGGCACGCCGTGGCAGGCCGAGGTCATCACGCTCGACACGATCAGCCTCACCCAGGAGCACCACCCGTTCCAGCGGCGTCCGCAGTGCCCGCTGTGCGGTGAGCCGGACCTGCAGGCGCGCCGCCAGGAAACGCCCGTGCGGATCGAGTCGCGCCCACGGATGGCAAGCAGCGACGGCGGATACCGCTCGCGTCCGCCGGAGCAGTTCGTCGCCCGGTACGAGCACCTGATCAGCCCGGTCACCGGACCGATCAGCAACCTCGTGAAGGTGCCGCTGGAGGTCGAGGGCCTGCACACCTACACCGCGGGCCAGAACTTCGCGATCCCGATGGCGAACGCCAACGACCTGCGGGCGGGGCTGCGCAGTTGCAGCGCGGGCAAGGGAATGAGCGACGCGCAGGCCAAGGCGTCCGCGCTGGGCGAGGCCATCGAGCGTTACTCCGGCCTGTTCCACGGCGACGAAGCCCGCCGCACCGCGCGCTACACCGATCTGGATCCGGCCGAGGTGATCCACCCCAACGCGGTGCACCTGTACAGCGAAGCGCAGTTCCGCGACCGGGCCGAATGGAACGCGCGCCCGTCGCACTTCCACTGGGTCGCCGACGACCTCGACCCGCACGCCGAGGTCGAATGGTCGCCGGTGTGGTCGCTGACCGAGCAGCGCACCAAGCTGTTCCCCACCTCCGGGCTCTACTTCGCTTACCACCACCCGGAAAACCGGTACCAGGCCGGAGCGAACTCCAACGGCTGCGCCGCGGGCACCAGCCTCGAGGACGCGGTGCTGCAGGGCTTCATGGAACTCGTCGAACGCGACACGGTCGCGATGTGGTGGTACCACCGGCTGCGCCGCCCGGCCATCGATCTGTCCACTTTCGACGTTCCCTACTTCGCCGAATGGCAGCAGCGCTACGACGCTCTCGAACGCGACACCTGGGTGCTGGACCTGACCAACGACCTCGGCATCCCGTCGGTGGCCGCGGTTTCGGTCCGCCGCGACAAGCCCGCGCAGGACATCCTGTTCGCCCTCGGCGCCCACTTCGACGTGGAGGTGGCGATCGGGCGGGCGCTCTCGGAGATGAACCAGTTCCTGCCCGCGGTGATCGGCATGAAGGCCGACGGTTCGGGCACTTACGCCTACAACGACCCCGACCAGCTGCACTGGTGGCGCACCGCGACCACCGAGAACCAGCCGTACGTGCTCCCGGCCGAAGGCCCGCGGCGCACCAAGGCCGACTTCGCCCGCTACGAAAGCTCCGATGTCCGCGACGACGTGCTGCGCGCCGAGCGGATTGTCGCGGAGCACGGCATGGAAATGCTGGTGCTGGACCAGACTCGCGTCGACATCGGCCTGCCGGTGGTGCGGGTGCTGGTGCCCGGGATGCGGCACTTCTGGCCCCGCTTCGCGCCCGGCCGGCTGTACGACGTGCCGCTGGAGCTGGGCTGGATCGACCGCAAGCCGTCCGAAGCCGACCTCAACCCGATTGCGATGTTCCTATGACCACGCTCGAACGCACCGCCGAAGCCGTCGTCACCTTCCGCCGCGACATTTCCTTGCTGCACAAGGACGACCAGGTCCTGCTCGGGCTCGCCGACCGCGCGGGCTACCGGCTCAAGGGCGTCGGCGCGCCGATGCTCGAAGCACTCGAGCAGGTCCGCGCCGGGTTGCACACCGAAGAGGAACTGGTCGCCGAGCACCCGAACTCGCCGGTCGCCGCCGTGCTGGCCAAGGTGGAACCGTTCCTCGCCGCCGGTTTCCGGCTGCGCGGCGAGCGCGTGGCCGTGCTGGAACGCACCGGCGTGACGCCGCTGCGGCCCGAACTGCCCGAGATCGCCGGCGGGTGGCTGCGCCTCGGCAAGTTCAGCCTGCTGCGCCGCCGCGGCGGTGAGCTGGTGATCGAATCGCCGATCGGGAAGTATCGTGCGGTGCTGCTCGACGCGGCGCTCGCCGGGGCCGTGGCCGCGCTCGCCGTCGCGCGGCCGGTGTCCGAACTGGACGCGGAATGGCATCCCGTGCTGGCCGCGCTGGCTGGTGCCGGTTTCCTCGACCTCGGAACGGACGGCGAGTTTCCCGCGGACCAGGACGACGTGCTGCGCCAATGGGACGTGCACGACCTGTACTTCCACAGCCGCAGCCGGATCGGGCGCACCGACGAGGCGTTCGGCGGCCGGTTCCCTTACGTGGGACAGATCGAGCCGCTGCCCGCGGTGAAGCCCGCCCCGGAGGGCCCGGCGATCACGTTGTACCGCCCCGAGTTCGACGTCGTGCGCTCGGCCGATCCGGGCCTGCAGGAGGCCATCGAGGCGCGCCAGTCCATCCGGACGTACGGCGAGAAGCCGATCACCGCGCAGCAGCTGGGCGAGTTCCTGTACCGCACCGCGCGGGTGCGCGGCACGTACGGGCCGCGGCCGGAGGCGCGCATGCCGTACGAGGGTTCGAGCCGTCCGTACCCGTGCGGAGGCGCGGGCTACGAACTGGAGCTGTACCTGACCGTGCGCCGGTGCGACGGGCTGGAGCCGGGCATCTACCACTACGACGCGGGCGAGCACGTGCTGCGGCTGGTCAACGCCGACGAGGCCGTACGGGAGGAACTGCTGTCCGTCGCGACGCTGTCGACCGGCGGCCAGGCCGTGCCGGACGTGCTGGTGACCATGACGTCCCGCTTCCAGCGGCTCTCGTGGAAGTACCAGTCGATCGCCTACGCCGTGACCCTCAAGCACGCCGGCGCGCTGTACCAGACGATGTACCTGGTGGCGACCGCGATGGGGCTGGCCGGCTGCGGGCTGGGCAGCGGGGACGCCGACGCGTCGGCCCGCGCGTTCAAGCTCGACTACCTGCGGGAGTCCTCGGTCGGCGAGTTCATCCTCGGCAGCGCCCCTGCGGAACTGCCGGCGCCGGTGAGCGGGGACGGCGCGCTCGACTGGCGCGCGGGCAACGACCCGGGCTGGCAGGCCGAGGCCCTGGCCGCGCGTAGGCGGTGACGACCGTGGCCGAACTGCTCGTCTCCCGGATCTGCGGGCTGCCCGCCGCGGTGCTCGACGGCCTGCGGGCCCCGGAGACCCTTGCCCTGCTGGAGGAGGCCGAGGCCGCCGCGGCACGCAAAAACGCGCTGCGCGAACCGGTCTGCGACCTGCTGCACGCCGTCATCGGGCGCGACGGACTGTCGCGCGACCAGCGGCGCGGGCTCATCCGGCTGCGCCGGGGCGTGTTCAACGACCGCACCGACGAGGCCGGGCTCCGGCTCTCGCGCGAGGTGCTGGCCCCGGCGGACGCGGAGCGGCTCGGCGAGTGGCACCAAGCGCTGGTGCGGGAGCGGGAACTGCTGGAAAAGGCGGCTCGGGCGCTGACCGGCGAGCTGGCGGCGGCGCAGCACGCGGTGTCGGCCGCGTTGCGCCAGCCCGACGTGCTCGCCGGGCTCGCGCTGGCCAGCCCGGAGTTCGTCACGGCCTTCACTGACCGGCCGGAGCTGGGCAAACCCGGCGGCAGGCTGAGCCGCAGCGCGGTGTCGTATCTGGTGCGGACCACGCTGAAGCCCAGTCCGTTCGGCACATTGACCACGGTCGGCGTCGGCGGCTTCGCCGGAGCGGTCGATCCCGGCCGGGAGCGCAGGTTGGTGAGTTCTTCGCGCGTCGCCGCGCGGCTCGCCTACGCGGCGCTGGCCAGCGACCCGGTCGTGATGCCCAATGTGGACACCAGGTTGGTCGGCGACGAGTGGCTCGCCGCGTTGCCGGTCCACCTCAAACGCGGTGGCGTGTACTTCCGCGAGGACGAGGTCACGGCGTTGCCCGGCCCAGTGCCGTTCGACGCTCGCCCGCGCCGCCTGCGAGAACTGGCCGCCTTGCTGGGCTGCTCGCTCGACGAGCTGCGCCGGCTTCTGGATCAGGGCCTGCTGTTGCTGGTGCCGCCGTGGGAGCTGGCCGAACCGCGGCATTTCACGGCGTGGGGCGAACCCGCGCTGGCCGAAGCCGAAAAAGTCGTTGCCGGCAAGGAAAACGGACGCCAGCGCGCCGAAGCCGTGCTCGCCCTCCGTTCCCGCCTGCGCACGACGTTGGCCGAGCGCGACCCGGCCCGCGCTGGATGGCTGGACGGACTGGGCCTGGTGCACGAAACCGTCGCGCACGGCCCGGAGCCGGAAACCGTTCCGCCCGAGTGGGTTCCCGGAGAACTGGACCGCCTCGAAGGCGTGTTGCGCTCGACGGTGCGGCCCCGGGCGGGTTACTTCGATCTGGTCCGTTTTTTCGTGCACCACTACCGCGACGGCAGCGCCGACCTCGCCGAGTTCGCGTTCCGCGCGGTGCGGGACCTGGACCCGATGTGGTGGCTTTCGCGGTGCGCGGTGCCCGACCCGCAAGCGCGTGAGGTGTCCGGGGCGAGCGTCGGACGGCCCGCGCACTCGGTGTTCTGGCAGGTCGCGGGCGACGCGCTGGTGCTCAACCAGGTCCACCCGGGTTACCTCGGCGCGGTCGCGCGCTGGGCGGGCGTGCCGGGTCTGTCCGATCAGGTCGAAACGGCGATGGCCGCCCTGCACGAACGGCGTTTCCCGGACGCGGCGGTCTACCAGCTGACCGCACACGCCGACTGGACGGATACGCAACGCCCGGGCGTGCGTGCGACGCCAGTCCTGTCCTGGGGAGCCGAACGTGCTTACGGCGGCGTGCCGATCGACGGTTTCCGCGTGCGCCACGACCCGGCCACCGGCACGCTCGAAATCCTTGACCCAACCGGACGCCCCGCGGCGTTGAGCTATCTCGGCGCGGTGCCCGCACACCTGCTGCGCGGCGTGCCCCGCGTGCTGCAACTGCTTTCGGACCCGTGGCTGTCGCTCGGCCCGTGGGCACCGACGCCCGGATCTGGCTTCCGCGACCGCGTGACCGACGGGCGGCTCGTGCTGCGCCGGGCCCGCTGGACGCTGCCCGCGTCGGCGCTCCCGAAGCTCGGCAGCGGCCCCGACCTCGACTTCCTCCGCGCCGGCCGGATGTTCCGGGCCGAACACGGGCTGCCCGAGCAACTGTTCGTCCGCGGGCTCGCCGCGGGCGGGACGCCGCTGAGCAAACCGCAATGGCTCAGCTTCGACTCCCCGCTCGCGGCGTGGACGGCGCTGAAAGGCGTGGCCGGCGCGGAGGAACTCGAATTCACCGAAGCGCTGCCCGCCGCGGGTGCGGCAGCCGGGCGCGTCACGGAATTCCTCACGGTGGTGACCCATGATTGATGCCGTGCTGCGACCGGAGTGGCGCTATTGGCGGGTTTACGTGCCCGATCTCCGGTCCGTTCCGACGCTGTTGCGGCAAGTCGTGCACCCATTCGTCGCCGCGCACCGCGAAGGATTGCGGCGGTGGTTTTTCCTGCAGTACATGGACATGTCGGGCCTGCAGCTGCGCGTACGGTTCAACGCGCGCCCCGAAGCCGCGTCCGAGGTCGAAGCGGACCTGGACCGACGCTTCGCCGAACACGGCGCGGAAGTCGTGAAACGCTGGTACGAACCGGAATTGGCGAAATTCCGCGGACGCGACGGCGTGGAGTTCGCCGAACGCGTCGCGCACCTCGGCAGCGAAACCGCCCTGGAACTGCTGCCCGCCCGGACCCCGGCTCGCCGCATCGCATTGGCCGCGGCCCATACGGCGGTGATCGCCGACGGCTTGCCCACGACGCAGCAGGTGAGTTTTCTGCACCAGTACGCGTGGTACTGGTCAGGTCGCGGTGCCCGGACCGTCGCCTGGCGTCCCGCCGCCGCGACCGCGCACCCCGGCGATCCGGCCGCCGTACGCCAAGCGAGCCGCCTCGCCGAAACCGTGGCGCGGGAACTCGCGAGCGATTCGGTCGGACGCCCGTTGCGCCGTTACGCCGAGCGGTTCTGGGCGGAGTACGAGGACTCGGCACGCCGCGTTTCGCCTTACCGGGCCGCTTTCCAGCACGTCCACCTCATGAACAATCGGCTCGGCGCCGTTCCCGGAGAGGAGGCACAAATCGCACGGTTGTTGTGGGTGCGACGAATGCGTAGCATCGAATAGGGGTAATTAGCCAACAAAATCGGCAATCAAAAATAACGACGCCAGACAGGGAGAAAGATCATGGACTCAGGTTCCAGCGGCGCGGCGAGCAGCATCGGCGACCCGGACGACGACCACCCGAACCCCGTCGGGGACGCAGTGGTCAAGGGCGTGCGCACGGTGCTCGGCAAACTCGGCCCGGCCGGCAAGAAGGCCGCCGAACAGCTCCCGAAGAAGAAAGACAAGTAGTCCGGTGCCGCCTCGCGCGCGACCGCGGCGCTGAGAGCGGGCCTATTCCCGTTCCCAGCGCCGCGGCCGTATCACGCGGGTACCGGAATCCCGATGATCGATCGAGTGAAAGCCCCGGACCGGGAACTGCATGGGCGGATATTCCGCACGATTGAACTCAAGAAGACCCGGGTCGTAAGCCGGCTTGGCCACGCCGGAGCTCCCGGTCGCCGTCCAGACAGCGAGGACCCCCTGTCACCAGGGGGTCCTCGCTTTACTGTCTCGACCAGACAGTGCGCCCGAAGGGATTCGAACCCCTGACCTTCTGATCCGTAGTCAGATGCTCTATCCAGCTGAGCTACGGGCGCGTGTTCAGTTGTTAATCTAGCACCTGCCGAAACAAGCACCAGCGGAGGCTCCGGGATTTGAACCCGGGAGGGGGGGTTACCCCCAACCGCATTAGCAGTGCGGCGCCATAGACCAGACTAGGCGAAGCCTCCTGGGTCCCAACGACCACTGCTCAGATAGGTTACACACCCCTCCGCCCCCTCCGGAAGGCACCCCCCTCAACGCTGCAGCAGCCGCCGCAACCAGGGGGAACGTCCGCCGAGGCCCTCGGCTTCGAAGGTCGCGATGCCTACGCGCGGCAGCGACCCGACGCCTGGGTAGACGAGGTAGCGCGGGACCCACCGGGGCTGGAACTTGGCGTTGAACCGGTAGAGGCTTTCGATCTGGATCCACCGCGAGAAGAAGTGCAGGACCTTCGCCGAGAGGCGCGCGACCGGGCCCGCTCCGATGCGCTGACCCTGCTCCATCAGGGCGCGGAAGGCGGCGAAGTTCAGCGACACGTGGTCGATGCCGTTCTCGCGGGAGTACAGCAGCAGCTCCGAGATCATCAGCTCGTTCACGCCGTTGTCGGCGGTGCGGTCCCGCCGCATCACGTCCAGCGAGAGGCCTCGTTCGCCCCACGGCACGAACTGCAGCACGCCCCGGACGCGGCCGCCCTGTTCCGCGGTGACGATCACCGAACCGGGGTCGCCCATGCGGCCCAGCGCCATCGAGAACCCGCGTTCGGTTTCGGTGCCGCGCCAGGCGGCGGCCAGGTGCACCAGCTCGGACAGCTCGCCGGGACGCAGGTCCTCGGCCCGGCGCACCAAGACCTTGTAGCCGGCCCGCTTCGTCCGCGACGACGCCTGTCGCACGCCGCGCATCACGCGGCCTTCCAGCGTGAACGTCTCGGTGTCGACGACCGCCTCGTCGCCGATTTCCAGCACCTCCAGGCCGAACCGGGCCCACACCGTCGCGCCCAGCTCGGACGCGCCCATCGCGGCGGGCAGCCAGGCGTTGCGCTTGCAGATGTCCAGGTACTCCTCGATCGCGCCGGGCCACGCCTCGTGGTCGCCGAGCGGGTCGGCCGACGTCAACGCGACCCCGGCGATCACGCGGAACGTGACGGCCGCCTTGCCGGTCTTGGAGAAGACCGCGAACTTGTCGCGGCGCAGCGCGAAGTAGCCCAGCGAGTCCCGTTCCCCGTGCTGCTTCAGCAACTCGTGCAGCCGCGCGAGTTCGTCGTCGGACAGCTCCGGCGCGGGTTCGGACGAGCGCAGCAAGAAATACGCCGACACCAGTACGCCGGTGATGCTGAAGACCAGCCCGACCGACGCGGACAGGTCCTCGAACCACATCTCGTGGAACACCGCGGGCCCGCTGACGCCGGCGAGCGCGAGCGCGGACTGGGAAAACCGGTCCGCGAAGCTCATCGGGTCGAGCATCCGGGCGGGCGCGACGGACAGCAGCGCGAAGTTGAGCACGAACCCGGCCAGCACCAGCTGTAACAGCACTCGCAGCGCACGCCAGCGGCCAACGGTCGGGTCCGGGCGGGCGATGAAGTACCGCCTGGTGCCGATGAGCCCGGCGAGCAGCACCACGGACACCACGCCCGCACCGAAAACGTGCCGCAGCCCGAGGTGTGACAACGCCAACAGGGCGGCGAAGCCGACCGCCAGTTGCCAGGCGCGGCGCTTGCGGCGACGGAGCCCGGCCGCGAGCATGATCAGCAACACACCGGTGACCAGCGCCACAGCGGCCGCCGCGGTGGTCGCTTCGCTCGGCAGCTCCAGCCATTTGGCCACGTGCCCGCGCACGTCGCGGCCCATCGGCACGACCGTGGACACGATGGCCAGCAGCCCGGCCAGCCTGGTCACCCAGGTGATCGCGACGACCGACGTGACGCCGGCCGCCTGCCAAGTGTGCTGCGCGCGCGTCTCGGTCACCACGCGTGCAACACGCACGGCCCTGCCATGCTTCCCCCCGCTGGCGCGTTCAGTCCGCGGCGAGCTCCACGAAGGGGGCCAGCGCGGCCGGGTTGGCCAGCGCGTCCCTGCTCACCGCCCTCTCCGGCGCGACTCCGGAGAGGATCCGCTTCACTGGTACTTCGCACTTCTTACCGTTCAACGTACGGGGAATCTCGGAAACGACGATGAACCGATCGGGTACGTGTCGTGGCGACAGCGCGTTGCGAAGCTCTTTCCGCAGGTCAGGCTCAACTTCTTCGAGTGTCGCGCCGGCCGTGAGTACGACAAAACACAGCAGCTGCCCGTCGTCGTTGCCCGCCGCCGACGTATCGATGACCAGCGAGTCGGCGACCTGGGCAAAGCCTTCCGCGACCCGGTAGAACTCGGCGGTGCCCATCCGGACGCCGCCGCGGTTGAGCGTCGAATCGCTGCGGCCGTAGACCACCGCCGAACCGCGGCGCGTGATCTTGACCCAGTCGCCATGCCTCCAGATACCCGGATACATCTCGAAGTACGCCTCGCGCAGCCGGGAACCGTCCGGGTCGTTCCAGAAGGAGACCGGCATCGACGGCATCGGCTCGGTGATCACCAGCTCACCGACCTCCTCGACCACCGGCTCGCCGCGGTCGTCGAACGCCGCCGCGGCCACGCCGAGCGCGCGGCAGGACAGTTCGCCGAGCCACACCGGCACGTCCGGCGCGGCCGTGACGATCCCCGCGCACAGGTCGGTGCCGCCGGAGACCGAGCAGATCTGCACATCCCGGCCGATCGCGTCGGCGATCCAGCGGAAGCCCTCCGGCGACAACGGCGCACCGGTCGAGCCGACGACGCGCAGCGCGCTGAGGTCGTAGCGTTCGGCCGGGGCGAGGCCCGCCTTGAGGCAGCTCTGGATGAACGGCGCGGACGTGCCGAAGTAGGTGATGCGGTGCTGCTCCGCCAGGTGCCACAGCGCGTTCAGGTCCGGATGGCCGGGACTGCCGTCGTACAACACGATCGTGGTGCCGACGAGCAGCCCGGAGACGATGAAGTTCCACATCATCCAGCCGGTGGTGGTGAACCAGAAGAATCGGTCGCTCGGCCCCAGCCCGCTCTGCAGTCCCAGCGCTTTGAAGTGTTCGACGACGATGCCGCCGTGGCTCTGCACGATCCCCTTCGGGAGCCCGGTCGTGCCCGAGGAATACAGGATCCACAACGGATGCGAGGCTTCCACCGGCTCGTACGCCAGCTCGCCGCCCGCGTGTTCGGCGAGCATCGCGTTCCAGTCGACGACGCCGTCGATGGTCCCATCTCCTACGTACTTCACCAAAACGGTGGCTTCCAGCGAAGGAAGCTGTTCGCGCAACTGCTGAACGGTGTCGCGGATGTCGAATTTCCGGCCGTGGTAAGCGTATCCGTTCACCGCGATGAGCACCTTCGGCTCGATCTGGGTGAACCGGTCGGCGATCGCGCGGATCCCGAAGTCCGGGGAACACGACGACCAGATCGCGCCGAGGCTGGCGGTGGCGAGGAAAGCGATGAGCGTCTGCGGGCAGTTCGGGGCGAGCGCGACGACCCGATCTCCTTTGCCGACACCGAAAGCGCGCAACGCGGCGCGCGCGGCGGCGACGTGCGCGCGGAGGTCGCCGTAGGTGAATTGCTCGGTGAGCCCGTCCTCGCGGTGGAAGATCACCGCGAGTTCGTCGTCGGCCTTCGTCGCGCCGCCGGTGTCCGGGCTCAGCGAGTGTTCGGCGTAGTTGAGCGTGCCGCCTTCGAACCATTTCGCGTCCGGCATCGCGCCGGACAGGATTTCCCGCGGCTGCTCGTGCCAGCGCACGCCGAAGAACTCCGCCACCGCGGCCCAGAACTCGGGGACGTGCTCGACCGAGTAGTGCCACAGGTCGTCGTAATCGGCCAGGTCGACGCCGCGCCGCTCGCGCAGCCATCGGCGGAAGGCTTCGATCTTCGAGTCAGCGACCTGGTTCGGGTCGGGTCGCCAGAGCACCTCGGGAGCAGCGGCGTTCTCGGTCACTCGCCGATGCTAACCCCGGGATGCTCGCGAAGTCCTTTTTCGACCGTGGCCACTCCGGCCAGCAGCGCGCGGACACGTCCAGGCGACGTCTGGAAAGTTGCTCAGCACCGGAACGCCTGCCGCTCCTCCACAAAGGACAGAGCGGCCGCCGATCGCCTCCAGTCGCTGCTGTTCGACAAGCCCTGCCGAGGGCGCTGCCGGAGATCAGCGGAGATGGGCGTCGAACCAGTCGAGGGTGCGTTGCCAGGCCTCTGCGGCCGCGTTGGGATCGGCGTCGAAGCGGTGGTTCGCGCCCGGGTAGCGCACGACGTTCGTCGCGACTTTCGCCGACGCCGCGGCCTCGCGCAGCTGCTCCACCTCGGCCTCGCCGACCTCGTCCCCGGCATCGCCGTACATGCCGAGCCACGGGCTGGTCACGCGGCCGGCGATCTCCAGCAGTTTCGGCAGCTCCGCGACCGCCTGGCCGCCGACGCTCACCGCCGCCCCGAACTTGCGGTGCGAGGCGACTACCAGCGCCGCCGTGCCGCCGAGGTCGAAGCCGACGACGCCGCGGAGGTCGGCCTCGACGCCGCGATCGGTGAGCCATTCGAGCGTGCGGTCCGTCGCTTCGAGCAGATCGCGCTGGGTGAGCTGTTCGCCGGACTCGATGTGCGGCGTGACAGTGAGCCAGCCCTCGCCGGCGAGGCTCTTGACCAGCAGCAGAACGCCGTCAGTGACCCCGTGGCCCTCGTGCAGGACCACCAGGCCGCCGCGAAGCGCGCGGTCGGGCTCGGCGAAGGTGAGGCGGAGGGTGCTGCCGTCGGTACGCTGGTGGTCCACGGTGGTCGTCGACGTCATCGCCTCATGCAATCACCTCTGGGTGAACATTGGGAACCTTTCCGGATCGGCCGGGGCGAGATACGGTGACCCCGTCGTCCCGTGAAAACCGAGGAGTTCCGACGATGCCGTCCCTCGCCCCCCGCCCTGACCTCGATTCGTTGCCGAAGTACGTCCCCGGCCGGACGATCGAAGGGGCCGTCAAGCTCGCGAGCAACGAGGTGCCCGGCGGTCCGCTGCCGAGCGTGCAGGCGGCGATCACGGCTGCGGTCACCGGAGTGAACCGGTATCCGGACAACGGTTCCCAGGCTTTGCGCGAGCGGCTTTCGCGGCGGCTGGACGTGCCGGTCGAGCGGCTCGCGATCGGCTGCGGTTCGGTTTCGCTGTGCCAGCAGATGATCCAGGCGCTGTGCGGTGCCGGCGACGAGGTGCTGTTCGGCTGGCGGTCGTTCGAGGCCTACCCGATCGTGGTACAGGTGGCGCTCGCCACAGGCGTGAAGGTTCCGCTGACGCCGGAGCACGGGCTGGACCTCGACGCGATGCTGGCGCGGATCACCGACCGCACCAAGCTGGTGTTCCTCTGCAACCCGAACAACCCGACCGGCACCGTGCTGCACCGGGACGAGATCGAGCGGTTCCTCGAAGCGGTGCCGCCGCACGTGCTTGTGGTGCTGGATGAGGCATACAAGGAATTCGTCACCGACCCCGAGGTGCCGGACGGCATCGAGTTCACGCGGACGCGCGGCAATGTGGCGGTGCTGCGCACGTTCTCGAAGGCGTACGGGCTCGCCGGGCTGCGCGTCGGGTACGCGGTGGCTCCGGAGCCGATCGCGCAGGCGCTGCAGCAGGTGTACGTGGCGTTCTCGGTGAACAGCATCGCGCAGGTGGCCGCGATCGCGTCGCTCGACGCGGAGGACGAACTGCTCGCCCGGTGCCAGGAGATCATCTCCGAACGCACCCGGGTGCGGGACGCGTTGCTGGAGATGGGCTACGAAATCCCGCCGACCCAGGCGAACTTCGTGTGGTTCCCGCTCGGCGAGCGCACCGCCGCCTTCGCCGAGCACATGCTGGACCGGAAGCTGATCGTGCGCCCGTTCCCCGGCGAGGGCGCGCGCGTGACGATCGGGACCCCGGAGGAGAACGACCTGATGCTGGCCGCGGCCAAGGAATTCCAGGCTATTTGAGGACCAGCTGCACGACCGCGGCGAGCCCGATCACGACGATCACGCCGCGCAGCACGGTGGGCGGCAGCTTGCGGCCGATCCTGGCCCCGAGCTGCCCGCCGATCGTGGACCCGAGCGCGAGCAGCCCGATCACCGGCCAGCTCACCGGGGCGACGAACGCGTAAATCGTGCCGGCGACGATGTTCACGACCGCGGACAGCACGTTTTTGACGCCGTTGAGCCGCTGCAACGGTTCGGACAGCAGCATGCCCATGACAGCCATCATCATCACGCCCTGCGCGGCGGTGAAGTAGCCGCCGTAGATGCCGATGACGAAGAGCAGCCCGAACAGCAACGGCCCGGCGTGGTGCTCGCGCCCGTTGGCCTCGCGGCGTTTCTGCACCCACTTCGACACCTTGGGCTGAACGATCACGAGCACGACGGCGAGCCCGACCAGCACCGGAACGATCTTCTCGAAGGCACCTTTGGGCAGCGTCAGGAGCAGCACGGTGCCACCGATGGCCCCGAAGAACGAGGCGACCGCGAACCGCATCACCTGCGGCCAGTACCCGACGAGCTCATGCCGGTAGCCGTACGCACCACTGACCGTGCCCGGCGCGAGCCCGACCGCGTTCGACGTCGTAGCGGTCACCGGCGGATAGCCCAGCGCGACGAGCACCGGGAAGGTCACGAGCGTCCCTGAACCGACGACGGTGTTGATCGTCCCGGCCCACATCCCGGCGATGAAGATGACGACGGCATGCCACCAGGTCATAAAGCACTCACCCGCTGACCCTAAGCAGGAGCCTCCTCACCCGGCGACGCGATGTGTCCGGTCAGACACTGGAAGGCATCGCCCAGGCGCGACGGGTGCCTGGCGGCGGGCGCCGGTTCAGCTCATCGGCAGTCCCCGGCGTGGCCGCGCACGCAACGGGACCCGCCACGGGCTGACACAACCGCCACCGCGCGCTCCACTTCGGCCACCGGGTCCGCGCTCTGGCCGCCACGTCCAACCGCCAGAGCCGCCACGTCTGGCCGGATCCGCGCACCAGCCGCCAGGCCGGGGCCGCCGAGTCCGAGCTCCGGCCGCCACATCCAGCCGCTGGTCCGCACTCAACCGCCAGGCACACGCACCAGCCGCCAGGTCCACGCACCAGCCGCCAGGTCCACGCACCAGCCGCCGGGTCCACGCACCAGCCGCCGGGTCCGGTCGGAGCCGCGCACCAGCCGTCAGGTCGAGCCGCCGGATCCGCACACCAGCTGCCACATCCGGCCGCCGAGTCCGCACTCCGGCCGCCAGGTCCGGCCGCCGAGCCCACGCTCCTGCCCGCCAGGTCCGGCCGCCGAGCCCACGCTCCCGCTGCCAGGTCGGGCCGCCGAGTCCGCGATTCAGCCGTCAGGTCCGCACTTCGGCTTCACCGCCAGATCGCACTCCGCCAGCCAGCTGGTCCGTGATCTGCCGCCGCCTCAGCCACAAGCCCGCACTTCAGCGCAGCCGCCGGTCCGCGTTCCGTCTCCGCCTCAGCACCCAGCCCGCTCCCGCCTCGGCACTCAACCCGCGTGCGTCTCCGCCCTCGGCACCCAGCCCGCTTCACCTCCTCGCTCCGCTCCCGCCGCACTCACCTCCACTCCCAGCCACTCCACGCACTCCACTCACCCACTCCGCCGAACCCCACCCCGCCCGGCACCACCCCTCACCGCTCAAAGACGCAAAACTCGTTCCCCTCCGGATCCGCCATCACGTGCCACTCCCGGTCCCCTCCTCGCTCCGCCACCATCCGCGCACCGGCCGCGACCAGTTCGTCCGGATTTCCCCACACGTCCAGGTGCATCCGGTTCTTCACCGTCTTGCGCTCCGGCACCGGGTTCAGCCAGAGCAACGGCCCCTCGCCGGCCGGGTCGACGATCGCGACCGGCCAGTCCGGCGGTTTCTCGCCGGGCGGGCTCCGGCGGACGTAGCCGAGCACCGTGCACCACCAGTCGGCCTGTGCCTGGTGGTCGAGTGCGTCCAGTGCGAGATCCTTGAACTGCGCGGGCATGGTCCCTCCCTTTCCCACCCAAGATCGTGACACCCGCCACCGACAATTTCCCGCGCCTCGGGTCGCCAGCTGTCAGGATGGGCGGCGTGGCCCACGAATCCGAGCAGGTCTGGAGCGCCACGGTCGACCATCTGCGCACGATGATCGACTCGGGCGAGCTTCCGCCGGGCTCGCGGCTGCCCGCCGAACGCGCGTTGTGCGAGCAGCTTGGCATCAGTCGCGGGTCACTGCGCCAGGCGTTGCGCGTCCTGGATTCGATCGGTTACGTCCAGATTCGCGCCGGGTCAGGCACTTACGTCCGCGAGCAAGGCACCGAGGAAAGCCCGCTGAGCAGCTGGTTTTCCGAGCACGAGCAGCTGGTGGAGAAGCTGTTCGACCTGCGCGCGACCGTCGAGCCGACCCTCGCCGAGCGGCTTGCCCGGCAGCACACGCCGCGTGTGGTGCAGCGGCTCGCGGACAACGTCGCGGAGATGGAGGCGGCCGCGGCGGCTGGGGACATGTTGCGCGTCATCGCGACCGACGCCGAGTTCCATCGGGTGATCGCCGGCAACGCGGGCAACGACGACGTCGCTGACCTGCTTCGTTCGGTGCTCGCCCTGGTCGGCGAGGAACGCCGGGCCGCGCTGCGGCTGCCTGGGCAGATCCGCAAGGCCGTGGCCGAGCACCGCGCGATTCTCGACGCCATCAGCCGGTCGGACGCGGCAGCCGCCCGCGAGATCACCCTCAAACACTTGCTGGACGCGAAAACCTACGCCCACGACTACGCGTCTTCCTGAATCAGCACACGCAGAATGCGTTGCCTTCCGGATCCTGCAGCACGGCGAAACAGCCGCTCTCGTCCACGACCGTGCGCACATGCACGGCGCCTCGCGCGACCAACCTGGCCGTCTCGGCCTCGACCCCGACTCGATCCGCCGCCCCGGTGCGCACGTCCAGGTGCAGCCGGTTCTTGCCGAGTTTCGGCTCGGGCACGCGATGGAACAGCAACCGTGGGCCGAGTCCGGCCGGGTCGGCCGCCGCGCACCACGCTTCCGCGCCGTCCCCGACCGAGCGGGAGAACTCGGCCCAGCTCGACGCCCCCGAGGACGGCCCTTCGACCACGTACCCCAGCGCCGCGGCCCAGAACTCCGCCAGCCGCTCCGGGTCCGCACAGTCGATGGCTATCTGCACCCGCTTCGCCATGCCTATGGATGATGCTGCCTCCGGCAATCAGCGCTACAGTCTTCACAAGTTTGTGAAGACTTTGCCACGATGGGGGTCTGGCCGTGGAGAAAGTGCACTTCACCGAAGAGAAGGCGACCAACCTCGGCACGCTGTATGCCCGCGCGCTCGACGCTCGTGCGGCCGATCCCGTCCTCGGCGACACCGCCGCCGACGAGGCGGTCAAAAAGATCGACTACGACTTCCGCAAGCTCGGCGTCAACGAGAACTCCGCGGTCTCCGTCGCGATCCGGGCGCGCGCGATCGACGAGATGGCCGCCAAATGGCTCGCCGAACACTCGGACGCGATCGTCGTGCACCTCGGCTGCGGAATGGACACCCGCGTGTACCGGCTCGACCCGCCGCCCTCGGTCGTCTGGTTCGACGTGGATTATCCCGAGGTCGTGGACGTCCGCAGCCGGATTTACCCGGAGCGCCCCGGATACTCGATGATCGGCTCGTCGGTCACCGATTTCGGCTGGCTAGACCAGGTTCCCGGCGACCGCGAGGCGCTGATCGTGGCCGAGGGGCTCACCATGTACCTCACCGCGGAGTCCGGGACAGAACTGGTCCGCAGGCTCGTCGGCAAGTTCCCGTCCGGCCGGATCGTGGCCGATTTCTTCAGTTCGCTCGGCATCAAGGCGCAGAGAATCAACCCTGTGGTCCGCCGCGCGGGCGCGACTTTGCATTGGGGCATCGACGATCCGCACGAACTCGAACGCTACGGCCTCCGCCTGGTGTCCTGTTTGGACGCGACCGACTGGGCGAGCGACGAAACCCTGGCGAAGATCCCGACCGCGTCCCGTTTGGCGTTGCACGCGTCAGCGCTGTTCCCGACGATCCGCAGGATGGGCCGGATCGCCGAATGGGAGTTCTGAATCCCTGACCGACCGGGCTGCTTTTGCCCACTCCGGACATCCCGGTCACCAGCACCCGCACGGTGGTTACCGCGTTTCCAGCACCCGCGCGACGAACCGGCCGATCTTCTCGTTCATCCGCTCGACGCGTTCCTCCTCCGAGAGCGTCTCCTTCGGCTGCGGCACCGCGGGCTTGAGCTCGCCGCGCAGGTACGCGCTGCACGCCAGGTCGGAGCACAAATACGTACCGACCGTGTTGCCGTCGCGGCCGGCTTTTCCGGCGAGCCGGGCGGAAAACAGCGTGATGTCGGCGAGCGGATGCGTCGTGGTGCAGAACGCGCAGATGTTGCTGCGCAGCCGCGATTTCGGCGGCGCCGCGGCCCGCAGCGACAGACCGATCACCTCGTCACCGCGCGGTACGACGAGGTACGCCCGGCCGGGCGCCTTCACGTCGCGCCAGCCGAGGAAGTCGCGCTTCTCCCACGGAATGTCCGCGGGGAGCGTGATGGACTTGGCTTCCCCGCGGGAACAGTTGACGAACGAGGCGCGGATCTCGGCGGGGTCGAGCGGTTGCATGCCGCCACGCTAACCATCGCCGCGCCTCGGCCGCGACGGCTTTTTTCGCTCCTGGGCCCGCCACCCCATACGATCTGCTGGTGCGCACGATGATCGCGGGGAGGTTCCGCCTGGTTCTGCGCACCAGTCTGGGCTTCGCCGCGCTCGGTGTCGGATCGAGTGTCGCCGGTGCCGGAGTCGTCGCGTTGCTGCTGCTCCTGCAGGGTTTGCCGGCGGACGTCGACGATCGCGGCTGGGTGCTCGGCGTCACCGCGGCCGGGGTGGTCGCGCTCGCCTTGATCGTCGGCACGCTCTGGACCGCTTACCTGCAGCGCCGCACCGTGGTGTGGTTCACGATCGGCCGCCCGCCGACCGCGGACGAGGCGAAACGCGCGCTGCGGCTGCCGTTCGACATGGCGGTGGTGAGCGGCACCCTCTGGCTGATCGGCGCGCTCGCGCTGGGCATTCTGGCCGGCGTCCTCGGTTCGATCGGCGACGCGGCGGGCATCGCGCTCACCATCGGCCTCGGCGGGCTGACCACGGTCGGCCTCACCTACCTGGCCGCGGAATGGGTCGCGCGTCCGGTGATGACGATGGCGCTCGACGTGCTGCCGCCACGCGGTTCGCTGCCGGTCACCGTGCTGACCCGGCTGGTCGTCACCTGGGTGCTGGCGAGCGGTGTGCCGCTGATCGGCGTGCTGCTGGTGACCACGCCGCCCGACCTCGGCCGCCACGGAAATCCGACGGCGAGCCTGATCGTGCTGTCCGTGACCGGCCTGACGACCGGCGCGATCGGCACCGCGCTCCTGTCCCGCGCGGTCGCCGCGCCGCTG
The DNA here is from genome assembly GCF_014174495.1 of Amycolatopsis echigonensis. Lineage (GTDB taxonomy): Bacteria > Actinomycetota > Actinomycetes > Mycobacteriales > Pseudonocardiaceae > Amycolatopsis > Amycolatopsis echigonensis. The sequence goes on from NZ_JACJHR010000011.1 coordinate 129,066, forward strand.
CACCGGCTGCGAATCGCCCTGGACGCGATCGCCCGCGGACGCAAGGACGTGCACGTCGACGTGGACGATTCCAGCGAGATCGGGATGCTGCAGACGTCGGTCAACGACCTCGCCGCCGGCCTGCGCGAACAGGACCGGATGCGCGACCTGTTCGGCCGTCACGTCGGTGCCGACGTCGCCCGGCACGCGCTCGAATACGGCGCGTCGCTCTCCGGTGACGTCCGCGAGGTCACCGCGCTGTTCGTGGACGTCGTGGACTCGACAGCCCTCGCCTCGCGCACTCCGCCGCAGGAATTGGTCGAGAAGCTGAACCGGTTCTTCGCGAGCGTGGTGTCCGCAGTGGACGCTCGGGGCGGGCTGGTCAACAAGTTCCAGGGCGACGCCGCGCTGTGCGTTTTCGGTGCGCCGACCCGGCTGTCCGACGGCCCGACGATGGCTCTGGCCGCGGCCCGCGCAATCCGCGACGCGGTGATGTCAGAAGGCGAGCTCGACCTGGGGATTGGTGTCGCGACCGGGCAGGTGTTCGCCGGGCAGCTCGGCGCGTCGAGCCGTCTTGAGTACACGGTGATCGGCGACGCGGTGAACGAAGCCGCGCGGCTCACCGAACACGCGAAAGCCGTGCCGTCGCGCGTGCTCGCCAGCGAAACGACGGTGAAAGCCGCACTGGGCGGCGAACGGGAACACTGGCGGCTGCACGGCGAACTCCACCTACGCGGCCGCCACCGCGAGACCCGGACCTGGACGACCTAGCGCCGTCGGTTCTCACCGGGATGGCCGCTTACGACAGCTCAGGCCAGGTCAGCACGGTCGAACCCCAGGTCAGCCCGGCCCCGAACGCGGTCAACAGGACCCGGTGCCCCGGCGTCAGCGTCCCGTCGGCGACCGCGTCCGCGAGCGCCAGCGGGATCGACGCCGCGCTGGTGTTGCCGACCCGGTCGATGTTCGACACCACCGCGTCCGCCGGCATGCCGAGCTGCTTCGCGGTCGCCTGCAGGATGCGGATGTTCGCCTGGTGCCCGACGAACCGGTCGACGTCGCCGACCATCCAGCCTGCCTGGTCCAGCACCGCGCGCGAGGATTCCGCCATCCGCGCGCACGCCTGCCGGAACACGGCCGTGCCCTGCATGACCATGAACCGGTCCTTCGGGTTCTCCGGCACCCGCTGCGCCGCGCCGCCCGCCTCGACCCACAGCAGCTTGGCCAGTTCGCCCTCGCTGTGCAGGTCGAACGGGCCTAGCGCGCCGCGTTCGCCGGGCTCGCCCGCGCGCAGCAGGACCGCGCCGCCGCCGTCGCCGAAGATCGGCACCGTGGTGCGGTCGTCCGGGTCGACCAGCGAGGTGAAGACGTCCGCACCGATCACCAGCACCCGCTCGGCCATCCCGCCGGCGATGAACCCGGCGGCGGTCGCGAGCGCGTAGACGAAACCGCTGCACACGGCGTTGACGTCGAGCGCGAGCGCCGTGCCGAGGCCGAGCCGGGCCGCCACCTGCGGCGCGGTGGCCGGGCAGAGCTGGTCGGCGGTGGAGGTGGCGAGCACGACCGCGTCCGCGTGCCCGTCCGGGCCGAGCGCCGCCCGTCCCGCCTCCTCGGCGAGGTCCACTGTGGACTGGCCGGGCGCGACCCGGCGGCGCTCCCGGATCCCGGTGCGGGTGCGGATCCACTCGTCGGTGGTGTCCAGGCGAGCCGCGATCTCGTGGTTCGTCACCACGTGCTCGGGCAGCGCGCCGCCGAGTCCGGCGACGACGGCGGCTCGATGCTGCGACCGGACGGCACTCATGGCGGAACCTCCCAGACCGGCTTGTTGGCGGACGTCGCCGGTTGCCTCCCTTGTATGGCCTACCCCTGGGTAGACCGGTCAGTTGTGTTCCACGTCACTGAGAGACCTCTTCCACATTCGCTCAATAGGAGGTATTGCGCGCAGCGTCACGGCGGCGTGGTAAACCCGAGGCTTTTTGTCGGTCCGTCCAGTTAGCCTGAAGCGTGCGCACTCCCGACCTGGACCAGCTTGACCTCGCCATCCTCTCCTGCCTGCAGACCGACGCCCGCATGATCGCCGAGGTCATCGGGTCCAAAGTCGGCCTGTCCGCCGCGGCCGTCCAGCGGCGGATCAAGCGGCTGCGCGAGGCCGGAGTGATCGAGAAGGAGGTCGCGGTGCTGTCCCCGGCCGCGCTCGGGCTGGACATGACGTTCGTCGTCATGGTCGAGATGGAGCGCGAGAGCCTGCCCGTGCTCGACGGCTTCCGCGCGCAGGTCCTCGCCGACGACTGCGTGCAGCAGTGCTACTACGTCACCGGCACCGCGGACTTCGTGCTCGTGGTCACCTGCCCGGACATGGCGGCGTTCGAGAATTTCGCGCGGCGGATGTTCTTCGACAATCCCAACGTCCGGCATTTCACCACCAGCGTGGCGATGGACCGGGTCAAAGTGGGCCTCACGCTGCCGCTTTCCTGACGCGCGCGGAAACGCAAGGGTTCTGTGTCCGGTGTTACGTGTTCGCGTCCTGATGCAACCGATCGCGTGAACGTCGCCGGAACGCCGTCATGTGCTCCCGAGTCGATCATCTCCCTGCCGACCAGTTCGCGAGGCGCGAACGACCGGAGGAAACCAGGAGCAGCCGTGCACACCACCGACGCCGTACACCAGACCCAGTTCGTACTGCTGAACGAGAGCACTACGCCGGTGCTGTCCCGCCTCTCCTTCCACGTGGCGGAGCCCTACGCGGTCACCGTGGCGTTCCGGACCGAGCGCGGCCGGTGGATCGAGTGGACGTTCGCCCGAGACCTGCTCGTGACCGGGCTGGACGAGCCGACCGGGATCGGCGACGTGCGCATCCGGCCGGACCTGTCCGAGGACGAGGCTTTGCTGACGCTGGAAATCGAATCGCCCGACGGCTACGCGTCGTTCGAGCTGGAACGCGCCGACCTGCAGGCGTTCCTCGAATCTTCCTACGAGCTGGTGCCGCTCGGAGCCGAGAGCGAGCACTTCGACATCGACGGGCTGATCGAGGAGATCAGCAACGTGTGAGAAGACCTGCCGATCCCGCGGCAATGCGGACAAGGGCGGTTCGAGTGCGCTGGAGGCACTCGAGCCGCCCTTGTCGCATGTGGACCGTGGGGACGGACAATCACCCGCGCACGAGCGTGCTGCCAGTCGCCGACAGCGCTCAGCGAGAATCCTACCGAGCAGCCGGACGAGCTGCCGATGTAGTACGCGTCCCCGCCGAGCACGTTGTAGTGCGCCTTCGGCACGGCCGAGGTTTCCGTCACGGCCACTGCCGCAGTGTCCACACCGGACTGGCGGACGAACTGCTCCGCCGCGCCGCGCTGTCCCTTGAGGACAGTCAGGCTGATCCGGTTGCTCGCGGTGTCGATGCCCCAGCCGGTGACGGACTTCGGCGCGCCTGGTCGACCGGCACCGCGTCGGTCACCGAGACGACGGCCTTGCCGGTGGCCGCGTTGAAGCTCGTGCCGCTGACGCGTTGGCCGAGAGACTTCTCCGGTGCCGCGCCGATCTTGCTCGCGGTCTCCTCGTTCGCGAGCCGGGCGAGCGCCTGGTTGTGGGTGAGGCCGAGGTCGCGCTGCATGGCCGGGACCAGGCCGGGGTTGAGCGGGGCGGCGCCGGCGGCCAGGCGACGATCGCCGAGATGCTCGCAAAGGGTCGGACAAACCGACAGATTGCCGACGGCCTGTTCCTGTCACCGCGCACGGTGGAGCAGCACGTGGCGAAGGTGCTTCGGAAGCTAGGTGCGCGAAGCCGCACGGATGTGACCAGAAAACTGCCGAACCTTCCGTCGCGCTAACGGGCATCTCATCGCACCGGGCCCTACCGTGTTCGGGTGGCTGACGAACAAGTGCCTGCCTGGCGGCGGGCGACGAAAGGCGAGACCCGGTGGCCCGCGGCGGCCGTTGTCATCGGAACCCTCGCCCTGCAGCTGGCCTTGCCCGACGAGATGGTGCTGCACCCGTGGTGGCTGCTGCCCGCGCTGACCGCCGTGCTGATCATCGCGCTGCTGTTCCTCAATCCCGGGCGGCTCACCGAGTTCAACATCATCGAGCGCATGGTGGCGCTGGCCGCGCTGGCCGTCGTCAGCGTACTCAACGGCGCGTCCGCGGTGCAGCTGGTGATCGAGATCGCACGAGGCGCGCAACGCGGGCACGCGGTACAGGTGCTGATCAGCGGCGTGGTCGTCTACTGGACCAACATCGTCGTCTTCTCGCTCTGGTACTGGGAGTTCGACCGCGGCGGCCCGGCCCGGCGCGCGGCAGGCCGCGCGGACTTCCCCGACCTGCAGTTTCCGCAGATGAGCGACCCGTCGATGGCCAAGGCGGAATGGGAACCGCGCTACCTGGACTACCTCTACACGTCGTTCACCAACGCCACCGCGTTCAGCCCGACCGACGTCATGCCGCTGCGGATCTGGGCCAAGATGACCATGATGGTCCAGGCCGGGATCTCGCTGCTGCTCGCGCTGATGGTGTTCGCCTGGGCGGTCAACGGCCTCCAGGGCTGAAACCCACTGGCCTCGCCCGCGTCCGCCAGGTATATCTCCGGCCATGGAGCTTCCCGAACCGCCCTACTACGCGGTGATCTTCACGTCCCTGCGCACCGACGGGGACCGCGGCTACGCCGAGCGCGCCGCCTACATGTCCGAACTCGCCGCGAAACAGCCCGGCTACCTCGGCCAGAACTCCGTCCGCGACGAATCCGGGCTCGGCATCACCGTGTCGTATTGGCAGGACGAGGACTCCATCGCCGCGTGGCGCACCAACCTGGAGCACACCGAAACCCGCAACCACGGCCGCGCCGAGTGGTACCGCTCCTTCGATGTCCAGGTGTCCCGGGTCGAACGCGCCTACCGCTTCGAACGTCCATGAGGGGAGCCCCGAGGGACTCTGCTTCCCTCGGGGCTCCCGCACAGACTTTTGGCTACTGCCGGTTCATGGTGAAGCTTTGGCCGTCCGAACCGATCGGGCCGGGGACCCATGTGGCGCTGCCGCCGTCGTCCGCGTTGAGGCCCTGCGGGCTCGTGTCGGCGAGGTTCTTGCCGTCGAACTTGACCCCGTCGAACTTCACGCCGCCGTTGATCGTCGGATAGGAATCAGACGGCGATTCGATGATCGCTTCCGCCGACGAGTGCTTCGCGTTCAACGACTGCGTGGTCGTCTTCGTCCAGCCCTGCGTGTCGTTCTTCAAGTCGAGTTTGTAGCTGCTGTTGCTACGCGTGACAGTCGCGGTGATGTGGTCACCCGCCTTCACCGGTGCCTCGCTCGCCGAGTAGTACACCGGTGCGGCCGGGTACATTTCGTACCACGCCTGGTATTGCGGGCTGCCGCTGGAACAATCGGTCGCGACGCCGGTTTGCTCCACAGAGGACGATCCGTCGCCGTCGATGCCCACCCACGGCGCGAACAGGTCGTTGCTGGATTTGCAGGTCGCCGCCGGTTCGGTCCAGCCAGCCGTCGCGGTGGTGAAACTGCCGAAACTGACGTAGCCGCCCCAGTTTCCGCCGGAGTAGTGGTTCCCGTGGAAGTGCTTGCCGAACGTGACGGGCCCGGCTCCCGCGCCGGCGACGAGGGTCGCGGCCGCGAACGCGCCGACCGCCAGCAATCCGAGGGGACGCGGGAAGGATCGTGAACTCATGGGCATCCAATCTGGTCACGGGAGTGCCTGCGCGTACCAGTGTTGAATTTCGCCCGCCCGAGTTGGTAGCTACTTTCGAAGGGTATTCACATCTGGGGAATGGTTCACCAAATGTCCCGATTCTCCGGTCTGTACCCGGAAGTCCGTGCCCGCCCGCCGGGGGAGGCAGCGGGCCGGCACGGACTCCTTCCGAAGTGGACTACCGCGCCGTACGGGCGTGCGCGGCGTCCACGAACTGGGTGGTGTACGTCTGGGACAAATCGATCTTGTCCTTTTTCGGCTTCACGTTGCTGGACGACGCACCCAGCACCTTCAGCACGTTCTGCGCGCCGGACGGGTCCATCCGGCCGTCCTTGGTGAACATCGGCAGACTGTCCTTGAGCGACTTGACGTACAACGCCTTGTCCCCGCCCGCGAACGACGGCGGCATCAGATCGGCCACCTGCTCCGCGGTGTGCGTGGAAAGCCACTTCAGCGAATCCACGTACGCGTTGGCGAGTTTCTGCACGACGTCCGGATAGCGTTTCACGATTTCGCAGCTCATGTACAGCGAACTCGCCGGATACAACCCGCCCAGCGCCGCGCGCGTGCCTTCCGGCGTGCGCATGTCGTACAAGACCTTCGCCTGCCCAGTGTTGGTCAGCTGCGCGATGGTCGGATCGGTCGTCATGCCCGCGTCGATCGAACCTTGTTGCAGGGCCGAGATAAACGTCTGCCCAGCCCCGACCTTCACCGGCGTGTAGTCCTTGCTGCCGACGCCGCCGCGGCTGGCGAGCGCCTTGGTGAGAAAGTCGGTCGACGAGCCGAGCGACGTGACGCCGAGGTTCTTTCCGCGGAAGTCCGCGCCGGATTTGATGTGCGGAGCCTTCGAGGTCGCGACCATTTCCGCTTCCCCGGGCACATTCGCGAACTGCACCACACTCGTGATGCACTGGTCCTTGGCCTGCAGGTCGATCGTGTGGTCGTAGAACCCGATCACCCCCTGCACTTCCCCGGCCAGCAGCGACGTTTCCGCGTTGGCCCCGGACGGCTGGTCGAACAGTTCGACGTCCAGCCCCTGCTTCTGGTACTCGCCCAGCTGCTTCGCGAGCTGCCCCGGCAGATAGATCACTTTGGACAGTCCGCCGACCATGATCTTGATGTGCGGCCGCCCGCTGGTGCCGAGGTCGATCTCCCGGGAGTCCCGGCAGGCGGTCACCCCGGCAACGGTCACCAATGCGGCCGCCGCGACCGCGAGTGTCCTTTTCAGCCGCATGTCAGATCCCCTGGCTCGCCTGGGCCGAGACCTGCGGACGCCAGCGCAGCAGCCTCGATTCCAACGTGCTGATTCCCCACTCGGCCAGCAGCGCGACCACGGTGATGATCAGCATGCCCGCGTAGACCCCGGCAGTGTCGAAGGTGCCCTGCGCGTTGGCGATCAGGAAGCCCATGCCCGCCTTGGCACCGGTGTACTCGCCGACGACCGCGCCGATCAACGCGAACCCGAACGCCACGTGCAGCGACGAAAGAATCCACGACGTCGCGCTGGGCAGCACGATCGACTTCAGCACCTGCCAGCGAGTCGCGCCGAGGATGCGAGCGTTGTCGATCAGGTTGCGGTCCACCTCGCGAGCACCGGTGAAAGCGTTGAAGAACACCGCGAAGAACACCAGTACGACGACCGTCGCGACCTTCGAGGACATGCCGAGGCCGAACCAGATCACGAACAGCGCGGCGAGCACGATACGCGGCAACGCGTTGGCTGCCTTGATAAAAGGAGCCAGCACGTCCGAGAGGTACTGGCTGCGCCCGAGCACCACGCCGAGCAGAACGCCGAGTGCCGCGCCGATCACGAACCCGAGAACAGCTTCCTCCACGGTGACCAGTATCTGGTACCAAATGGAGCCGAAATCAGTTCCGGTGATGAACCATTCGGTAAGTCGTTCCCAGATTTTCGACGGCATCGAATAGAAGAACGGGTCGATCCAGAACCGCCCGGCGAGCTCCCAGCTGCCGAGCCACACCACGACGATCGCCAGGCGCAGCAACCAGATGTTGCGCCTACGCGCGGCCGTGCGGGTCTTCTGCCGCGCGAGAATGCTTGCCTCGTCCTCGATCTGAGGATTCGGGTTGGACGGGCCGACAGTCAGATCAAGCGACACCGGTCGCTCCCTTCTGGCGGGCCTTGTCGACCTCGCCGCGCAGCGATTCCCAGATGTCGGAGTAGATCTTGCGGAATTCCTCGGTCAGTCGCAGGTCTTCCACCTTGCGCGGCCGTTCCAGCGGAACCTCGAACACGTCCTTGACCGTCGCCGGGCTGGTGGTCAGCACGACTACCTTGTCCGCCAACGCGATGGCCTCGTCGAGGTCGTGCGTCACGAAGATCACCGCGGCGCCGGTGCCGGACCACAGCCGGAGCAACTCGTCCTGCATCAGCGCGCGAGTCTGGACGTCGAGCGCGGAGAACGGCTCGTCCATCAGCAGGATTTTCGGCTCGGTGACCAGCGTCTGCGCCAACGCGACGCGCTTGCGCATACCGCCGGAAAGCTGGTGCGGGTAGTACTTCTCGAATCCGGCCAGCCCGACGCGGGCGATCCAGTCGGCCGCCTTCTTCCGGGCGTCCTCTTTGAACGCGCCGCGGAAGCGCGGTCCGGACGCGACGTTGTCCAGCACCGAACGCCACGGCATCACCGCGTCGGTCTGGAACATGTAGCCGACGCCGTCCGGAATCGACTTCACGTCGGAGCCGTGCACGACGACCCGGCCCGCCGACGGCGGCTGCAACCCGGAGACCAGCGACAACGTGGTGGATTTGCCGCATCCGGTCGGCCCGACCACGGCGACGAACTCCCCCGGTTCGACGGTCATGGTCAGCTCGCGGACTGCGGTGTGGACAGAACCTGATCCGCTCGGGAACCTTTTGGTGGCGCCGATCAGTTCGATGAGTGGGGCCATCGAGGTGACTCCTTCGTCACGGTGGGGACTCGCTCGACGCAGGTTAAGAGCGCGTTTCCCGGCGGAGAAGCTTGTCGACGTTCTGCGTGCGCTCTGCGCGTTCTCCACGTTTTGCTCGTTTAGCGCACAGCGCTGAGCTGGGGGTATGTTGCCTGGCATGCCGAAGTGGGCGCTCTTTCCGCGGATGCGGTTCACCCGTCAGGTGCTGCTGTTGCAGATCGGCGTGGTGGTCCTCGTCGTGGGCCTCGGCGTCGCGCTGGTCAGCTCGCTCCTGCGCACGACCCTGACCGAACAGTACGGCGAGCGAGCCTTGGCGATCGCGAAATCCGTGGCCACGGAGCCGGTGGTGATCGCCGGTGCGGCTTCCCGGAAACCGAGCCCGGACCTTCAGCAGCGAGTCGAAGCAGTGACGCAGACCGACGACGCGCTGCTGTTCGTGGTCATCACGGACGATCACGGCATCCGGCTGGCCCATCCAACGCCCGAGATGGTCGGCAAGCAGGTGAGCACGCCGTGGGAGGAAGTGATCGCGGGCAACGACGTGGTGAGCGAGTTCAACGCGGGCACCTTGGGACCGTCCGTGCGCAGCAAGACCCCGATCAAGCAGGGCTCCCGGGTCATCGGCGAGGTGAGCGTCGGCTACCGCATCGGTGAGCTGACCGGCGACTTCAACCGATGGTTCATCCTGACGATGGTCTTTGGCGGCGGCGCCCTTCTGATCGGCGCTGGCGCATCCGCCCTGCTCAACCGCCGTCTGCGCCGCGTAACCCATGGCCTCGAACCCCACGAACTGACCGAGCTGCTCTACGAACACGAAGCCGTCCTGCACGGCATCGGCGAAGGTGTCCTGGCGGTCGACGCGGAACATCGGGTGACCGTCCGCAACGACGAAGCCGAACGGCTCCTCGGCACCCCGCTCCCCGTCGGCGCGCCGCTGGAGGCACTGGGCCTGTCCCCGCGAGTGCACCAGGCCGTGTCCGAAGGACGCCCAGTGGACAACCTCCTGGCCGTCGCCGGAAACCGGGTCCTGGTAATCAATTCCCGTGCCGTGCACCGGGAAGAACACGCGCTGGGCACCGTGCTGACGTTCCGCGACCGCACCGACCTCGACACTCTCACCCGCGAACTCGACGGCATCCGCTCGCTGTCCGACGGCCTGCGCGCGCAACGGCACGAGTTCGCGAATCGCCTGCACACGCTGTCCGGTCTGCTGCAGCTGGGCCACCACGCCGAAGCCGAGGAATACCTGCAGACCCTCACCGAAACCACCGCCTCGCGTGCGGAACCGCTCGACGACCGGGTCGTCGATCCATACCTGCAAGCCTTGCTGGTCGCGAAAACCGAGCAGGCACAGGAAAAAGGCATTGAGCTCCGATTGGCCGACGACGCCTGGGTCCCCGCTTCAGTAACCGATCCGATCGCCGCGGGCACGGTAATCGGCAACCTGGTCGACAACGCCCTGCACGCCGCGCGCATGGGCCCGCGCCGGCCCGCGTGGGTCGAAGTCGGCCTGCTTGCCGATGACTCCACTTTGCATGTGTCCGTTGTAGACAGTGGCCCGGGAATCGACGCGGCCTTACGGGACAAGCTTTTCGACGAAGGAGTGTCCACAAAGCTCAGTCCCGGCCACGGTCTGGGACTGGCCTTGGCCCGCCAAGCCGCCCGAGCCCGCGACGGTGACGTGTGGCTCGCCGACCCCGGCGACGCGACGACCGGCGCGTTGTTCGTCGCGAAACTTCCCGGACTGCTGGACCGACCCGAGGAGACCGACGCATGATCCGCACCCTGATCGTGGACGACGACTTCCGCGTCGCCGGCGTGCACGCGGGATTCGTGTCGGAGGTACCGGGATTCACTGTCGCCGGGGTGGCGCACACTGCCGCCGAAGCCCGTGCCCGCGTGCGGGAACTGGCCCCGGACCTGGTCTTGCTGGACGTCTATTTGCCGGATGAGTCCGGACTTTCCGTCCTGCCCGACCTGAAGACGGACACCATCGTGTTGTCCGCCGCTACCGATGCCGCGTCGATCTCCGCCGCGATCCGCGCGGGTGCGTTGAACTATCTGATCAAGCCGTTCACGACGCGGCAATTGTCGGAACGGCTCACGTCGTACGCCCGGTACCGCGGTCTGGTCACGACCGAACGTCCGCTGTCCCAGGACGACGTGGACCGGGCTTTCCGCGCTCTCCATGACCAGGACCGCGCCGCGACGCCGAAAGGCCAGTCGAGCGCGACGGCTCGCCTGGTGTCAGAGCGGCTGCGCGGTTCCCCGACCCCGCTGTCCGCCGCCGAAGTGGCTCGCGAACTCGGCATGGCCCGCGCTACCGCGCAGCGTTATCTGACCGCGCTGGCGGAGTCGGGAGCAGTGGAAATGCGCCTTCGCTACGGCGCGACTGGGCGACCGGAACACGAATACGCTTGGATCGGCTGACCCCGCGGTCAGTGCCTCCAGCCAGCAAGGAATCGGCCAACCGCAGTTCTTGCTTGCCGATGCCGGTGACACTGCTGTCCTTCAGGTCGGCTGGCCGTCGGTCGGCGCGCTGCCCTGCCCGATGACCTCTCAGCGCCCGCCAGCCATCCGCTGCGCGGCGTCGAGCCACGGCTTCCAGTCGAGGAACTGGTCGATGCCCGCCCGCGACGGGGTCTTGGTCGGAGCGGGCGTCCCGAGGTCCGCACGCGGGTCGGCCTGTTCCTGGGTTTCCGGAGCCGCCGTCGTACGCGGCGTGGTCGGGTGGACCGGGTTGTGCCGCCGCACCGGGGTCTGCTGCGTGGGCACCGGGACGTACACCGTGACCGGCGGCGCGGTCTGCGTCACCGGCGGTGCGATCGTCGACGGAACCGGGACCTGCTGCTCCGCGATCGGAAGGCGCTGCTCGGCCTGCGCGACGGCGTCGTCCGCGGTCTGGCCGGGGAGCGAGCCGGTGAAGAACCCGCCGGCCAGCCAGCCGAGTCCGACCAGGAGCACTGCCAGCCCGGCGCCGACCCACACCCGGGCCCGCCGCCGCGACGCCACCGCGCGCGGGCGTTCCTCGGCGGGCGCGCATCCGGCGATCACCGGGATCTGCTGGGTCGATTCGCAGCTCGTCTCGACCGCGGCCTCGTCCTGCGGGCGCGGCTCGCGCGGCAGGCTCGCGGCGATGATGCCGGTGCGGTCGACCAGTTCCCCGGAGGCCCGGTCAGCGGGCGCGGCCAGTCGGCGCTCGGCAAGGCGCAGCATCGAGGGCTACCTCCGGGGTGCGGACACACGAGTGGACTCGGAGCATTCTGCGGCATTTCCGAGGTGCTCGGCGAAAATGCAACTCTATCGAGTGATCAAGAATGCGGACGGTCGCGGCGGGTTATCCGTTCCGCTCGACGCGCTTGAGTCCCTGGCGCGCCAAAACCGCGAGCGGACGCTGGTATGCCGAACCGAGCACGCGCGGGATCGCGTCGATCACGTACGCGTCCGGTCCGATGAGGATCCGCGCGGACCGCCTGCGCACGCCGCGCAGGATGGTCTCGGCCGCTTTCTTCGGTGTGGTAAGGGCGATTTTCTCGAATCCGGCCGCCGCCTTGGCTTGGTCGCCGGCCGCTCCGCCGCGGGCGTTGCGGGCGATGTTGGTCTTGATCCCGCCCGGATGCACGCAGCTGACGCCGACCGGATGCCGTGCCGCGAGCATTTCTTCGCGCAGCGACTCGGTGAATCCGCGAACGGCGAACTTCGCCGCGTTGTACGCACTCTGCGTAGGCACTCCGACGAATCCGAACACGCTGGAGATATTGACGACGTAGCCGTCTCTGGAGTCGATGAGGTGCGGCAGGAATGCCTTCGTGCCGTTCACGACACCGCCGAGGTTGATGCCGAGCAGCCAGTCGAAGTCCTCGAACGTCATGTCCTCGACAGTCGCGCCCAGCGCCACCCCGGCGTTGTTGACGACGAGGTTGACCCGGCCGTGCTCCCGCACGACGTCCTCGGCGTGGGCGAGGACGGCAGCCCGGTCGGCCACGTCGAGGGAATGACCCCGCACCTTGGCACCGCGTTCGCCGGCTTCGCGCACGGTGCCGTCGAGGCCTTCGGAGTCGACATCGGACAGCTCGAGGAGCGCGCCGTGCAACGCGAGTTCGAGGGCCAGCGCCCGGCCGATGCCCGAGCCCGCTCCGGTGATCACTGCGACTTTGTTCGAGAAGTCCTTCATCGTCTCCCCACCCTGGTCTCACCGCTCACTCTGATACTAGTGACGAAGACCAGTACAGGAGGTGGCATGCGGCGCACGGTGATCGGGCTGTTCGCACTGATGAGTGCGAGCGGGACCATCGTGGCGTGCGCTCAGCACGCAGCGGAACCGGCGGTCGCGCCGTCGACCCCGGCGAAGCCGATCCACGCGGCCATCGGCGCGCTGTTCGTCGACGGTTCGCATTACTGCACGGCAAGCGTCGTGCACAGCCCGCGCGGGGACGAACTGCTCACCGCCGCACACTGCATCCACGACGGCGAAAGCGGAGGCTACCTGTCCAATATCACCTTCGCGCCCGGTTTCCACGACGGCGTCGCGCCGTACGGATACTGGCAGGTCGGGAACGAACTGGTCGCGCAAGGATGGATCGATTCGTCTGATCCGAACCTGGATGTCGGTTTCGCGACCGCGCGTCAGGACGGTTCCCCGGAACCCCTCGAAGCAGTGACCGGAGCGAACCAACTCGGCACGAACGGCCCCTTCGCCCGCCAGGTGACCGTGGCCGGCTACCCGGACGGCGTCGACGAGGTCGCCACCTGCGAAACGCACACCCAGCAGCAGGACGACCACCAAATGCGCCTCGACTGCCCCGGCTTCGCGACCGGCACGAGCGGCAGCCCGCTGGTAGCGGACCCCGCACCGGACACGAAAAACGGCACGGTAGTCGGCGTGATCGGCGGCTACGAGGCAGGCGGAAACACCGACGACATCTCGTACTCGAGCTATTTCGACGACCAGATCGCCGATCTGTACAACCGGGCAACCACAATGCCGTGACATGATGCGGCCCATGAGCACGCGCGACGTCCCGATCACCGGGGAACCGATCCGGCTGGGCCAATTCCTGAAACTGGCCGACCTCGCGGACAACGGCTCGCACGCGAAAGACCTGATCGACGCGGAAGAAGTCACGGTCAACGGCGAAGTCGAAACCCGCCGAGGCCGCCAACTAGCAGACGGCGACATCGTCGCGGTCGGAACCGAGAAAGCCCGCGTCTCCCTGGCCCGCTGACTTCCGGGCCCAACGTTCGTGAGGGGAACCTTCACAGACTCTGATTCCCTCAGGGTTCCCCTCACGGCACGCCGCCGCGCCCGCCGCCGCCGCGATGCACCCAAGGCGGCATTCGGTGCGTCACCTGCACCGAAAACCTCAGTGGGGCGCTAAACCGGCACCCGCGAACCCACGCAACCACTCACCCAAGTCGCGCGCCCACCACAAAACCGCAGCCCCACACCCAACACGTCCAGGCCCCCGAGCCGCGCGCCCCCCACCACCGATCCGCAACCCGCGCACCCAAACCATCGAGGCACCCAGCCCCTCCCCCGCACCCCGATACGAAGCCTCCTCTGCGGTTCGGGGGTGCTTGTCAAGGCATCTTCCCCGCCTTGACAAGCACCCCCG
>NZ_JACJHR010000110.1 GCF_014174495.1 Amycolatopsis echigonensis
AAGGAGATGGCGTGACTCAGCATCAGCAGCTGCCGCCCGCGGTCATGAAGATCGTGCTCGGCGCCGAACTGGAACGGCAGCGTCTCCGAGCAGAGGTCACCCAAGAGCAGGCCGCGCAACGATTGCGCTGCGGGCAGTCCAAGATCGCCCACATCGAGGGCGGCAGCGGCATCAAGGCGATGGAGCTCGACGCGCTGCTCGACCTCTACGGCGCCGATGACAACGACACGGCCTATGCGCGGGCGTTGCAGGCGGAGAGCAACCGGCGCACCAAGCGCGGCGCGTTCAGTACCCGGTTCAAGCAGCAGATGCGGCTGCTGGTGGACATGGAACCCAGCTGCAACGAACTCTTGTCACATCAGGCCATGGTGATCCCCGGCCTCCTTCAGACCGAGGAGTACATGCGCGCGCAGTTCCGCGCGTGGCGCCCCTCGCCCACCCAGGACGACATCGATCGCGACACCGCGAACCGGCTCGGGCGGCAGCGGGTGCTCGACAACACCAGCCAGAAGTTCTGGTTCATCATCGACGAGGCGGCGCTACGGCGGACACCCATCGGCCCCGAGGCGATGAAACCCCAGATCACGCACCTGGTCGAGGTGATCGACCGGCCCAACGTCGAGCTGCAGATCGTCCCGTTCGACATCGGTTACTACATGGGGCAGAGTCACGACTACACCGTGTTCCAATATGAGGCGGATCCGCAGGTCAGCATCGTCTACCTTGAGAAGCATGACGGCGGCGAGTACGTCGAAGGAGCTAAGAAGACCGCCCGCTACCTCGACCTGTTCGACCAGCAGAAAGCCGCGGCCATCGGGCAGGAGCGGGCGCGGCGCTTCCTGCTCGACTTCGCTGCCAGCTTGTAGCCGCGCAAGACCACCGGAAGGCATCTCCCCAGCCATGGATATCCAGAACGGCAACAAGGCGCACCTCGACACGGACTTCCGCGAGTGGGTCAAGTCGCCCCTGAGTAATCCCAACGGCAACCAATGCGTCGAACTTTCCTTCACCAGCAACGCGGTCGGCATGCGCGACAGCCAGAACCCGGACGGTGCGGTACTCGTGTTCGACAATGACGAGTGGAACGCCTTCGTGGGCGCGGTCGAGTCCGGGTTCTTCCAGCATCGCTGAGGGGCCGCGATCCTTCGACCGGGTGTTCCGCAAGGCGTGTCGGCGGCGTTGCGCCGGGCGTGTTCAGGCCACCAGCCGCTCGATCATGTCTGGGGTCAGTGCCGGAACGACCTCGACCGCGCCGGCCGCGCGTAGTTCGTCTTCGGTGCTCTTGCCGGTCGCTACCGCGATCGCGCGTACACCGGCGGTCAGCGCTGCCTGGATGTCGTGGGGCGTGTCGCCGATCAGCACGGTGCGGCTGTTGTCGAACGGCACACCGAGGCGTTCGAAGGCGCGGCGTTGGGCGATCTGCACGAGACGTGGGCGGCTGGCGTCATCGTCACCGAAAGCACTGGTTTCCAGGTCGAGGTATCGCGCCAGCCCGAAGACCTCGAGTTTGATCCGGGCAACCTCCCGGAGATTGCCGGTCAGCACACCTTGGTGGGCGCGGGGATCGGTCGCCAGCGCGGCGAGCGTCTGCCGAGCACCAGGCAGCGCTCGACCGGTCGTGGCGAGTTCGTCGGCCATCTCGTTGTAGCCCGCCACAAGGGCTGCCGTGAGCCGCTCAACGGCTTCGCTGGTGGGGTCAACACCGTTGATGCGCAGGGACTCGGTCATGATGCCGAGCTCGGTCCGGCCCGCGATCGCCGCGAGCCTGGCCAGCGGTTTGCCCGTCGCAACGCGGAATGCACGGTCGTACACCGCACGTCCCACACCGCGGGTCTCGATTAGCGTGTGGTCGACATCCCACAGCACCAGCGTTCGGGGCGGTTCAGGCGCGCTCATGCAGAAAGTCTTTCACCACCAACCGGCCGAGCCCGGGACAGTATCGTTTACCCTGGTCGCGACCCTGGAGGGCGGTCGGGAACTTCGCAATGAGCGATCATCTGGCGCATGTGGTGGGCGAGCGGATCCGGTTCTACCGGACCACTGCTCGCCGAACCAAGGCGGTCGTCGCCGGGCTGGCTGGCATCACACCGGACTACCTCTACCAAATCGAGCGTGGCCAGAAAGTCCCAACGCTCGCCGTGCTGGCCGAGCTGGCAACCGTCCTCCACGTCGATCTCGGCGAGCTGCTCGGCGTGGTGCCGCCGCCACCTCGGCAGCACACTGACAGCGCCGCTGCGGACGCCCTCTATCGCGCCCTTGTAAGCCCGGCAACACCCGTACCGGGTTTCCGCGGGAATGACGAAGTGCGCCGTGCGGTACTCGACGCGTGGAGAACCTGGCAAACATCGCCGCACCGCTACACCGCGCTGACCGCCCAACTGCCCACCCTCATCGGCGAGACAGAAGCAGCTCTTCGCGGCGCCGACGCGGCGGGAAGCCGCGCCGCGCACAGGTCGGCAGCGGATCTCTACTGCTTGGTCCGCACCGTCACCAAGCGAGTTGGCCGCGGTGACCTGTCATTGCTGGTCGCCGATCGCGCAGTCCGGGCTGCGGAAGAGGCCGACGACCCGGTCCGCTTGGCCGGGGTTCGCTGGAACCTGACCCAGGTCTTGTTGGCCGACGGGCAAACCGAGGGAGCCGAAGCAGTCGCCATGCATGCCGTCGACGAGCTCCGCCCGTTCCGCGCGAACGGTAACCTCGATGCCTTGGCCGTGTCCGGGGCTCTGCTACTCATCGCGGCTATCGCCGCTGTGCGCAACGGAGACGCCTGGGGCGCTCGCGACCGGCTCCGGCTGGCCAGCCCGCTCGCCGAGAAGACAGGCGAGCGCAACACCTGCTGGACGGCCTTCGGCCCGACGAACGTGGCCATGTACGCCGTCAGCATCGAACTCGAGTCAGGCGAGGCTGCCGAAGGGCTGCGTCTCGCGGAACGCATCGAACCCCAACACTCACCCTCGATCGAACGGCGGGTCGCGTTCCTGCTCGACCAGGCCAAGGGCTACCAGCAACGCCGGGACTACGCCCGAAGCCTCCGACTGCTGGAAACGGCCGCGTCGGAAGCTGCGGAAGACATGCAGTTCCGGCCAACGGCGCACAAGTTGCTGCGCACGACGATCGAGCGCGGCCAACGATCGGTATCGGCCGAAGCCTCCCGCCTCGCCGGCCAAATTGGCCTTCCGTTCTGACACCAAGCACGTCGCTCAAGGCACCCGAACTGACAGTTCGGGTTACCCGCCGGTAACCGCAGTACCGTGCTTCTGGCGCTTGGACACTGGACCTACGCAGGAGGGACGGGTAGGCAGGGATCGGCTTCTGGCCGAACAATGCTCTGATGATCGATTGTGGCACTTTGGTGGCACTTCGCCCGCTGCGTTCGCTCATAGTCTCGCCCGTCTCACGCTCAGCAACGACGCGCGAAAGGGGTGACTATGACGATTCGTTTTCGCGAATGCCGAGATTCGCGGGCATCGGCGGGCAGTCATGCCCGTCGGTCGCCTCGTCTCGAATGTTTCGTGGGTCGTTTTCGCTCACTGCGGGCGAATTGTCGCGACATGGGCGGGGGGCGGGCATTTTCGCGCCGCAGCTCATTGGGAGATGGTGGGCGTGCCAACACCTGATTCTTACGCCGAGGCGGCGCAAGTTGAGCAGTCACTGGGTGAGTTGACAAGGCGCGGGTGGCATTTCATGTCGGTGACCGATCACGCCGGTGAGCTGGTTGAGCTTGCTGGATCGTATGCGCACCCGGACTCCGATGTGGTGGACACGATTCGCATGCGCAGCCCGGAGGATTGCTTGGCACGGCGGATAGTTGGAAATCCGCGCGCAGGTGGCGGAGTGACGTGGGAGCGCGACGGCGACTTGTTCTCGTGCGTCGCGGATTTGCTGGACTTGCCAGCTGCCGATGCGCGTGCGACACCCCGCTTAGTAATCGCGAGCGCCCCGCAATTGTGGACACCCGGCGCGCCGTTTCGTCATTGAATCCGCCGTAGCTTACCGGCCATTCTTTTGGGGGATGAATTCCATGACCGACGATCGTCTAGCTGTCAAAATGCACAGCAGTGAGGCGCGGCAGATGCGACCATTGGTGACACATCGAGATCTTTTCCTTTCATCGCCAGTGAAAACCACACCTGGCACTGCGGACAAGGCGCGACTGCTCATGACGCCACACCTGGCACCGGTAGTGCTGCGCGAGCGGGATCGACCGCTGCGCGTGATCGCGGAGGAGGCCGAACGCCGCTTGGGCATCCGCGCCGACGCCACAACTCCGGACGTCGGCAGGAAGCCCCCACGGGGCACTCACTCAAGTCGTCGCCAGCTGGGAGTGCACGCCGATGGTGGCGAGTAAGACCGTGCCCCCGATGTCCTCGCCGCAGCCCGCTAAGGCCCTTCCCCCAGGGGTTCCGGGCGTTGCTGCGAGGACTGGGGCGGCGGAACCACAGAGCAATTCGACGATTCCCCCTCCTGCTCGTGGTTTCGCCGCCCCACCCCGCACCGACTCGGACGAGGGCAGGTCGATGCCGGCGGTGATCGTGCTCCCTGCTCACGCACACACGGCGACCATCGGCATGGTCGCGCGCCACGTCGAGGATGCGGTGCTAGCCGGAGCGCGCGGTCGGCCGGTGTGCACGGTGCTGGTTGATACCAGCGACCGGAAGGACCCGTCGACCCAAATGAGGTTCGCCTCCAGCGGTTTGCGCGCGACGCACGTGGTGCTGACCTTGCCGGGCGCGAGCTGGGGCGCGGCGGTGGGGCGCGGCCTGCGCCACGCCGCGCAGGTCGGCGCAGAGGAGGTGGTGCTGGCAGATCCAGACGTGCCTGCGGATCTTGAAGCGCCAGCTGCGGAGTCACGGCTCGCGTCGGCGTTGCGCCGACTGCGCGAGCAGGACCGACCGGGAGCGGTGTGCACCCCGTTGGCCGCGCCGTGGTGGCAGCGATTGCTCGCCATTCACGTGCTGCGGCCCTTATGCGCGCCAGCGCTGGGCTTGACGCTGGTGGACCCGCAGGTCCGCACGCTGGTGCTCTCCGGCGACGCCGTACCCCACGCGCTCTCACCGTCCTGGGGTTTGATGCGCATGGGCTGGGAGCACGGGCACGGCCTGGGCCTGTTGGCAGCCGTTCGCGAGGCCGGTCTGGATGTCGGGCAGACCTTGCCACGCATTCCGCACTCCGAGGCGTTCGCCCGGTCGATGAACCGGGATCCGGTGGATCGTGGCGAAGCGTCCGCACTGCTGCCGATCGCGTTGCGGATGGCGTCGGTCGGCCCCTCGGAGCGCGACCCGGCGCCGGTAGTGCCGTGGGTGGCCGATCTCGGGTTGGTCCAGGGACACCTTCCGCCGCCGGAGATGCTGACGCAGTGCTCGCGGGCGGCCCAGGTAGTGGCTTCGCGACCGGGCGTTGCCGCGGGCTGGCCCGAGCCGCTGCTGAACTCCTGGCATGCCGCCCGGGCGCTGCGAGCCGATATTCCCGCGATCGCCGAACGGTTGTGGCTGACGTACCTGGCGCGGCTCGGGCCGTGGCTGCGCTTCGGCGCCAGCGCCGGTGGCTACACCGCGCCCGCCCGTTATTCAGTGGTCGCGGCGGCACGCCAGTTCTTGCTGGCCACCGGAACACCGGTCGTGGCCGACCAGACCGCTGAGGACTTCGGCGGTGAGCACATCGCCTCGTCGCTTCCCGGCACCGGCTGAGCACAGTCAACGCTCGCCGGTCACGTTCCCGCGAAGTATCTCGAAGAGAAAGGTTCGTATGCCACGCCGACAATTCGCACCGGACGACGCCGTGGACTGCACGACGGTCAGCGGCCGAGACTGCGCCGAGGTGTTCGCCGCCGCAGCCGAGTGGCTGGCCGACCCAGCACAGGCCGAAGTCCAGGTCTGGGGCATCGACCTCGACCAGCCCCGCCGCGCCGATCGCGAATCCGACGCGGACGTCTACCTCGAGCTGTTCTACAAGCGCTCCGACGACGGCCGCAGCACCGAAGAGCACGGCGAATGACCACGGCCAACTTCCCAGACCGCGCTGTGGAACGAATCGCGTTGTTCGGGGCACTCGCCAGCGCGTTCCACGGGTCGCATCTATGGGCTGACCGCTGGCTCCAGCGTCCGAAAGACGCTGTCCTCAAAGGACTACACGGCGACGAGCTGGTATACCCCAGCGACGGCAAATCCGCAGCCGAGGTCTCGCGTGAGAATGAGACCCCGGTGCCGGCCTGCGTCGTCGGGCGCCGCGCGGCCACAGCTCACGTGTTGACCTACGCCGCCGGGCAACTGATCGTCACCGAGGCCGTCGCGCGCATCCTCGGCCTGCGTCTGCCGTGGCGTGCCCAGCTGGCCGGTGCGGTGATCAACTTCGGGACGCACTGGATCATCGACCGTCGTCGTTTCCTGTTGTGGCTGGCGAAGCGGGTCAACCACAAGGACACCTTCATCGCGGTCGCCACCGTGATGCGCAAGCCCGATACCGAACCGGACACGTCCGGGCCGGGCACGGCGCTCTCCGACCTCGACCAAGGGCTCCACAAACTTCTGGGTGTCATCGCGGCGGCGGTGATGGCCCACCTCGCCGTTCCCGCGCGCCGTCGAGTGCGAGGTACCGCGTGCTGATCACCACCGACGTGGGCGACACCCTCGGCTCGTTCGATCGGCCCGGCACGGCGGACGTGCTGCGGGACATCGCGCTGGCGCCGGACAACGCGGCCGAGATCGACCGCAACATCCTGCACGTCGTGCCCGAACTCACCGACGAGGTCGCCGAACTGGTGCGCGAGCGGTTGCTCATCAACACCTCCGACTGGCCGCAGATCTGGCCGACCGGCGGGTTCACCGCCTACCCCGGCACGCTGGCCGCCCTGGAACGCCTCGCGGCCCTGGCACCGGTGGTGGCGCTGTCGAACGTCTCCTGCATCGCCGGGCCCGCCAGGATGGGCGACCTTCTTGACCAGTGCGGGCAGCACCTCGCCGGGGTGTACACCAGCTACCAGCTGCGTGCACGCAAACCCCAGCCCCGGTCCTGGACCACGATCGCCACCGAGCACCAGGTGCCGGTCAGCGACATCGTGCACCTCGGGGACCGCGTGCCCGAAGACATCCGGGGAGCGCTCGCCGCCGGGTGCCGGGCCGCCGTGCTCGTCAACACCCGCGACGTCGACATCCCGGACGACGTTCACCGCGACCCGCGTGTCGCCGTGGTACCCGATCTCGCCGGCGCCGCCGAACACCTCGCGAAACTGGCAGGAGCACCTGCATGAGCGTGACGATCTCGCCGATGCCCGAGGAACGCGGGCGCTACTGGAATGGGTTGTGTTCTCATCCGCACGGCGGATGCGGGGCGACCTTTACCTGGCCACACAACCGGATTCGCCAACAGCGCCACTGGGGCGAACTGCCGCGCTTATGCCTGTGTTATCCGCATATCTCGCGGGTGGAGAACGCGATCGTCGCCAACGGCGACCGGGCATGGCTGCTCGATCACAAAGTCGCCGAGGAAATGAAACGCATCGCCCCGTACGCGAAAACGGCGCTGCGGATGCGGCGCGCCTTTACGTCCCGGGTGATCGAGTACGCGCTGGACGAAGGCATCACCCAGTTCGTGGAACTGGGGTCAGGACACGTGCACACCAGCGCGGCACACGCGGCGGTGATCGGCGCGGACGCTGAGCAGGATCCCACGATCGTGCTCGTCGACCACGACCCGCTCGTCCTTGCCCACGGTCGGGGCGACTTCGAGGACGACCCCCGCGCTCGGCACCGATCGAACATGGTGCGGGGAAACCTCTTCGCTGTCGGCACGATGCTCACCCACCTGTCCACGAAGGGATTGCTCGATCTCACCCAACGCGTGTGCGTACTGGCAGTCGACCTCTTGCACTTCGCCGAACCCGGAATCGACGGCCGCTCCGTGCCGCGACGCCTAGCACAACGTCTGCATCCGGGCAGTCTTGTCGCGATCACGCACCTGACGGACGAGCCGTTGCTCGCGCCCGCGAACCCCGGCGATCTCGTGGCCTTGCGGGCGGTCACGGCCCGCTGGTGCCGAGCACACCAACGCTGTGTGCCGCCGCACCCGCAGCCTTGCAGCGTCGATGAGTTCGCCCGGCTGTTTACTGATCTCGATCTGCTCGACCCGGGCATCACCACGACCCGGCGCTGGCCCGAGCCGGAGGAGACCCGCCACCCCCGCGCGCCCTACACCCTCGCCGCGGTCGGACGTGTTCCCGAACGCCGCGCCGACGTCAGCCGGACGGGCGCGCCATGATCCACAACGACCGGTCTGACGATGAGCCCGATCCTCCTCGTCGGCCTTTCGGCCGCGCTGCTGGTGGCTGGCGCCGTGCTCGCCGTGCGAGCCCGCGCTCGCCGTCGGCGACGGCGCTGGAACGAGCGCCCGGACTCGGTCGCGGCAATAGCCGCCCGCGTCGAAGCCGAGCAGAAACAGCCACCACCCCCGGCCTGGCCGGTACACGACCGCGACCTCCGGGCTACCCGTCCGGAACGCGAGCAGCCGACGCTGCGGCTTCCCCCAGTCCGCACACCACCCGCACGGCCACGAACCGGGCCCCGGCCCTACCTACGACACGCTTCGCGCCCCACGCCACCGAACGACGCCGACACCACTGAAGCCAGGACACGTCCGCCCGAACCGCACTAACCGCGCCACCACGACGGTCGAGGCTCGCGGCTTCATTCCCCGACGAACCGCGTCCGCTGCCGTACGGCCGACAGCGCAGACGCTCTGCCCGAAGTCGCGAAGGCCATCGCCCCTTTGCGGGCCACGCACAACACCGCCCACTGACACCCCAAGGAAGGCCACCACCGGAATGCTCCACCTATTCGGCACCCTGCTGACCCGTGTCCGGGACGTACTCGACCCGTTCGTCGGGACCGGCCGCCACGGGCGCCCGCCCGCCGACGACGGAACCGTCGACCCGCTGATCGCCTGGTTTACCTATCGCGGCTGGACAATTCTCGATCGCGACTCAGACATCGTCGCCAACTTCTACTACCCCGCGAGTTTCGGTGACGCGCTCGACGACGACAACCGCCGGTACCCCGCGGCCGATGTCGGCTTGAACGAACTCGAATGCGACCTCTACCGCGACGGTGAGCACTGGATCGCCCGCTTCACCTCGTGCGGCACCATCATCGGCTGCGCTCGTCACCGCAGCACACCGCTCAGCATCGGCCTGCACACCGGTGTCTTT
The DNA here is from genome assembly GCF_014174495.1 of Amycolatopsis echigonensis. Lineage (GTDB taxonomy): Bacteria > Actinomycetota > Actinomycetes > Mycobacteriales > Pseudonocardiaceae > Amycolatopsis > Amycolatopsis echigonensis. The sequence goes on from NZ_JACJHR010000110.1 coordinate 9,200, forward strand.
CCCGCCGTGCTCGTCCGACTGGAACACCATGCGCGCACGCTCCACCCCAACGAGATCTCCCGTTGCCTGATCTTCGGCTCGTGCGGCAGCAACGACAATCCCAGCGAGCCCTGCCGAACCGGCGCGCCGGGACACGACAAACCCGCCCTGCACGCCGTGACCGAACGCGAAGACGTCGTCGAATAGCCGGGGTCAGCCGCCGATGCCGTTCAGCCATCCAGGCCGCGGGCCACCGATCTGCCCGGACCGCAACGAATCCATTGTGGACAAATTGTCGCTTTTCTTTCAGATGGGAAGACAACCTTCGTGAACAGAAAGATCATGTCGTTCACAGCAGCCGTCACGGTGAGCATCGCCGCCGCGCTGACCGCCCCGGTGACCACAGCGGTCGCCGACACCCCGCCTCCGGTCGAACCGATGATCGTCGGCGGGCACCCGGCCACGAGCGCTCCTGCCGGTATCACCTCGCTGCAGTACGACGCGCCCGCGCACGGCGCCAAGTACATCGACTACCACACCTGCGGCGCGGCCTTGGTGTTCCGAGGCTGGGTGGTCACCGCCGCACACTGCGTCACCGACCCGCCAACAGGTGCGGCCAACGGGTCCACGGCCCGGCGATTCGCAGCCGACGCGGCGCCGATCCCGACCGCGGACAAGGCGTTTCACGTCCGGGTCGGCAGTCTCGATCGGCTCTCCGGCGGGGAAACCGCGACGGTGACCAAGATCGTGGTCCACCCCGGCTGGAACTGGGCCCAAGGCGCGCCCAAGAACAAGGTCTCGGACATCGCCATGCTCAAGCTCGACCACCTGCTCCAGCAGCCGACCGTCCAGCTGGCGCGCGACACCGCCCGTCGGGACAGCAAGATCAGCCTCTACGGCTGGGGCGTGACCGAGCCCGACAGCACCAGCACCGACCTGCCGCTGCACCTGCAACAGCTCGACACCCGCGTCACCGCGCCCTCCCGCTGCGCGGACGCGGCCATGTCCGTCGGCGAGCTGTGCACCGACAACCCCTCGGGCACGGACGGCAGCTGCTACGGAGACTCCGGCGGGCCCGCCCTGGCCACCGTCAACGGCGTGCAGCAGCTCGTCGGCGGCGCCAGCCGCGCCGCCACCGAATTCTGCGGCACCGCGCCCGACGTGTACACCAGCTCACCGGACTTCCGGGACTGGATTTACCACGTCGCCCGCACCGGCAACGCCACCTAACACGAAGCCCGGGCTGTCGCGCCCGTGCCCAGCACAGCGCGGCACCCCGGGACTCAGCCGGATCAGACCTGAAGTCGGGGACGACCAACGCCGATGAACCACACGACAAGCGCGACCGCGAACGACGCCCCACGATGGCCGACACCGGACTTCTCCCGGCTCGAACAACCCAACACGGCCCGGATCGCGGACTGGGCCGCCGGAAACAGCCACAACACCGGCGTCGACCGGTATTTCGGCGAACAAGTCGCACTCCTGCTACCCGTCGGCGACATCGCCCGCCATAACCTCGCCTTCGCCACCGACGTACTGCATCACGCGCTCGACCACGGGGTCCGGCAGGTACTCGTCCTCGGTTGCGGCATGCCCACCGGGCCCACCTGGCGGCACCAGGCCACGCTTGCCCATCCCGGAATCCGCGCGGTTCATGTCGACTACGACCCCATCGTGACCGCCGCCTGCACGATCGCCCGGCAACAGCATTCCAACCCGGCGAGCGAGATCCTCACCGCCGACCTGCGCGACCCCGACGCGATCCTGGCCAGCACAGCGGTGCGGAGCACCCTCGACCTGACCCAACCCGTGCTCCTGCTGGCCACCGCCGTCCTGCACCACGTCCCGGACGAACACCACCCCGCCGACATCCTCGCCCGCTACCGCGACGCCCTCGCCCCCGGCAGCTACCTCGCGCTCTCCCACCTCACGCCCCCGGACAAGCCCGAAGACCATCTCCGCCTGTCGGCCGCGCTGAACCTCTATCGCAGCATCGAACAACCACTCACGCCCCGATCCCGCCGCACGCTCAGCCGCTGGCTGTCCGGCCTCGACACGATCCCGGCCGACCACCACGACGGCCCGTTCCTGCACTGCGTCGCCGCACGCATCCCCGACGCCGACGTCCAAGACCAGTAATGGGCAGCCGTACCGGCAGCGCTGTTGCCGCTGCGAGGACTCGCCGCCCGGCCCCACCGGGCATGGCCAGCCGGTACGAGGCCGGCGCGTCCCTGCGGTCCCTCGCTCGCCGCTACCGCATGTCCGTCAAGACCGTCCGCGCCCATCTGGTCGCCGCTGGCGTCCAGATCCGGCCGCCCGGCCGCCCCAAGCGAACCGCGCACCCAGCCGCCTCAACCGCGGGCTCGACGGCCACCCTGCCCACGGAGCACCGACCAGCCCTGGCCGCCGTCCACCTTCTGCGACCACGCCCCAGTGGTCAGCACGAGAAGCCGGAACCCGAACCGCAGTGGCCATCGTTCGACCTCGATGCCCTCTTCACGCCGGTTGCCCCCGAACCGCCCGCGACAGCGACGGCTGGCGAGCGATGCATCGGCTTCACCACCCCGCAGACCGTGCACAGGATCAGCGACACCCCGATAGCGACCCGATACGGCGACCACACGGCCGCCTTCACTCGATGCGCGCGAATCGGCCTCATCGACGCCACGATCCCCGACGACGCCCAACCCTGCGCCGAATGCCACCAGGGCGCCCCCACGCAGGAATAACCGCGCCGACAGGCCCAGCGACCGGATCCGGGGGCGACCCACTTCGACAACCGACAGGCACGGCCAGCCGGGAACCACCAAGCCCGCAATTACCACGGTCCCCCGGTCAACAGGGCACCCAGGCCGCGCAGCGCCCGACGGCCTCCCGCTAAACTTACTCGCGGGCCGCTAGCTCAGTTGGTAGAGCAAAGGACTTTTAATCCTTGGGTCCAGGGTTCGAGCCCCTGGCGGCCCACAAGTTTCCGCAGGTCAAGCCACCTTTCCTGTTAAGTTCAGCGAGGTGGCCTCGGCTGGCGAGGTCGTGTGAGGTCCCTGGGCGAGGTTGCTCAGGGTTTGATTCCGACGGCGGCGAGTCCGAGACGCCTGGTTGGCGTCGGTGCGGTCATGCTGGGGCCGTCGGGCCACCAGTCGTCGAACGCCACGAGGCCGGGCGGCACGAGTTCCAGTCCGTCGAGCAGGGCCTCGATCTCGGCGCGGGTGCGGTAACGGCCAGTATTGGGACAGCGGACCTGCCAGGTGGCCTCCAACGCGCACGCGGCGTCGTGCTCAGGGCCGGTGCCGGGATCCCACCAGTGGCTCACGACGACGGCGGAACCGGGTGCGAGCGCGTCACGGTAGGTCGCCATGAGCTTGTCGGGATGGGCGTCGTCCTCGACGTGGTGCAGGGTGTCGGTGAGCAGCAGCCCGATCGGGCGGGTGAAATCCAGGAACGCACCGGCGGCGGGCAGGAGTTCTTCAGGATAGGTGTAGTCGGCCTGAAGGACGAGGCTGCACTCGCCGTCTTGCAGCAGGGCGCGACCGTGGGCCACGACGATGCAATCGGCGTCGGCGTAGGCGACCCGAGCGTCGGAGTTGTGGCGCTGGGCGACCTCGTGGGTGTTGTCGAACAGGGTCGGCAGCCCGACGCCGCAGTCGAGGAACTGGTCCATCCCGATGCCGGCGAGGTACCGCACGGCGCGGACGTGCCACGCGCGTTCGGCGCGGACCAGGTCTTTGAAGCCGGGTGTCGCGTGTTCGAGCTCGGCCACCAGGTCCCGGTCGATGGAGTAGTTGTCCTTGCCGCCCAGCGCGGCATCGCGCACCCGGGCTACCCCAGGGCGGGTGGTGTCCAGCGAGGGACACATCGGGTGGGTGCTGTTGATGTGCGCCATGACTGGCCTTCCCCACGGGTGGGCTCGTTCACCCCGACTCGAACGAACCCGTTGACACTGTAACGGCGTGCGCGGCTGTGGCACCCGGGCGCCGCTGTACCGGAGCGACAGTGGCGCGACGGCCCGGGTGTCCCGCTCTGGCTGGGGGTGTGACCGGTATCCGCGACGTCCATGACGGCGGAGCGGTGCACCGTGTCACCGAGGTTTCCCCGGCGGCGAGCCGTCGCGTCGTGGTTGCCAGAGGTCGGTGTTCGGGGCGCATGGTCGCTAGCCGGTCACCGACGATGCCGGTGCGTCGGTGTCGGCGGTCTTGACGGTGTGGGCGTCCAGGATCGCGGTGCGCGCCGCGTGGGCGAGGATGGCTTGCGTTCGCGCGGTGAAGCCGAGGCGGTTCCAGTGGAAAATGATCGCGTAGCTGATGACCTCGCGGAGGCCCCTGCGAAGGCGACCCTCGCTCGCTGCGGCACCGAGCGCGTGGCCGGCGTCGCGGAATGCTCGTGTCCAGGGGGCGATGGATGCCAGCGGCCCGCCCGGGCCGAGCAGTGACCCCCTGTCGGTGATGTCGGCGAGCAGGGGTTGGCGGATCGCCGCGGCCATGGCGGCGACGTTGCCGGAGGTGATGTCGGCGGGCAGCGGGCGTTGCTGGGAGACGTGGTGCCAGATGTCGCCTTGCTCGTACCACTCGATGTGGGCGGCGCGCATGAGCGTGCTGCACAGCAGCAGGGACAGCTCGCGGCGGCCGAGGCCGATGTCGCGGTGCGCCACGGTGAGGATGGCGTGGCTGTCGGCGCAGAACAGGTCGTGGGCGATGTCGATACCGGGGTGGTCGCCGAAGGCGGCGGTTTCCGGTTCGTAGATCCCGGTCCACCACGAGTGGAGGTGACCGCGGGCGGTGAGGTCGTCGAAGGCGCCGGAGAGCGTCTGTATCAGGGCGTGGCGGTGTTGTGGGCCGACGTGGAGCCGCAGTCGCCAGCAGGGGTGTTTGCGGATGAACCACCACCCGCTGGTCATGTCGTCATCGGCAGCGAGGGTGAGCAGCGGGGCGAGGTGCGCGGTGGCGGTGTGTTCGGCGTTGTCCCAGTCGGTGAAGCGGAGGTAGACCTGCCACCAGCTGGGGTCGGTGTGCTGGTCGAGCGCGCGCTGGCCCGCGTCCCGGTAGATCTCGATCGCGTCGGACAGTGCGAGCGCGTCCATCCCGGCTGTCGAGGCGGCCTGGTCCACTGGCGTGCCGGCGAGGACGGTGGCGATGGCGTGCTCGAGGCCAGGGCACGGGGTCAGGTGATCAGCAGGCATGCGTCCCATCCCGAGATCGGTGGTGTGTCGTGAGTCGCGGTGTGCGCGGCGAGCGCGAGTCCTGCCGTGCCGGTGAGGAACCCGGCGGCCTGTTCAGATGTGTTCGAGGTGGCGTGGCTCAACGATGCGGCCAAACGCGGCAGGTGCTGGCTGATGTCGGCGCTGAGCGCGTCTTGGGCCGCGCGCCAGGCGGTCTGGTAGAGCCCGGCCCAGCCGTGGCAGAGGCTGGTGTCGGTGACGTGGGCGAGTTGGCCGGAGTCGGCCAGGCAGACGGCGAGGGCGTCTTCGGCCAGGCGTTGCCGGGCGGTGTCGCCGGCAGCGATGGCGGCGATCTGCTGGGCGCGCGCGATTCCGGGGGTGCCGTAGCACCAGCTCGGCCGCAGTGGGCCGCGCTGGTGGGCTCGGCCGGTGCGGATTTCGTCGTGGGTGAGCCATTCCGGCCACCACGGGCCGGAATCGTCGTCGTGGCGCCAGGTGTCCAGGTGCGCGCAGATCCGGGCGATGGCCTCGGCGTGGCCCTCGACGGTGACACCGCGGCGCAGCGCGGTGCCGAGGAAGGCCAGCACGCCGCAGATGCCGTGCGCGAGGCCGAGGTTCGCGTGGCCGCCGGGTGTCGCGATCGTGGTGTCCGGGTCGTGCCCAACCCACCATCCGGGCAGCTGGTCAGGCCGGGGTTCGGTCAGGCGCACGAGGTGGTTCAGGACCTGTTCGAGTACGTCGGCGCCGGGGTTGTGCTGGAGCAGGAGCCGCCCGATCCCGGTCAGGCCGGTGAACAGGTCGTACTCGCTGAAATTCGGGGCCTCGCCACGGCTGGCGCGGGCCGCAGCGGTCTCAACGCGGTGCTGGGCCAGCGTGCGGACGCGAGCTTCCAGGGTGGCGACAGCGTCCTGGTAGCGGTGCCGCCCGTCGGCCTGCGCCGCGTGCAGGAGGAAGGAGATTGCCGGTGCGCCGAGGTAGAGGTTGGTGTCGGCGGCGATGCTGACGCCGCGGGAGGTCGCCGCAGTGACCCACGGGTGGGCGGTGGCCCAGGATCCGGCTCCGGCGAGGGCGCGTTCGATGTGCAGCAGGGCGATCCCGGCCGCGCCTTCGGCCAGCGATTGCTCCCGGCCGCTGTGGTCGTCTGGGTCGGTGACCGGGACCGCCAGGCGCGCGGCCAGTTGGTCGGAGAGCGTTTGTGGTTCCCGCGTGGTGGTCATGCTCGGTCCTGGCGGAGAAGGGCGAGGCGGCGCTGGGCGGTGGCTCGGGCGAGGCGAGCGGTGACCTTTTCCGTGCCGGGGTCCACGCTCACCGCGCGCAGGTGGTGGCTGTGCAGCAGCGTCCGCAGCACTAGCCGTTCCTCGACGCTTTCGTCGTGTGCCGCGCGTTCGCGGTAGGAGGCGAGGGCGTGGTGGCGCTGCTGCCACGCCTCGGTGACGGCGTCTCCGCCGGGTAGGGGCCGCAGCTGGCCGTGGTGGTCGACGAGGGCGAGTGCGGCGTCGGCGAGCGCGCGGTCGAGCTTGCCGGGTTCGTGAGGCAGCAGGTCGACCAGGTCGCGCAATCCGAGCTGCGGGGAGGTCGCCAGTGACGCGACGATCTCGGTCATGGAGGCCGCCGCAAGGGCTTGGCCGGGTGTTTCGGTGCGTTTCGCACAGCGCAGCTGTTCCACGGCGGCCACCGAGTCCGCGGTGAACACCTCGTCGAGGGCGTCGCGTGTTTCCGGGGTGTGGCCGAGGGCGGCCGGGGATGGTGTTGCGGAGGCGTAGGTGAGTTCGGCGAGCAGACCTGCCTCGCTCAGGGTGCCGGCCCAATCCGTGAGCTGGGCGGCCACGGCCTCGTGGGTGTCGGGGCGGGTACGCAGGCACAGCACGAGGTGCTGGTCGCAGTCGGCTCGGGCGGGGTCGTGATGTCGCCAGAACCACCACGGCGCGGCGCCGTGCTCGGTGTTGACGCCGGTGATCAGGCCGGGCAGGTAGTCGGTGAGGATCTCGTCGAACCGTGTGGGATGGGCGTGCAGGTGTGCGCGGATGATTCCTGCCCTGCCTGGCATCGCCGTGTCCGAGCGGCGCACCGCGACGTGTGGCCGGGCTGCTCGTGTCTCGTCGTGCCCCGGTGTCTTGGCCGGTGGGGCGGCGCGCAGTGGGACCACTAGTTCGCAGGGGCGCCCGGCCCAGCCGCCGGGTTCGTGAGGTCCGGCCTCGCGCAGTTCGAGGTGGCCGGTCCGGTTGCGTTCCAGGCGGCTGCGCAACAGTGCGCGATCAGCGTGGTCGTCCAGGTCGAGCGGGAGCCGGAGTTCACCTTCGACCAGGACGACCGCCGAGGGCACCCGCCACCGTGCCCGCCAGGTGTGCAGCGCCTCGTCCCAGGAACCGGTGCCCGCGGCGGGTGGGACGTCAGTGGGGGTGAGGTGCCAGCGGGCGGGCGAGAGGACGGCGCGGCCGTGGCGGATGCGGGGCACGAACGGCAGGTCGTCGGCGACGCCGTAGCCGAACGGGCCGTACACCGCGCGGCGCGCGGAGGCGACCTCGGCCAGGAACCGCGCCAGCGGCGGGGTCTGGATGGTGTTCTGCAGCGCGTGCGGGATGTGCGGCTGGACCCGCCGGCCGGTGGAGATCCGCACAAGCGCGATCTCATCGGCGTCGGCGGTCACCGCCAGATCGTCCAGCTCGATCACGGTCCGCTCGGTGGCGTGGTGTTCGCCGAGAGGGATCAGGTACGGCAGGAACCGGGGTACGCGCACGATGTTCTCGTTGCCCTCGCGCCGTGGCGGGAACGACAGCTGCGCGCAGGCGACGTCGGCGCAATCCGGGGCGTAGCTGGCGGCCAGCCGTTCCCGGTCCTGTTCGGACAGCAGGCGGGTGAAGCGTCCGGCCATGCTGGTGGCGTGCATCGGAGCGCCGGTGACCCACAACTGGAAATGCCCGCGTTCCAGGGCTTCGGATGAGGTGGCATGAAGCTGGAACGCCAGCTCCGCTCGAGCGGGCGCGATGAGTTTCGCGTGGTCACCGACGCGGAGATCCTCGAGGACGGACTCGGTCACGGCGATCTCGGCCCGGCCCTCGGTGCTGGCGCGCTGGATCAGCCGCAGGAGGGTGACGTCGCGTTCGGTGACGAGGTGCGCGGCGCGCGGCCGGGCCGCGCCGAGAAACCCGGCGGGGAAACCCAGCCCGGAGTCGGCGATCACCTCGCGCACACCGACGACCGCGCCCGCGCCGTAGCGGTCCAGGAACCGGGCGTGCCAGTCCTTCCATGCCGGATCGCCGAACGGGAACGGGGTGAGCCGCAGGAGCGTCGTCGCGGCGATCTCCGCCTCGCGCAGCACCGCCTCGGGAACGGTCAGCTCGCCGGCCACCGCCACGTCCACGGCCTGGACCCGCCCCGGGGTCGGATGGAGCGCGCGCATCCGATCCTCGGTCTGCTCCAACGCGATCGCGTGCTCGGCCATCGGCGCCCAGGCACGCGCCGAGGCCAGCTCGTCCCGGATCGCGGTGAGTTCGGCGGTCATCTTCACCAGGTCGGGCAGGTCGTCGATGCCCGCGGCGTCGAGTTCGGCGAGCAGGTGCGACAACGGGTCCGTCGCTGTCAACGGTGGTCGCAGTGTGGTGATCAGCGCGCCGCTCTCGACCAGTTGCGCGAGCAGTCGGCCGATGGTCTCGGGGTCGGTGGCGGGGAAGTCGGAGCCGATCCGCTCAGCCAGCTCCGCCATCCGCACCGGGGACGCCGCGCCTCGCAAGGCGTTCTCGACCGCGCGGGTGTAACGGAGGGAGGTGTCGAGTGCCGCGCCGCGCTGGGGCTGGGTTTCGTCCGGGCGGGCGGGAATCACGACCCGGGTGCCGCGCCGGAACGCGGCGTTGTTGGCGACCACTGTCAAGCGCGGCAGCAGGTCGTGACGTTGCTGCAGGCCCGTGATGATCTCGCCGAGCCATCGGGCGTCCGCCCGCGCCGACACCCGGCATTCGGGGTCGAGGCGAGCGGACGCCGGGGCGTCGGTGGAGGCGGCGGCGACTCCGGCGAACAAGCCGAACGGGGTCGCGCGCCGCCTCCACCGCAGCAGGTAGGACGAGGTGGCCGACAGCACACGCCGAACCTGGCGCGGGTCGCCGTCGCGGCCGGAGACGAGCTGGTCAATCTGCTCGGCCAGCACGGGGCTCGCGATTCGCAGCGCGGCACGGACCTCGGCGCGGTGCCATAACCGCACCAGCCACGCCCGGCCAGTCCCGGAGGCGTCCCCGGTTCCGGCGGACACGGCCTCGGGCACGTCCAGCCCGCCTGGGTCCGTGCTGACCCGGGCCAGCACCAGATCGACGTGCTGGAAATGGGTCCGTTTCGCGGCCATGAGCCTCGCCCTGTCTTCTACTCGGAGTCGGTCACAGAGGCGTGGCGACGTGGCTGGTGCAGGCGGACCCGCAGGTCGTGCCGCCGCAGTTGTCGCTGGTGTCGCACGACATCTTCGCCAGCGGCAGGCTGTCGGCGATCACCGTCAGATCCAGCGAGAACTCGTCGGCCTCCTCGGCCGGGGAGGTAAGGGCCAGGGTCATAATCGATCACTCCTTCTCGGTTACTTCTTGGTGTTCCTGGCCTGTCGGGGAAGGCCAGGACATCGTGATGCGCTGGTGCCGCTTGTCGACAACCACGCCGTCGGGCAGCCGCTCGTCCGGGGTGCCGGGCGGCCACACGCCGAAGGTGGGCCCAGGGCCGTGGCGCTGGTCGCGGTCCCACGCGCGGATCTGCTCGCAGAACGCGGTGACGAGGTCGTCCGCGTGCGGGCCGAAGGCGTGCGCGCCGAATTCGGCGATCCCGGGTTCGACACCTCGCGTAGTCAGATACGCGACCGAGTCACCCTCGATGGCAGCGGAGTCGAACCACACGGTGCCCTCGTCGACCAGTACCGGCCGCAGCGACGCCTCGGCGCGCAGCTTGCCGAACCCCGGGAAAACGGTGGCCAGCCACAGTTGCAGCGTTTCGAACGACTCGGCTCCGCCGATCCGCACACCCGTCCACGCCTGCGCACGCGGGGTGTCCAGGACGCCGTCCAGGTCGGGGACCTGCTCGCAGGGCCAGCCGTCGTCGAACCGCATCACCGCGTCGGTACCGCGCAGCGGCACCAGCTGCTCCTGGTGCGCTCCGTCGCCCTGCATGGCGACGAATCCGCAGATCTCCGCCGACCGGCTCACCAGGTGATCGCCCTCGCGGACCAGTTCCAGGGAACGGGTCAGTCCCCGCACCCGCAGCGGCACCACCAGCCGACCGTCGGGGGCGAGCTGGTCCAGCCACGCCTGCGGGATGTCCCAGGCGCCGACCGTGACGATGATCCGGTCGTAGGGTGCGAAGTCGGCGATCCCGGTCTCGGCGTCGGCGAGGATGACGTTGACCCGCTCGTAGCCGGCGGCGTCCAGCAGCCGCCGGGCGCGTTCGGTGACGTCGGAGTCGATGTCGACGGTGGTGACCTGCCCGCCGGGTCCGGCCAGCCACGCCATCATGGCCGCGTTCACCCCGCCGGAGCCGATCTCCAGTGCCCGCATCCCGGGGCGGATGTCGGCCTGCTCCAGCATCCCGGCCTGCAGCTGCGGCGAGGACACCGTGCTGATCGGCACGCCGCGCTCGTCCCGCTTCACATGCACCGCGTCGCGAGCCTTGTACGCCTGCGCCGGTGTCGCCTCGGGGGCGAACAGATGCCGGGGCACCCCGTCGAACACGGCGGCGACCCGGTCGCTGCGGATCGCCCCCATCTCCCACAACTCGGCGATCATCGCCTTCCGCAACTCGTCGGGGTCCTCGGCCGCGCGGGCGGCATCGGTGTCGGTGTGTTCAGGTGTGCTGATAGCAGTACCTTCTTTCATGGCTGGGGCCTCCGGGGAACGCTTGATGTGCTTGTCCCGCGAGGACTGTGATGAGACAGCGTCCTCGGAGGTTTTAGCCGGAGGCTTGTCGTCTTGGAGGGTGTTGTCCCGATGAGGACTGGTTTATCAGCACGACGCGCGGCCTCCGGTTCCAGTTTTTTCGTTCCTGGACACGAAGGGAGTCGGCGCATTTGCTGGGAGCAGGTATCGACTGGGCGGAGTCTTTTCATGATGTGGCCCTGGGCCGCCCGGGCGAGGGAGTGATCGAGCAATTCCGTATTGACCACACCGCGGCGGGAGTCGGTCGGCTTGTGGCTCGCTGCCTGGAATTGGAGACCGACCCGGCCGACGTGCGGATCGTGCTGGAAACACGACACGGTCTTCTGGTCGAGGCGTTGACTGATGCGGGCTTCACGGTCCTGCCGGTCAATCCGGATGTGGTGGCCCGCCGCCGGGGGCCGGCCAAGAAGAAAGACGACGCCGAGGACGCCCGGATTTGCTGCTTGCTGGCATTGGATCAGTTCCTGGAGCTGCGGAAACTGATCCCGCACGGTGAGTTGGCGGGCGAATTGCGCGCGATCGCCCGAGACGACGAACGCGCCGCCCGCGACGAACGAAGGCTGCTCAACCGGCTGCGTGCGGACTTGCTGGCCATCTTCCCGGCCGCTCTGGCCATCGCCGGCGGCGACCTCGGCTCGCCGGTCATGCTGAAGCTGTTGAGCCGCTGGCCAGGCCATGACCAACTGGCCGCAGCCGGCCCCGGCGACATCGCCGCGTTCGCTCGCGCCGCTAAACACGGCTGGCCCGACCGCTTCGCCGCCCGCGTCGCTGACGCCCTGGACGCTGACCGGTTGCCGGTCAAAGAGTATCTGGTGCGCGCGAAATCCGGCACGATCGCGCTGACTGCGACCCAATTGCTGGCCATCCGCGATCAACGGAGGGCGTGGGAACGCCGCATGGCGGAATTGCTGCTCGGATCGGCCCGTCATGGCCGCGCGAAACAACCGAAGGAGCCTGATCCGGGAAAAGCGATCCCGGGCGGTGAGATCTACCTGAGTTTCCCCGGGCTCGGGGACCGGCTCGCCGCCCGGATAGCCGGAGAAATCGGAGACGACATCACCCAGTTCGACACACCCAACGGGTTGCAGTGCTATGGCGGCACCGCCCCCGTCACCCGACGCTCCGGCCGGAGCGAGTTCGTCGTCGCCCGCCGTTTGGCGCATAACCACTACCTGGGCACCGCCGTGACGGCGCTCCCTGAAAGTCCCCAGGGGTACTCGTCGAAATTCCCCAGCTGAGGTGTGCAGCTTAGCCTGGGTCAGCGGTGGAGTGGGATCACTCCGTCGGGTGCTGCCAGGGGCATCTGCGGGCGGGCGGCTTCGGGTGTGGTGAGCAGGGCGACGATGGTGACCGGGCCGCCGCAGTGCGGGCAGTCGCGTTGCGCGGCCGGCTGCGGCAGCGGCGCGGGCGCGCTCGGCGGGGCGGCCGCCGGAGGCGGCCCGAAGGACGTGTGCGGGTGGCTGGTGCGTTCGACTTCGCGGCGAGCCGCCGCGGTGCGTTTGCACTCCCGCGAGCAGTAGAGGCGGGTCTTGGCCTGCCGACCGTTCGCGGTGAAGGCTTCCCAGCAGATCGGGCAGGTCTTGCGGGTCGCGTTGTAGTTCGGATCGCGCGGGTCAGGAGACATGTGCGTTCACCGCCTGGCGCAACTTGTCCGATGTGGACTGATGCGACCTCAATCGGTAAGATGGACCGTCGATACCGACCACCGTCGCCCGGTGCAACAGTCGATCCAACATCGCGGCGG
>NZ_JACJHR010000111.1 GCF_014174495.1 Amycolatopsis echigonensis
TCGCCATTGCCGATGAACTCCGTTCCACCATCGCCTCGCGGGCCCGTTTCCGGCAACAGCGCGCCACATGCGCAAACGCAATCCCCCGATACGCACAAGCAATGCCCGCCGGCCGCGAACCGAAATTACGATTTGTCTCGTGTCGAATAAACCATTGATCGCGCCGTCCATCCTCTCCGCCGATTTCGCGCGGCTCGCCGACGAAGCGGCCGCCGTGCACGGACGTGCGGATTGGCTGCACGTCGACGTCATGGACGCGCATTTCGTGCCGAATCTGACGTTGGGTCTGCCGGTCGTGCAGTCGCTGCTGGCGACGACGGACATCCCGGTGGACTGCCACCTGATGATCGATAACCCGGACCGGTGGGCGATCGGGTACGCGGAAGCGGGTTCCTACAACGTCACGGTGCACGTCGAAGCCGCGGACGATCCGGTCATGCTCGCGAAGAACGTGCGCGCGGCAAGGGCGAAAGCGGGGCTCGCGATCAAGCCGGGCACCCCGCTGGAGCCGTATCTGGACGTGCTCAAGCACTACGACACCCTGCTGGTGATGTCGGTGGAACCCGGGTTCGGCGGGCAGAAGTTCATCGCCGAGGTCCTGGACAAGGTGCGCACCGCGAGGCGGCTGGTCGACACCGGGCACCTGAACCTGGTGGTGGAGATCGACGGCGGCATCAACGGCGACACGATCGAACAGGCGGCGGAGGCCGGTGTCGACTGCTTCGTGGCCGGCTCGGCGGTGTACGCGGCCGACGATCCGGCCCGCGCCGTGGAAGGGCTGCGCAGGCAAGCCCAAGCCAGCACACGCTGAGCCGTCCCCGGCGGACGGCAGGAGCGGGGTTGGTCGTCCGTGAGGGGAACCCTCACGGACTCTGATTCCCCATACCAGGAACTTGAGCGCGCGGCACCGCGCCTGTCGACTGTCCACAAAGGACGTCAAGCTCGGCGAAATGACCGATTGATACCCGTGTGACCGGGTGCGCGGGACTGTGAGGGCCTCCCTGAGGGAATCTGATTCCCTCAGGGAGGCCCTCACGGACGATGATCCCGCTCTCGCAGCTCGTGCCGGGCCGGGCCGGGCCTGGCCTGGCCTGGCCTGGCCTGGCAAGAGCCTGCCGCCGACCCCCCTCGGCCTGGGCGGGCGCGCCTCAAAACCGCACCCATGAGGGCAGCATCAAAGTTCCTGACATTGCCGCTGATTCCCGCACGGACCGTGAGATGAGCCCCGCCGCGCGGCCGCGAACCTCAGATGCCGAGCATCCTCCGCAGTTCGGGAGCCTGCCTCCGCGACACGGGAACCGACTCGTGCGAGCGCGGGTCCATGATCAGGAACAGCTCGCCTTTGATGCCGCGTTCCAGCTCGGCCACCCGGCGCAGGTTCACCAGGAACCGCCGGTGCACCCGGCTGAACCCGCACGAGAGCAGCGAGCGCTCGATGTTGTCCAGTCCCCGGGTCGCGGCCTGGATCCGTCCTCGTTCCGTGTTCAGCCACACGATGTTCCGGTCGGCCTCGGCGTACCGGATCTCCGACGGGGCGAGCAGCACCAGCCGCTCGTTGCGGATCCCGACGATCCGCCGGGGCAACGGGCCGACCGCCGCTTCCGCGCGCTCCTCGTACGGTTCGCCTTCCCGCACCCCGAACAGGCACAGCATCCCCACCACGTGGTCCGAGTCGAGGACCGGCCGCAGGGTCACCGGGGTAGCGTCCTCTCCCGGGCTCACGGGCAGGCACGCGTAGCCGCTCCAACGAGCCGGCCCCTGAGCGCGTTCCTTGGCCCACCGCACTACTTCGGGAAGCCCGGAAATGTCCGGGGTCCAGCGTTTCGCCGGTTCGGTCGCGCCCGGTGAAATACCGCTTTCGGGAGTCAGCCCGAGCAGCGACACCGCCTCGTCGTTCGCCGCGATCACGTTGCCGCCGCGGTCCATCGCCAGGAACGGATCGGCGACCTGATCGCATTTGCGGTTGAACTCGGAGATCACTTTGTCGGCCTCGTAAATGGCGCGCCGGTAGATCTCCTGCTCGACGCAGGCGGCGGCCTTCGTCAGCCACGCGGGCACCAGGTCGGACAACGCCGCGTTCCACCGCGAGATGTTGATCGACGCGACCGGCGAACCGGTCACCACGTCGCGGATCGAAATGCCCGCGCAGGACCACCGGTGGAACGCTTCGCACCAGTGTTCCGGCCCGGTCACGGTCACCGGACCGGACACCTCCAGCGAAGTGCCCATCCCGTTCGTGCCGGTGCACTGCTCCGACCAGGACGACCACGGGGCGAGATTGTGCAGTTCGGCCCGCCGCCGCGCGCTGGGGTCGCCCCACGCGCCGAGGACGCGCCCGTCGCCGTCCGCGACCGTGACCACGGCGCCGTCCTGCTCCACTTCACGACCGGCCAGCGCGCCGAGGCCGCCGAGCGTCGTGAAGATGACGCCGTTGTCGAGCCGCTGGACGTCGTCGCCCCGCGCTCCCGGCGCGACGTCCAGCGTCCGGTCCACCTCGTAGCGGTCCCGGCACCGGTACCACGACGCCAGGATCTCCGGGCGAACGCCGGTTTCGATGTCCTCGCCCGCGGCGAAGCTCTCCCAGGCCTGAGCCACTTCTCTCGCTGACGACGAGGTTTCCGGCGAGCCGCCCGCCAGATTGCCGCGTCTGCCGGACTCACTCGGTGCAATCGCCAACGGTGGCACGCTCACGGTCATCGCGACCTCCTCGTCGCCTCGAGCACCGGGGTCCCAGGGACCGCCGGGCTGTGACAGCGGTAACCAACGTAACTCGGCGTAGCGCGGTATTACAAGACATGTCCGCGTCGTCCGGTCACCATGTTGTAGACAAACAAGATCGTTGTCCCGCCGCGGGCGGGCGATCCGGATTTCCCGTCATACGGGACGATGTTCCCGGCTCGTGGCCGGTCGGCGGAAAATCGTTCCGCGCGACGCCGCCCAGGTCAAGCCGCACGCCGCGCACTCCGAAGGGTAGGGCAGGCGGACGCGGTACGGGCCGGTCCGCCGCTGGTGCGCGGACGACCGCCGGTCGTTCTCGTTCCGCCGCCGTTCATCCGGCATTCGCCCGCAGTCATCCCGCTCGGCTTGCCGCCGCGCCGAGCCGGAGCTTAGCTTCCGTGAGCGCCCGGACGACCCGGGCCGCACCCGTTCGGATCGGCACCGGACCAAAGGCGGTCTCACATGGCGGACGTACGCCGGCTCGAGGCGGCAGCACGCAACCGTGGCGAAGCAACGGTGTACCAGGCCTGGGAACGTTTCGCCCGGGGCGAGGACGACCTCCGCGGCGTGCGGCCCGAGGTCGCGATCTCCTGGCACCGGTGCCGGGACCAGTTCCGGGTCGATCCGCTGCTCACCGAAGCTCCGGTGGCCGTCGCCGAAGTCGACCAGGCGCTGGAGCGCGACGTCGTCATCGCGGAACTCGGCTTCCGCGCCGCCGCGCTCGCGCACGAGGTGAACGCAGGCGGCGGCATCGTCACCATCACCGACGCGAGCGGACGGGTCCTGGCCCAATGGGGCGACCCGGCCACCCGCACCGTCGCTGCCGAGGCCAACCTGGCACCGTGGTTCTGCTGGTCCGAGGGCGCCACCGGGACGAATGGCATGGGCACCGCGCTGATGTCCTACGCGCCGGTGGTGATCCGCGGCGCGGAACACTGGTGCCAGGCGTTCCACGAATGGAACTGCGCCGGAGTCGCGATCCGGGACGTGGTGACCAGGGAATCGGTCGCGGTGCTCAACATCTCGTGCTGGCGCGGCGATCTTCCCGGCGCGGCCGGGGCTTGGCTCAGCAACGCCGCCACCATGACCCAGCGCATTCTGCGCCGCCGAGCCCAAGACGACGGCGCGCAATTGATGGCCGCCTTCAATGAAGCCAGGGCGCGCTCGAGCGCCGCACTCGCCGCGGTCGACCCTTCGGGGCGGGTGGTCCTCGCCGACGACACAGCGAGCGTGCTTCTCGGCATTCCCGGCTCGACGCCCGCCCCCGATCCCGCCGTGCGATGGAAACCGGAACTGCCGGAATTCATCCAGGCTTCCGTCTATGCCGCGAAACTGGCGACGCGCAATCACGACTGGCTCGGCTCGACGCAGATCTTCACCAGGCTCGCCGCCGAACCCATGCCGATCAGCTTCCGGCCGGTGTTCCTGTCCGGGCACCTGCTGGGCAACCTGGTCACCTTCGGGACGTCCGAAGGGGTTCCCTTGCCCCGGTCCGGCGAGGACGGCGCGCAGCGGGCGCAGCCGCACCGGATGGTCGCGACCCGCGAAAACCGCATGGTGCTGCTGCGGCTTCCGGAAGTCTCGTTCGCCCAGTCGGACGGCAATGACGTGTGGCTGTCGACCGACCAGGGACGGCTGCGCTCCGCCTCTCCCGGCCTCGACAAGCTCGAAACCGAACTGGGCGACGCCGGCTTCCTGCGAGTGCACCGCCAGTACGTGGTGAACCTGAGCCGCATCCGCGAGGTCGAACGCCGGTTCAAGGGCGAGCTGTTCCTGGTCATGGACGACCAGGAACAGACCATGGTGCCGGTTTCCCGGCGGAACACCCCGGCAGTGCGGCGGGCGCTGGCGATCTGAGGCGCTTCAGCCGCGGTACCGGTGCACCTCGCACACGCAGTACATGAGACGGCAACTGCAGCACGCCGGCTTTCCGGCGCACACGATGCACGGCCCGCACCGCACCGGTTCGGTATGGCGCGCACGGTCCTCCCGCCGGTAATCCTCCCCGCAATTCCAGCAGGAAAGCAGTTCGACTCCGGGTTCCGGATTCGCCGTCGACGACTGGCTCATTCCAGCTCACCTTTCCGGTCGTTGCTTATCGGAAAAAAGCCCGCCCGGTGCTCGAATCGTCGGGGCGATTCGAGCACCGGGCGGGCACTAACGGAAACTCCCGGCAATTTTCCCGGAGTCTCCCGCCGACACCGATTCTCCGGTCACAGCGAGAAGGTGATCACCGCGGCGCCGTGCCCCTGGCCGGACATGCCGGGCACAATTCCTTCGAGCCAGCCGCCCCAGCCGACCGGCACCGTGATGTACTGCTTTCCGTCGAGGAAATAGGTGCTCGGGCTGCTGTGGTGCCCGCTGCCGCACTGGAAGCTCCAGAGCTTTTCGCCCGTCTCGGCGTGCAGCGCCATGAACTCGCCGGCGGGCGTGCCGGCGAACACCACGTTGCCTTCGGTGCTGAGCGTCGACGCGGCCATCGGCAGATCCATCCGGTAGCGCCACTTCTCCTCGCCGTGCGAGTCGAACGCGCTGACCGAACCGGCCATGTTGTCGATGTCGACCTCGACGGCGGCGCCCCAGTAGGGCATGCCTTCCTTGAACTCGCGACGGCGCCGCGTGGCAGTGGCGCCCACATCGGCGACCGGCACGTAGAACAGGTCGTGGTTCGGGTTGTACGACGCGTGCGTCCATTCCTTCGCACCGGCCGGGCCGGGGAAGAAGTGGCAGGGCTCGCCTTCCTTGTCCGGGTACTTCCGCGGCGTCACCTTGCCGTCGCGGGTGATCACGCCCCAGTCGATCCGGTCGACGAACGGGGTGACGTGCTGCAGTTCGCCGTTGGTGCGGTCGAGGACGAACATGTACCCGTTCTTGTCGAAGTGGGCCAGCAGCTTCTTGCCGTCCCGCTCGAAGAGGGTCATCTCCATCGTGGAGTCGTAATCCCACAGGTCGTGCGGGGTGAACTGGTAGTGCCACTTGATCTCGCCGGTGTCGACGTCGAGCGCGACCACGCTGTCGGTGTAGAGGTTGTCGCCCTCGCGGACCTCGCCGTCGAAGTCGGGAGCCGGGTTGCCGGTGCCCGCGTAGTAGAGGTTCAGCTCGGGGTCGAACGTGCCGGTGACCCAGTGGTTCGCGCCGCCGCGCTGCCATGCCTCGCCGTCTGCGGGCCACGTCTCCGAGCCGGGCTCGCCCGGCTTCGGGACGGTGTAGGTGCGCCAGCGCTGCTCGCCGGTCTCGAGGTCCCAGCAGTCGATGTGGCCGCGGACCCCGTACTCGCCGCCGGCGGAACCGGTGATCAGAGTGTCCTTGATGACGAGCGGGGCGATCGAAGCGCTCTCGCCCGCGCGCACGTCGCCGATGGTCTTCTGCCAGACCTTCTCGCCGTTGGTCGCGTCGAGAGCCACCAGCTGGGCGTTCTGGGTCACCATGTAGACCTTGCCGTTGGCGACCGCGCAGCCGCGGTTGACGTTCGCGCAGCACAGCGTCACGTCGACCGGGATCGCGTGCTTGTAGCGCCACAGCTGCTCGCCGGTCCGCGCGTCGAGCGCCCAGAGCCAGCCGTCCCAGCCGGTCACGAACATGACGCCGTCGACGACGATCGGGCACGCCTCGAACGCGTAGGTCGAGGTGGAAGCGATCACGCCGGTCGCGCTCGCCTGGTGGATCCAGGCGACCTTCAGGTTCTTGACGTTGTCGGCGTTGATCTGGTCCAGCAGACTGTGCCGCTGGCCGTCGTAGGCGCCGTAGTAGGTGATCCAGTTCTGGGATTCGCTGCGCGCCTGAAGAATGCGCTCGTAATTGATGCCGCTCGTCACGTCCGGAGCGCGGTGCGGCATGTTGGAAAGCTTGTTGTGATTGAACGCCCGGCCGGCGTCGACGTATTCGAGGGTCATGGCTGTTCCTCCCTGTTCACGGCCGCGGCTGGGCGGGTCGGTCGAGTTTGGCTTCCGGCGGCACCTCGCCGCTGACGACGATGGCTCCGGTCAGGCCCCTGCCCTCGTCGTTGCCGGCCGGCGAGCCGTACCAGTAGCAGCCGGGGCCGTCCAGTTCGAGCCGCGCGCTGCCCTTGGAGTGGTTCAGCAGGCCGATGAACTGCCGGTCGCCGTTGCTCGGGAGCAGGCAGGCGTGCGTGTTCTTGTCGTCGTTGATGATGGTCAGCTCGAGGATGCCGCCGTGCGGCAGGATCAGGATCCCCGGCTCCCACTGCATCGCGTCCTCCGGAATCCGGATGGTCGCTTCCATCGTGCCGTCGGCACGCTCGGTCGCCTTGCCGACCGAGCCCGTGCCGAGCACGGCACCGATGGTCGCCTTGTTCTGTCCGCTGAGTTCCGCCAAGAGGTCTTCTCGCTCTTCGGCAATGGTCATCGGACGTCACCTCCTCGTCAGCACACGTGAACCTTCTGACAGTTTTCCCGAAGCACCCGCATCGATTACCGGATCGACCGGGGAAATTCCCGAGCCGGTAACGAAATCCGACCCTACGCCGGGCAGCGGAGTTCCGATATCCGTTGCCACCGAAGGGCGGATCGGCGCCGTTCCCCCGCCGACTGGTACCGCTCGTGTGCGCGGGACCACACCGGAATGGTCCACAATGGACACATCGGGTTTTTCAGCAGCGCGGCGTGCGGCGTCGTTACGGCGATGCGCAGCGTCGACGGGGCCGCGTTGCTTCTCCGCTCCAGCTGACGGCTGCGAGGGGAACCCTGAGTCAGATCGGCGGCGAGGGTCGTGAAGGGCTCCTTGCGGGACCCAGATTCCCTCAAGGAGCCCTTCACGGACCTCAGCACGAGAGGATCCTCAGCGCGGGTCGAACCGGCCGAGTTCCATGACTTTCGCCCAGGCAGCGGCGAAATCCCGGACGAACTTCCCGCGCGCGTCGTCGCCGGCGTAGACCTCGGCGATCGCCCTCAGTTCGGCGTTCGCGCCGAAGACGAGATCGACCCGGGTCGCCGTCCACTTCGCCTCTCCGGTCGCCCGGTCCCGGCCTTCGTAGCCGCCACCGCGCGGCGCCCACTCGGTTCCCGTGTCCAGGAGGTTGACGAAGAAGTCGTTGGTCAGAAAACCCGGGGCCGCAGTCAACACCCCGGCTGAGGACCCTCCGTGGTTGGCTTCGAGGACCCGCAATCCGCCGACCAGCACGGTCATCTCCGGCGCGGTCAGCGTCAGCAGGCTCGCCCGGTCGATCAGCAGGTGCTCCGGGGCCATGCGGTATCCGCTGCCCAGGTAATTGCGGAAGCCGTCCGCTGCCGGCTCCAATGCGCCGAAGGACTCGACGTCGGTCCATTCCTGGGTCGCGTCGGTGCGCCCTGGCCGGAACGGGACCTCGACCGGACAGCCTCCCGCCGCCGCGGCTTGTTCCACCGCGGCGCATCCGCCGAGCACGATCAGGTCGGCCAGGGAGACGCGTTTGCCGCCTTGCGCGGACGCGGTGAACCGCCGCTGGATCTCTTCCAGCGCCGGCAGGACGACGCCCAGCCGCTCAGGTTCGTTCACCGGCCAGCCGCGCTGCGGTTCCAGCCGGATCCGCGCGCCGTTCGCCCCGCCGCGTTTGTCGCTGTCCCGATAGGTCGACGCGGACGCCCACGCCGTCGAAACGAGCTGCGCGACCGACAGGCCGGAGTCGAGGATTTCCCTTTTGAGCGCGCCGATGTCGCCGGAGTCCACGAGTTCGTGGTCCGCCTCCGGCACCGGGTCCTGCCAGATCATCCGTTCCGCCGGGACGAGCGGGCCCAGGTAGCGCTCGATCGGTCCCAGGTCGATGTGCGTCAGCTTGAACCAGGCGCGCGCGAACGCGTCCTCGAACTCCTCCGGGTGCTCGAGGAACCGCCGCGCGATCGGCGCGTAGATCCGGTCCTCCTGCAACGCGAGGTCGGTGGTGAGCATGACCGGATGGTGTTTCACGTCCGGGTCGAACGGATCCGGAACGGTGCCCTCCCCCTGTCCGTCGCTGGGGATCCACTGCCACAGGCCCGCCGGGCTGAGCTCGACGTCCCACTTGTACTGGAAAAGGGTCTCGAAAAAGGTGTGGTCCCAGGTGACCGGGGTGCGGGTCCACATGCCCTCCAGCCCGCTGGACACCGCGTCCGCGCCCTTGCCGCCCAGCCAGCCAAGCCCTTGCGCGGCCAGCGGCGCGCCCTCGGGCTCGGGGCCGCCGGTCGTGTTCGGGTCCGCCGGGCCGTGCGTCTTGCCGAAGGTGTGCCCGCCGCCGATCAGCGCCACGGTTTCCTCGTCGTTCAGCCCCATCCGCTTGAAGGTCTCGCGGATGTCGCGACCGGCCAGCACGGGGTCGGGATTGGTGGCCGGGCCTTGCGGATCGACGTAGACGAGTCCCATTTCCTCGGCTGCCAACGGCTCTTCGAGCTCGTGCAGGCCGTGGTGGCGTTCGTCGGCCAGCCACTTGCGTTCCGGGCCCCAGTACGTCTCGTCGGGCTCCCACACATCCGCGCGGCCGCCTCCGAACCCGAATGTCCTGAAGCCCATGGACTCCAGCGCCCGGTTGCCCGCGAACACCATCAGGTCCGCCCAGGAGATCTTGCGGCCGTGTTTGCGTTTCACCGGCCACAGGAGCCGGCGTGCCTTGTCCAGATTCCGGTTGTCCGGCCAGCTATTCAACGGAGCGAAGCGCTGCATTCCGGTGCCGGCACCGCCCCGGCCGTCACTGACGCGGTAAGTTCCCGCGGCGTGCCAGGCCATCCGCAGCACCAGCGGCCCGTAATGGCCGAAATCGGCGGGCCACCACTCCTGCGAGGTCGTCAGCACCTCGTCGACGTCCCGCGCGAGTTCGTCGAGATCGAGCGTCGCGAAGTGCTGCGCGTAGTCGAAATCCGCGCCCATCGGGTCGCTCGCGGGCCCGTTCCGGTGCAGCGCCTTGAGATCGAGCCGGTGCGGCCACCAGTCGTCGGGTTTCCCGCCCGCCACCGGAGGATTCCGCCTGCCGGACCGGCCGGAACCGGCCAGGACCTGGTCGTAGGTGCGGTAGACGTGAGTATCGGGATTCTCGGGCATCGCGGTCCTCCCCCGCCGCTCAGTCGAAGGCGAGCGGCAACAGGATCGCCGCGCCGACGAGCGAGATGCCGCTGAGCAGATCCGCCCGGATCCGGATGACCTTGGCGGCCATCCGGCCGACGAACAGCCCGGCGAGCGACAGCACCACGGTCATCGCGCCGAACGTGAACATCGGTACCACCAAAGAGAATCCGGCGATCCCCAGACCGGCCCCGGCCAGGAAGTTGTCGACGGTGAGCGAAAACGGCAGCCCGAAGAGCGTCACCCACGGGTGGTCCAGGTCTTCCGCTTCCGTCTCGGGATTGCGGATCGCCGAGACGAGGAAATACAAGCCGTACAACCCCAGCGCGGCCACGCCGACGTACTCGCCCCAGTCGCCGACGAATTCGCCGAGGTAGCGGCCGGCGACCCCGCCCAGCAGCGGGCCCAGCGCGTCCCAGAGGCCGAAGACCAGGGCGACTTGCACCGCTCGGCGCCAGCCGAACGGAATGGTTCCGATCGCGATCGACGAGCGGAAATTGTCCAGGCTGAGGCCGAACGCGAGCGCCACCAGCGGAAGAAATTCGAGATTCACGGGGACCGCCTCTCCAGGGGGATCGAGCGCGCTCGGAGATGGGCGCGAGGTCCCGCGTCCGGAACCTCGCGCCCATGCCTATTCGCGGAACACGGCCGGTGCGGCCGGGCTGTCAGCGCCGGTAGAAGTAGCCGGTGGCCTCAGCACACACCTCGATGACCGTGTACTCCGGGGTTTCCCACATGATGTCGTTCTCCTTCTGCTGGCTGCTCCCGAAAACCGCTCGATCTCGACGACACCGTCACGAAATCTCCCGGTCACGATCCAGCTTCTTCGCCTTAACACGGCGGCAGCAACCGGCGGTGCACCAGCGGTCGGCAACCGGTGCCGAACGGTGCGCCGCCGTCGACGAGCGGGAGCGGCCGCGCACGACCCGGCGACGGCAGCGACACCCTGGCACCAGCCTATAAGGCATTCCAATGACTGTCCGGCAAAGGTTTCCCGCCAATCCGCCGGGCCCGACACTAGACTCGCCGCCGTGCGAATCTATCTTGGCTCTGATCACGCCGGACTCGAACTCAAGAACCATTTCGCCGAACGGCTTTCCGGCCTCGGCTACGAAGTGACCGACGTCGGCCCCGCCGCCTACGACGCCGGCGACGACTATCCGCCGTTCTGCGTCGAGGCGGCGCGGCGCGTCGTCGCCGACAAAGGCAGCCTCGGCATCGTCATCGGCGGTTCGGGCAACGGGGAACAGATCGCGGCCAACAAAGTGCCTGGCGCACGCGCGGCACTGGCCTGGAACGAGGACACCGCCCGGCTGGCCCGCCAGCACAACAACGCCCTGCTGGCCGGCATCGGCGCGCGGATGCACACCGTCGAGGAGGCCGAGCGCATCGTCGACGCGTTTCTCACCGCCGAATTCGAGGGCGGACGGCACCAGCGCCGGATCGACCTCCTGACGGAGTACGAACGCACCGGCGAACCGCCTGCCCTGCCCGGAAAATGATCGTCCGCCGCTGTCCGGAACCGGACAGCGGCGGAGCGATCTTCTCGCTCAGTCAGCGAGCAGAGCGCGGGCGCGCTCCCTCTCGGCGGCCGCGCCCGGATCACCCCGGACCGGCGACACCAAGCTGCTGTTCGATCCGCTCCCACAGCCGCGCGTCGCCGGAAACCGCCCTGCCGCCATCGCGAGCCGCCCACGCACCGGCGACGACCGCCTGGAGCAAACGGCCGTTGTCGGCGACGCTCGGCAAGGACGGGACGCCATCCGGCCCGAAACCGGCGATGCACTCGGCCGAGGCGATCCGCAGCGGCAGCGCGGGAGCGAGCAGCCCGCTCACGTCGGCAGCGACATACGTCGGACGGGAACGCCGCTGCGCGAAAGCCAGATCGCGGAGCCGGGAGGATCCGCTCAGCACGAAAAGCGAGTCAAGGCCGGCGGCGTTCGCCCCCTCGATGTCGGTGCCCAGCAAGTCCCCGCACACCAAGGTGTCCGGCGGAGCACTGCCCAGCCGAGCGCGAGCCAGGTCGAACAAGGCCGCCTTCGGCTTTCCGACCACGTGCGGGGAAGCGCTGGTCGCGGTCTGCACCAAGGCGACCAGCGCGCCGTTGCCCGGAGCCTTCCCGCACGGCGTGGGGAGCGTGCGGTCGATGTTCGTGGCCACCCAGGCAGCTCCGGCTTCCGCCAAGTAGCCGACAGCCGCGAGCTCGCGCCACGTGATGTCGTAGCCGAGTCCCTGCACGACCGCCTCGACTGGCGCGCCCGCCAAGTCCGCGACCCGGACCGGCGTCAATCCGGCTTCGGCCAGCGCATGGGCAACGCCCGGGCCGCCGACCGCGCACACTCGCGCGCGAGGAGCCAGCCGCTCGGCCAGATACGCCGCCGCCGCCTGAGAACTGGTGACCACCGACCAGCCGTCCCCGGCGAGGCCCAGCTCAAGCAGGTGATCAGCGACGTCCGCGGGCGGACGGGACGCGTTGTTCGTCGCGAAGACGACCGGCAGTCCGCGTTCGGCCGCCTCGTTCAGGGTCTCGACCGCGCGCGGGACAGCGGAAGCCCCGCGGTACACCACGCCGTCGAGGTCGCAGATCAGCCCGCGGTAGCGCGCGAGCAGAGGCTCGGCCTCACCCACGGCCGCGCTCCCGGACATACCGGTGTTCGGACTGGATCGTCCGCACAGTGTCCGGATCCGAGCACAGCACGAGGGACCGCGTGGTCGTGCAGCCCTCGCCGTCGTTCCGGATGCCGCGCAGCAGTTCGCTGGTGGTCACCCCGGAGGCACAGAACACCACGCTCTCCTTGCCCACCAGGTCCTCGGTGCGAAGAATCGCGGCCGGCTGCTCCGCGGGACCTTCGGGCACCAGCCGCGCCTGCATCGATCCGCCGAGGCAGGACAACGCGGCGGCAGCGACGACTCCTTCCACGGCGTTCCCGGTGCACAGGAACACGTCGACCGGATGCTCCGGCCGCGCCGCGGCGACAGCGCCCGCGATCTCGCCGCCCTCCACCAAGTGGACCCGCGCGCCAGCATCCTGGATTTCGCGAGCGAGTTCCACGTGCCGGCGTCGATTGAGCGTCGCGACGACGACCTCCGACACCCGCGTCCCTTTCGCCCCGGCGATCCTCCGCAGATTCTCCGCCACCGGGCGGGTGATGTCGACGACGTCCGCGAGGCCGGGGCCGACCGCCAGCTTCTCCATGCTGCGCTGCGGAGCCAGGTCGGCCATCGCGCCGCGCGCGCTGACCGCCACCGCGGTCAGTGCGCGGGGCACATCCCTGGCCTCCGACAGCGCGCCATCGCCGATGCTGATCGCGATATCGCACACCGGGCCTTCGCCGGTGCCCACCTCCGCGCCGTGGAAGAGGGCGGGAAAATCGTCCTGCGTGCCCACCCCGAGCACCACTACGCCGTCCATCGCCACCGAGCGCAGCGACGTGTGCATCGCGTCTATGGCGGCCAGTTTCGCGCTGTCGTCGCTGTGCCCGGCCCATCGTCCGGCCGCGAGCGCGGCGGCCTCGGCGCCGCGCACGAGTTCGAGGGCAAGGGCGTCGTCCGGGCGCCGGACAGCCGCCGCGGCAGCAAGGCCCCATTCCTGACTCTTCATAGACTTCCATCCCTGTGCGCGAACGGGCAGGTTTCTTCGACCCGGCCCGGCCGGTGCGGGCCGCGGCTCGCACGGGCCGGGTCTTCTCGTCGGGCGGTCAGCGAGCCGCGGCGTTCGCCACCGCACGGTCCGACAGCGCCTTCTGAGCGGCTTCCCGCTTACTCTCGTCGCCTCGCCAGGTCTCCAGCGCCGGCCCGACCAGCGCCCGTCCGAACGAGTAGGTCAGCTCCCACGGAAGCGGGTCGAGCTTCTGCATCGCCGCGAGGTGCTCGGTCGCCTTTTCCGGGCTTTGCCCGCCGGACAGGAAAGCGATGCCCGGCACGAACGACGGCACCGTCTCCCGCAGAGCGTCCACAGTGGCCTTCGCGACCTCTTCGACCGACGGCTGCTCCGGGCAGTCCTTGCCGGCGACCACCATGTTGGGTTTGAGGACGATCCCGTCGAGCTGCACCTGCATCAGGCTCAGCTCGTCGAACAGCGAGCGCAGGACGGACGTCGTGACCTGCTTGCACTTCGCCAGCGAGTGGGAACCGTCCATCAGCACCTCGGGCTCGACGATCGGCACGATGCCGCCTTCCTGGCACAGACCGGCATACCGGGCCAGCGCGTGCACGTTGGCCCGCACCGCGCGGTCCGACGGCAGACCGTCGCCGATCGTGATCGTCGCGCGCCACTTGGCGAAGGTCGCCCCGAGCGCCGCGTAGTTCTTCACGCGATCGCGCAACCCGTCGAGCCCTTCGGTCACGTTCTCGCCCGGTGCGCCCGCCAGCGGCTTCGCCCCGGTGTCGACCTTGATCCCGGCGAGGATGCCGCGGTCGGCGAGAAACTGCGGGAACGTCTGGCCGTTCGACAGCTTCTGGTGGAACGTCTCGTCGGCGAGGATGATGCCGCTGACCGATTCCGGGAGCTTCGGGGTAGTGACGATCAGCTCCCGGTACACGCGCCGGTTCTCCTCGGTCGCTTCGACGCCCACCCCTTCGAGCCGGGAGGACATCGTCCCGATGCTCTCGTCCGCGGCGAGGATTCCGCGCCGGTCGGAGACCATGATGCGAGCGATCTTGTTAAGAGTGGACATCGATTGTTACTCCTCCTGTACTGGTGACTTTCGGGCCAGGCCGCGGGCCTGGCATGGGACTGCCCTTCGCCGCCGCGATCTCGACCAGCTCCTTCGCGTGTCCGGGCAATCCCCGGCGTTCGCTCCACGCCGCGTAAATCGGCTTCGCCGGCATCTCCTGTTCGACCGGGACCAGCCGCAGCCTGCCGTCCGCGATTTCGGAGCGGACGGTGGAGATGTTCAGCACGGTCACCCGCCTTCCCGCGGCGACCACCTGCTTGACCGCCGCGCTGGAGGGCAGTTCGACGTAGCTTCGCGAAGCACGCGCGGAACCCAGCAGTTCGTCGGTGAACTCCCGGAGCCCGGATCCCCGCTCGCGCACCACCAGCTGGGCCGAGGCGAGCTCCTCCACCGTCACCGGACCGGGCCGCTTCGCCCACGGATGCACCGCCCCGACGACCACGGCCAGCTTGTCGTCGCAGATGTACTGGGTGACCAGGCCTTCCCGGAACTGTTTCGGCAGCTGGCTTCCGGCCTGGCACCAGCCGTCGATGAACGCGACGTCGGCCTGGTCCGCCCGGATCAGCTGCCGCAGCTCGTCGACGCGGCCGGTCCGCACCTCCACCCGCACCTCGCCGAACGAGAGCCCGGACCGGTTCAGCCATTCCGGGATCAGGTGCTCGGACACGCCCGGGCTGCCCGCGACCCGCAACCGGCTCGCGCTGGACGAACCGGAGCCGAACTCCAGCAGCTCCCGCGCCGCGTGCATCACGTTGCGGGCGTACTTCGCGAGCATTTCCCCTTCCTCGGTCAGCTTCGACCCGGTCGGGGAACGTTCGAGCAGCCGCAGGCCGAGCCTGCGTTCCATGGCGCTGATCCGGATGCTTGCCGCGGGCTGGGAAAGGCTGTGCGCCTGCGCCGCCTTTCCCACGCTGCCGTAGCGTTCGACGGACAGCAGCAGATCGAGGTCGGCGAGCTGAGGCATTTTTGAGGGAAGAACCACGATTTCCCCCTCTCGCTCCGGAATACGTCGTACTGTGCCTGCGGAAAGAACACTGACGGTGCGCGGACTGCGCGACGCGCGGTCACGGGACCGCGGTGTGCACTGAGCCTGCACTGGCCGGCGAGTCCGGTCAATCCGAGGGAAACGAACGTAGCCGCTGCGAAGACGAACGGTGCACAGTACGTCATCTGCGGGGTTTTCCGGCTTGTCCAGGCGGCCGTCGAGCGACGAAACACCGTGGCGGACAAGGATTTTAACCCGTTCGGCACCGAGAAACCGCCGCCTGTCGCTATTTCCCGGCCGTCCGGCTCAGATCGGTGGCCGCACTCGCGCCGCATCGCAGATGCTTCCCGGCGAAGCACTCGCCCGGAATCCTTCTACAGGAGGAAATAACGTGAAGTGGGAAACGCCGGAGTACACGGTCGTCGAGGTTTGCGCTGAAGCCACTGGTTACTTCTACCGAGGCTGACAGCCACTTCAGCCGGCGCAAGGCTTCAGTCTGCCCACGCGGCTGAAGCCTTGCGCCTTCCATTCACCTCGTTCGATGCGCCGCGTCGCACGCTCGCGCCGCACGCATGATCAGCAGTTCAGTACGCTCCTCACGGAGAACCTTCACCACGTTCTGCGGCAACGGCGTGCTTTCCAGCAAGCGGTCGGTGCCCGCCAGCACGCTCTGCTCAGCAGTGGTGAAATGGGGATAGAGCGCGCGGGCGAAGGCCACCGCGAATTCCGGTTCGACGGTACTCTGCATGCTTTCCAGCGCCCTCAGGTAGCGGTCCGCATACGGTGTGAGCAGTTCCTCTTGCCCGGGTTGCGACAGGCCCGCCATGACGGCTTTCCGCTCGGCGAGCGAGAATTCGCCGTTGAACAGCCGCTGCCAGCCTGTTTCCTTGGCTGCCGCCGCGGACCGGGCGGCCTCCGCGGTCAAGGCGTTCCGGCGGCCGCTGTCACCGGGATCCGCCTCCACCGCGACATCCAGGCATCCGTCGAGGTCTTGCCCTGTCGACGCGAGGCGGAACACCGCGCGCCAGCGCAGATCCCGGTCCACTTCCAGGTCCGCCCACGGGGATCGGCCGTACGCGATTTCGGTCAGCAGACGGTGTTCCTCGGCCGGGACGACGCCGACCAGAGCGCGGGCGAAGACCAGTTGGCGATCGCTGCCCGGAGCTGCGGCGGCCAGCAGTGTTCGCACCTGGTGCGCCAGCGTTGCCAGCATCTCCGTGCGGCGGGACGGATCCCCGTAAACACGGACCGCCCGCACCGCGCGATCCAGCAGCGCTTCCAGTATCCCGGCATCGCTCTCCCCCGGCCCGTGCGCGAGAACGGCCGAGGCGTAGCTCCGCGCCGGCAAGCGCGCGTCGAGCACTTCGTCCCACAACGCTCCCCAGACGACCGCCCGCACCCGCTGATCGTCCACCGCGGACAAGCTCGCCAGCGCCTTCTGCCGGGACCGGGCGTCTAGCCGGACCTTGACGTGGCTCACCGCATCGTCGTTGGGCACCACCAGATCCGCGTCGCCGAAGCCGGTCAGCTCGCACTCGGCCGAATCGAGCGAAACGTGCGCGCGCCGCCGCAGCACCAGCTCGCCCTCGCGGTCGTCGAACGCGGCGACCCGGAGGTTCAGCCGCCGCGGCGGAACATCCGCGTGCTGGACAAGCCGGTCCCGGACCATTTCGACGGTATTGACGCCGCTGCTCAACAGCCATTCGTCCACCCACCGGCCGACGTCTTCGCCGGAAGCTCGCTGCAGCGCGGCCGCGAAGTCTCCGAGACCGGCGTTGCCCCACGCGTGCGTCCGCAGGTAGATCCGCACGCCCGCGACAAACGAGTCCCAGCCCAGCCGCTCCGCCAGCTCGTGCAGGACCGCGGCGCCTTTCCGGTACACGATCGGGCCGAAGTTCGAGCGCGCCGCGTCGGTGTCGGGCGTCGCCGCCCGGATCGCGTGGCTCGTCGGCAACTGGTCGGCGTGCCGGGCGAGGGGCAGGTTGTGATGCGCGAAGCCGGTCCAGCCTTCGCCGTACCGCGTCGCTTCAGGCTGCGCGACGACCGACATCATGGTCGCGAACGCCTCGTTCAGCCACAGATCGTCCCACCAGCGCATCGTGACGTAATCGCCGAACCACATGTGCGCCATCTCGTGCGTCAGCAGTTCGGCTCGCCTTCGCCGCGTGTCCTCGGTGACCCGGTGCCGGAACAGAAACCGCTCGTTGAGCGTGACACAGCCCGGGTGCTCCATGCCGCCGAACGCGTACTCGGGAGCGAAAACGTGGTCGTACTTGGCGAACGGGTACGGCAGGTCGAACAGCCCGCGGTAGAAGTCGAGCCCGCGGCTGATCACCTCGAAGAGCTCAGGTGCCTGGCGGGTCAATGCGCAGTAGAGGGAGTTCCGCGCATAGAGGGCCAGCGGCAGTCCGTCGTGCAGGGCTTGGACGCGGCGGAACGGGCCGGCGGCGAAGGCCACCAAATAGGTCGGCAGCGGCGGTGTGCGCGCGAAACGCCAACTGGTGCGGTCGCCCTCCAGCGGCACCAGCTTGTCCGGGT
Organism: Amycolatopsis echigonensis; assembly: GCF_014174495.1. GTDB lineage: Bacteria > Actinomycetota > Actinomycetes > Mycobacteriales > Pseudonocardiaceae > Amycolatopsis > Amycolatopsis echigonensis. The sequence goes on from NZ_JACJHR010000111.1 coordinate 17,944, forward strand.
CGGTGTTGGCGACCACCGTCCAGTGATCCTCCGCGGTCACGGTCATGCCGACCGTCGCTTTCAGATCCGGCTGGTCGAAACAGGCGAAGACGGTGTGCGCCGCGAACGGCTCGAACTTGGTGTGCAGGTAGACCTGCCCGTCGAGCGGGTCTCGGAAACGGTGCAGGCCCTCGCCGGTGCGCGAATACGGAGCGGTCCCGGCCACGCGGACCGTGTTCTCCCCCGGCCTCACGACCAGCCAGATGCGGGTTCCGGCCTGTGCCGCCGACCCCAGTTCACGGCCATTGCACTCCACCGACGCGGCTGTTCCCGCAAAGTCGAGGAAGACCTCTCCAGGCTCCGCGTGGAAGCGGACGACGGTGGTCGTCGCGAACTCGTGCTCGCCGGTCGTCAGGTCGAGTTCCACCTCGTACCGGACGCGCGAGACCGTCGCGGACCGCGCCGCCGCCTCGTCCTCCGTGAGTTTGGTGCCTGCCAGCGACATCCGTCAGTGCCTCCGCACCGCCGGACGCCGGTAAACCAGGTCCGCCGCTTCGCCGTTGCTGTGGTTGGCCCGGACCAGAGCGTCCTGGACCAGGTGATGGTCCGGCGAGTGCTGGCACACCGGATCGGTGCGCGCCGCGTCGCCGGTCAACGCGAACGCTTGGCAGCGGCAGCCGCCGAAGTCGATTTCCTTGCGCGGACAGCTCTGGCACGGATCCGGCATCCACGCCGTTCCCCGGAAAGCCTGGAACGCCTCGGATTTCGTCCAGATCCACTCCAGGTCGTGGTCGCGGACCGAGGAGAAGGCCATCGTGGTGATCTCGGCGGCCACCGGACACGGGTACACGGTGCCGTCCGGTGCGACGGTCAGCGCGTTCTGCGCCCATCCGCCCATGCACGGCTTCGGGTAGGGCTCGTAGTAGTCCGGGAGAATCCAGAGGAGTTCCATCCGCTCCCCCAGTTCGGCCTTCCGGCGCTCGTACACGGCGACCGCGTCGTCCAGCTGGGCCTTGCTCGGCATCAGCCGCTCGCGGTTGCGCAGCGCCCAGCCGTAGTACTGGCTGTTGGCCAGTTCCAGCCGCTCGGCGCCCCATTCCGCGCAGATGTCGATGATCGCGTCGAGCCGGTCGAGGTTCAGCCGGTGCAGCACCACGTTCATGTTCAACGGCAGGCCGGCGTCGCGGATGATGCGCGCGGCGGCCTCCTTCTTGTCGAACCGCTTGCTGGCCGCGACCAGGTTCGTCGACTCGGCGGCGTCGCCCTGAATGCTCAGCTGGGCGCTGTTGAGCCCGGCCGCGACCAGGGCTTCCGCCCGGCTCTCCGTCAGCCCGAGGCCGCTGGTGATCAGGTTCGTGTACAGCCCGAGGCCGCGGCATTCGGCGACGAGCGTCTCCAGATCGCCGCGCACCAGCGGTTCGCCGCCGGAAAAGTGCACCTGCACGACACCGAGCCCGGCGGCCTCGCGGATCACCCGCAACCAGTCCTCGGTGGCCAGCTCGTCCCGCCGGTCGAGCAGGTTCAGCGGATTCGAGCAGTAGACGCAGTGCAGCGGGCACTGATGCGTGACCTCGGCGAGCAGGCCATAGGGCTGCGGCAGGCCGTTCATGCGACCACCACCCAGCCGCGGCCTCGCGCGTCGTGCAGGAATTTCATCACGTCGTTCGCGAGATCGGCGGCCTGGAAATCGCGTTCGAGCTGGTCGACCACCTGCCGCACGGTCCGGCTGCCGTCGCACAGCCCCAGTATCGCCGCCCCGGATTTGTTCAGCAGCACCACACGTTCGGGCAACAGGAGCAATTCGACGTCCCGGACGTTGTCGTGCTTGAGCATCGCTTTCGTCGCCAGCTTCGGCACGGCGGCCAATTCGGAATCGTTCATCACGAACTCTTGCGGTAGGCGAGTTCCACGGCGTCCAGCAGGCTCCAGAGCACGTCGCACTTGAACTCCAGGGCCCGGGCGCACGCTTCCTGCTGCTGCTCGGTCTTCGCGTTTTCGACCACCAATTCGAGCAGGTGCGCGATGTCCTTGGGCTGCTGAGTGAGCCGGGCGCGGAAGTACTCCAGCCCCTCCTCCGCGATCCACGGGTAATGGAGCCGGACATCGGTGATCCGCCGGCTGAGCAGATCCGGCGCGAACAGTTCCGTCAGCGCTGACGCGACCGCCTCCAGCCACGGCTTCTGGCGGCAGAAGTCCACGTACGCGTCCACCGCGAACCGCACGCCGGGCAGAACGGTGTCCACGTCGTACAGTTCTTCCCGGCTCAAGCCGACTGCTTTCCCCAATCGGACCCACTTTTCGAGGCCGCCTTCGTCGCCGGTGCGGCCGTCGTGGTCGGTGATCCGGGTGATCCACCGGCGCCGGTCGTCCCGGCCGGGAAGCTTCGTCAGGATGAACGCGTCCTTTTTCGGGAGATTCATCTGATAGTAGAAGCGGTTCCGCACCCATCCGCGAAATTCCGCCTCGGACAGCTCTCCCGCGTGCATCCGCTCGTTGAACGGGTGCAGATGGTGGTACCGCTTCTCTCCGATGGACCGCAGGTACGCTTCGAACTCCTCGGCAGACCTGACGCTCATACTTCCACCTCCAAGCCGGCTCGGCCGATTTCGATGCCCAAGTCCGTCACCCAGCGCCGTTCCGGGGACTCTTCGTCGAGAATCGGATTCGTGTTGTTGATGTGCGTGTAGATCTTCCGCTTCGCGGGCAGCGCGGCGAGCGCGCGAGCCGATCCGCCGTCCCCGCTGACCGGCAGGTGCCCCATCGACCGGCCGGTCCGGTTTCCCGCGCCGGTCTTGGACATTTCGTCGTCCGTCCAGAACGTGCCGTCCACGAACACGCAGTCGGCCGACGCCACCTGCTGCTCGAACTTCTCGTCCCACCGCGGCACCGTCGGCGCGTAGACCGCGATCCCGCCGGTCAGCTTGTCTTCCAGGCGATAGCCGACCTCCCATTCCGCCGGCTGGTCGCGGAGCTGGGATTTCCCCACGTAGCGGGGAGCTTTGGAACCGGTGAGGAAGGCGGTCGCCCGCACCCGGTCGTCCAGATCGACCGGCTCGCCCGTCCGGACCTCGGACCAGGAGATGTCGGCGTAGTCGCTCAGCAGCTCCCGCACCGGGAACCAGAGGTTCAGCGCCTCCAGCACGGGAAAGGTCCCGTGCACCGTCAGCGACGATTCCTCGCGCAGCATCAGCAGGCCGATGGTGTGGTCGAATTCCGCGTCGGTCAGCACGACCCCGGCGACCGGTGTCTCCCGGATGCCCGGACCGGGATGCAGCACGGGATCCGCCGCGATCTGGTGGAGGACGTCGGGAGTCGCGTTGAACAGGAACCACCGCTCTCCGTCGCCGGAAACCGCGATCCCGGCGTGCGCCGTCGCGTGCTCCGGCTTCGCGCGGGCCTTGCCGCACCCGGCGCAGGCGCAATTCCACTGCGGATAGCCGCCGCCCGCGGCGGCCCCGAGGCAATGAATCAACATCCGTCAACGCCGACCGCGAGGTGCGGAAGGCACCTCGGCCACAATGGAATCCGGCATTTCGCGCCGCATAACGTCCTCCCGCACTGTCGACCGGCGGCAACGGCAGGACAAACAGGCGCCGTTGCCCGCCGAGGGTTCAGCCGGCGCGATTATCCGGTATCGTCGCCCTGAACTCGGCTATTCTCCGGAAATCTTCTTCGCTCGCATCGGGGCCTGGCAACCGCTCGAGCACGACCGGAGCCGAATCACGGACGAACGGCGGCCGCGCCGAGACGAGCGGGAAGCCGTGCGCGCCAGTGCCGGCGAGAGCCGGGAAGCGGGCGTGACCAGCAGATCGTCGACGCTCGCCGCACCAGCCCGCCGAGGTCTGCCGGGTCGCGAAGGCCCGGACCGCCGCGCCTCGCCGGCCCGCGGTTATTGATTGTGCCTATCGGGGGATTGTTTTTCCTCATGCGGCGAAGCATTGCCGGGCGCGGGCGGCGGAGCGATGGTTGGTGACCAATCGCGTTTTCCCTTTCTACCGTG
>NZ_JACJHR010000112.1 GCF_014174495.1 Amycolatopsis echigonensis
TCCCGCCCCTTTTTTCATGCCCGAAAACGGGCGGACCGCGAAGACGGCCCGCCGCCCTCACTCCGGCCGGCGCAGCAAATACGTGTCCATGATCCACCCGTGCCGCTCCCGAGCCGCAGCCCGCGTCTCCCGGATCTTCGCCGCCAACGCGTCATCCAACGGGCCGGACAGCAAAATCTCTTCCGGAGTCCCGACGTACGCGCCCCAATAGATCCACAACCCCTTGCCCGCGTACTGATCGAACGTGGTGTGCGCGTCGAGCAGCACGAAGACGTCATCAGCGTCACTCGGCCAGCCCTCGGCCAGCCGGCGACCCGTCGTGAGCTGCACCGCCCGGCCGATCTGATTCATCGTCGTGCGATGCCGTGCCACGAGCGCGGAGATGCTGCTGATCCCCGGCACGACCTCGTACTCGAACGCCACGTTCCCGCGCGCGAGGACGGCCTCAATCAACGCGATGGTGCTGTCGTAGAGCGCCGGGTCGCCCCAGACCAGGAACGCGCCGGTCTCGCCGTCGGCCAGCTCGTCGCGGATCAGCCGCTCGTAGACGTCGGTGCGGAGGTGGTGCCAGTCGGCGACCGCGGTGCGGTAGTCGGACGGCGTCCGGTCGCGGTCCGGGTCCTTCGCGCTCACCACGCGATGCCCCTGCCGGCTCACGAACCGCTCCAGGATCTCCTGGCGCAGCTGCACCAGGTCGGCCTTCGCGCTGCCCTTGTCGAGCACGAAGAACACGTCGACGCGATTGAGCCGGTCGACTGCCTGCACCGTCAGGTGTTCCGGGTCGCCGGCGCCGATCCCGATCGCGTAAATCTTCCGCATACCAGCAGTCTCTCCCGGCGGGTAACCGGACTCACGAGGGGGTCCCCTGGCATGCCACTACCCCCTAGGGGTATAAAGGAGGCATCAGCGAAGAGCACGATAGGGAGTGTGGCGATGACCGAAGCGACTTACACCGTCGAGGGCATGACCTGCGGGCACTGCGTCGGATCGGTGAAAGAGGAGGTAGGCGGCCTGCCCGGCGTGCAGAAGGTCGACGTCGACCTCGCCACCGGCGCGGTCAAGGTCATCAGCGCGGAGCCGATCTCGCGCGAGGCCGTCGAGGCCGCGGTCGCTGAGGCCGGCTACCAGGTCGTCGCGTAAAAAGGAGTGACATGAGCACCACGACACCAGCCCCCGTGCAGTCAGTCGAACTCGCCATCGGCGGGATGACCTGCGCGTCGTGCGCTGCTCGGGTCGAACGGAAGCTCAACAAGGTCGAAGGCGTCACCGCGAGCGTCAACTACGCGACGGAGAAGGCGCACGTCGAATACCCCTCCACCGTTTCGGTCGACGACCTGGTGGGCGTCGTCGAAGCGACCGGGTACACCGCGCAGGCGCCGGAACCGGAGAAGCCGGAGGAACCCGAGCAGGACGAGACGCGGCCGCTGCGCGACCGGCTCCTGTACTCGGCGATCCTCACGGTGCCGGTGATCGTGCTGGCGATGGTCCCCGCGCTGCAGTTCACTAACTGGCAGTGGCTGTCGCTCACGCTCGCCGCGCCGGTCGTGGTCTGGGGTGCGTGGCCGTTCCATCGCGCCGCCTGGACCAACCTCCGGCACGGCGCGGCGACGATGGACACGCTGATCTCGCTCGGCGTCTCCGCCGCCACGCTGTGGTCGCTGTACGCGTTGTTCTTCGGCATGGCGGGGATGCCGGGCTTGCGGCACGGCTTCGAGTTCAGCGTGTCCGGGGGCTCGGGGACGGACAACATCTACCTCGAGGTCGCGGCGGGCGTCACCACGTTCATCCTCGCCGGCCGCTATTTCGAGGCGAAGTCCAAGCGTCGCTCTGGCGCTGCGCTCCGGGCCCTGCTCGAACTCGGTGCGAAGGACGTGACGGTCCTTCGGGACGGCCGCGAGCAGCGGATCCCGGTCGATCAGCTCCGGGTCGGGGACACGTTCGTGGTACGCCCCGGCGAGAAGATCGCCACGGACGGCGTGGTCACCGACGGTAGCTCGGCGGTCGACGTCAGCATGATCACCGGGGAATCCGTGCCGGTCGAGGTCGCAGTGGGTGACGGCGTGACCGGAGCGACGGTCAACGTCGGCGGCCGGATCACGGTGCGCGCGACGCGGGTCGGCTCGGACACGCAGCTCGCGCAGATGGCCCGGCTCGTCGAGGAGGCGCAGAACGGCAAGGCCGCGGTCCAGCGACTGGCCGACCGCGTCTCGGCGGTCTTCGTGCCGATCGTACTGGTGCTGGCTCTGGGCACGCTGATCACCTGGCTGCTGACCAGCGGAAATGCCACCGAGGCGTTCACCGCGGCGGTAGCGGTCCTGATCATCGCCTGCCCATGCGCACTGGGGCTCGCGACGCCGACCGCGCTGCTCGTCGGCACCGGCCGCGGTGCGCAGCTCGGGATCCTCATCAAGGGACCGGAGGTGCTCGAGTCCACTCGCCGGGTCGACACCGTGGTGCTCGACAAGACCGGGACCGTCACGACCGGGCGAATGAGCCTGGTGGACGTCCACGTCGGAGAAGGCGTCACGGAGCGCGAACTGCTGCGCTACGCCGGGGCGGTCGAGCACGCTTCGGAGCACCCGATCGCGAAAGCGATCGCAGACGGTGCTCGCGAGCGGGTCGGCGACCTCCCGGCGGCGACGGAGTTCCGGAACACGGAGGGTCTCGGCGTCTCCGGCCTCGTGGAAGGCGCAGCTGTCCTCGCTGGTCGTGCGGCCTTCCTGGCCGACTGGAGCGTCAAGATCGACGACCGTCTCACCGAGGCCAAAGCCGCAGCAGAAGCGCGAAGTGCGACGGCGGTCTTCGTCGCGTGGGACGGTGTCGCACGGGGTGTGCTGGTGGTCGCGGACACGATCAAGCCGACGTCAGCACAAGCCGTCACCGAGTTGCGTGCGCTGGGTCTGCAGCCGGTGCTGCTGACCGGCGACAACGCCGGCGCAGCGCAAGCGATCGCCGACGCCGCGGGCATCACCGAGGTAGTGGCGGAGGTTCTGCCTGCGGAAAAGGTGGCCGTGGTCAAGCGCCTGCAAGGCGAAGGGCGAGTGGTGGCCATGGTCGGCGACGGCGTCAACGACGCGGCCGCGCTCGCCCAAGCCGACCTCGGACTGGCCATGGGCACCGGAACGGACGCAGCGATCGAAGCCGGCGACCTGACCCTGGTCCGAGGCGACCTGCGAGCCGCCGTCGACGCGATCCGCCTCGCCCGGCGCACCCTCGGCACCATCAAGGGGAACCTGTTCTGGGCGTTCGCCTACAACGTCGCGGCACTGCCGCTGGCGGCGTTCGGTCTGCTCAACCCCATGATCGCAGGCGCGGCGATGGCCTTCTCGTCAGTGTTCGTAGTCTCGAACAGCCTGCGGCTGCGACGGTTCCGCGCAGCGTGATTCACCTGGAGACGGGCCAGCGGCGGGAGTTTCCGCTGCTGGCCCGTCTGCCTTTGGCGCTGGTCTGGGTGGACGACTGTGGATTGTCTCGCTGACCAGCCTGGTCGTTGCCGTAGTGGTTTGCGCTGAACTGTGTGGGGATCCGCCCGCCTCCACGCACGCTCTGAGTACCGGGATGAAGCTTCGCCCGAAGCCGACGTCTGCGGTCTCCCGGCAGCACCAAGCAGGAAAACCGGACTGATGCTCTGGGAGTTACTTCAGGAACGCACCAGACGGGCGATCGCGTCGGAGGCCTCGCGCACCTTCAGGTCCGCTTCCTCCCCGCCAGCGGCCGCCGCCTGGACGACGCAGGTCGCCAGGTGCTCGTCGAGCAGTTCCAGCGAGAACGACTGCAACGCCTTCGTCGCCGCCGACACCTGGGTCAGGATGTCGATGCAGTACTTGTCCTCCTCGACCATGCGCTGCAGGCCGCGGATCTGGCCTTCGATCCGGCGAAGGCGCTTGAGGTAGGCCTCTCGTTCACTGCCGTAGCCGGTCATCGCACATCGTCCCTTTTCCTCGGCATCCCCGGTGGTTCACTACCGAGTATACCCACCCGGTGTATCCGGGCTCGGCGCTCCAGTTGGCCGAGGTGGCCTAGGCGACATGGCTCAGCGCAGAGGTTTGGACGCTGGTTGAGCGCCCGGAAGCCACGTCCGGCCAAGGCTGGCATTCGCAGTGGCCAACTGCTGAGCATCCGCCCTGCTGAACCGCGCCGATGCTCAGTTAGCGGAGACGACCTCGGTGCCTTCGGCGAGCGCGGGGCCCTGCGTTGCTTCGATGCGAGATGGATGCTCGCGGTGGCTGGTCGCCGAGCAGGCACCCCTCGGCATCTCCGCTGCTGGTCTTCGAGGAAACGCCTCTGCGACGTGGGCGGGTGGGGACGTCGGCGGGCGGTGCCAGGTGGATGCTCGCCGTGGCTGGCCAGCCGAGCAGGCACCCACGGCGTCTCCGCAGCTGGTGTTCAGCCCGTCGGGGCAGCCTCGGCGACTTCCGGCAGGGGAGACGTTCGTCGCTGGTTCGGCACGGGTGTGCCGTCCGGGGCGAGGTCGGCGTTCGCGGTGGCCAGCAGTTCGCGGGCGCCTCGCAGCGCGGCCTTTACCCGTTGCTGGACGGCGACGAGTTCGGCGACCCGCTGTTCGGCGTCGGAGACGATTCGGGTGGCGTGGTCGGTGGCTTGGCGGACGTGCGCGTCGGCTTCGGCGCGGGCGGCGGCGGTGCGGTCGGCGATTTCGCGGAGTGCGTCGGTGCGACGGTCGGCCAGCGTGCGCGTCAGATGTTCTTCGAGCCGCTGGCGTTCCTTCGCGGCCGCTTCGTCTGCGGCCTTGCGCTCTTCGACTGCACGGCGCAGCAGATCTTCGTGTTCTCTTCGCTGTTGCTCGCGGTCCGCGGCGACGGCTTCGACGAGCGCGCGTTCCTTTTCGGTGAGACGAACCGCTTCTGCCTTGGCGTCGGCGATGATCCGCGCGGCGGTGTCCTCGGCGCGGGCGGTGATCTCCGCGGCTTCCTCGCGCGTCAGCTCGACCATCCGGCGGGAGCGTTCCTGCAATGCGTCCGGCGGGATGGGGGTGCGGCTGATCCGGTCGATCGTCGCGCGCAGTTCGCGATTGCGCTCGGCGAGTTCGGCCGCTTGGTGTGCCGCGGCGTCGCGTTCCGCGGCGAGGCGTTGGAATTCCGCCTCGACCCACGTGACGAATTCTTCGACCTGGCCGCGCTGATAGCCGCGCCAAGCCGAGTCGAAGGACGGCCGGACGGCCATCAGGTCCTCGCCACCGCCGGGGGCCATGCTCTCACCTCCCATTTGGATGGTTTCTCCTCGGCGCTCGTTTTTCTTGCCGCACCGGGGTTTCCGCACTGCCTCCAGTGTGCCTGAAGTCCGGCGCTCCGTGGGAGCCTGGGGCGGGTCAATCTTCGAGCGGGTCTTCAGTGCCGGTCGCGGTGCTTCGCACGCCGGGCAATTCGGCCAGTTCCGCGGTGAGTTCGGGAAGATCTCCGCGCCCCTGCAACAGCAAGGTGACGACCGCGATCCGTTGTCCCTCTTCGGAAACTGTCTCGCGGTCGACCGCCACGCGGTGGACGGCCCAACCCCGGTCGGTGCACGTGGCGAGGACGGCACGCAGTACTCCGTGGCCGTCGGCATAGCTCAACCGGAGAATCGGCGGCTGCCGCCGATGGCGCGCGACGAACCGGGAAATCGGCGGGAATCCGCGCGTGATCACGACAAGCCCGGCAGTGGTCGCGACGGCCAGCACCGGAAGCCCGGCACCGCACGCGACTCCGACGGCCGCGGCGAGCCAGACGGTCGCCGCGGTGGTGAGGCCGCGCACCGCGTCGCGGCGCACGAAGATCAGCCCGCCGCCGACGAACCCGATGCCGGACACGATCTGCGCGGCGATCCGCGACGGGTCGAGTGCGACGTGCTCGATGCCGAGCAAATCGGCGAAGCCGTATTTCGACACCAGCATGAAGACCGCCGACCCGACGCCGACCAGCGTGTGCGTGCGCAGGCCGGCCTGTTTGTTGCCGACCTCGCGCTCAATGCCGATCACCGTGCTGAGCAGCAGGGCGAGCAGCACTGGAGGCAGCAGTTCCCACTGTTCGCCGGTGGACCAAAGAGCATGCACGGACGTACCTCCTCTCCCGTCACTGTGCCCGGCCCTCAGAGAGCCCGCGCGCCCGGCCCGGCGATCACGCCTAAGCTCGGGCAATGGCCCGCTACTTCGACGTGCACCCGCAGAACCCGCAGCGCCGCGCGCTCTCCCAGGTGGTCGACCTGCTGCGCGACGACGGGCTCATCGCCTACCCGACCGACTCGTGCTTCGCGCTCGGCTGCCGCATCGGCAACCAGCAGGGGATGGAACGGATCCGCACCATCCGCAAGCTCGACCACCGGCACCACTTCACGCTCGTCTGCCAGGACTTCGCCCAGCTCGGCCAGTTCGTGCACATCGACAACGCGGTGTTCCGCGCCATCAAGGCCAGCACCCCCGGCGCGTACACGTTCATCCTCCCGGCGACAAAGGAAGTCCCGCGGCGGCTGCTGCACGCCAAGAAGAAGACCGTCGGCGTACGGATCCCCGACCACGTGGTGACCCAGCAACTGCTCGGCGAACTGGGCGAGCCGATCCTGTCGAGCACGCTGCTGCTGCCCGATTCCGGCGAGCCCCTCACCCAGGGCTGGGAGATCAAGGAAGAACTCGACCACGTACTGGACGCCGTCATCGACTCCGGCGACTGCGGTGTGGAACCCACCACGGTGATCGACTTCTCCTCGGGAGAGGCGGAGGTCGTGCGGCATGGGGCGGGAGACCCGTCCCGGTTCGAGTGACCAGGGTCGTCATCGGTTTTGTCGCCTCCTGTGGTCTGGTTGTGATCCTGATGCGGGCGGTGCTCTCGGGCCGCTCGGCGTGACGTTGTTGACGCGGTTTGCCGGGCTCGACGGCTGCACCTGACAGCTTCTTGACGCGGCAGCTGCCGACACGGGCTGTCTACTGACGGCCACTGGTACCGGCGGCTTGAACCGACTGCTCGTGGTCCGGAACGGTCGCCGCGAGGCTGGGTAGCGCGGGTCGCGCGGCGGACGTTCGCAGCTCCGGCCTGCTGCGGATACGAGCGCATGCTGGCGCAGGCCACTCGGAGTGACGACCGCGGCGGGTCGGCGGACGGTAATGCAGGTCGCTGGCGAGCCTCCTTCTCCTGATGCAGGCGGCGGAACCTTCTCGTCGCCGGATAAGCCGAGCACCCTCGACGGCGACCGACGTGGTCCAGCCGTGCCTCCGGCGTGATCCGGTGGCGCGTTCGGCATGAACCGCTGGCGCGTCCGGCGTGATCCGGTGGCACGTTGGGCATGAACCGCTGGCGCGTCCGGTATCGCCCGGTGGCACGTCCAGCGCGAACCGCTGGCGGGTCCGGCGGGAAGCGCAGCCGCGGCACGCTCGAGGGCCTCCCTCGGCAGCGGCCATGGCTCTCTAGACTCCTGTTGGCGCTGGATTCCCGTTGGCGCGAGCTGCGGCGATTGTCGCCGTCGGGGGCGTCGGCAGCTGCAGTCTCCGTCGGACACGAGCCGCGCCAAGCGCGGGCTGGCATGGTGGCGCGGTTCGGCCTGGACAGGAGAGACAGCGGCGGATCGCAACCGGTCGGTGCCGAAGCGGGCTGGCAGGTAACCGGCACCGGGGTCCGCGCTCTCAGGTGCGTTCGATCGATACTCCTCTCTTGCGTCGGATGGGTGGCAGATCCGGTGCCGCGGGGCGGGCGAACCCGGGCACCGTCGAAGAGATCACACGGTTGCCTCCACGGGGGTGTTGAGCATGCGGGCCAGGGCGTCGGCAAGCGGGACCTCCGACGAGGAATGCCAGCCGACGATGGCGTCCGGCCGGAGCAGCAGCGCGCCGTCGGCAGGCAGTTCTGTCTCGGCCAGCCATGCCTCGTCCGAGACGGGAACGAGACGGAGGCCTAGGCGGTCGGCTTCGGCTGTCCACCGGGTGTGGTCCGGGCCGCATAGCAAGGCGAGGCCAGGCCCCGCCAAGTCCACTGTGGACGTCGTGGCGTCGAGCCAAGCGTGTGGCACTCGGGTGCCTGGACGACCGGCCGGGGCGTACCGGTCTTCTGGTGCGGGACCGCGTCCGTCCGGGACGAAGGCGCCGTGGTCGTATTGCACGCCGAACAGCGTGGCGAGCGGGTCGATGCGCGGCGCGTCGTCGCTGGTGATCGCGCTGAGCATGGTTCCGAGATGGCCGCTGGCCATGCTGGAGAACTCCGCCGTCGCGTACCCGATCGGGTATCGCTCGGCGTGGTAGGTGTCGAGCAGGGCGGGCGTCGCTTTGCCGGACAGCACCGCGGCGAGTTTCCAGGCGAGGTTGGCTACGTCCGCGATCGCGGTATTCGCACCCGCGGCAGCCATCGGCGGCATCGCGTGTGCGGCGTCGCCGGCCAGGAAGACCCGGCCGGAGGAGAACCGGTCGGCCACGTACATTCCTGACTCCCAGTGCATCCGGCTCAGCACTTCGACTTCGAGGTCCGGTGCGCCGACGACGGTGCGCAGCAACTCGCACCAGCCGTCCTCGCCCAGGGATTCCGAGCCGGGGAAGTCAGAGGTGGAGAAGAGCCACCGGTCGGTGCCGTTGACCGACACGAACGCACCGGAAGCGGCCGGGTTTTCGATCCGGCACAGGTTGAACGGTTTGTCCCGGACGAGCTCGGCGAGGTCGGCGCGGAAGCAAATGTCGAGATTGTCGGCCAGATGCCCGTGCCCGCTGCGCGGAATGCCGAGCGCGGTGCGGATCGGACTGCGCGCGCCGTCCGCCGCGATCAGGTATTCGGCGCTGACCTGGTACGGCTCGCCATCGGGTGGGCGCAGTTCGGCGGTGATCCCGGTGCCGTCCTGCTCGAACGCGACCAACTCGGTGCCGAACCGAACCGACACCCCGCGCTCGGCGGCGGCCTGCCGCAGCACCGGTTCCAGCACGTCCTGCGGACACAGCACGCTTGGCGCCGGGCTGAGATCGGGCATTTTCGCGTGCTGGGCGAGCCGTTCGCGCAGAGTGTCGGTGACCTCGGGCCAGGTCGCGTCGGCCAGCGTGGTGCCGGTCAGCATTCCGGTGAACGACGCGAGCGGTGCGCTCGCTTGCTCGACCTCGTCCATGAGGCCGAGCAAGCGGAACACTTCGGTGCTGCGCGGGTTGAACCGGCGTGCTTTCGGCTGCGGGGACGTGCCGGCGTGCTTTTCCACCAGCATCGGCGCTACCCCCTCGCGGTGCAGCAACAGGGCTGCAGTGAGCCCGGCGATCCCTCCGCCGCAGATCAGAACGGGAATTCGTGCTGTCATTTCGTAACCCCCAGGTCGTGTACGTCGTACATCTTGTGTACGTTGTACATGACGATGTACTGTGTACGCAAGCGGGCTGGAGACAGGGAGTTGAATGGGAGATCAAGGGCCGACACCGCCGATTTGGCTGTTGCCTGAGCCGCCGGAACGCGGTTGGGGCCTCGGACGAATCGACATCGTCAACGCGGCTGTACGGCTGGCCGACCACGGTGGCGCGGAGGCGCTCACGATGCGGGCAGTGGCGAAGGAGCTGGGCGCGTCCACGCCGATGTCGCTGTACCGCTACGTGCACAGCAAAGACGGTCTGGTGGACCTGATGCTGGACCTGGCGAACAGCGAGGTGCGCACCCCGGAAGTCCCGGGCGAGGACTGGCGGGGCGAGTTGACTGCTGTCGCGGTCGAGATGTGGGCGATGACGAATCGGCATCCGTGGTACGCGCGGTTCGTGCACCAACGGCCCCCGGCGGGGCCCAACGCGAGCCGGCGGACGGAGTTCGTGCTGGCGACGTTCGACCGGCTGGGGCAGGACCTCGCGTCGGCGCTCGGGTACGCCCGGCTGCTCGACGGGTACGTCATCGGTCAGGCGCTGCAGTGGGCGGAAGAGCGGGCGATGTGGCAGCGCAACGCGTTCGTCGACGTGGTGGACGTGCAGCGGCAGGCGCGGGCGTGGTTCGGCGACATCGCGTCGGAGGACAGTCCGTATCCGTTGCTTGTGCAGGTGCTGGAGAGCTTTCTGGCCGAGCGGCACGACGCGGCTGGCGAGACCGGCGCGGTCAAGGCGGAGGGGGCCGGATCGGTCGCGGAGACGGACGAGTCTGGCCGGGTGACCGGTTCGGGCCGCGGGGCCGGTGCCGGTGAGGCGGCCGCTCGGCCGGGTGCGGAGGTGGCCGCTCGGGCGGATGCGGACGTGGCCGGATCTGGGCGGGCGGCTGAGGCGGACCGCGTGGCGGCTGGCTCTGGCCGGGCGGCTGGGACTGGCCGGGTGGCTGGCTCTGGCCGGGCGGCTGGGACTGGCCGGGTGGCTGGGACTGGCCGGGCGGCTGGGACTGGTCGAGGGGACGGGAGTCGTCTCGACTCGGCTGAGGTCGGTCAGCCGGGTGCCGGAGCGGTCCGGGCTCGGGATGCATGGGCGGTTGCCGGAGCGGGGCAGCCGACGGGAACCGGTCAGCCGACCGGAACCGATCGGTCGACGGGCTCAGGTCGAGCGGCCGGGTCGGGCCACGCGGTCACGGACCAGGCGGTGGATGCTGCTGACCGAGCGCGGAGGACGGGCGCGGACGCGGCCGAGGACGCGCAGTTCGAGCTCGGCCTCGAATGTCTGCTGGACGGCATCGCCGCGCGGCTCCGCTAGGTTGGTCGGCAGGACCGGCTGCTGGGGAGACGACGTGAAGTTCCTGCTGACGATGCACATGAACCCCGAGGTATGGGAAGGGCTGAGCGAGGAGACCCGACAGGAGGTGATGGACGGGCACGCGGACTTCGTCGCGAAGATCCGGGCGTCCGGCGAGATGATCAACACGCAGGCGCTCGGCGGGCCGGAGGACAGTGCCGTCGTGCGGGTGCGCGGCGGGGTGCCCGCGGTCACCGACGGTCCGTTCGCGGAGTCGAAGGAGTTCCTCGCCGGGTTCTACCTGGTCGAATGCGAGAGCCGGGACCGGGCGCTGGAGATCGCGGCGATGATTCCCGACGCGAGGATCGACGGGCTCGGCATCGAGGTCCGGCCGGTCGTGTTCTTCGCTGACGCGGAAACACAGTCCGACTTCGGCTGATGGCGGACGTCGGCGAGCTGCTCCGGCCGCTCGTGCCGCAGGTGCTCGGGACGCTCGTGCGGCGGTACGGGCAGTTCGAGGCGTGCGAGGACGCGGTGCAGGAGGCGCTCGTCGCGGCGGTCGAGCAGTGGTCGGCCGGCGAGGTGCCGGACAACCCGCGCGCGTGGCTGCTCACGGTTGCCACCCGTCGGCTGACCGACCTTTGGCGCAGCGAGAGCGCCCGTCGGCGGCGCGAGGAAACTGTTGCGGTGCAAGACGTCGCGCTGACCGCGGTGGTGCCCGGGCCGGAGGACGAGCAGCCGCCGGAGCAGGACGACACGTTGACCTTGCTGTTCCTGTGCTGCCATCCGGCGGTTACGCCCAGCTCGCAGGTCGCGCTGACGCTGCGTGCGGTCGGCGGATTGACGACGGCGGAGATCGCGCGCGCGTTCCTCGTGCCGGAAGGCACCATGGCGCGCCGGATCACGCGGGCGAAGGAGACCGTCGCGGCGGCTGGTTCGACCTTCACGCCGCCGTCCACCGAGGATTGGCCGGCTCGGCTGCAGGTCGTCTTGCATGTGCTGTACCTGATCTTCAACGAGGGATACACGGCGACCTCCGGCGAGAATCTTCATCGGGCCGAACTGTCCGAGGAAGCGATCCGGCTGACGCGCGCCGTCCATGCCCGGCTGCCGGACGATGGCGAGGTCGCGGGGCTTCTCGCGCTCATGCTGCTCACCGACGCGCGACGGCCGGCGCGCACCGGGCCCGACGGAACGCTGACGCCGCTCGCCGAACAGGACCGTCGAAAGTGGACGGTGCCGTTGATCGTCGAGGGGCTGGAGCTGGTGAACCGGGTACTCGGGCAAGGCCCGGTGGGGCCGTACCAGGTGCAAGCTGCCATCGCGGCCCTGCACGACCAGGCGGCGGGCGCCGATTCCACTGACTGGGCGCAGATTCTGGAGTTGTACGGCCTGCTCGAACAACTCGCGCCCAGCCCCGTCACGACGCTCAACCGGGCGATCGCGGTCGCGATGGTTCACGGTCCGGAGCAAGCACTGGCACTGCTGGCCACTCTCGAGGACGACGCGCGCCTGAAGCAGGGCCACCGGCTCGACGCGGTCCGTGCGCATCTGCTCGAACTCGCTGGTGATACCGCGAGTGCGCGCGAGCACTACCTGCGCGCGGCGAAACGGACGAGCAGCATTCCGGAACGGCGGTATCTCCAGGGGAAGGCGGCGAAACTCCTTCCACGCGAAGGGTAGGCGGGTGGTGTCTCGCAGGTTGTTGGGAGGCGTCAGGCGTGAGGCAGGCGGTTTCGGGTTGGGCGGGCGGTGGGTTGCGCCGTCGGTTCGGCCGCGCGGCTGAGGAAGTCGCTGCGCAGGGTGGCACGGTGGGATAGCAAAGCAGAGTTGTCAGCGTCCTGGTCGAGTAGTGTCGCTGGGATAGATGGGCCAGCAGAGCGGTCAGTGAGCTGGTCGCGTGGCGTCGCTGGGCTGGATAGGTGGCCTGGTGGGAGAGAAAGCAGAGTTGTCAGGTCGAGTAGTGTCGCTGGGATAGATGGGCCACCAGAGCGGTCAGCGAGCTGGTCGCGCGGTGTCTCTGGGGTGGAGAGGTCGCCCGGTGTAGCGAGTAGGTGGGAATGCGGCCGGACGAGCGGGTCGCCGGATTGAGGTTTCCGCGGCATGCGCCGGAGAAATCGGGGATATCCGGAGCGAGCCAGGTCCGGTCAGGGGGCGGAGTTTGTGCGTTCCAGGAGGAATACGCGGATTTCGCGGTGGGAGGCGCGTTCGGCGTAGCGGTCATAGGCGGGCCAGTAGGAGGCGACTGCGTCCCACATTTCCTGTCGTTCGTCGTCTTTCAGGAGACGTCCTCGAACTGGCACGGTGCGGCCGTGGACGGAGACTGTCGCGTCGGGGTGGGACAGGAGGTTTGCCGTCCAAGCGGGGTGGCGTTCACCGCCCCAGTTGGAGCCGATCACGACGTATCCGCCGGGGCGTTCGACGTACAGCAGCGGGACCTGGCGTGGTTCGCCGGTGGTGCGGCCGATCGTGGTGAGCAAGAGGGTGCGCAGTCCGACTGCCGCGCCTATGCCAAGGCGGCCGCCGCTGATGCGGAGGAGCAGGCGGTCGGCGGGCATCACCGCCTGGCCGAACGCGGCGAATGCCTTGCTGCGGCCCAAACCGGCGAACATCCTGCGCAGTTCCATGGGCGGCAGCCTACGGGGCGGCGAAGGGGAAGTCGCCGGGGTGGCGGCTCGGGCGGACCGTGCGGCGGGGGCGGTTGCCGTGCGGGCTTGGCGGGCGGGCGGCAAGGGCGACAAGTGGAGCGGAGGGGTCGTGCGGGCTTGTCGGGCCACAAGGGCCACAAGGGTGACAAGCGGAGTAGCGCGAAGAGAGATCTACAACCCGCTCGTCAGTTTCAGGAGGGCGTCGGTCAGCGCGGCCGCGTGGTCGACCAGGTAGAAATGGCCGCCCGGGTACGTGGTCAGGGTGAACTCGCCGCTGGTGTGCGACGACCAGGCTTGCACGTCGTCCACGGGGGCGTGGGGGTCGGCGTCTCCGGTGTGGGCGTGGATGGGCGCGGTGAGCGGGCCTGGGCTCGGGCGGTAGGTCTCGATGGCCGTGTAGTCCGCTCGCAGGGCTGGCAGGAACAGCTCCCGCAGTTCCGGGTCTCGCAGCACCCTCGGGTCGGTGCCTGCCAGGCCTTCGATCTCGGACAGCAAACCCTCGTCGTCTTGGAGGTGGACGTGGTCGTGGACCAGGCGGGACGGGGCTCGGCGACCCGAAACGACCACCGCCTCCGGGGGCGTGCCTCTTGACTCGAGGCGCAGGCCTACCTCGTACGCGAGCGTCGCGCCCATGCTGTGGCCGAAGAGCACCACCGGCAGGTCCAGCCACGCCAGGAGGGCTTGGGTGACGCCGTCCGCCAGCTCGTCGATGGTGCGCAGGGCGGGTTCGGCCATGCGGTCCTGCCTGCCGGGATATTGCACCGCGAGGACATCGACGGCGGGGGACAGCGCTTTCGACAGCGGGTGGAAGAACGGGGCTGCGCCGCCCGCGTGCGGCAGGCACACCACACGGGCAGGGGCGTCGTCGGCGGGGTGGAAGCGGCGTAGCCACGGGTCCGTCATGCGGGCGATTTTACCGGGGGCGGTCAAAGAGAAAGCCTGCGGAATTCGATCTTCTCGTACGCGCTGGCGACCCCGGTTTCGAACAGGACGCCGACGGTGAAACGGTCTGGTTCCACCAGATCGGAGTAGCCGGCTGGAGCGTCGGCGAGAACGGTCGACGGCTGCCAGGTTTTGCCGCGGTCCGAGCTGGTCCTCAGTTGCATCGTGCGGCGGGCGGCGGGGTCGGAGGGGCCGGAGTAGAGGAGTACGCGGGGGTTGGTCGTTTGCAGGACGCTGCCTTCTACCTTCGGACCGGACAGGGTCGGCTGCACTTGATAGGGACGGGTCAGGGTGCGGCCGCCGTCGGTGCTGTAGGCGTCGAGCCGGTTTTCCGGGGCGGAGCCTTGGTTGCGGCTTGAGAAGTAGACGGTGCCGTTGGGCAACTCAGTGGCGGTGGTTTCGTTGGGGGCGATGACGCCGTCGGTCGGGTCGTCGGTGAAGCCGATGTGCCAGGTACGGCCGTTGTCGTCGCTGTAGAGGTCGTGCCCGCCGTAGTACTTGGCTTCGGTTCCCACGTCCGCGGAACCCGGGGGAGGTGCGCTGGAGTGGTTGGCGGGCACGACGATCCGCCCGGCGTACCGGCCGTGCTGGAGCAGAGTCGCGTGCCCGGGCGCGGCGGCGTACCAGCGCCAGGACGGGAGTTTCGTCGTGGCGGTGATGTCGCGGGCGAGCGTCCAGGTGCGGCCGTTGTCGGGGCTGCGCTGGACGAACACCCGGCGCGTGTCTTGCGGGGACACGGTGCCGGACATGATGGCTTTTTCGCTGACGGGTCCGTTGTGGACAGTCAACAGCACCAGGTCGCCGTTGCGGGCTACCACTGGGGTCGGGTTTCCGGCGGTGGCGTCGCCGTTGCTGTCCACTACGCGCAGGTCGCCCCAGGTGCAGCCGCCGTCGCGGGAGGTTTTGGCGACGGTCTGGATCGCGCCGGAGTCGCCAGGGGAGTCGCGGCGGCCTTCGGCGAAGGCGACCAGTGAGCCGTTCGCCGCGCGGACCACCGCGGGGATGCGGAAGGTGTGGTAGCCCTCGGTGCCCGAGGTGAACGGGGTCGACGAGGTGCAGCCGGGGGTCGCGCCGGCCGGTGGGGCCGGGATGACGCTCAAGATCGTTGCGGCGAGCGCAAGCGTGACTGTTCTCGGGAGCACCGGGGGACCGCCTCTCGCTCCGGACATGGGATGTCCGACGTCCTATGTCCGGAGAACTTAGAGAGGAGGGCGCGCGGCGTCAAGACTCCGGACCGGTGGCGGTCGCGCGGACGGTTCCGGCCGCGGCGGTCGCGGCGATCCGCAGCGGGGCGGTGCCGGTCGGGCGTGCGCGCAGGATTTCCTCGGCGACGGGGGCGGCCAGGTGCGTGCGCAGGGTCCGGCGCAGGCCGCGGGCGCCGTAGACCGGGTCGAAGCCCCGGTCGGCGAGCAGGCGGACGGCGGATTCGTCCACCTGGAGATCGACGCCGCGGCGGCGGAGCCTCGCGCGCAGCAGGTCGGTTTCCAGGCGGGCGACGCGCTCGACAGTGGCGCGGTCCAGTTCGTCGAAGATCACGGTCTCGTCGACGCGGTTCAGGAACTCCGGGTCGAAGAACGACCGCAGGGCTTTGTCGACGACCGCCCGTCGGGTGTGGCCGCGGTCCAGGAGCGTGCGCCAACGGGAGCCGCGGCGGCGGGCGAGTTCTTTTGAGCCCAGGTTTGAGGTGAGGAAGACGAAGCTGTTGCGAAAGGAGATCTTTTCCTGGCCGTTCGCGAGACGCAGCATTCCGTTGTCGAGGACGCCCAGCAGTGCGCGCAGGACGGTGGGGTGGGCCTTTTCCACCTCGTCGAAGAGGACGATCCCTGGGGTGTACGGGTCACCCTCCACAGTGGAGCGATCGAAGACGGTGAAGGATTCCTTGCTTCCCGCGTATCCGGGCGGGGCCCCGTTGAAGGAGGCTGCGTAATGTTCTTGGGCGAGGGAGTTCATGTCCACCCGGCACAGATCGTCCGGGCCGGAGCGCAGGGCGGCGGCTGCTTGGCGCACCAGTTCGGTTTTGCCTACCCCGGTCGGGCCCAGCAGCAGGACTGTCGCGAGTGGACGGTCGGGTTCGGTCGCGCCCGCGCGGGCCAGGGTGATGGCCCGGACGACGGCGTCGATGGCCGGGTCTTGGCCCAGGACGCGGCTGCGCAGGCGTTCCGCCAACGAGGCAGGAGTGTCCGGAGTGGACACAGGAGGGGCGGCTGGCTGCCGGTTCCGGTTCTGGTCGTGGTACCTGTCGGTGATGAACGGCATGGTGTCCTTTCCCTGAACCGAAACCGAAAACCGAAACCGAAAACCGAAAACCGAAAACCGGCGGCCAGCGGATAAGTCAGGCCTGTTTGGTCTTCTCCGCGGGCAGCTGGCCGACGGGGCATTCCGCGACGCCGATCGTGCTGCGCGTGATGGCCTCGACGTTCTCCTGCGCTTTCTGCGCATCGGTGACCCAGGTGCGGTAGAACTCGAACGGGCAGTCCGCGACGCCCTTGTCGCCGTCACCGGCCGCGTGCACGCCCGAGTAGCCCCGGTGCAGCAACTTGAACAGATGGTTCTGCGACTGGTCGTACTCGCGGGCGTCACGGATCGCCGAGAGCGACAACTGGGCGAACTGGATGCCGTATTCCTCCTCGCCGGTTTCGCCGAGCGTCCGGCCGTCGAAACCGATGATGGAGGAGTGGCCGAAATACGAGTACACGCCGTCGAATCCGGCCGCGTTGGCGACCGCTACGTAGCAATTGTTGGCCCACGCCATGGCTTTCGCCATCAGGACCTGCTGGTCCTTCGCCGGGTACATGTAGCCCTGGCAGCGGACGATCAGCTCGGCGCCCTTCATCGCGCAATCCCGCCAGATTTCCGGGTAATTGCCGTCGTCGCAGATGATCAGCGAGATCTTGAGCCCCTTCGGGCCGTCGGTGACGTACGTCGTGTCGCCCGGGTACCAGCCCTCGATCGGGCACCACGGCAGGATTTTCCGGTACTTCTGCACGATCTCGCCGTGGTTGTCGATCAGCACCAGGGTGTTGTACGGCGGTTTGTTCGGGTGGTCCTCGTGCTGTTCGCCGGTGATCGAGAAAACGCCCCAGGTGTCGGCCTCGCGGCAGGCGGCGGAGAAGATCGCGGTCTCCTCGCCGGGCACGGTCGCCGCGGTCTCGTACATTTCCTGCTCGTCGTACATGATTCCCTGCGTCGAGTATTCGGGGAACACGACGAGGTCCATTCCGGGCAGGCCGCTCTTCATGCCGACCACCATGTCGGCGATCTTGCGCGCGTTGTCCAGCACCTCGGCCTTCGTATGCAGCCGCGGCATCTTGTAGTTCACGACCGCGATGCCGACCGTGTCCGGGCTCGAGGAAATGTCACCGTGTCGCATGGGATTTCTCCTTCAGATGGAGGGTCAGGCCGCGGCCGCGGCGCGGTCGTGGACGGAGTGAGGCTGGCCGCGGAACCCGAGCACCGCGGCGAGAGCGACGAGCAGAACGGCGGCCGCCGCCGCGATGAGAGCGGCGCCCGCGGTGGAGCGGTAGCCGCCGGTGAGCGCGAGGAACGCGGGCAGCGTGCAGGTCGGCTGGCTCAGCAGGACGGTCGTCCAGCCGGTGAACCGGGTCAGCTCCTCGCGGCCCAGCCCGAGCACGAGGAAGAACAGGCCCCACAGCAGAGCCCAAGACAGCCAGATGACGCCGAACACCGGATCGTGCTGCCGCCAGAAGGCCAGGCCGGCGTACACGATCGCGGCGCCCGCGACGAACAGCGAGAACCAGCCGATGCCCTCGGGTTCGAGCCCGGCGAGGTTCGCGATCCCGACGTACAGATAGGTGAAGCCGAACAGGAACAGCCCGGACGCGCCGAGGATCGCCTCGGAATCCCCGTGCGCCTGGATGATCAGCACCGTCGGCGTCACGCACTGCAGCCCGCCCACGAACAGGTTCAGCGCGGCGGCCGACCGTCCGGGCACGCGCCCGAGCAGCATCAGCCCGTTGACCAGCAGTACCGCCCCGACGTAGAGCAGGCCGACGTTGTTCATCGCACGCTCCTCAGTTGGTACTAGATGAAATACTGTCAAATGAAAATAAGTGGCCAGGAGGCGGCCGTCAAGACCGGGGCCGCCCGGGTCAGAGCCGGGTGATCGGATCGAAGTCGCAGCCGTGCGCGGCGGCGAGGTGCACGTGCTGGGCGGCTTGGTGGCCGTGGAATTCGACAGTCCCGCGCGGTCCGTCGTAGGCCACGCCGTCGATGGCGGCGTTCAGCGCGCGCAGGTCCGGAGTGCCTGCGCGGCGGGCGAGTTCGGCGAACGTGTGCAGGCCCTCGTAACAGGATTCGGCCGCGTTGTTGAGCGGCGGCGCGGCCGGGCCGTGCAGGTGGACGTACCGGCCGAGCAGGTCCATCGCGTCCGCGGTGACGAGGGAGCGGAAGTACGCGGCGGAGGCGAAGAGGTTTCGGGTCGCCTCGGCTCCGCTCGCGAGGAGCATGTTTTCTTCCATCAGCGGGCTGAACCGCAGCATCTGCTCGTGGAGTCCGCGTGCGGCGAACTGCCGGTTGAACCGGACCGCGTCCTGTCCGACGAAGAGCATGAGAACGCCGTCGCACGCCGAAGTTTCGACGCGCCGGACGAGCCGCGCCATGTCGCCGGAGCCGAGCCCGACGAAGGCTTCGCCGACGATCTGGAGATCGAGTTCCCTTGCGTAGCGCCGGATCGCGCTCGCCGAACCGCGCGGCCACACGTAATCGTCGCCGGCCACGAACCAGGTGCGCGCGCCGCAGTTGTCGCGCAGCCACCGCAGCGCGGGCTGGATCTGCACGCGCGGGATTTCGCCGGAACAGTAGATGCCGGAACGACTTTCGCCGCCTTCGTAGAGCGACGTGTACACATACGGCACGCGATCGGCGAGGACCGGCGCGAGTGCGTTGCGGACCGAGGAAATGTGCCAGCCGGTGACCGCGTCGATCTCGCCCGCGTCGACCAGCCGTCGCACGGCCGAGGCGACCTGGGCGGGCGGAGCGCCGCCGTCGACGACTTCCAGCGTCACTTCGCGGCCGAGGATGCCGCCCGCGTCGTTCAGCTCCCGGACCGCGAGTTCGCTGATCGCCTCGCACGAGGGCCCGAAAAGACCCGCCGGTCCCTGCAGCGGGACGACCAGCGCGACACGCAACGCGCTCGCGCGGCTGGCGACTCCGAGTCCCATGCCGGCTCCGGGCTTCCTTGCCGGGTTGACTTGCTTCCATTTGGAAGTCTTACAATGCGGAGGCATTTGCGCAAGGGCGGAACGAGGGCGGGCGGATGAGGCAGGCACGGGCGGCCGAGGCGTCGTTGATCCGAACGCTCACCCGTACCGCACGCGCGGTCACCCTGCGGATCGAGCCGCTCCTCAAGAAGGAGGGGCTGACCCTCGACGGCTGGCTGGTGCTGGACGCGCTCGCCGCCGGCGACGGCCTCACGATGACTGAACTGGCCGGGCACACGCTGGTCACCGGGCCGACGCTGACCCGGGTGGTCGACCGGCTGGTCACCACCGCGGCGGCGTACCGCGAGGTGGACGTCGAGGACCGGCGGCGGGTCCGGGTGTATCTCGCGCCGCGCGGCCGCAGTGCGCATCAGCGGGCGACGGCCCGGCTCGCCGAGGTCGAACGCGAGCTGGATCCCGACGGCGGCGTGGCGGCGGCCCTCGTCAGTGTTGATCCCGGTTAGAACCGTGCTTGCCACTCGCGACGACGCTGGGTCAGGACCTTCACCAGTTCGGCTTTGCGTTCGGCGACCTCGGCGTGGCTGCCCATGATGCCGACGGCGGCGACGGTCCGGCCGTCCTCGACCACGGCGACGGACACGCCGTCGGCTTCGGTGGAGGCGCTCGGCGCGGCGACCAGGCCTTCGGTGCGGATCCGGGTCAGGTCCTGCACGAAGCGTTCGACCAGTTCGGCGTCAGCGGGCGGCAGCGCGCCGATCTGCGGCCACAAGTCCCGGTTTTCCATGGCAGCCAACAGGATCCAGCCGGTCGACGTGCGGATCGGCGAGCGGCGCACGAACCCTTCGGCGAGGTAGGCGTAGCGCGGGTCGTGCGAGGCGTAGTCGACGTAGTAGAGGTCGCTGCCGACCATGATCGCCAGCACTGCGGTCATGCCGGTTTCCTCGTGCAGCGCTTCCAGATCTTCGTGCGACACCGTGGTGACGGTGGGGCGGCCGACCAGCCGCACCAGCAGGTACGGCGCCGGGCCGAGCGAGTAGCGGCGGTCGTGCTCGTCGAGGTAACCGGTCGCGACTAGGCCGTTGACCAGGCCCTGGATCGAGCTCATCGGCGCGTCGAGTTCGCGGGCGAACTCGGTGAGCGTGACCCCGTTCCGGGAGCGCGCGGCCCGCTCCAGGATGGTCGACACCCGGTCGATCATCCGGTGGTGCGGCCTCGGGCGGCCGTCCGGCGTGGGGTGCGTCGGCATCGGTGCTTTCTCTCCTCGGGTGATCGCGGACTCTACCCGGACCAGTGGGTTGCGTAAATACGTATTTTGATGCCAGTATGCGTAGCGAGGAGGTGCGCTCGTGAGCATGCCACTGGACGGTGTCGTCGTCGCGGACTTCAGCCGGGTGCTGGCCGGTCCGCTGGCGTGCGTGAACCTGGCGGACCTCGGGGCGACGGTGGTCAAGGTCGAGCGGCCCGGTTCCGGGGACGACACCCGCGGCTGGGGCCCGCCGTGGACCGCGCACTCCAGCTCGTACTTCGAATGCGCCAACCGGTCCAAGCAGTCCGTGGTGCTCGATCTCGGCGACCCGGACGACCTGGTCCTGGCGCGCGAACTCGCCCGGCGCGCCGACGTGCTCGTGGAGAACTTCCGGTCCGGCGCGCTGGGGCGGCGCGGGCTCGACTACGAATCCGTCCGCGTGGGTAATCCCGGCATTGTGTACTGCTCGGTTTCCGGCTTCGGCGGCGACGCGGACCTGCCCGGTTACGACTTCCTCGTGCAGGCGATGGGCGGGCTGATGAGCGTCACCGGCGCCGAGGACGGCGAACCGGCGAAGGTCGGCGTCGCGCTGGTCGACGTGCTCGCCGCGAAGGACGCCACCATCGGCATTCTCGCCGCGTTGCGAGCCCGGGAGAAGACCGGACGGGGACAGCGCGTCGAGGTGAATCTGCTGTCCAGTTTGCTCGGTTCGATGGCCAACCAGGCTTCCTCGTATCTCACGACCGGACGCGCGCCGCGCCGGATGGGCAACTCGCATCCGTCCATCGCGCCGTACGAAACGTTGCGCTGCAAGGACGACGTGCTCGCGCTCGCCTGCGGCAACGACGGGCAGTTCCGCCGTCTCGCGGAGGTGCTGGGCGTTCCGGAGCTGGCCGACGACGAGCGGTTCGCGACGAATGCCGAGCGCGTGCGCAACCGTCCGGAATTGAGAGCCGCGCTCGAACAGCAGCTCGGCACGGACACCGTTGCGGCGTGGGCCGCGCGGCTGACCGAGGTCGGCGTGCCGGCCGGCCCGGTCGGGGATCTCGCGGACGGGTTCAAGCTCGCGGAATCGCTCGGGCTCGCCCCGACGGTGCCGGTCGGCGACGACGCGCCGCCGCAGGTCCGCCATCCGATCGGCTATTCGGACACGCCGGTCGCCCGCTATTCCGCCCCGCCCCGGCTGGGGCAGCACAGCGACGAGATTCGCCGCTGGCTCGCAGAGGAGAAGAA
>NZ_JACJHR010000113.1 GCF_014174495.1 Amycolatopsis echigonensis
ACCATGACCGCCGCGATCGGGAAGCTCACCGACTCCGACCCGCGCGGGCATGTGCTGAAGATCGTGGACACGCGCCAGTCCGCGGTCAACGACCTCGCGCTCGCCAAACTGTCCGAGCCGGTCACCGACATCGAACCGCTCGCGCTGCCGGACGGTCCGCCGGAGCCGGGCGAGCACACGACCTTCGTCGGCTGGGGTTCGCTGTCGTCGAAGGTCATCGTGCAGACCGACCACATCAAACGCGGCGATTTCCAGGTCGCCGAAGTGCGCAAGGACGAGATCACCCTGGAGCCGCTGAAGAAGCGGACCGTGGAGAACAGCCCGTGCCCGGACGATTCGGGTTCGCCGTTTTTCGTGCCGGTGAAGGGCAAGAACACGCTGATCGCGGTCGAGGACTTCGGCCCCGACTGTCCTCAGCCCGGCATCGAAACCGCGGCGCGCGTCGACCAGCTCGTCTCGTGGATCAAGGGACAGATCGGCGAGTAGGCCGTCACCGGGGCAGCACGGCCGCCAATTCCCGGGCAGCAGCGCGTAAAGCGGGCACGAACTCCTCTAGCTGCGCCACAGTCAGCCGGTAAGCCGGTGCCGCGGTGGACAACGCGGCGATCGCGGTCCCGTCCGGCGTCCTGATCGGAACGCCGACCGCGCGGATGCCCTCCTCGTGCTCCTCGTCGGCGATCGCGAAACCACGTTCGCGCACCGCCGCGATCTCCGCCGCGAACGCCTCTCGCTCGGTAATGGTGCGCGGACCCAGCGCGGGCAGTTCCAGCGAAGCGACCAGCTCATCGCGGTTCGGTGCGAACGCGACCAGGCATTTGCCCATCGACGTGCAGTGCAACGGTCCGCGCGCACCCGGTTCGCCGCGGATCTGCAGCCGCTGCGACCCCTGAACCGAGTGCACGTAAACCTGGTTGTGCCCGTCCAGCACGGCCAGCAGCGTCGGCTCGCCGGTCTCCGCGGACAGCTTCTGCATCACCGGCAGCGCGACGCCGGCGAATCCGCGCGCCTGCGACACCGACTGGCCCAGTTCGAACAGCCGCAACCCCAGCGAATACCGCTTCGACACCGGGTCGTTGCGCGCGAATCCCTCGCTCTGCAAGGAACTGAGCAATCGATGCGTGGTGCTCACCGGATACCCGGCCGCGCGCGCGAGCTCGGACAGCGGCACGCCCTCGGGGTAGCCGCCGAGCAGGGACAGCACCCGCAAAGCCTTGCCGACCATGTCCGCCATCGGACCCCCTTGACGTCCCGCGCGCGGCGACGCACACTGCTGCTCACCGCATTGCGGAATAGCTTTCCATATTACGGAAAGCACGTCAAGGACTTGGGTCAGCGGCGACAGGAGTACCGGATGAACACCGTCGAGCAGGCGGGCACGCTCGGGCGGCAGCGCTGGCTGCGCCTGATCCCGATCGTCTTCGTCACCTACAGCCTCGCCTACCTCGACCGGTCGAACTTCTCGATCGCGACCGCGGGCGGCATGGCCGAGGAACTGCACCTCACGCACACGACGTCCGGGCTGATCGCCGCGTCGTTCTTCCTCGGCTACTTCCTCCTGCAGGTCCCCGGCGTGCTCTACGCCGACCGCCGCAGCGTGCGGAGCCTGATCTTCTGGTCGGTGCTTGCCTGGGGCGTCCTGGCGACCGCGCAGGGGCTGCTCAGTTCGGTGCCGGTGCTGATCGCGGTCCGGTTCCTGCTCGGCGCGGTCGAAGCGGCGGTGCTGCCCGCGCTCGTCGTGCTGCTCGCGCGGTGGTTCACCAAGGCGGAACGCGGCCGTGCCAACGCGTTTCTGATCCTCGGCAACCCGGTCACGGTGATGTGGCTGTCGGCGGCGTCCGGGTACCTGATCGAGGCGACGTCCTGGCGCGGCATGTTCATCATCGAGGGAATCCCGGCGCTGATCTGGGCTTTCGTGTTCCGTGCACAGGTCCGCGACCGGCCCGCCGACACGCAGTGGCTCGACCCGGCCGGTCGCGACGCGGTCGAGCGCGCGATCGCCGCGGAGCAGGCGCACCTGCCGGAACCGGCTGAGCGTCCGGTGCGGGAAGCGTTGCGCTCCAAGGCGGTCCTGCTGCTGTCGGCGCAATATCTGTTGTGGAGCATCGGGGTTTACGGCTTCGTGTTCTGGCTGCCGTCGATCGTCAAGGCGGGTTCGTCGGCCGGGATCGGCGCGACCGGTTTGCTGTCGGCGATCCCGTACGCGTTCGCCGTGGTGGCGATGCTGATCAACTCGCGCGGTTCGGACCGCTCCGGGGTGCGGCGGAAGTACGTGTGGCCGTGGCTGATCGCCGGCGCGGTCGCGTTCTACGGCTCGTACCTCTTGGGCAAGCAGCACTTCTGGTGGGCGTTCGTGCTGCTGGCGATCGCCGCGGTGGCGTTGTACGCGCCGTACGGCCCGTTCTTCGCGATGATTTCCGAACTCCTGCCGCAGCGGACCGCTGGGGTCGCGGTAGCGGTGGTCAATGCCGCCGGAGCGCTCGGCGGGTTCCTCGGGACCTACCTGGTCGGCTGGCTCGAATCCGCCACCGGCAGCACGGCCGCCGCGTTCTTGATGCTGGCGGGGACAATGGCCGCAGCCGCGGTGCTGGTGCTCGCGGTTCCGGTGAAGACGAAGGAAAGGCGAGCATGACCGCGCGTGTACTGGTGCCCTGGTCCGACATTTCCGTTCCGGCGGAACTGGACGCGGTCGTCTGGGACGGCCGCGGCACCCCTCCGGACGGCCTCGACGACGTCGAGTTCTACGTTCTGCCCTACGACCAGGGTCCGGCGGCCGCGAAGCTCATCCCGCACCTGCCGTCGCTGCGCGCGGTCCAGACGCTCTCCGCTGGCTATGACAACCTGCTGCCGCTCGTCCCGTCCGGGGTTCGGCTGGCGAACGGCCGGGGCCTGCACGACCTCAGCGTCGCCGAGCACGCGCTCGCGCTGATCCTTGCCGCGCAGCGGTATTTCCCGCGCTGGTTCGCGCAGCAGCGGACCGGTTCGTGGGACCGGGTGCACACGCGCTCGCTCGCCGACTGTCGTGTCCTGCTGGTCGGCTACGGCTCGATCGGCCGAGCCATCGAGCGGTACCTGGAGGCCGGCGAGGCCGAGGTGGTCCGGGTCGCCAGCGCGGCTCGCCCCGGCGTGCACGGCATCGCCGAACTGCCGGATCTCCTGCCGACGGCGGACATCGTGGTGCTGGTCCTGCCGGACAACCCGCGGACGCGCGGTCTCTTCGGCGCCGCGGAACTGGCCCTGCTGCCGGATACCGCCCTGGTCGTGAACGTCGGCCGCGGCACCGCCGTGGACACCGACGCCCTGACCGCCGAGGTCTCCGCCGGCCGCCTGCGCGCGGCGCTCGACGTCGTGGACCCGGAACCGCTGCCCGCCGACCATCCACTGTGGACGCTCGACGGCGCGATCATCACCCCGCACATCGCGGGTGGTTCGGACTCGTTCTACCCGCGCGCGAAGCGGCTGGCCGAACGCCAGCTCGCGCACTACGCGAAGGGCGAGCCGCTGGAGAACCTGGTCAACTGAGCACAGCCGGGACGGCGGCGCGCCAGACGGCGGATCACCGCGGGCAACTCGACCGGCGGCGAGCGATCGGTCGGGGAGAACCCGGGGCGTCGACGGGCGCCTCCGCCCGGCGACGCGGTCTGGGGATCTCCGGACGCGTTCCCATCGCCGAAAGGTCGCTGATGGGAACGCGCTGTGCGCGCCGCCGCGTTTCCGGAGCGAATTCCACCGGTTTCCGCACCGCGTCCGCGACCTGCCAAGCGCTGCCTTCCAGCCGAACCCGCGCGCCGGCGCGGCCGAACGCCGCCAGCACGTCCGCCGGGCGGCGTAATCCATGTTGTGTGCCCAGCGTTCCCCCGTTTTCGCAGCTCTTTCCACATCTACCCAGAGCAACACAAAGGGAGGAATGACTCCGACTGGTGGTACGAAAGCGCATTCAGGGGACCACCCAGAGTGCATATGTGAGCCCTGTGTATGCTTCGCCATCGCTTGACTGGGTGGATTCTTCACCTGAATTGGTGGCCGTCGTGGTCGGGGAGATGTGGTCTCACGCGGTCCGTCGTTCGTGGTTCGGGACTGGATGGGAGAAAGCATGCACGGCAGGTCAATGCTGGTCCGGGGAGGGGCCGCGGTGGTGTCCGCGGCGGCGGCGCTCATGATCGCCGCACCGGTTGCCCTCGCGGATGACAACGCCCCCTCGGCGCGCAGCGGCGCGGCCTCGGGCACCTTGGAGCACGGCGGTTCGTCGGGCTTCGACGTCAACATCACCGGCAAGAAGGACGCGCTTCAGACGACGCTGTTCAACCTGAAGCTGTCCGACGGCGCCGTTTCGAAGATGTACTGCGTGCAGATCGAGGTCGGCGCCCGGTTCGGCGAGACCATGGTCGAGCACGCGTGGAACGACTACCCCGACGCGGGTTCGCCGTTCCGCAAGAACAACAAGAACATCAACTGGGTGCTGCACCACAGCTACCCGTCCGAGGACACCGCGTCCCTCGAGAAGACGCTGACCGGCAAGGGCGTCACGCTCCACGACGGTCTGTCCGAGAAGGAAGCGCTGACCGCGACCCAGGCCGCGGTGTGGCACTACAGCGACGCGGCCGACCTCGACGCCAAGAACCCGCTGGCCAACGGCTCCCCGGACGACGCGGCCGACGTGCTCGCGCTGTACGACTACCTGACCGGCGACGCCAACACCGGCGTCGAGGAGACGAAGCCGGCGCTGAGCATCACCCCGGCCAAGGCGACCGGCGAAGCGGGCACGAAGATCGGCCCGTTCACCATCGCCACCACCGGCAGCGTCACCGACTTCACGAGCAAGCTCCCCGAGGGCGTGAAGGTCGTCGGCGAGAACGGCGAAGAGATCAAGTCCTCCGCGATCAAGAACGGCACGAAGCTGTTCCTGGACGTCCCGAAGGACGCGAAGGCCGGCACGGCCGAACTCGCGGTGAAGGCCACGGGCGACGTCAACACCGGTCGCCTGTTCGTGGCCAAGAACTACGCGGACAAGCCGGCGCAGTCGCTGATCGTGGCCCAGTCGCAGAAGAGCAGCGTCCAGGCCGCCGCGACCGGCACCTGGACCGAAACCGGCCCGGTGACCACCGCGCCGGCGACGACCGCCCCCGCCGCCCCGGGCGGCAACAACTCGGGCCAGACCCCGCTGGCGAACACCGGCGTGAACGCCGCGCTGCCCATCGGTGTCGGCGCAGCCCTGGTGATCGCAGGCGGCGCGATGCTGCTGGTGGTCCGCCGCCGGCGCAGCAACGCCTGAGTCACGCATAACCGCTAGAGCAACGGGCCGGTCCGCACAGGACCGGCCCGTTTTGCTTTCCCCCGGCCCGGCCCCCGCAGTGTCCGCCGACGGTTCCCCCCGCTCCGCCGAAGTCCGTGAAGGACTCCTTGAGGGAATCAGATTCCCTCAAGGAGCCCTTCACGGACTCCAAGTCCCTTCAAGGGTTCCCCTCGCAGCCGCCTGAGGAGTCGGGTGGGTTCCGTTCTCCTGGACCGGAGTTGGTCTGCACGGGCCACCGTCTCCGCCACCGGCGACCCGCAGCGCGTGGCGAGGGGAACCCCTTCGCGGACTTAGACTCCCGCAAGGGGCCTTGGGTCATGGGGTTGTTGCAACGCTGCCTGGTTTGAAGAAGTGGGTTGTGATGGCGAGGGTGCGGAAGCGCCACCGGTGGTTGCCGCATTCGGCGCGTCGTATGCAGCCAATGCCACATCGGGGCTAACCGCAGCCCGCGCACCCAACCAGCCGAGCACCCACACCACCCCCGCACCCCGATACGAAGCCAAAAACGCGGTCTGGGGTGGCTTGTCAAGGCATCTTTCCCGCCTTGACAAGCCACCCCAGACCGTCGTCACACTCAGCTTCGGGGTGCCCCCACGCACCCCTCATCCCGCGATGTGCGAAGCACGAGCCTTCCAGCCACTCCAGCTCAGTTCACGCAAGTAACCCCGTCAGCAGTAATCTCCGGCGCACTCCCAGCCGGAGGCTCCATCACCGCCGGGGCAGCGGCCGGATGCACCCCGGAATCATCCGAATACTTCTGCCCCAGATAAACCCGGAAATGATCCTTCTCAAGAGAATTGTCCGGAGCCACCGCAACCCCGCCCAGTTTCTCGGCGATCGCCTCGGCCTGGCTGCGCTGCCCCCGCCCGTAGTACACCGTCGAAGTCCGGCGGGTAGCGCTGTTAGTCACCGACCCCCGCTGATATCCAGCAGCGGCAAGCTTGTCCGCCACCTTGTTGGCCAACCCGTCCAGCCCAGACGAATTGCGCACATCCACCACATACGAAGCCAGTGACGGATCCCCAGCGGACGAAGACGGCGGCGCAGTAGCGGAAGAAGACGGCGACGAAGGAGACGCCCCAGTCTGCTCCCGAATGAACTGCTGAACCTGCTGAGGATCAACCTGAACCGCATCGCCGTCGTTAGGTGTCTTCAACGTAATGCTGACCACCGGCACGGTGACGAAGTTGATGCTCCCCGCACTCATCCCGTGCAACTGCTGAGCAAACCCGAGCAAATCCCAGTTGGTATCGACAACAACAGCCTTCTTGACCGCCCCGATCAACGCGTCCAGCTTGCTCGGATCAGTGAGCGTCCCCGCGGAAAGGATCGTCTTGGCCATGCTGGCCATGAAAACCTGCTGCCGCTTGATCCGGTCCAAGTCGCCATTGGGCAACCCGTGCCGCTGCCGCACGAACTGCAACGCCTGGGCCCCGGAGACATTCTGCTGCCCAGCCCGGAAATCCGCCCCCGAGTAACTGTCCTTGACCGGAGCTTTGAGACAGACCGGAACTCCGCCGACAGCCTGGCTCACGTAGTAAAACCCAGCCAGGTTCACCGCGGCGTAGTGCGTGATGGTCAACCCGGTCAACTGCTGCACGGTCTCGATCGCGGTCTTCGCCCCGGCCTGAGCCGAGTCCGTCTCCAGCTGCGCCCCGGATTCGCCCTGCGCCTTCAGCTCGTTCTTCCGAGCTATCTGGCCGTAGGTGTACGCCGAGTTGATCTTGTGCTTCCCGAACTTCCCGGCGAGCTGGACATACGAGTCACGCGGGATCGAGATGGCGGTGGCGTTCCCGCCGCCCGCCGGGATGTGCACGACGATCATCGTGTCGGTCGTGTCGCCGCCGTCCTCGGCGCCGCCCGCGTGCAGCTGGTCGAGCACGTCCTCCGGCAGCGGGTTGCCCTGCGCGTCGGTGCGCGTGTCGAGGCCGACCAACAGGATGTTCTGCTCGCCCATCGGCGAGTCCGCACCGGCGCCGATCACATCGGACCTGGTCAGGCCGTCGGTGATCTGGTTCAGCTTCGACCAGGCGAACGCGGTGCCGCCGAGGACCAGCAGCGAAACAACGGCCAGGAGCACCTGGGCGACACGCAGCGCGCTGGAGGTCTTGCGACGCATCGGGGTTCCTCTTCCTGCCACTTCCGGTGGTCGAAAGACCCACGGTAGCGGGCGTCTCACCTGGACGGGTTACCGCTTACCCCAAATTGCGGAGACGGCGCCCGGAATGTCGGACCGAGGGTGCATCTGTGCGCCCAGGTCGGTCTCGACTCTCATTCTACAGCGATGTAGTTTTACTACAGTCGTGTAGAAGCAGAAAGAGGTGCCCGATGGCCCGCGTGGTGATCGTGTCCGCCCGGATCGGAGCGGGCCACGACGGTGCCGCCAGGGAGCTGGACCGGTGGTTCTCCGGCCGCGGCGCGCACGTCGTCCGCGCCGATTTCCTGGACCTGCTGCCCGGAAGAGTCGGCGAGCTGCTCTGCGGCGCCTACCACCAGCAGCTGAACACGGCACCGCGCAGCTGGGACTGGTTGCTAGCCGCACTGGGCACCCCCGCGCTGGCCGGTGCCGCGCGACGGTTCGCCGGTCTCGCCACGCCCCGGCTGCGGGAACTGCTCGGACAGGACACCGATGTCGTCGTATCGACCTATCCGCTCGCCACGCACGCGGTCGCCCGGCTGCGGCGGTCGAACGAACTGACCGCGCCGCTGGTCGTCTACCTCACCGACCCGTCGGTGCACCGGCTCTGCGTCAGCCCGGACGCGACGCTCACGGTCGCTCCCAACGAAACCGCCGCCCGCCAAGCCAAAGCGCTTGGAGCCGGTCGCACGCTCGTCTCGCGTCCGCTGGTCGCGCCCGCGTTCCGGCCCGCCACCGGGATCACCGAACGGCTGCGGCTCCGGCTCGCGTTCGGTCTTCCGCACGACGGCCCGCTCGCGTTGGTGGTGGCCGGATCCTGGGGCGTCGGCCAAATCGAACAGACCGCCGACGACCTCCTCGCGACCGGCCTCGTCGAGCCGGTGGTGGTGTGCGGCCGCAATGAAGCCCTGGCCGAAAAGCTGCGAAAAACCGGACATCGGCACGTATTCGGCTGGGTCGACCGGATGCCCGAGCTGATCCGCGCGTGCGACGTCGTGGTGCAGAACGCGGGCGGGCTGACGACGTCGGAGGCGCTCGCGACCGGTCTTCCGGTGTTGACTTACCGCTGCCTGCCCGGCCACGGACGCGCCAACGCCGCCGTGCTGCACAACGACGGCATCGTGCCGTGGGTCCATTCGCCGAGCGAACTGACCGAGGCGCTGGAGTGGCTGCTGCGCCGGCCGGTCAAGGCGGCGGGATGATCCGGGGACTCGCCGCGGTGGCCGTCGCGCACGCTGCTCCGGCCGCGTTGTTCCTACCGCAATTGCGCCCGCCCCGGCTGGCTGGGCGAGGCGACTCCGGTCATGTGGCCTTGACCTTCGACGACGGCCCGAACCCGGAATCCACCCCGCAGTTCCTCCGGGCGCTCGAAAAACTGGACGTCCGCGCGACCTTCTTCGTGCTGGGCCGGGAGCTCGCCGCCGCGCCCGAACTAGGCCGGGAGATCGCCGCGGCCGGGCACGAAATCGCGGTGCACGGCTGGGATCACCGCTGCTTCCTGCGCCGCTCCCCGAAGGCTCTGCACGAGGAGCTGACGCACACCGTCGACCTGATCGAACTCGTTACCGGCACGCGACCGCAGTGGCTGCGCGCGCCGTATGGAGTGTTCAGCGCGAGCGCCCTGGTGTCGGCGCGCATGCTCGGACTTCAGCCCGTTTTGTGGAGTACCTGGGGATTCGACTGGACCAGTCGCGCCACTCCGCGCTCGGTCGTGCGCACCGTGTGCCGAAGGCTGACCGGCGGTGGCACGATTCTGCTGCACGACTCCGACATCGCCGCCGCGCCGGGAGCGTGGCGATCAGCGCTTGGCGCAGTCCCGGTGCTCGTGGCGGACTGCCGGGAACGCGGGCTCGCTGTGGGGCCCCTGCGCGAGCACGCAAGCGGCCTGCTGCGCGGTCTCGAGTCCGGAATGGAGATCGGTCGCCGCGTCGAGAGTGCAGGCCGCTGACCACGTGCACGCACCGAGCACGACCGCGACGGCGACCGCCGCCAGTGGCTTCCGCCGCGAACCTGGGGAGG
This sequence comes from Amycolatopsis echigonensis, assembly GCF_014174495.1. GTDB lineage: Bacteria > Actinomycetota > Actinomycetes > Mycobacteriales > Pseudonocardiaceae > Amycolatopsis > Amycolatopsis echigonensis. Next base: position 9,447 of record NZ_JACJHR010000113.1, read on the forward strand.
GGGAGGAAAGCAGCGCGCTGACGCGTTGCGGCACCGGTCCACCGGTCGCGGCAAGCGCGAGCGACGGCTGGGACCGGCCGGCCAGCGCGGCCTTCGCGACCGCCGTGGCCACCAGTTTCCGGTCGCCGACGCGGTCCGCGGCCGCTTCGTCCGCCCAGCGTTCCAGCGCGAACCGGGCGGCCGAGCCGAGCGGACGCAACACCGGGTTGACTGTGGTCGCGACCGTCACGATCGCGGCGAAAACATGGTGCCGCAGCCGGAGATGCGCGCGTTCGTGCGCGAGCAGCGCGCGGCGTTCCCGCGGTTCCAGTGCCGCGAGCATCCCGCTGGACACCGCGATCCGGCCGCCGCCTCCGGCCACCGCGAACGCGACCGGTTCCTCGCCCGGCAGCAGCACGAAGCCAGCCTCGCGGGTGTGCGTGTCCAGCTCGGCGTGCACCTTCCGGTGCCAGCGCACGTACTGGATTGCCGTGCGGGTCAACGCGACCCCGGCGACGACGAGCGCGACCCCGCTGGCGATCGCCAGCGGCAGGTTCACCGCGTCGGCCCCGCGGAACGCGACAGCGGAGAAATCGCCCAGCTCGCCGACAAACGGCAGCTGCGCGAGACCCGCGGCGGCGAGGACCGCGAGCGTCGCCGTGCTGCCGACGGCGAGCACCAGCGCGGACCCGGCGAGCAGCCAGCTGCCGAGCCGCGGCGACAGCCGGGGCGCGACCCAGTGCGCCACCGGCCAGGACGCCAGCGGAAGAAGCAGCGGAGCGAGCAGGTCGAGATTCACGGGTCAGCCGCCGTTCTGGCGCAGAAGGTCGCGCAACACGGCTTCGTCCGATTCGGACAGGTTCGACACGAATTTCGCCAGCACGCTGGAGCGGTCCGCTTCGGCGTCGAGCACCTTGCTCATCCGGCGGGCGGCGAGCCCGGGTTCGTCGTCGGCGGCGCGGTAGGTGAACGAGCGGCCCTGCTTCTCCCGGGTCGCCACGCCCTTCTCGAACAGCCGGGACAGGATCGTGACGACGGTGGTGTAGGCCAGTCCGCCGCCGATCCGCTCCTGGACCGCGGTGGCCGACAGCGGCTCGTCGGATTCCCACAGCACCGCGAGCACCTCGGCCTCCAGTTCGCCGGGAGCCCGCCGGGCGCTCTCGCCCCGTCCATTGCGCATGGTCCAAATTCTACCTGTTTGTCGAAGCGGCTCGGCCCACTACTACGTTCATGTAGAATTTCGACAGTTGTGTAGTAGTTGGAGGTGGGCATGCTCGACCCGAAGTGGCTGCTGGCCGCGTTCGGCCCGCTCGGCGTCTTCGTGGTGATGTTCGCCGAAACCGGACTGCTCGTGGGGTTCTTCCTGCCGGGCGATTCGCTCTTGTTCACCGCGGGGGTCCTGGCGGCGTCGTCGACGCTGCACCTGTCCCTCGCGGCGGTGATCGTCGCGGCCGCGGCCGGGGCGCTCCTCGGCGCGCAGGCGGGATACATCCTCGGCCGGCGAGCCGGCGGCGCGCTGCTCGTCCGGGTGCGCAGCAAGCACCTGCACGAGGGTGTCGCGCGCGGATCGGCGCTGCTCACCCGGTACGGGCTCGGCAAGGCGGTGGTGCTGGCGCGGTTCATCCCGGTCGTCCGGACCGTGCTGAACCCGCTCGTCGGCATCGCCGGGATGCCCGCCGCGAAATTCGCGTTGTGGCAGGTCATCGGCGGTCTGTTGTGGACAGCCGGCGTGACGCTCGCCGGATACGCGCTGGGGGCGTCGGTGCCGAACATCGACACGTACCTGCTGCCGATCATCGCCGTGGTGGTGCTGCTTTCGCTGAGCCCGCTGCTGGTCGAGCTCGTCCGCGCGCGAAGGAGCGTGACGCGATGATCGACGCCGGGTGGTACCGCGACATCACGGATTTCGCGTGGTCTCAGCACTGGCTGGCCGGAATCGCGACGACGTTCAGCGAATACGGGGTTTTTCTGGTGGTGCCGGTGATCCTCGCCCTGCTCTGGCGGGCGCGGGTCAAGGGACCGGCGGCGCTGGCGGCCGCGGCATGGGTGCCGATCGCGATGGCAGTGGCCATCGCCGTGGACACCGTGTTGAAGTCGGTGTTCGCCGAGGTCCGGCCGTGCCGCGTGGTTCCCGGCGTGCACCCGCTGCTGCCGTGCGATCCGCCGGCCGACTACGCGTTTCCCAGCAACCACACGGTCATCGTGGCGGCGTTCGCGGTGGCATTGCTGCTGGTAAATCGCAAATGGGGGCTTTGGGCGCTCGTTTTCGCGGTGCTGATGGGGATTTCGCGGGTGTACGTCGGGGCGCACTATCCGCACGACGTGCTCGCGGGGTTCGTAGTCGGCGCCGGAGTCGGTGCGCTCGGACTCATGGTCCGCGAACCGCTGACCAAGGTGGCGGTTCGGGTGATGCCAGTCGTATCCGGGAGGAAGGCATGACTGATGATCGACCCGTCCGCTGCTCCGACGCCGAACGGGACCAAACGGCAAAAGTCCTGAACAGCGCCGCGGGCGAGGGGCGACTGAGCCTGTCCGAAGTGGAAGAACGGGTCACGACCGTCTACGCGGCGCAGTACCGGCACGAGCTGGACGCCGTGGTCGCGGACCTGCCCTCACCTGCGACGCGGGCCCGCTGGCAGCCGTTGCTGCTCCTGGCCGGACACCAGCTGGTGACGGAGTTCGGGGCCGCGCCGGCGCGGCGCAAGCTGGCCGTCGGGATGCTGCTGGTGATCGCGGTGGCGATGATGGTTTTCCTTGCCGCGCACGGATTCGCTGACGAAGGGCATCACTTCGGCCACCGCTAGACTGACGCCGTGCAGAGAAAAGCGGCGCTGGTCACCGGGAGCTCGCGCGGAATCGGCAGGGCGATCGCGGAGCGGCTGGGTGCGGACGGGTTTTCCGTCGCGGTCAACTACCGCGCCGATCAGGACTCGGCCGAGGCTGTCGTCGCCAAGATCCGCGCGGACGGCGGCCAAGCGGTCGCTCTCCGCGCGGACGTCACCGACGACACCGAGTTGCGTGGCCTTTTCGACCGCACGGAACAGGAATTCGGCGGTCTCGACGTGGTCGTCGCCAACGTGGGGATCGCCCGGTTCGTGCCGCTCGCCGAGGCCTCCGACGAAATCTTCGACCTGATCTTCAGCACCAACCTCCGGCCGACTTTCGTCTCCTTGCGCGAGGCGGCCCGGCGGGTGCGCGATGGCGGCCGGATCGTCGTGGTGTCGAGCGGAGTGGTCGCGACGGCCCGGCCCGGCACCGGGATCTACGGTGCCGCGAAGGCCGCCGGGGATCAGTTCGTGCGCGTGCTGGCGAAGGAACTCGGCCCGCGCGGGGTGACGGTGAACAGCGTGCTTCCGGGCGCGGTCCGCACCGAGGCCCTCCTCGCTGACGGGCCGCCGGGCGTGGTCGAGTACAGCGCGAGGCAGACTCCGCTCGGCCGGATCGGCGAACCGGGCGACATCGCGGACATCGTGGGTTTCCTGGCGTCGGACCAGGCCCGCTGGGTCACCGGCCAGACGGTGCACGCGGGCGGCGGTCAGTTCTGAGGGACGGTCCGCTCGGCCAGCAGCTGCGTTCGCACGTCGGTTTTCAGCACCTTGCCGACCTTCGACCGCGGCAGGTCCGGCCAGAGCAGGACTTCCTTCGGCGTCTTGACGCTGCCCAGCAACTCCTTCACCGTGGCCCGCAGTTCGTCCGCGGCCGCCGTCCGTCCTTTGTGGAGCTGGACGACCGCGGTCACCTGCTCGCCCCATTTTTCGTGCGGCAGGCCGACCACCGCGCAGTCCTGCACCGCGGGATGCGTCATCAGCGCCTGTTCCACCTCGGCCGAGTAAACGTTGAAGCCGCCGGTGATGATCATGTCCTTGGCCCGGTCCACGACGTACAGGAAGTTCTCCTCGTCGAGGTAGCCGATGTCGCCGGTGTGGTGCCACCCGTGCCTGCTGACGTCCGCGGTGGCCTCGGGATTGCGGTAGTAGCCGGGCATCACCAGCGGTCCGCGCACGACGATCTCGCCGCGTTCGCCGCGCGGCAGCAAGGTTCCGTCTTCGGCCATGATCGCCACCTGGGTCAACGGCGTCGGACGGCCCGCGGAGGTGAAACGTTCGCGGGCCAGTGTGCCGTCCGGATGGAGATGGTCGGCCGGGGAGAGCGTCGAGATCATCATCGGTGCTTCGCTTTGCCCGAACAACTGGCCGAGCACCGGTCCGATCCGGGTGATCGCTTCCTCCAGCCGCGAAGCCGACATCGGCGCGGCCCCGTACCACAGGCATTCCAGCGAGCTGAAGTCCGTTGTGGACAGTGCGGGATGGTCCAGCAGCAGGTAGATCAGCGTGGGCGGCAGGAAGGTGTGGGTGATCCGGTGCCGTTCGATCAGGCCGAGGAACCGGCCGAGATCCGGCGACCGCATCACCACGATTTCGCCGCCCAGCGCCAGCACCGGGAAACACAGCACCCCGGCGGCGTGCGTCAACGGGGCCAGCGCGAGGTAGCGCGGACGCGGCTGGAACGGGTAGCTCATCAACGTCAGTGCCGACATGGTTTCGAGGTTGTGCCCGGTCAGCATCACGCCCTTCGGCCGACCGGTGGTGCCGCCGGTGCCGACGAGCATCGCCGTGTCGTCCGGCGGATCCGCTTGCCAGGGCGAATCGGGAAGCCCGTCGAGCCATGCGGCCAGCGGGATCGCGCCGTCGAACGAGCCGTCGAGGCACACCACGGTGGCGAGCTTCGGCAGCTGTCCGGCGATGCGGGAAACGAGCGGTGCGAACGACTCCTGCACGAGCAGGCACGTGCAGTCGAACAGGTCCAGCAGTTCCCGGTTCTCCGCCGCCTCGTTGCGCGGATTGACCGGGCACCAGACCGCCCCGGCCCGGCTGATGCCGAACACGCACCCGAACGACACCGGGTCGTTGGCGGAGAGGATCGCCACCTTGTCGCCCGGCCGCACGCCCGACCGCGCGAGCGCACGGGCGACCTGCCAGGACAGCCGCTGGACCTCGCCGTAGCTGAGCGAGCCGCCGTCCGTGGTCAAACACGGAGCCGACGGGCCCAGCGAGGCGCCCTTGTCGAGGTAATCGGTCAGTCGCACCGCTCGTCTCCCGCTCTCAGGACTGCACGGTCAGGACCGGGTTCGAGACCAGCCCGAACGACCGCAGCACGCCGAGCAGCTCCCGGTGCCCGAACGCTTGGCACGCCGACGCGAATCCGGCCCGCCGCGGCGGTTGCTGCAGCAGCGAGTACGCCGCGTACGCCTGCATCAGCCCGGTCTGCTTGTAGTTGCAGGTCCCGTGGATCACGCAGTGTGCGCGGCCGAGCGGACCGGATGCGTGCACCGAATCCAGCGAGGTGTTGATCCGCTGGTTTTCCCGCGGCGGCATTTCGTCCCGTACCGCGGCCGCCTGCTCGTGCAGCACCTTGAGTTTTTCTTCCAGCGGAAGGTCTTTCACCTGTTCCAGCACGGCTGCGACGATCTGCGGCACGCCCTGCATCAGCGCCCGGTCGAACACGCCGCCGACGGCTTTCACGTTGGCCACACGCGGATCGTTCTTGAACCACACCGGATGCGAGGTGCCGCCCCACGGCAGCGCGAGGCCGATCTCGTGGTGTCCCGGAACGGCCACGTCCTGCAGCCCGCCGTCCGGCGGCCAGGCCACGTATTCGTTCTGCTCCAGGTAATACGCGGCCGACAACGCGGCGTTCACCAGGATCGTCTGGGTGGAAGCGACGGTGGGGTAGCCCTTCCAGAACACCAGGATGTCCAAAGTGTCCAGACCGGGCGTCTCGAGGCAGAGGTTCGCGGCGATCTCGCCAGTGGTGTACATCTGCGCGATGCCGGGGGAGAGCAACAGGCCCTTGGCGGCCATGTCCGCGCCGTAGCGTTCTTCGGCGGAGATCAGCCAGTCCTGCTCGCCCGTGGTGTCGAGGTAGTGCGTACCGGATTCGAGACAGGCCTGGACGACCTCGTGACCGTATTCGCTGAACGGACCCACGGTGTTGCACACGACCGACGCGTCGCGGAAAAGCTCGGTGAGCGGGCCGGTCTCGTGGGAGACCTCGACGACCTCGTGGTCCACGGTGTCGAGGCCGGGAATGTGGTCGAGAGCGGCCTGCACCCGGGCCTTGTCCCGGCCGGCCGCGGTGAACGGAACGTTGTACTCGCGGAGGTACTCGCAGATCAGGCGGCCGGTGTAGCCGGACGCGCCGTACACGACGACGGGCTTGGTCACGACGGGTTTTCCTTTCGCTGGAGGGGGATTCACATGCCCATGCCGCCGTCGACCGGGAGGCCGGCGCCGGTGATGAAGCGCGCGGCGTCGGAGGCGAGGAACACCACGGCGTCGGCCATGTCGGCGACCTCGCCGAGCCGTCCGGCCGGGGTCTGCGCGACGACCGCGCCGATCGCCTCCTCGACGCTCGGGAACAGCCCGACGTCGACCACGTCGGTCGCGAGCTGGTTGCCCATCTGCGTCGGGACCAGACCCGGGTACACGCAGTTCACCCGCACGCCGTAGCCGAGCTTCCCGGCCTCCATCGCCGCGACCCGGGTGAGCCGGTCGACCGCCGATTTCGTCGCCGAATAGCCCGCGATGCCGGGGAAGGCGATGGTCGCGGCCACCGAGGCGATGTTCACGACCGCGCCGCCGCGTCCGGCCGCGCCGCCGGGCCGCATGGCGCGGAACGCGTGCTTCACGCCGAGCGCCGTGCCCAGCACGTTGACCTCGAGCATTTTCCGCACGTCAGCCGGGTCGAGGTCGGCGACGAGCCCGGTGATCTCGACGCCCGCGTTGTTGACGACGATGTCGAGCCCGCCGTGTTCGCCGACCACGGCCTCGACCGCTCGCGCCCAGTTGTCGTCGTCGGTGACGTCCAGCCGGACGAATCCCGCGCTGGCCCCGCTCTGCTTGATCGCGTCGGCGGTCTTCCGGCCGAGGTCCTCCTGGACGTCGCCGATGACGACCGCCGCGCCCGCCTTCGCGAGCGCCTCGGCCATGCCCTGGCCCAGGCCCTGAGCGCCACCGGTGACCAGCGCGGTGCGCCCGGTCAGGTCGTACGAACCCATCGACATCTCCTCCTTGAGACGTGCCGCCACTGCGGTGTAGGTCACACCGTAGCGAACTTTGGACAGTCGTCAAGATTTTCTTGGACACTCGTCAAGAAAACGAGCCGCGCTAGACTGCCGGGTGTGACACAGGCGAAGGAGCGCATCTCCCGCCGCGCGGTGGACAAGTTCGCCCAGCGGCGCGAGCAGCTGGCCGAGTCCGCGCTGCAGGCGCTGGCCGAGCTGGGGTACGCCCGCACGAGCCTGCGCGAAATCGCCCAGAAATCCGACTTCTCGCACGGCGTCCTGCACTACTACTTCGCCGACAAGGTCGAGCTGCTCACCTACGCGGTCCGCAAGTTCGAAGAGGTCTGCGTGACCCGCTACGACGATGTGGTGGCGACGGCGGGCTCGGCCGACGAGCTGAAGCACGGCTTCGGCGCGGCGATGGCCGCCACGCTGCGCTCCGACGCGGCGATGCACCGCCTCTGGTACGACCTGCGCAACCAGAGCCTTTTCGAAGAGTCCTTCCGCGGCGACGTGCTCGACATCGACGAACAGCGTCAGGACATGGTGTGGCGCGTCGTGCGGCGCTACGCCGAGTTCGCCGACCGGCCGGCCAAGGTTTCGCCGGAGGTCGCGTACGCCGCGTTCGACGGGTTGTTCCAGCGTGCTTTGCTGCAGCAGCTCGCCGACCAGGACGCGGCGGCGGATCGGTTGGAAGCCGACGTCGCGGCTCTGTTGACGCACTTCGTCTGACGGCTACCCCGCCCGAGTGGTGATGCCGGGTGTGCTCGCCCGTCCGTGGTTAGGATGCGCTCGGACGATCACCGGGCGAGAAGGGGTGCGCGAGCGTGCAAGCGGGGGACCTCGAACCGCCTGAGCCGCAGGCCGTTTCCGCGCCGTTGACCAGGGCGGCGATCTTTCTGCTGGTCCAGGTCGACCCCGGGGGCGAGCAGACCGCGAAAGACCTCCTCGCCGACCTGGCCGGACTGCAGCGCGCGGTCGGTTTCCGCGACGCCGGCGCCGGGCTCACCTGCGTCGCCGGGATTTCCTCGGCGGCGTGGGACCGGGTCTACGGCGGCCCACGGCCCGCGGAACTGCACGAGCTGCCAGTCTTTTCCGGCGAGAAGCACACGAGCGTCGTCACCGCCGAGGCCGACCTGCTGTTCCACTTCCGCGCCGACCGGCTCGACCTGTGCTTCGAGCTGGAAACGCTGATCATGGACCGGCTGCGCGGTGCGGTGACGGTGCTCGACGAGGTGCAGGGCTTCCGGTACTTCGACGCGCGCGACGTGCTCGGTTTCGTCGACGGCACGGAAAATCCGACCGGCCGCGGCGTCGAGCAGGCGGTGCTGGTGGACGACGACGAACCGTTCAACCGGGGCAGTTACGTGGTCGTGCAGAAATACCTGCACGACATGCGGGCCTGGAACGCGCTCACCACCGAACAGCAGGAACTGGTGATCGGACGGCGCAAACTGTCCGATGTGGAGCTTTCGGACGAGGAGAAACCCGCCGATTCCCACATCGCGCTCAACGTGATCACCGACGACGAAGGCAACGAGCTCGACATCCTGCGCGACAACATGCCGTTCGGCCGTCCCGGGCACGACGAGTTCGGCACCTATTTCATCGGCTACACCAAATCTCCGGCTGTGATCGAGAAGATGCTGGACAACATGTTCGTCGGGTCGCCGCCGGGCAACTACGACCGGATTCTCGACTTCTCCACGCCTCACACCGGCGCGCTGTTCTACGTGCCGACCGCGGACTTCCTCGAAGATCCGCCGGACGCCCCGCCCGAGCCGGAACCGCCGGCTGCCGCGACGCCCGCCGGGACGTCGCTGGGCATCGGAAGCCTGCGAAGGAGCACTCGGTCATGAACAACCTGCATCGCGAACTCGCCCCGATCTCCGCCGCCGCGTGGGCGGACCTGGAGGAGGAGGCGAAGCGCACGTTCGCCGAGTTCGCCGCGGCGCGCCGGGTGGTCGACGTCGTCGTCACCGGAGACCCGGCGCTCGCCGCGGTCGGCACCGGGCGTCGCGAACGCGTCGGCGGCAAGTTCGACGGCGTCGCGACGAGCCTGCGCACGGCGCAGCGGATCGTGGAATTGCGGGTGCCGTTCACGGTGTCGCGCGAGGAAATCGATTCGGTCGAGTGGGGCGCGAAAGACGCCGACTGGCAGCCGGTGAAGGACGCCGCGCAGCAGATCGCGTACGCCGAGGACCGGATCGTGCTCGACGGTTTCGCCGAGGCGGGCATCACCGGGATCCGCCCGGCGTCGTCGCTGTCGCCGATCGCGCTGCCGCCGGAGGCCCCGCGCTACCCGAAGGCGATCGGCGACGCGATCGCCGAACTGCGTGACGCGGGTGTGGCCGGGCCGTACACCGTCCTGCTCAGCGACGACGAGTTCACCGCCGCGTACGAGGCGGCCAACCACGGCTATCCGGTGCTGGAACACCTGAAGCAGATCGTGGACGGCGAACTCATCCGCACGCCCGCGATCAGCGGAGCCTGTGTCCTGTCCACGCGCGGCGGAGACTACGAACTCCACTTCGGACAGGATCTGTCCATTGGCTACTCCAGCCACGACGCGACCACTGTGGAGCTGTACTTCTACGAGACGCTGACGTTCCTCGTGAACACCGCCGAAGCGGGGATCGGGCTGACCGCCTGACGTTACCTGTTCATGCGGTCTTGTTACGCAGCGCGGACATTCGCCGAACCGTCCGGGGATACCCGCTCGCGATAGTTGCGGCGTGCTGCAGAACAAAATCAAGGCCGTGCTGCTCGTGTTGCCCGCGGTAGTCGTCGCCGGGTGCTCGGGTCTTCCGACGCTCGACGGCGATCCGGACCACGACCCGGCTCAGGGCGGTGCCCCGGAAGGCGTCACGCTCACGCCGTTCGACACGAGCTACCCGGCGGTCGGGAATCTCGATCCGGCATTGCGGAAAGCGTTGCAGGAAACGGCAATCGACGCGCGTCAGCGCAAAGTGGACATTCGCATCGCGTCGGGCTGGCGGACGAAGGAGTACCAGCAGAAGCTGCTCGACGGCGCCATCGAAAAGTACGGCAGCCTGGAAGAGGCGCGGAAATACGTGAACACGCCGGAAAAATCGACCCATGTGTCCGGCAAAGCCGTCGACGTCGCTCCCACCCGTGCTGCCGACTGGCTGATCCAGCACGGCGAGAAATACGGCCTCTGCCAGGTGTACGCGAACGAGATGTGGCATTTCGAACTGCTGACCGCGCCAGGCGGGACGTGCCCGCCTGCCCGCACGGACGCCGCGGGTTAGCGTCCGCACGGGCAGGTCGCGGTCACGGGGCCCAGTAGTTGCCGGACATCACCAGGTAGACGAGCAGCTTGATGGTCTCGCCGTAGTAGGTGTCGCCGTACGGGTTGCCCGCCAGGTACTTCCACAGCGAGTCTGTCCAGGCCTGGTCGCCCGCGACCATCGCGGCCACGCCGACCGGGTTGGGTGCGACCTCGGACTGGTCGCTGGTGTTGGTCGGCGTTCCGTCGAGTTTGGTGTGCGGGTAGATCTTCGCCGGGTCGCCGCCGGAGTGGCTCTGGTAGCTGGCCGATTCCTTCTTGGCGACCTCGGTCGAGACCTTGCCGCCGTACAGCAGCGCGTCGGTGCCCATGTGCCAAGGCACGCGGACGGAGTTGTAGCCGACGATGTTGTCCGGCTGGTTCTCCAGGTAATCGGCGGGCGCGGGCTTCGGGCTGGTGGTGTTCGCGCCGACCACGAAGTCGGACAGCAGGTTCGCGTTCGGCGAATACTTGGCGGTGAACTGGGTGATCAGCTGCTCGGTCCGGGTGACGACCTTGTTCCAGTCGTGCGCGGTGTCGTACTTGGCGAACGCGCGCAGATGATCGAGCATGAAGTCGGACGGCCGGGTGCCGTCGTCGTCCGCGTCGTCGGCGATCTTGAGATGCCCGTCGGACGCGACGTCGTGCTGGTAGATCTTGGCAAGCCAGTCCTTCGCGGCGGCGCTGTACCCGCCCCACTGCTTGTCCGCGAGAATCAGCCCGTAGCCGACGTCGAGGTCGCCGTCGGTCGCCGAGTCAGGCGTGCCGTTGTCGGCGTACTTGCAGGTCTTGCCGTCGATCTTCCACTGGAAGAGGCCCTTGCCGTCCCGGTGGTCCTGGACGAACTTCCACATGCCGTCGAAAATCGTCTTGGCCTGGTCGTCGTAGCCCGCCATCAACGGAACGATGTTCATCCCGTAGCCCTGCGCCTCGGAAACCGTGCCCTTGTTGGGCGCGTCGTCGGTGGCCCAGACGAGGTACCCGCCGCAAGCCTGGCGGAGGTAGGTTTTCTTCCAGGAGTCGTACTGCTTCTTGACCGCGGCGTCCTGCTCGGCCTGAGTCGCCGAAGGCCGGACACCGGTCTGATAGGTGACGTGCGCGGGAAACGGACGCGCGACGGAAACCGCGGCAGCGGGCCCAGCACCGGCCAGCACAGCGGTAACCGAAACGGAAACGGCGGCGAACAGCGCCACCTTCCGGGAAGCGGGCATTTTCGGGGTCTCCTTGTTAGTAAACTTTCCTAACTAGGCGGCGTGGGAAAAGCCTGCTGTACCGCGTGTTTGGTGTCAAGATGTCGGGCTTGGGAAGTCTCAGGTGTACCGGTTCCGTAGCGTTCGGC
>NZ_JACJHR010000114.1 GCF_014174495.1 Amycolatopsis echigonensis
CGCCCGCAGCACCGCCACCGCACTAATCAACAACTCCAGCCCGCCCCCGAACACCGCAAAGCCACACCGGGCACCTCAACGCGAGCCTCAAACCCACACAGTCCGCAGCGCAGCACCCCGCCGCCCTCGCGCTGCTCCTCCGAGAGCTAGCTCTCCACGTCGATCTGCCAGACCCCGTTGTGCTGCGACATCGTGTAATGGTGCGTCTCACTCGTCGTGCCGCCGTTGGCGCGGTGATAGGTGATCCGCGCGGTGAGCGTGTTCGCACCGGTGATCTGGACGTCGTTCGCGGTCACCGAGCTGAACTGGGTCCACCAGGACTTGTACCGGTCGAAAGTCTGGCCTCGCGACGAGCGGAAACCCTCGCTGAGCATCGCCCAGCCGCTCTCCAGATTGCTCGGGATGTACGAGAAGTAAGTGCGCAGGGCCGCTGCCATCGCTTCCGGCGAGTTCGCCGCGGAGCTGGACGTCGGAGCGCTGCTCGACGAAGGCGGAGTCGACGGTGACGCGGACGAAGTCGCTGGAGCGCTGGACGGCGCGGAACTCGCGGCGACCGGCGGCGGGTTCGCGGCCGGGGTGTCCTCCCCGTGGTTGCGGGTGAGGATGACAGTGACGATCACGGCGATCACGACGAGCAGCGCGCCCGCCCCGGCGAAGATCATTGCGCGGCGTCTTCGGTCCGAGCCCGCGGGCGGCGCGGCGCCCGCGCCCGCGGCCGGAACCGCGACCGTGGTGGGCACGGCCGGTGGTTTGGCGTCCGGGAGCGTCGGCGGTTCCGGGACGGTCGCGACCGGGGTGACTCCGCCGTCGAGTTTGCGCAGTTCCTCGACCACTTCGGCCATCGACGGCCGGTCTTCCGGCTTGAGCTCCAGCAGCTTCAGCAACAGCGGCTCGAGCTTCCCGGCCTGTTTCGGCGGGTTGATCGAACCGCTGGAAACCCGGTACAGCAGGGCGATCGCGTTGTCCGCGGTGCCGAACGGCGGATCGCCCTCCACCGCCATGTAGAGCGTCGCGCCGAGGGCGAACACATCGGAGGCGAACGTCGCTTCCTCGCCGCGGGCGACCTCGGGTGCGAGGAACGCGGGCGTGCCGGAGATTTCGCCGGTCGCGGTGAGCGTGACGTCGCCGACCGCGCGGGAAATGCCGAAGTCGGTCACCTTGACCGTGGTGCCGTCGTCGCCGAGCAGGACGTTGCCCGGTTTGACGTCGCGGTGCACGATGCCCGCCCGGTGCGCGGCGGCGAGCACGCCCGCCAGCTGCACCGCGAACGGGATGGCCTCGTCGACGGTCAGCGGGCCGTCCTCGCGCAGTTTCACGGCGAGGCTGCGCGAGGGCAGGTACTCCATGATCAGCCACGGCCGGTCCTCGTGCTCGACCACGTTGAACACCGAGATGGCGTTCGGATGCTGCAGCCGGGCGGCGATCCGGGCCTCGCGCATGGCGCGGTTGCGGGCTTCCTCGACCTTGTCCTCGCCCTGGTTCACGGGCATGAGGAGTTCCTTGACCGCGACAACGCGGCCGAGGATCTTGTCCTCCCCGCGCCAGACCATCCCCATCGCGCCGCTGCCGATCAGTTCGACGAGCTCGTAGCGACCGGCGACCTGCCGGCTCTCCTCGGTCAACGGAAAACCCCTCGGTGCGACATCATCCACGGACGGCGATCACCCAGTTTTCCACGGACGGCCGGAGCGGAGTTCTCGACCCACCCACGGTCGCCCGGGGTTGCTCCGGGTGGCCGGGTCACGACAGGGTGAGCGCATGACCACGACGGCGCCGTCTTTCCGGAGCGTGTTCCGGGTTGGCGAATTTCGTGCGCTCTGGCTCGCCCACGTGCTGTCGGTGGCAGGTGACCAACTAGCACGAGTCGCGCTGACTGTGTTGGTATTCGACCGAACGGCGTCCGCCGGGTGGGCCGCCGGGACGTACGCGCTCACCTATTTGCCGGACCTCCTCGGCGGCGCGCTCGGCGGACTCGCCGACCGGTTCCCGCGCCGGACCGTGCTCGTGGTCGCGGATGTGGTGCGCGCACTGCTGGTCGCGTTGATGGCGATTCCCGGCATGCCTTGGCCGGTCGCCGCCGTCCTGCTCGTGATCGTGCAACTCGCGGCCGGACCGTTTCAGGCGGCTCGGCAAGCGGTCCTGCCGGACATGCTGGGCGAGGAAAAACTGGCGACCGGTCAAGCGATTCTCTCCTCGACGTACCAGGCCGCACTGGTGCTCGGCTTCGGCGCGGGAGCCGCGGTGGTCGCGTGGCTCGGGGTTTCGGGCGCGCTGTGGGCGGACGCGGTGACGTTCGCGGTGTCGGCGGCAGCGCTGCGCTGGGGTTTGCGGCCGTACCCGGTCTCGAAGGTGACCGAGCGCATGCCGCAATGGGCGTCGTTGAAGGCTGGGTGCCGGCTTGTCGCGCGGGACCGGAAACTGCGGTCGCTGCTGGCGATCGCATGCTGCTGCGGGTTTTACGTGGTGCCGGAAGGGCTGGCGGTGCCGGTGGCCGCGCAACTCGGCGGTACTGGCGTGCTCGGCTGGCTGCTGGTGGCGAACCCGGTCGGGACGCTGCTCGGAGCGTTGCTGATCAGCCGGTTGCCGCGGGCGCGGCAGGTGCGGTGGCTGGGTCCGCTCGCGGTGGCGAGCAGCCTCGTGCTGCTGCCGACCGGCTGGACGCCCGCGTTGCCGGTGGTCGTGGCGATCTGGACGGTGTCCGGGATGTTCTCCGCGCACGACTTGATCACGCAGGTGCAGTACAGCCTCGCCGCGCCGCCAGACCAGCGCGGCCAGGTGATCGGGGTCGCGATCGCGGCGCTGCGGGCGGCGCAGGGCCTGACGATCGCCGCCGCGGGCGCGCTGGCGCTGGCCTTCGCACCGACGACGGTGGTCGCGATCGCCGCCGTCGCCGGAGCCGGATGCGCCGGGGCGGCCGGGATCGCGTGGACGCGGGCGGTGCGAACGGACCGCGCGGTGCGGCCCCGCCGAACTCCCCTCGACGGGGCCACCCCACCTCCCGCGCCGTAATCCGCGGGACGGGTGCGCCGCGGGGCTGGTTTCGGTCACGTCCAGTTGTTGTCACGCATGCCCTCTCACCTCCTCGTGGGGCGGGCCGGGGACGGTGATCAGCGGGACCAGTTGTTGTCGCGCATGGCGGCGGCTCCTTTCGTGGCTCGCCGGGGCTCGGCAGGCGGTGGTTTCGGGGTTCAGCGGGTCCAGTTGTTGTCGCGCATCGCGGCAGCTCCCTTCGCGGCTCGGCGGGCAGTGATCGACGAGGCTCAGCGGGACCAGTTGTTGTCACGCACAGCGCGGCTCCCTTCGCGGCTCGACAGCGGGCGATGGCTGGGTTCAGCGAGTCCAGTTGTTGTCGCGCATCGCGGCAGCTCCCTTCGCGCAGCTCGGCGGACAGTGATCGGCGAAGGTCAGCGAGTCCAGTTGTTGTCACGCACAGCGCGGCTCCCTTCGCGGCTCGACAGCGGGCGATGGCTGGGTTCAGCGAGTCCAGTTGTTGTCGCGCATCGCGGCAGCTCCCTTCGCGCAGCTCGGCGGACAGTGATCGGCGAAGGTCAGCGAGTCCAGTTGTTGTCGCGCACGGCGCGGCTCCTTTCGCGACTTGATGGGCGGTGATCGACGAGGCTCAGCGGGTCCAGTTGTTGTCACGCACGGTTGGCGGCTCCTTCCATCGCTTGGCGGTCAGTGGTTGCGAGATTCAGCGAGTCCAGTTGTTGTCACGCATCGCGGCAGCTCCCTTCGCGCAGCTCGGCGGTCAGCGATCGGCAAAGGTCAGCGAAACCAGTTGTTGTCGCGCATCGCGGCGGCTCCCTTCGCGGCTCCGGCGTTCGGTGGTCGCGGGTCAGCGAGTCCAGTTGTTGTCGCGCACCGGACGGCTCCTTTCACGAGGTCGGCGGTCGGTGATCTCGGGATTCAGCGGGTCCAGTTGTTGTCGCGCATCGCGGCGGCTCCCTTCGCGGCTTCGGCGGTCGGTGGTCGACAAGGGCTCAACGAGTCCAGTTGTTGTCACGCACGGCGACGTCCTCCTCAGTGATCGAGCGATCGGCATCCCACGGGCTTCAGCGGTCCCAGTTGTTGTCGCGCACGGCGGCGGCTCCCTTCCCGAAGCGACGGTCGGCAATCAGCAGGTTCAACGAGTCCAGTTGTTGTCACGCACGGCAGTCCTTCACCTCCTCCCACCGCATTTCGTGCAGTGCTCGCAGTCGTTTCACCGGGTCCAGTTGTTGTCACGCACCGCAGCCACCTCCTTTCTGTCCGCCGATCCCGATCCACCGGCAGTCCTCAGCGAGTCCAGTTGTTGTCGCGCATTCGCCGCCTCCTTTCCGCGTCCCGGATTCCCGTCCCGGCTTGGTTCACCAGTTGTTGTCCCGCACTGTGGGCACCTCCTCTCCTTCGCGAAGACCGAAAGTCTCAACCTCCAGTCGAGACCCGAAGGGACCTCAAGGGAGACCGCGGTCACCGAAGAGCTGTCCAGTTGTTGTCGCGCACGGTCGTCACCTCCGTTTCAGAGTCGCGCCGTCGGCGGTTTTCGCACGTCAGCACCGGTGGGCCGGTCACCGAAAGTGGCCGTGGGAGGCCAAAAGGGACACTCGTGGATCCCCTGGTCCGGCCCGGATTCGGAGCAGGTGGCCACTACTCACAGTGGCTACCTCCCCTCGCCGGCCGTCTGGCGCTGGTCTGTCCGGGCGAAATCGCCCCGGTGCTTCCCAGAGTCCGGACGACAGGCAGCACACAACGCGCCTCGTCGTTTACCGTAGAAGCCGATCGGGTGAGGTGAAGAGTGCGCGGACAAGTTGCCGAGTGGTTCACAGGCTGGCGCCTTTGGCGGTTGCCCTCTCACGTCCGCATGTATGTGCTGCTGGTGAACGTCGTGGCAGTGGGCACCACCCTCGCCACCGCGTGGCTCGCGCCAGTGCGTCAGATCGACCTGATCCGCTTCGGGGTCCTCGCCGTGTGCGCGGCGCTCGCGATCGAGGCGACCCGGCACATCGAACGGCAGCGCGAGTACAGCCGGGCCCCCACCGTCGCGTACGTCGACACCAAGGCCGTGTGGAGCATCGCCGCCGTCGTCGCGCTGCCGGCGATTCTCGCGTCCGCGATGGTCGTGCTCACCTACGCCGTCGCCTGGTGGCGGATCTGGCCGCGCGAACGGCCGGTCCTGCCGCACCGCTGGATTTTCTCCTGTGCTTCCGTCCTGTGCGGGACGCAAGCCGCGGTCGCCGTGCTCGCGCTCGGCATGCACCACTACCCCGGGGTTCTCTCCAACGGCTTCGGGCCTGGCCTGCTCGACCTCACCGTCTTCGTGCTCGCCGCCGGGCTGCGCTGGGCGATCAACACCGCGCTCGTCATGGTCGCGATCGCGCTGTCGAGCCCGCCGCGGTCGTTCGCCGACCTGTTCTCCGGCTTCGGCGACCAGCTGCTGGAGGCGGGCGCGATCGGGCTCGGCCTGGTCACCGCGGCGCTCCTGATGCTGGCCAACCCGCTGATCCTGGCCGGCGTCGTGATCGCCCTCGTGGCTTTGCACCGCGGGCTGCTGCTCACCCAGTTCCAGCGCGACGCACGCACCGACGTCACCACCGGGCTGGCGACCAAACGCTGGTGGCGCACGGTCACCGAGCGCTACCTCGAACGCGCGCGGGCGAACCAGGACAGCGTCGGCGTGCTGCTGCTCGACCTCGACCACTTCAAGGCGATCAACGACACCTACGGCCACCCCACCGGCGACCTGGTGCTGCGTGAGATCGCGATGTCGCTGCGCGACGAGGTCCGCGAACAGGACGTGTGCGGCCGCTGGGGCGGCGAGGAATTCGCGATCGCGCTGCCCGACATCCCGAGCGCCGAGCACCTCGGCCACATCGCCGACCGCATCCGGCGGCGGATCCCGCAGGTGGTCGTCGCGCTGCCGGACCAGGAGTCGGTGATCAGCGACCTGACCGTCTCGATCGGCTGCGCGCTGTACCCGGCCGAGCATCTCGCCAGCGTCGACGACGTGCTGGTCGCCGCCGACGCCGCGCTGTACCGAGCCAAGCAGGCGGGCCGCAACCGGGTGGAGCTGGCGAGCGCTTGACCGTCGGCCGAGGCCGCCGCTAGAACTCGTCCCATGGACTGGACTCTCGAGGTCGTCGTCGTGCCGGTGACCGACGTGGACCGGGCGAAAGCGTTCTACGTCGACCAGGTCGGCTTCCGCCTCGACCACGACATCAGCCCCGGACCGGGACAGCGCCTGGTGCAGCTGACCCCGCCGGGCTCGGGCTGCTCGATCGTCCTGGGCAAGGGCATGGTCCCGGACATGCCGCCGGGGTCGCTCAAGGGCCTGCAGCTGGTCGTCGCCGACGTCCGGAAAGCCCGCGAGGAGCTGGTCGAACGCGGCGTCGAGGTCGGCGAACTCCAGCTCTACGGCCCCGACCCGGGAACCGGCGCGCTCGAAGACCTCGACAACATCGGGTTCATCCACTTCTCCGACCCCGACGGCAACAGCTGGTCGGTGCAGCAGATTTCCGCGCGCGCCAAGGTCTGACCCGGGGCGGTGGCGGCCTAGTCCGGTGAGCAGCACCGAGCCGCTGGACCCGTTCGCTCCCGCGCTCGCGGTGTTCCTCGCCGCAGCTGTCTCGGCTTGGGATGCCGTCGAGCGGGGGCGAACATCGGCGGGCCGCTGACGCTTCGGCCAAGACGACAGAGCGCTAGTCCACCAGCGCACCGCAGCTGACATTCACCGTGGCCGCAGTCATCGTGCGGGCTCGGTCGGACGCGACAAACGCCGCTACCGCACCGACATCGGCCAGCGTCGCGGTGCGGCCGAGCATGGTCGGTTCGGCGAGTTCCGCCGCGAGTTCCTCGGCTCCGGGGAAATCCGCTGGGATGGTTTCCGGGACGCCACCGGTCCGGAGGGTCACCGTGCGCACGCCGTACCGGCCGAGTTCGGCGGCGAGTTGCCTGCGCATCGCTTCCAGTGCGGCGAAGCCGACTTGCAGGCCGCCGACCGCGTGGTTGCGTACCGGGTCTCCGTCGCCGCCGAAGAGGAGGACGACGCCGCTGCCTTGGCGTTTCATGTGCCGGCCAGCCGCGCGCATCGTGAGGAAGGTCGTACGGACGCCGTTGACCACCGGTTGCTCGTAGTCCGCCAGCGACATCTCGACCATCGGAGTTCCCTGGACGTCGCCGTGGCTGATCACGTTCACCGAGATGTCGAGGCTGCCCGCGGCTTCGACCACTGCGTCGGCATGAGCGTCGACGGACTTCTCGTCGAGCGCGTCCACTACGGCGACGTCAGCGGTACCGCCAGCTGCGCGGATGTCGTCAGCGACCCGGTCCAGCTTCTCGCGAGTGCGTCCGGCCAGGAAGACTCGCGCGCCTTCCTCGGCGAACGCTCGCGCGAACGCACCGCCGATCCCTCCGCCAGCGCCGTACACGACCGCGTTCTTGCCTTCGAGCAGCATCTTGAGAGCTCCCTTCTCGTGCCTGTCACCAGTGCGTCGAGCGGGGAGCCGGGGAATCGACCTCGGTGTTCAGGGACGTGGCAGGCCCATCGGGTTGGGGACCGGTACACCTCCGCTGTCGATGATCCGTCGGCTGAGCGGGGTCGCCAGCTCCAACACCCGGTCGACGCCTGCCGGGCCTAGTGCCTCGAGCGGGGCGGCGGCCAGCCGGTCGGTGGTTTCCTCGATGGTGCGGCGGATTTCCGCGCCTGCCGGGGTCAGCCCGTCGGCGTCGATCAGGCCGCGCTCGACCAGGTTTGCTGTTGCCTCGGACCATTCCTCGTCCGTCCAGCCCCGGGCGCGCTGGACTTGCTCGCGAACGGTAGCGCCGGTGGCGATGTGGGTGAGCGTGGTTTCGAGGCCGGTCAACCCCGAGGTGACCGCGGCCAGGACGTGGCCGTCGCCGCGGTGTTCGCGCAGGACAGCGGTCGCCAGCCACAACCGGGCCAGCGGACGGTCCGGGCTCGGCACAGCGGACCAGGCCGCCGCGAGTGGGCGCGCGTCGAATCGGCACGCGGCGACGGCTTGTTCCAGCAGCGCGGCCAGCTCGTCGACCGCATCCGGCCCCAGGAGCCGCGTCAACGCCGCTTCGACCGCTTCGATGCGGGTGCGCAGCACGTCGTCAGGAGAGGCGAACGTCCACGCGTCGGGCAGCGCTCGCGCGACCATCCGCGGCGCGAACCCGAAGAACATCGACGTGACCGGTTCCGGGCCGATCGGGCCGAGTGGCGCCGCTCGGCCCGCGAAGTAGCCCATCCACCAGCCGCGCAAACCGACGTCCTTCGCCGCCGCGGCGGGTTCGGGGGCGAAGTAGACGACTGCGTGGAGGGGTTCCAGGGCGGTCCAGAGGTTGCGGGCCGGGTTCGGCTTCATGCGGCAACTCTAAAGCCCGGGTACGACAAAACGGGTCGCACGAAAGCGGCCCGCCGCCCCGAAAACCGGGACGGCGGGCCGTGGAGCGGGAAACCTCAGGCGAGCTCGAGGCCGTAGGACTGCAGTTCCAGAGTCAGCGGGTAGAAGTAGCTGGTCTGGGTGTCGCCGCCGGAGAGGGTGCCGAGGCCCTTCTCGCCGTCGTACGCCGGGCCGCCCGAGTCGCCGTGGTCGGTGTGGGCGGTGGTGCCGAACTCGTGGTTCAGGACGCCGACGTCGAAGTTGACCGACTCGTCGACCGAGGTGACCTGGCCGCTGCCGCCGCCGGTCGTCTGGCCCATCTTCTCGATCTGCTCGCCGACGGTCGGGCTGGCCGCGCTGGTGATCTTCTGGCCGGTGTTGATCGCGCCGGGGCCGGTGCCGTTCGGGCGGGTCAGCAGGCCCGAGTCGGCTCCGGGGCAGTCGCTCTGGACGACCTGGGCGCCGGAAACGTCGCCGCCGGACCAGGTGCCGCCTTCATTAGTGCAGTGGCCCGCGGTCAGCATGTACGGCTGGCCGCCCTTGGTCACGTTGAAGCCGAGCGAACAGGTGAACTGGCCGTTGTTGATCGAGTCGCCGTCCGCGATGTAGGTGGCCAGCTTGCCCGAGCGGTGCTCGACGCGCGCCGCGTCGCCCAGCTTCGCCGCGGCCGCGGCGACCTTGTCCTTGGTGGCCTGGGACGCCGAGTCGTAGATCTTCACCACGACCTGGTTGGTCTTGGTGTCGATGCCCCACGACGTCTGCGGCACGTTCTTGACGGTGTCCATCTGGTTCTTCGCGCTGGTGAGGGCGGTGAAGCTGTGCTTCACGAGCTTCGTCGCGAAGCCCGCCGCCTTGGCCTTCTCCTGCGCCGCGGCGTCGGTGACGTTCAGGACCGCCTTGCCGCGTTCGAGGTAGATGCCGCCGTTTCCGGCGCCGAGCGTGTCGGCGACCTGCGTCGCCTGGGTGATCGCCTGTGCCTGCATCTTGGCGAACGCCAGCGGGCTTGCCGAGGCGGCGTTCACGCACATGCCCGCGGTCAACGCCGCGGCCGACAGTGCGGTGAATCCGGCGACGAGAGTCTTCCGGGAAGTCATGGATCTTCCTCCAGGTGGGCTGAACCGACCGGTGGGACGCCCCACACTGTTGTTGCCCGGCAACCAACGCGAAACCGACGAAGGTTGGTTAATAACCAAAAATGCGGACCAACCGGACATGATTGCGCCGTTCGGACCACCTGGAATACGCCGAACGGCACCACCCGGACGAGTCAGTGCTGTCCGGGCCACCGGACGTGCTCGGCGTAGCCCTCGTTCTTGCGCAGGTACCCGGCGATGAACGGGCACACCGGAACGATCACGCCGCCGCGCGCCACGACGTCGTCCAGCGCGGCCTTCGCCAGCACCTTGCCGAGGCCGCGGCCGCCGAACTCGTCGCCGATCTCCGTGTGGGTGAAAACGGTTTCGGTGTCCTTCGGGGTGAATTCGGCGAAGCCGGCGAGCTTGCCGTCCGCATACACTTCGTAGCGGTTTTCGCTGTCGTTGCGGGAAACGCGGGGTTCTTCTTCGCTCATTCCCGCATCCTCACACACCGCCCGAGTCCGCGCGGGACGCTCCGCCCGTGCTCTCCCTGGCGATGACCGTGTGCGGCGCGACGAATTCCTCCGCGGGCAGCCCCGGATCCTCGATCCGGGCGGCGAGGCGGGAGACCGCGGTGCGGGCGATGAACGGAGTGTCCAGCGAAACGGTGCTCAACGAGGGACGGGAATAGCGGCCTTCCTCGATGTCGTCGATGCCGATGATCGCCACGTCGTCCGGGACACGCAGACCGGCGTCGAACACCGCTCGGATCGCGCCCATCGCCAGCAGGTCGGAATAGCAGAAAATGGCGTCCGGGCGCGGAGATTCGCGAAGCAGCGACGCGGTCGCCTCGTACCCGTCCGCCCGGCCGTAGTGAGCGGCCGTGGCCTGCAACGCGGTCACCGGCTCCAGGCCGTGCTCGTCCAGCGCTTTCCGGAAGCCCTCGGTGCGCTGCAACGGCGTCGAGTACATCTCCTTCGGCTGGGCGCCGATCGCCGCGATGCGAGTACGGCCGCAGTCGAGCAGATGCGTCGTCGCGTCGTGGGCCGCGACGACGTTGTCGATCGCCACGTGGTCGAAGCGGTGGTCGAACACGTGCTCGCCGAGCAGGATCAGCGGCGACGAACGCGCCGGGTCCACGTCGCGCAGCTCGTCGCCGGTCGCGAGCGGCGCGAACAGCATGCCGTCGAACAGGTTGCGCCTGCCCCCGCCGCGCAGCAGCTGGCGTTCCCGCTCGTGGTCGTGCCCGGTCTGGTCGATCATCACCTGGAAGCCGAGGCTCGCGGCGGCGTCGATGACCTCGCGGGCGAGCTGGCTGAAGTACGGCACGTCGATCTCCGGCACCACCAGCGAGAGCAGCCCGGTCTTGCCGGTGCGCAGCGTGCGGGCGACCGGGTTCGGGATGTAGCCGAGTTCCTCGATGGCCCGCAGCACGCGCTGGCGCATCTTCTCGCTGACGTGCTCGTAGCCGCTGACGACGTTCGACACCGTGCGCACCGAAACCTGCGCCCGATCCGCCACGTCCCGCAACGTCGCCGCCATGGAGCCCCCTTCGCCGAAAGTCATCCTACCTTTTGCAACGTGTGCAAGCATGTCGTACAGTTTGCCTACGTTGGCAAATTCACGGCGCGCCCCTCCTCGCACGTCGCCTTGCCGCCGTCCCGCACAAAGGAGTGCCATGAACCCCACTCTCCGACGGAGCGGACGGACAGCCCGCCGCCTCGCCCGCAGCGGCGGCGCCCTCGCCGCCGCGACCCTGCTCGTCACCGGGCTGAGCGCCTGCGGTCCGGACATCAGCTCCGACGGCGCGGCCTCGGACAACTCCGTCCTGCAGGCCCCGTCCGAGGACGCGCCGAAGGGCGAGATCACCGTCTGGGACCGCTCCGGCGACCTGTACAAGGTCTTCGATTCCGCGATCAAGAAGTTCACCGCGAAATACCCCGGCGTCACGGTCAAGCACGAGGCCGTCGACATCGCGGGCAAGCTCCAGAACACGCTGATCACCGGCACCGACGTGCCCGACGGCGTCTTCCTGGACGACGCCAAGGTCGGCGGCTACGTGAGCCACCTGTGGAATCTCAAGGACGTGCTCGCGCCCTACACCAAGGACATCGCCAAGCAGAAGGTCGACGTCAACACTGTCAACGGCGGCATCTACGGCGTGCCCTTCGACCTCGACCCCGGGCTGCTGTTCTACAACGCGAAGGCGCTGAGCGCCGCCGGAATCGACCCGAACGGCATCAAGACCTACGACGACTTGCTCGCCGCGGCGAAGAAGTACCAGCAGTTCAAGCCCGGCGCGAAACCGATCCACCTGGAGCAGGACGCCTTCAACAGCCAGCTCCAGCTCGAGATGTTCGCCAGCCAGCTGGGCACCGGCCTGGCCGGCCCGAACGGCGCGTTGCGGCTGAATTCCCCGCAGTACCACCAGGTCCTGAGCTGGCTGGACACCGTGCGCAAGGAAGGGCTCGGCACCCGTGCGGAGTACCTCAAGCCCACCGACGTCAGCGCGCTGGACTCGGCCAACGAGGTCTTCTACCCGTGGGCGATCTGGTTCGACTTCGCCCCGCAGCAGCAGCTGACCGCGACCAAGGGCGACTGGCGGGCGATGCCGCTGCCGGCGTGGACCGCGGGCGGCGCGCGCAGCGGCGCGATGGGCGGCTCGTCGTTCGTCATCCCCAAGGACGCCAAGAACCCGAAGCTGGCCTGGCTGTTCTACCGCTTCCTGATGTTCGACCAGGCCGGTTACACCGGCGTCTACGGCCCGAACGCGGTCTACCCGGGCGGCTTGAACACCTCGATCCCGGCCTACCAGCCCGCCGCCGATCCGGCGAAACCGCTGTTCCGGCCGATCGACGCGATGGGCGGCCAGGACGTCTGGAAGACCGCCGTCGAAGCGGGCCGGGAAATCCCCGGCGGAGCGCCGATCCCGGCCTGGTGGTCCGGCGCGGTCGATTACCTCGGCACCGACCTGCAGAAGATGCTGGACGGCACGCTCACCCCGCAGCAGGTGATCGACAAGGCGGGCCAGGACATCCAAACCAACCTGATTGACCGCAAATGACCACTCGTTCCGCGACCGCCGCGGCGAAGGTGTTCCGGGAACCGCCTCCGGCAGCCAAGCCGAGTTCCCGGACACCACGCCGTCGGCGGCGCACCCTGCCCTGGCGCCGCCGCTTCGCGCCGTATCTGTTCGTGCTGCCGTTCGTGCTGGTGTTCCTGGCGTTCAGCGTCTATCCGCTGTTCTTCACGCTGCGCCTGAGTTTCACCGACTGGCACGGGTCCGGCGCCGCGCGCTGGATCGGCCTCGACAACTACCGGTATCTGCTGACCAGCAGCGGATTCTGGTCGTCGCTGGGCAATTCCGGGGTGCTGTGGCTGCTGATCGTCCCGGCGCAGATGGTGCTGGCGGTGGTCGTGGCGGTGCTGCTCAACGCGATCAAACGGCTGCGCGGGTTCTACCGGGTGGCCTTCGTCGTGCCGTTCGTGACGCCGCTGGTCGCGGTCGCGCAGATCTGGATCGTGCTGTTCGACCAGAACAACGGCGCGGTGAACGCGATACTCGGTGCGGTCGGGCTGCCGCCGGTCGGCTGGCTCGTCACGAGTGAGTGGGCGAAACCGACGCTCGCGCTGCTGTTTCTCTGGAAGACCACCGGGTTCGTGGTGCTGATCGTCCTTTCCGGACTCCAGCAGATCGACCGAGGCCTGTACGAGGCCGCCTCGCTCGACGGGGCGGGCCGGGTGCGGCAACTGTGGACGATCACCGTTCCGCTGCTGCGCCGGTCGCTGATGTTCAGCCTCGTCCTGCAGACCCTGGCGGTGTTCCAGATGTTCGCCGAGCCGTACGTGGCGACGAAAGGCGGGCCGTACAACTCGACCACCACGGCCGGGCTCTATCTCTACAACCACATCACCCGCGCGGATCTCGGCACTGGGGCGGCGAACTCGTTCCTGCTGGTGATCGTCGTGATGGCGGTGTCACTGCTTTTCGTCCGGCTGCTCCGAGCGGAGGACTGACATGACCACCCTCGGCGTCCGCGAACGGCGGACCGGGCCCCGGCCGCTGCTCGGCTCGCACGCGTTCCTGATCGTGCTGACCGTCGCCCTGCTCGCGCCGGTGGCGTGGGCGATCCTGTCGTCGTTCAAACCGGCGGGCGAGATCATCCGGCACCCGCTCGGGTTCGACCCGGCGACCTTCACGCTCGACAATTTCCGCGGGATGTTCCAGGACGTCCCGATCGGCAGCGGGTTCCTCAACACCGGCATCGTGCTCGTGGCGAAGGGCGCGATCACGATGTTCTGCGCGCCGCTTGCGGCCTACGCGTTCGCGAAATACCGGTTCGCCGGCCGGAACCTGATCTTCGGCGCCGTGCTGCTCACCCTGATGCTGCCGACGATCGTGCTCGTCATCCCGCTGCTGCTGGAGATGAAGGAACTCGGCTGGGTCAACACCTACCAGGCGCTGATCCTGCCCGGTTCGGTCGACGCGTTCGCGATCTTCTGGATGCGCCAGGTGATCGCGGCGGTGCCGGACGAACTGCTCGACGCCGCCCGCGTCGACGGCTGCGGCGAGTTCGGCATCTTCTGGCGGGTGGTGGTCCCGGCGATCCGGCCGGGCCTCGCCGGGCTCGGCGTGCTGACGATCATGAACATCTACAACGATTTCGTCTGGCCGGTGGTCACGGCCAGTTCCAGCCGGATGGCCACCCTCCAGGTAGTCCTCTCGACACTCGCCCAGAACATCTCGGGCAACCGGGTGGGGTCCGATTACGCAACCATCACCGGCGAACTGCTCGCCGCCGCGTCGATCGCGCTCGTCCCGCTGCTGATCCTGTTCATCGTGCTGCAGAAGCACTTCATCAACGGCATCCTCGCCGGAAGCGTAAAGGGCTGACACACATGACGATTGCCGAGAACGCCGCCGATCCGATCGCCGCGGAGGCGGTCCCCCGGCCGGGCTATCCGCGTCCGGACCGGGACCGGTCCGCGCGGTGGCTGAGCCTCAACGGCCGCTGGCGGTTCACCGCGGCCGACGGCGCGCCTGAATCGATTGTCGTCCCGTTCGCTTGGGAGTCCCCGGCCTCGGGCGTGCAGCGGACCTGGCTGGAACACGCGGTCTACGCGCGCTCGATCACGGTTCCGCCGGAATGGACGGGACAGCGAGTGATGCTGTGCTTCGGCGCGGTGCATCACCGAGCGGTCGTCTCGATCGACGGGGTGGCCGTCGGCTCGCACGTCGGCGGGCACAGCTCATTCGAGTTCGACGTCACCGACGTGCTGGAGCCGGGCCGCCCCGCCGAGCTGACCGTCGAGGTCGAGGCACCGGCGGACAAACGCGAAATCCCGCACGGCAAACAGCGTTCGATCCCCCGGGACGACTACGACGGCGTGTCGTTCACGCCGACGTCCGGCATCTGGCAGAGCGTCTGGCTCGAAGCCCGCGGCCGCACGTACGCCGCCGAGGTGTCCGTGCGCGGGGATTCTCTGACTGGCTTCGACATCGCCGGCGAACTCGCCGGGGACGCTCCGGACAGCGCAGCCGTAGTCGCGCTCCTTGACGGCCACGAGACCGTTCTTTCGGTGCGGGACGGGCGGTTCTCCGGTCGTCTGGACGTTCCGTCTCCGCAATTGTGGAGCCCTGAATCGCCGTACCTCTACTCCATCGCGCTGACCGTGGGCGAAGGCGACGGCGCCGACCGGCTGACCGTGACTGGCGGGCTGCGCCGGATCGAGACGCGCGGCGAGGCGTTGTATCTCAACGGGGAACGGCTGTACGTGCGCGGCGTGCTCGACCAGGGCTACTGGCCGGAGTCCGGGCTCACCGCGCCGGACGACGAAGCTCTGATCCGCGACCTCGACCTGGCGCGGGAACTCGGTTTCTCGCTGGTGCGCAAGCATCTCAAGGCCGAGGAACCGCGGTGGCTCGACCACGCGGACCGGACCGGGATGCTGATCTGGGCCGAACCGCCGGGCCCGAGCCGGTTCAGCCCGGCCGCCGCCGAGGCGTTCGAGGCGCAACTGCCCGACCTGGTCCGGCGCGACGGCAACCATCCGTCGATCGTGATCTGGGGCCTGTACAACGAAGAATGGGGCCTGGACTGGGACATCCCGGGCAGCCCGGAGCGCGCCGCCGCGGCCGAGCACGCCTACGACCTGATGCGTTCGCTCGACGACACGCGGCCGATCGTGGAGAACTCCGGCTGGGCACACGTCAAGACCGACCTGGTCGACTGGCACTACTACGACGAGAACCCGCGTACGTGGGCGGAAAACCTCGCCGCGCTGGCGTCCGGCGAGCGGGAGTCATTCGAGGTCAAGCTCCGGCCGGACTTCCTGGTCGACAAATCGTTCTACGGTTCGGCCGACTTCCCGCGTTCCGGCGTACCGGTGCTGAACAGCGAGTACGGCGCCGGGTTCACCAGCCTGGAGCGGGCGTGGCACGTCCGCTGGCAGACCCAGGAAATCCGACGGCACGACCGGTTTTCCGGCTATATCTACACCGAGCTGACCGACGTGGAACACGAAATGGCCGGCCTGCTGGACGCCCACCGGCGGCCGAAGGACTGGGGCGGGCTGAACCCGGCCGACGCTTTCGCCGCGACGACCCTGGTGGTCGACCTGGTGCCCGCGCACGCGGGTGCCGACCTGCCAGTCCCCGTAGCACCGCTGACCCTGGACGTGCACGTGTCACACACCGGCCAGGAGCCGATCGCGGGAACCTTGCACGCCGCGTGGGGCGCGTCGGGCTCCCGCAGCCTTCCGTCGTCTCCGGCGGATTCTGTTTCCGCGCAAGCGAAACCGTTCCGGCTCAGTGACGCGTTCCCGCTGACGGTCCCAGCTCCCGGCGGTCCGGCGCGACTGCACCTGTGGCTGGAGATGGACGGCAAGGTGGCCGCGCGGACGTTCGTGGACGCGGCGGTGGTGGAAGAGCTGAACCGGCGAGGCGCGCGGGACTGAGCATCACGGAAAGGGCGGCCAGCTCGAGTGAGCTGGCCGCCCTTTTCTGCTCAGCACAGGGCCCTGATCAGGCCGGGACATGCCAGACCTGGGTGAACAGGCCGTTGCAGTCATAGATCTGCAGCTGCGTACCGTCCGCGGTCTGCGCCTGCGGATCATCGAGGCAGCGACCCGACTGCGGGTTGTAGATCGACCCGTCCGCACGAGCCTGCCACTGCTGCGAGGGCGCGCCCAGACAGTCGCGAAGCTCCACTTTGGACGAATTGGCGGTGCCGCCGCCGACGATGTTGAGGCATTTGTCGAAAGCGCGGATCGTGCCGTCGGTTTCCAGCGACCACTGCTGTCCGGTCGCGATGCCGCAGGTGTACAGCTGCACCGCGTTGCCGTTGACCGAGGTATTGGTGTTGACGTCGACGCATTTGCCGGTGGTGCCGGGGCCGGTGATCTGGCCCTGCGCGTTCGGCAGCGTCGCCGTGCCGAAGTCGGTTTCGCATTTGCCGGTCGACAAATGCGTGCCCGCGAGCATCAGGAAGGTGTTGCCGGAGGCCGCGCCGAGGAGCGGCGAGCTGTATCCGGCGCAGGCTGTCTCGCCCGCGTCGTAGCCGCCGGTCGGCGCGGTCGTCACCGGTGTGGTGATCTCCTGCCAGGCACCCGATCCGAGGTTCCGGTTCACGAACAGCACATGCCCGTCCTCCGGCTGAATCGCCAGCGAACCGTCCGTGCCCGCGACGACCCGCTGTCCGGACGCGATGAGCGTTCCGTTCGAGCCGCCCGCCGGTGACCAGGTCAGGTATGGCGTGTGCAGCAGGAACCGGTGGTCGGCGGTCTCTATCCGGGTGCCGAGGCTGCCGGGATTCCACGATTCGGCGTCGGGAGACGTCTTCAAGTAGACGTCGCAGGCCTGGTCCGGGTCGGCACCGGCTTTGCAGTCCTCGTAGGTCATCGCGTAGGTCCCGTTGGGCAACGGGACGACAGTCGCCATCCCGGGCCGGTCGACCCCGTTCTGCAGAGCGACGTCGTAGACCTCGTTGCCCCACGTCAGACCGCCGTCGGTGGAGACGGCGTGCGCGAGCACCTGGGCGTAGTTGTTCACCGACGGGCGTTCGTCAGAGAAGTAGCAGATGAGCCCGTGGCTGGTGGTGGCGAACTCCGGCTCCCAGATGCCGTGGCCGATCGTGTTCGCCATCCCGGATTCGGCCGCGCACGAACTGCGGTAAGTCCAGCTCGCGCCCTGATCGGTAGAGGCGAAGACTTCGACCGCCTGCTGCGTGTAGTCGCCGTGGTTCCAGGCCGTCCCCGCGGCGAGCAGCGTGCCGGCGGGCAGCGATCCTTGCGCGCTCGGCAGTTCGTAGAGCGTCGGGCCGTCGAGATCCCAGCCGTGCTGAGTGTCGGTGACCGTGCTGATCGGCGAGGACGTCCAGGTGACGCCGTTGTCGGTCGAGCGGTAGATCGGGAAGTTCGCCTTCCCGACCCCGGTGCCGGAATGGGAGAACGTGGCCAGCAGGGTGCCGTTCGCGCCGCCGTTGTGCGCGAGGCGGATGACACGCGGATAGCTCGCGTCCTCAGTGGAGCCGGCGGCGGTGCTGGGCCGGTAAAGCACTCCGCTGGAGGTCGTCGCCGCGGCGGCGATGCCCGTCGGCAGCGCAGCCGCGACGGCGGCGCCGAGCACGACAGCAGCGACCAGCGCGCCGCGCCGTCTCGGGCCGGAGCGAGAACGGAAAGCGAGGGGACCAGGCGACATAAGCGTCACTCCTAGGACGGGACAGCGCCACGGCCCGCTCCCGGCTCCCCTGCCCGGACACAACGGCCAGCGCGGCCGCTGAGCTTGTCGAAGAGGTGGCCGGCCCCGGCCGCTTTGCCATCGTGTGAAAACCCGAGAATACTCCGATTTGCACACGTTGCAAGAAACTGTCCGGCGGACAATCGCCGCTGTCACCTCGCACCCGGATGTCGGCTCGCCGTCCACCGACGAGCGACGCGCCAGCACGCACCGGAGACCCCGCGGCGAACCGCGCTGGTCCGCACGGGCGATCCGCCGAATCGGCGGAGTGGCAGGGCTTTCGCCGCGCCGGGCGGGTCTGTTTGCCTCGTGGAGTCGGTACCCGCGAAGGCAAGGGAGCACGCGTGCAGCCGTTCGTCCTGCCCGAGTTCTATCTGTCGTACCCGGCCCGGCTGAACCCGCACCTGGAGGGCGCGCGGAAGCACAGCAAGGCGTGGGCATACACGATGGACATGATCGACGTGCCTCAGCACGGCACCGTCATCTGGAACGAGCACGACCTCGATTCCCATGACTACGCGCTGCTGTGCTCCTACACCCATCCCGACGCCGCCGCGCGGGAACTCGATCTCGTCACCGACTGGTACGTCTGGGTCTTCTACTTCGACGATCACTTTCTCGAACTGTTCAAACGCACCGGCGAAATCGAACGCGCACGCGCTTACCTTGACCGGATCGCTCGCTTCATGCCCGCCGAAGGCGAAATCACCGAAACCCCGGAAAACCCGGTCGAACGGGGCCTGGCCGATCTGTGGAACCGCACCGTTCCCGACCGGTCCGCCGGCTGGCGACGACGTTTCCGGGCAAGCACGCGCAACCTGCTCGACGAATCGTTGTGGGAACTGGCGAACATCAACGAGAGCCGGATCGCGAACCCGATCGAATACATCGCCATGCGCCGCAAGGTCGGCGGTGCACCCTGGTCAGCGAATCTCATCGAACACTCGCTGAACGCCGAAGTCCCAGACGAAATCGCCGCGAAACGCCCGATGGAAGTCCTGCGCGACTGCTTCGCCGACGCCGTACACCTGCGCAACGACTTGTTCTCCTACCAGCGCGAAGTCGAAGACGAAGGCGAACTATCCAACAGCGTCCTGGTCTTTGAGAAATTTCTAGGCTGCACCACCCAAGAAGCCGCAGACGCCGTCAACGACCTGCTGACCTCGCGCCTGCACCAATTCGAACACACCGCCCTGACCGAAGTCCCCGCCCTCTTCGACGAACACGGCGTGCACCCAGCCGGACGAGCCGAAACCTTCGCGTACGTCAAAGGCCTGCAAGACTGGCAATCCGGCGGGCACGAATGGCACCTGCGCTCGAGCCGCTACATGAACAAAGGCGCCCTCGACGCCCGCGGTGGCCCAGAGTTGCTAGGCGGCCCGTCCGGACTGGGCACCTCCGCCGCCCGGATCTTCCGCTCCGTCGCCACCACCGCACCCCAACGCGCACGAGCTTTCTCGCACCAGCCTTACGAACAAGTAGGCCCAGTCGCTCTGCCCACTCTGCCCCTGCCATTCCCTTTGCGACTCAGCCCGCATTTAGCCGCGGAACGAAAGAAAATCGCCGAGTGGCCCCGGCGCATAGGCATCCTGTCCGAACGGGTCTGGGACACCGCCCGCCTGCGCGCGTCCAACATACCTTTGGCCGCCGCAGGAATTTGCCCCGACGCACCCCCGGAGCAACTGTCCCTCACCACCGACTGGCTCACCTGGGGCACCTACGCCGACGACTACTACCCGGCAGTCTTCCGACACGACCTGCCCGCCGCCAGGCTCGCCACCGAACGCCTCAAACTCTTCATGCCGACGGACGGCGAACCCGCGCCGCCACCGCTGACCGCCTTGGAAACCGGCTTGGCCGACCTGTGGCAACGCACCACCGGACCACTGAACCCCACCGAACGCCAAACGTTCCGCGGCACGGTCGAAACCATGATCGACGCCTGGGTGTGGGAACTGGCCAACCAGGCCCAGAACCGCATCCCGGACCCCATCGATTACGGGGAAATGCGCCGCCAAGCCTTCGGTTCCGACCTGGTGACAAGCCTCTGCCGGATCGCCAACAGCCGCGCCGTGCCCGCGGAAATCCAGCGGAACCGAGTCATCGAATCGCTGGAGGACTCCGCCGCCGATTACGCCTGGCTGGTCAACGATTTGTTCTCCTACCGCAAGGAAATAGAATACGAAGGCGAACTGCACAACGCGGTGCTGGTCGTACGATCGTTCCTGGACGTGGAACAAGATCGAGCCCTGCGTATCGTCGCCGACCTGGCGAAAGCAAGGCTGACGGAGTTCCGCCACACGGTAGACGTCGGCCTGCCCAGCCTCTTCGCCGACTACGGCTTGGACCCGAAGACCCGCGCGGCCCTCACCGGCTACGCCGACCTGCTGAAGAACTTCATGACCGGCATCGCCCACTGGCACCGCGAATGCGACCGGTACAAAGACGCGGAACTGGACCGGCTCGGAGTCCGAGCCGGACCAGCCCACCTCAAGCCGAACGACGCCGAGAACCCCCTCGCCGCCGCACCGCAGCACCCAGGCTGCACTGGCACCCCGCCCATCCCGCTAGGCACAGAACCCCGCCGCTTCCAGCCCGGCCCCACCGGCCTGGGCACCCAATCCCTGAACATCCCCGCACCCACCCGCTGACCGCGAATCCCTCAAGGTCCCCCTCACGGACCTCCGCAGCCCGTGAAGGACCCCTTCACAGACCGGCCCAACCGGCGCGACTCACCCAATGCCACGAAGCGCTAACCCGACATCGCGAACCCCCACACCCCCTACCCCACCCGCGCACCCCCGCCCCTCAAACCACCACCGACGCACCCAACAATCGAGGCACCCAGCCCCTCCCCCACACCCCGATACGAAGCCTCCCTGC
>NZ_JACJHR010000115.1 GCF_014174495.1 Amycolatopsis echigonensis
GCGCCCAGCGTGCCCCCCCCCGCCGACGCCATCGGCGGAAACCGCGCCACGTACCGGATCACCCCCACCCCCCCCCCCTGCGAAGCGCACAACGCGACCCGCAGTTCCCGCCGGTCTCCGCCGAGGTCGCTCAGCAGTCCGGTGAAAAACTGCGAGAAGAAGTCGCGGAGCACGTTGCTGGCCGCCTCGTGCCCGGCGATGCTGCGGATCAGCGCCTGGAACGTGTCGCCGCCGACGCCGTCCCAGCGGGTCAGGAAGGTGTGCGCGATCCGGGCGCCCAGCTCCTCGACCGGGCCGTCGCGCAGGATCGTGACCAGTTCGTCCGGCTCGAACGGCAGCTTCAGCACCGCTTGCGCGAACAGGCCCTCCTTGCCGCCGAACCAGTGGTTGACCATGGCCGCGTCGACCCCGGCGCGTGCGGCGATCGAACGGACCGTCGCGCGTTCGTAGCCGTTCTCGGCGAACACCGCGCGGGCGGCGTCGATCAGCACCGCGCGGGTGTCCTGACCAGCAGGGCGGCGGCCGCGGCGGCGCGCGGTAGTGTCTTCGGTGCTCACCGGACCATCTTGACCGGTCGCCGCCTCGAATTCAACAGTCATTGAATTGAGAGCCCGCTGACCGGCGGACGCGGCCGTAGCGGCACAATGAGGCGCATGGTCAGCTCAGCAGCCACGTCCACGGCCGGGCCCGGCCCGGTCAGCCCGTCCCGCGACGACTTCCGCGCGCTGGCCGAGAGCCGCCGCGTGATCCCCGTGGTGCGCCGGGTGCTCGCCGACGGCGAGACCCCGCTGGGGATTTACCGGAAGCTCGCCGCCGACCGGCCCGGCACGTTCCTCTTCGAATCGGCCGAGAACGGGAAATCGTGGTCGCGCTGGTCGTTCGTCGGCGTGCGCAGCCCGGCCGCGCTGACCGTCCGCGACGGCAAGGCGGTCTGGACCGGCACCCCGCCGGACAACCTGCCCGTCGAGGGCGACCCGCTGCAGGTGCTGCGCGCGACCGTCGAGGCGCTGCACACCGAACCGCTGCCCGGCCTGCCCCCGCTGACCGGCGGCATGGTCGGCTACCTCGGCTACGACTCGGTGCGCTGGCTGGAAAAGCTGCCCGAGCTGGCCGAACGGGATCTCGACATCCCGGAGCTGACCATGCTGCTCGCCACCGATCTCGCCGCGTTCGACCACCACGAGGGCACTGTCACGCTGATCGCCAACGCGGTCAACTGGGACGACTCGGCCGAACGCGTGGACGCCGCGTACGACGACGCGCTGGCCCGGCTGTCCGCGATGACCGAGCAGCTGCGGGTGCCCGCGCCGCCGACGGTCGCGACGTTCGACCGGCCCGCGCCGGAATTCCGCCGCCACCGCAGCAAGGAAGACTTCCACGCGGCCGTCGACAAGGCGGTCGAGGCGATCAAGGCCGGCGAAGCGTTCCAGGTCGTGCCGTCGCAACGATTCGAGATCGAGACCGGGGCCGACGCGCTCGACGTGTACCGCGTGCTCCGCACCTCCAACCCGAGCCCGTACATGTACCTGCTGCGGCTGGAGGGCTTCGACATCGTCGGGTCCAGCCCGGAATCGCTGGTGACCGTCCGGGACGGCCGCGCCACCACGCATCCGATCGCGGGCACCCGCTGGCGCGGCGCGGACCCGGAGGAGGACGCGCAGCTGGCCAAGGACCTGCTCGCGGACGAGAAGGAACGCGCCGAGCACCTGATGCTCGTCGACCTCGGCCGCAACGACCTCGGCAAGGTCTGCAAACCGGGCACGGTGCACGTGGTCGACTTCTTCCAGATCGAGCGCTACAGCCACGTCATGCACATCGTGTCCACGGTGACCGGCGAGCTGAAGGACGACGCCACGGCGTTCGACGCGGTCGCGGCCTGCTTCCCGGCGGGCACCCTTTCCGGCGCGCCCAAAGTGCGGGCGATGCAGCTGATCGAGGAGCTGGAACCGGTGCGCCGCGCGCTGTACGGCGGCGTGGTCGGGTACCTGGACTTCGCCGGCGACGCGGACACGGCGATCGCCATCCGCACGGCGCTGATGCGCGACGGCACCGCGTACGTGCAGGCGGGCGGCGGCGTGGTCGCGGATTCAGTTCCGGACTACGAGGACACCGAATCGCTCAACAAGGCCCGCACGGTGCTGTCCGCGATCGCCGCGGCGGGCACGATGGTCCCCGCGGGGGAGCTGGACCCGGCTGAGGACGCGGCCGGTGTCTGAGCGGCCCGAGGAGGCGGAACCGCGGGGCGGGGCCGGGGCTGCCGAAGCCCAGCCCGCCGGAAGCGGGAAAGCGAAACGTCCACTGTGGACGATCATCCTCGCCCTCCTGCTCGGCGCGCTGGCCCTTTGGGGATCCTCCCGGATGGTGTGGTTCGCCGAATTCCGCGACGAGGGCGTGCGCGGCACCGTGCTGTACACCGAACCCGGCGAACAGCGCGCCACCGCGCTCGTGCCGCTCGCGCTCCTCGCGCTCGCGGGCGTCGCCGGGGCCGTCGCGACCGGCGGCTGGCTGCGCCGCGTGCTCGGGATCGTGCTGGTGCTCGCCGGTGCGGCGGGCGTCTGGAGCGGGGTGGACGGGATCAAGTTCGGCGGATTCGCGCCCGGGCTGCCCGGCACGGAAATCGTGCTCGGCCACCTGATCGCGGCGCTCGGCGGAATTCTCGTCGCGCTCGGCGGGTTGGCAGCGATCAAGTGGGCGGGAGCCGCGCGCAAGCTCGGGGCGCGTTACGCCGCTCCGGGAGCCAAGGCCGCGCGGAAGGATCCGGACACCGAGCTGTGGGAGGCGCTGTCCGAGGGGGACGACCCGACCGACGGCGGGGATCCGCGCCGCTGAGCAACCCGGAACCGGTCGGCGAACGAGCGGGGGTTAGCATCATTTCGGCGGGAAGGGGAAGGTTTTTGTGAGCGAGCTTGCGAGTGGACCCAGGAGTGCGGCAGCGGGTAGGGGCGTCCGATGAGCGTGCTCGAAGACATCGTCGCCGGCGTGCGCGAGGATCTCGCGCAGCGGGAATCCGCGCTGCCGTTCGACGAGCTGAAGGCCCGGGCGGCCAAGGCCGCCCCGCCGCGTGACGTGATGGCGGCGCTGCGCGAATCCGGCATCGGCGTCATCGCCGAGGTGAAGCGGCGCAGTCCGTCGAAGGGCGACCTGGCCGCGATTCCCGACCCGGCCGCGCTGGCCCGCGACTACGAGGACGCCGGCGCGCGCGTGATCAGCGTGCTCACCGAGCAGCGCCGCTTCGGCGGCTCGCTCGCCGACCTCGACGCGGTGCGCGCCGCCGTCGACATTCCCGTGCTGCGCAAGGACTTCATCGTCAGCCCGTACCAGGTGCACGAGGCCCGGCTGCACGGCGCGGACATGGTGCTGCTGATCGTCGCCGCGCTGGAGCAGAACGCGCTCGCCGCGCTGCTCGACCGCGTCGAATCGCTCGGCATGACCGCGCTCGTGGAGATCCACAACGCCGAGGAGGCCGACCGCGCGCTCGAAGCCGGTGCCAAGGTGATCGGCGTCAACGCGCGCAACCTGCACACGCTCGAAGTGGACCGCGACGTGTTCTCCCGCCTCGCGCCCGGCCTGCCGATGGACGTGTTCAAGGTCGCCGAGTCCGGCGTCCGCGGCCCCGGCGACCTGATGTCCTACGCCGGGCACGGCGCGGACGCGGTGCTCGTCGGCGAGGGCCTGGTGGCCTCCGGCGACCCGAAGGGCGCGGTCGTCAAGCTCGTCACCGCCGGTTCCCACCCCGCCTGCCCGAGGCCTTCGCGGTGACCGAACGCGGCAAGCACGACCCGGACGAACGCGGCTACTACGGCCCGTACGGCGGCCGGTTCATGCCGGAAGCCCTGATCGGCGTGGTCGACGAGGTCGCGGCGGAGTACGAGAAGGCCCGCCACGACCCGGTGTTCACCGGCGAGCTGAACCGGCTGCTCATCGAGTACGCGGGCCGTCCGTCGCTGCTGACGGAGGCCAAGCGGTTCGGCGAGCACGCCGGCGGCGCGCGGGTGTTCCTCAAGCGCGAGGACCTCAACCACACCGGTTCGCACAAGATCAACAACGTGCTGGGTCAGGCGCTGCTCACCGTCCGGATGGGCAAGAAGCGCGTCATCGCGGAGACCGGCGCGGGCCAGCACGGCGTCGCCACGGCCACCGCGTGCGCGCTGCTCGGCCTCGACTGCGTCGTGTACATGGGCGAGGTCGACACCGAGCGGCAGTCGCTGAACGTCGCGCGGATGAAGCTGCTCGGCGCCGAGGTCGTGCCGGTGAAAACCGGATCGCGGACGCTGAAGGACGCGATCAACGAGGCGCTGCGCGACTGGGTCACCAACGCCGACACCACGCACTACCTCTTCGGCACCGCCGCCGGTCCGTCGCCGTTCCCGATGATGGTGCGCAATTTCCACCACGTCATCGGCGAGGAGGCGCGGGCCCAGATCCTGGAGAAGGCGGGCCGGCTGCCGGACGTCGTCGCGGCGTGCGTCGGCGGCGGGTCCAACGCGATCGGCATCTTCTCCGGTTTCTACGACGACCCGTCGGTGCGGCTGGTCGGCCTGGAGCCGGGCGGCGAGGGCATCGAGGGCAACCGGCACGGCGCGACGCTCACCAAGGGCAGCCCGGGCAACCTGCACGGCGCGATGTCGTACCTGCTGCAGGACGAGGACGGCCAGACGGTCGAATCGCATTCGATCTCCGCCGGGCTCGACTATCCGGGTGTCGGCCCGGAACACGCGTGGCTCAAGGACTCCGGCCGCGCCGAGTACCGCCCGGTCACCGACGCGGCCGCGATGGACGCCTTCCGGCTGCTGTCGCGCACCGAGGGCATCATCCCGGCGATCGAATCGGCGCACGCGCTCGCCGGCGCCCTGGACCTGGGCCGCGAGCTGGGCCCGGACGGGCTGATCGTGGTCAACCTGTCCGGCCGGGGCGACAAGGACATGGACACCGCGGCCCGGTGGTTCGGGCTCGTGGACGGGGAGGACAAGTGAGCGGCCTCGACGAGCTGTTCGCGGCGACGCGGGCGGAACACCGGGCCGCGCTGGTCGGCTACCTGCCCGCCGGATTCCCGTCCGTGGACGGTTCGAAAGACCTGCTGGCCGCGACGCTCGACGGCGGCGCGGACCTGGTCGAGGTCGGCGTCCCGTACTCCGACCCGGTCATGGACGGCCCCACCATCCAGGCGGCCGCCGAGTCGGCGCTCGCGAGCGGGTTCCGGCTGAAGCAGCTGTTCGAGGTCGTGGAATCGGTCTCCGCACGCGGCGGTCGCGCGGTGGTGATGACGTACTGGAACCCGGTGCACCGGTACGGGGTCGACGCGTTCGCGCGCGATCTGGCGTCGGCCGGCGGCCTGGGGCTGATCACCCCGGACCTGATCCCGGACGAGGCCGACGAATGGATGGCCGCGTCTTCGGAACACGGCTTGGACCGGATCTTCCTGGTCGCGCCGTCGTCGTCGGACGAGCGCCTGGCGAAGACCACGGCGGCCTCGTCGGGCTTCGTGTACGCGACCGCGGTGATGGGCGTGACCGGAGCCCGCGACGCGGTGGGCGTGCACGCGGAGGACCTGGTGCGCCGGACCCGGGAGCACACGGAGCTGCCGATCGGCGTGGGGCTCGGGGTTCGTTCGCGGGAACAGGCCGCGCAGGTGGCCGGGTTCGCGGACGCGGTGATCGTCGGATCCGCGCTGGTCACGGCTGCGGCCGACGGTCCGGACGGCGTGGCGAAGCTGGCTTCGGAGCTGGCGCGGGGCGTGCGCGAGGCGGTCGCTCCGGCCTGATCTCGGATCGAGCGCCGGAAACTGTCGGTGGTCGTTCGTACTCTCTCGGTATGCATAAGAACCGAGAGGGAGAACGAAGATCATGGCAGACTGGACCCGGCACGAAAGACCGAGCGCAGGCGGAGGTGACCCGTGTTGGCAACACCGACGGGCCTTGAGTTCCGAGTCACCGCTCCGCCCGGCGGCTGGACGGTGGAGAGCGTTCTCGAGCTGCCTGACGAGGAACGGGCGCGCAACGTCGTCGAGCTTGTCGACGGGGTGTTGCACGTGAGCCCACTGGCGAGGCTCGAGCACCAGAGGCTGGTCGGCCGGTTGTGGGGACAGCTGAGCCCTGGAGCCGCCCCCCGCTATGAAGTGCTTCCCGGAGCCAATCTCGTCCTGGGCAACCGGAACGACCGGCTGCTGATCCCCGATCTTGTCGTCAGTACGGCACCCGGCCTCGAAGGGGTCAGCCTCACCGAGAAGCAAGTGCTGCTGGTAGCGGAAATCGAATCCCCTTCCACCAGGGTGCAGGACCGGATCTTCAAGAAAGCCCTCTACGCCGAAGCCCTCATCCCGTACTACCTGCTCGTCGACCCGGAGCAGGAAGCCGCCACCGTGTACGCGCTTTCCGACGGCGACTACCTGCCGCACGCGAAGAGCGAGGGCGGAGTGCTCGAGCTGGCCGAACCGTTCCCCGCGGAGCTTGATCTGCGCGCGTGAGCCGGCCAGTTGTACGTATCGTGTATGCCGTCCGCGCACAGTGCGGCGCATGGCTTTCGACATCGGACAAGTTCCCCGGAGGACGTTCCTGCGCGGGGCGGCCGGCGTGAGCGCTGCCGCGGCAGCGGGGCTCGTGCTGCCCGGCCTCGCGAACGCCGCGGCCGCGCCGCGGATCTACAGCTGCGCGGAATGGGGTGCGCGTCCGCCCGCGGACCCGCTCACCACGCTCGACCATCCGGCCAACCGCGTGCTCATCCACCACATCGACTGCCCCAACAGCACCGATTACTCGCTCGAGCACGCGTTCCAGGTCGCGCGCGACGACCAGGCTGACCACATCGACAACAACGGCTGGTCCGATACCGGCCAGCACTTCACGGTCTCCCGCGGCGGCTACCGGCTCGAGGGCCGCCACGGCAGCCTGGACGCGTTGCGCAGCGGCACGAAGATCGTCCGCGCCGCGCATTGCCCCGGCCAGAACGACAACGCGATCGGCATCGAGAACGAGGGCACCTACATGCAGGTCGCCCCGCCGAAGGCGCAGTTCGATTCGCTGGTGGTGTTCGTGGCGTACGTGTGCCGCCAGTACGGCATCCCGGTGAAGGAAATCAAGGGACACCGCGACTTCTACAACACGGACTGCCCGGGCGACAAGCTGTACGCGATGCTGCCGGAGTTGCAGTCCCGGGTGGCGGCCTTGCTTCGTTGAGCGGGTTCAGTGCAGGAAACGCAGTGCCCGGCACAACTCCGCCGGCTCCAGCGATCCCAGCTCGGCCACCTCAGCGCGGCGCACGTCCGCCAGGGTGGTGGCCAGCTGGGGTCCGAACGCATCCCGCAGCGCCTCGTCAGCCTCGAACGCGTCGACAGCAGCCGACAACGACTCCGGCAAGCGCGTTACGCCAGCCGCCGCGGCGTCAGCAGGGGAGAGCGAGCCCGGGTCCACACTGACCGGTTCCGGCAGACGCGCTTCGTCGTCGATGCCCGCTTGTCCGGCGAAAAGCAGTCCAGCCACTACCAGATACGGATTCGCGGTGAGGTCGAAGCACTTCACCTCCAGATTCGCGGCCGTGTCACGCTGTCCGGCCGCGCCGCGGATCAGGCGCAGCGGTGCTTCGCGGTTTTCCAGTCCCCACGCGGTAAACGCGCCTGCCCAGTGGTGCGGTTCGAGCCGCAGATAACTGACCACCGAAGGCGCGCCCACGGCCAGCAACGCCGGCAACCGGCGGAAAATGCCCGCACCGAAGGATTCCGCGGTCGAGGTCAGCCCGAACGCTCCGGTCCCGCCCGCGCACAGGTTCCGCTGGCCGTCCCAAAGGCTCAGGTGCACGTGCCCGCCATTGCCGACGCCGCCGGGTTCGAACTTCGGCGTGAACGACGCGCGCAGCCCATACGCGGCGGTCACCGTCCGCACGGTTTCCCTTGTCAGTACTGCCAAATCGGCCGCGCGTACCGAATCCGTCGCGGCGATCGACAGTTCGAACTGACCCGCCGCGTATTCCGGGTGGATCTGCTCCACGTCGACGCCCTGACTGTCCAAAGCGGACACAATCGCGCGGAGATACTCGTGGTTCGCGCTCAATCGGGCGTATCCGTAGGCCGGGCCGGGCAGCGGGACCCCGTCCGCGTCGGTCGCGATCCACTCCAGTTCGAACGCCATCCGCGCGGTCAGCCCGCGGTCGGCGAGCTGGGCCGCGGCGGTCGCGGCGAGAGCGCGCGTGTCTTGTGGATGCGGCTGTCCGTCCTGGTCGTAGCG
Organism: Amycolatopsis echigonensis; assembly: GCF_014174495.1. Taxonomy (GTDB): domain Bacteria; phylum Actinomycetota; class Actinomycetes; order Mycobacteriales; family Pseudonocardiaceae; genus Amycolatopsis; species Amycolatopsis echigonensis. The sequence goes on from NZ_JACJHR010000115.1 coordinate 8,217, forward strand.
CCACGCCGGGGCCCATGCCCAGCCGGGTTGCGCGGCGAGGACAGTGAGTGCGTCGAGGTCGGGGTGCAGCCGCAGGTCGCCGACCGGGCCGAGGGAATACTCGCCGTTCGCGATGCTGTCGGTGCCGAGGAAGAAGTCGAACGAGTTGGACGCGCCGACGCCCCACGCCGCGACCGTCGCCAGCTTCGCCACCGGCACCGCCTTGACCCGCGAAATCCCGGAGTTGTCGACGAAACTCAGCGCGACGAGCTCGACGCCCGCCTGCTCCATCCGTCCGGCGGCGGCAGCGCCGAGTTCCGCGAGCCGGTCGCGGTCGAGTCCGACGGGAGAGGACACGGTTTGCTCCTTACGCGCTGGGAACGGGAGGTTCAGCCGGTCGGCGCTGTCTGTCCGCGCCGCCTCGGATGTTCACTGTGTACTCCGCGGGGAAAGGAGGGCATCCGTGTCCGGAGATCGTCCCGAATTACGGCGCACCCTGTCAGTCTGGCAGGCCGTCGGGCTGTCCGTCGCGCTCATGGCACCCAGCATGGCCGCGAACATCAACCCACAGCAAACAGCCGCGGCGGCCGGGCGGGCGGTGCCGCTGGCGTTCCTGCTCTCGGCGGCGGGCGTGCTGCTGGTCGCGTACGGCTTCGTCCAGCTCTGCCGGCACTACCAGCACGCCGGATCGGTCTACGCGTTCGTCGGCGCGACCCTCGGGCCGCGAGCGGGCGTGGTGTCCGGGATCGGCCTTCTCGGCACGTACACCTTCTGCGCCGTGGTCACCAGTTCCGCCGCGGGCGTGCTGGGCACGGCGTTCCTGACGCAGGTCGGGATCTGGCCGCATCCGCCGTCGTGGGGTCCGTTCGTGCTGACCGCCGTCGCGCTGATCGGCAGCTGGCTGCTCGCGGTCGCCCCGGCCCGGCGCGGCACCAGCACGCTGCTCGCGGTCGAGGGCGCGACCATTGCCCTCATCTTGCTGGTCACCGTGGTCATCCTGGTCCGGCTCGTCGCGGGCGGCGCCCCCAGCGGCCGGTTCACGCTGCAGGTTTTCGTGCCGGACACCGGGGTCTCCGGCATCTTCCTCGGCGCGGTGTTCGGATTCTTGTCGTTCGCGGGTTTCGAGGCCGCCGCGACGCTCGGCGAGGAAACCCGCGACCCGCGCCGCAACATCCCGCGCGCGATCCTGGGCACGGCCATCTTCGGCGGGGCCTACTTCGTCCTCGTGACTGCCGTCGAGATGACGGCCTTCGGCGGCGACGCCACCGCGTTCCACAATTCCCCGTCGCTGCTGGGCGACCTCGGCGGCCGCTTCGTCGGCCCGTGGGCCGGCGACGTCATCAGCGCCGGCGCCGCGATCAGCGCGTTCGGCTGCTGCCTAGCCTGCGTCGTCGGCGGCTCACGGCTGCTGTTCGCCCTCGGCCGCGACGCCTTCGACGGACGCGGCATCGGCCGGGTCTCCGCCAAAGGCACCCCAGCCGTCGCCGTAACCGCGGTCGCGCTCGCGGCAGCGCTGATCATCTTGGTATGCGCGGTGTTCTTCGGCGCCACCGCAGACGACACCTTCGCCTGGGCCGGTTCCATCGGCACCCTGATCCTCTTGGTGATCTACCTGGTCACCACGCTCGGCGCGATCCTGCTGCTGTTCGTACGGCGGCGGATGCGGGTGCCGTGGTGGCATCTGGCGTTCCCGCTCGCCGCACTGGTCCTGCTCGGCTACACGGTCTACGTCAACGTCGTGCCGTATCCGACCGAAGGCCCCGCGAGCTGGTTCCCAGTCGTGGCGGGCGGGGTGCTCGTGCTGGCCGTCGTCGTGGTGGTCTCGGCGCGCGGGTTCGCCCGTAGGGTGGGGGAGAGGCTCGCTGAAGGAGAGGCATGAAGCAGATGCGGTTCTTTGGTGAGTGCCAATGTGTTAAAAGCGTCCTCTTTGGACTTCGCAGTCGCGGCTCCGTATTCGATGCACCAGGTGATCACCTTCTCAAACGTTGTCCGTGTGCTAGAAGCGTTCGCCGCACTCGCGGCACTTGCTGTCTGTCGGCGATGCGGTAGCGCGGCAGACTTTGCAGGCCAGCCGTACTCGCTTCGACGGCCGAGGAGGAGCTGGGCGAGCGAAGCCCGGTTCTTGGCGTAACCAGCTGGTGAACAGGTGCAAGGGGTTGATGCCGGTTTCGTCATCGGAGTAGTGACGGCGCTGGTAACCGCGGCTTCGGAGTCGGGGTGCCGTCCTGGTCATCGCACGTCCAGCCCGGTGCAGCCGCCGCACCAGCCGGCGTCGGCGAACCCGGTTGCGGCGACTTCGTCGCGATCATGGCGCTCCGGGTAGTCATCGTCGACCGAGCACCAGGGAATCAGCCACTGTGCAGACGGGTTTGCCAGCTCTCGTTTCCCATAGCGATGAACTGTCCGCCGGAGCAAAGCAGTCGGGTCGGAGTGCACTCGCAACGCCAGATCTGAGGTGCGCGCCGCATGAGCCCGCGATCCTTCCGCTTGCTCGTACCACGTCGGCTCCGTCATGGATCCTTACGTTCGACTACGGAAAGTGCCGAACCCATCCCCCAGCGGGTATCTCACCTTGAGAAGTACCATGGTGAGATGGCCGAGCCGAAACCCAGGGGCGGACCGCTGGCGCTGCCGGACTGGGCGTGGCGACGCACCGATGTGCGGGACGCCCTTGAAGGGCGCGACATTGGCGGATTGCTGCAAGCCGTGCAGCGGTACACCGGCGCGAGCCAAAGCCGGATCGCCGTCGCCGTCGGACTGTTGCAAGGGCGCGTGTCGGAGATCGTTCGCGGCAGCCGGACCGTGACCGCCCTGGAGCTGTTCGAGCGGATCGCCGACGGGCTCGAGATGCCTGACGATGCGCGGATGCTGCTCGGCCTGGCACCCGTCCACCCGGCCGGGCTTGACCACCTCGGCGCGAGCGGGCGGGCTGAGATCCTCGCCGTGTTCCCGTCGCAGTCCAGGGCCCGTCCGGAGATCGAGCAACGAGCTGGCGAAGCGACCGAAATCGACGTGCTGGCCGTGCGCGGGCTTGGCCTCCTCGGCATGAACGACTCGTTGTTGCGCACTCATGTCCGGCGGCGCGCGGCGTCGGTGCGGGTGCTGCTGCTCGACCCCGACGGGGAAGCAGCCGAGCGCCGCGCCGCTGAGATCGACGAAAAACCGGGCAGCTTCTCCGCCGGGATCAGGCTGTCGATCGAGCTGCTGCACGACCTTGCCGACGAGGGAGCGGAAGTCGAGGCGTATACCTACGACGTGCTGCCGACGTGGCGGGTGATCGGCTTGGACTCGACCCTTTTCGTGTCGGCGTTCGGCAACAGCCACGAAGGCCATACGTCGCCGATGTACAAGATCACCGGGTCGCCGCATGGCGCGCTGCACCGGGGGTTCCGTAGGTTCATGGACGAGCTGCGGCGGACCGCACGCCGCGTCGTCTAGGGAGGTGCCGCGTGCCTGTGGAAGCCGAGCTGACCGCCGTCGTCCGGGACCCTGGCCGGGTGCGGGCCGCGCTTGCCGAGCGGGCAGAGCCGGAGCGGTCGGTGTACGCGGACACGTACTACGACCGGCCGGATCACTCGATGGACCGCGACGGCTACGAGCTGCGCGTGCGCACCATCACGACTGACGGCCAGCGGCAGACCGTCGTGACGTACAAGGAGCCGCCGGTCGACGCCGCCTCGCGATCCAAGCCCGAGCACGAAACGGCTGTCGATGCCCCGGCGGTCATGGCGACGATCTTCACCGCTCTTGGGCTGGTCGAGCTGATCTCGCTCGAAAAGCACTGCGAAAACTACGGTTTCACCGCCAATGGGCGGGAAATGCTCGCCACGATCGTCACGATCCCGGAGCTGGCCGGGCAGACGTTCATCGAGCTGGAAACGATCGCCGAGCAGGACGACCTCGCTGAGGCGCTGGGCGCGTTGCGCGTCGTGCTCGACGGCATCGGAGTCACCGAGGGCGACGCGGTGGAGCAGTCTTACACCGACATGGTCGCGGCGGCCCGGGACAGCTAGCCCGCTGCCAGTGTGGTCTCGGCGCGCGGGTTCGCCCGTAGGGTGGGGGAGAGGCTCGCTGAAGGAGAGGCATGACCGGACTGCTCGATTTCGTCTCGGACCTGCCGTTGGTCGACCATCACTGCCACGGCGTGCGCACCGGCGACGTCGACCGCGGGGGGTTCGAGCGGATGCTCACCGAGGCGGACACCGTGTCGCCGTTGGGGACGTCTCTGTTCGATTCGCTGATCGGCTTGGCCGTGCGCGAACGTTGCGCGCCGGTTCTCGACCTGCCGAAGCACGCTCCGGCCGAGGACTATCTCGCGCGTCGTGCCGAACTGGGCGCAAAGGAGGTCAACCGGCGGTTCCTGCGCGGCACCGGCACCACGGATTACTTGCTGGACGGCGGTTTCCTGCCCGAATCCCTCACCACCACCGAAGAATTCGCCCACCTTGCCGACGCCCACGCGCACGACATCGTCCGGCTGGAACAGGTCGCTGAAGACGTCATCAAAGGCACCAGCGCCGCCAGTTTCGCCGAGGACTTCGCCCACGAACTCGACCGCCGCACCGTGAACGCGGTGGGCGTGAAGTCCATCGCGGCCTACCGGGTCGGGCTGGAGCTTTCCGGGGAACGGCCGGCCGGAGCCGAGGTGGAGGCCGCCGCTGGACGGTGGCTGGACCGGATCGAAAGGGGCGAACCGGTCCGGCTCGCCGACGAGGTGCTGCACCGCCATCTGATCTGGGCCGGGATCGACCGGCGGCTGCCGGTGCAGTTCCACGTCGGCTACGGCGATTCCGACGTCGACCTCCACCGCTGTGATCCCTTGCGGCTCACCGGTTTGCTGCGCGCGACCCGCGACGCCGGCGTCCCGATCCTGCTGCTGCACAACTATCCGTTCCACCGCAACGCCGCTTACCTCGCGCAGGTCTTCGAGCACGTCTTCGCCGACGTCGGCCTCATCACGCACAACGCGGGCTTCCGCGCGCCCGCGATCCTGGCCGAGACGCTGGAACTGGTCCCGTTCGGAAAACTGCTCTTCTCGACGGACGCGTTCGGCCTGGCCGAGCTTTATCACCTGGGCACCGCGCTGTTCCGGCAAGGGCTGTCCGATTTCCTCCGCAGCGCTCTCGCCGCCGACGCACTGTCCGAAGTGGACGCCATCCGGCTGGCCCGGTTGGCCGGACACGAGAACGCGGCCCGGATCTACCGGCTGGAGCGGAAATGAACGACCTGGTCGAGGCCTGGCGTGCCGCGTTGGCCGAGGAACTGCCCGCCGCGGTGGAACTGCGCCGCCGGATTCACGCCGATCCGCGCGCGTCCGGCGACGAGGAGGACACTGCCCGCATCGTGGCGGCCGCGCTAGGGGAGGGCGAACGGGTCGCGAAAACCGGGCGGCTCATCGAAATCTCCGCACCGCACCCTGGTCCGGCCGTAGCCCTGCGCGCCGAACTGGACGCCCTTCCGGTAGTCGAGCGCACCGGCGTCGAATGGGCCGCGAAGACCGGTCTGATGCACGCCTGCGGCCACGACGTCCACCTCGCCGCCTTGACCGCGGTCTGCCGGGCGGCACGGCGCGTCGAGCTCCCGCGCCCGCTGTACGCGATCCTGCAGCCGCGGGAGGAAACGTCGCCGTCCGGAGCGCTCGACCTGGTCGAATCGGGCATTCTGGAAGATCGCGGCATCGACACGGTAATCGGCGCGCACGTCCAGCCGAGGCTTCCGTACGGCGTCGTCTCGGCCGCGCCGGGGCCGGTGAACGCGTCCACCGACGAGTTCGAGGTCGTGCTGCACGGGCTCGGCGGCCACGCCGGATACCCGCACCTCCTGCGCGACCCAGTGCTGGCGCTCAGCCAATTGGTGGTGAGCCTGCAGCAGGTCGCGAGCCGCCGGGTCGACCCGATGCACGGCGCGGTCTGCTCGATCGGCCGGCTCAGCGCGGGCACGGCGGCGAACGTCGTGCCGAACTCGGCGTCGGCGTTCGGTTCGTTGCGGCTGATGCGCGCGAGCGACCGCGAACGCGCGCTGGAGGTTCTCGACGAGATCGTGCACGGCACCGCCCGCGCCTACGGCTGCACCGCCGACCTCCGGATCAGCCCCTGCGAACCCGTCCTGGTCAACGACCCGGCGCTGGCCGCCGCCGCGCGAATCTGGCTCGAACGCGGCGGTGCCGATGTCGACGTCGATTTCCGGTCCTTCGGCGCGGACGATTTCGCGCATTACTGCGGCAACGGCGTCCGCGGCCTGATGCTTTTCGTCGGCCTCGGCGAGACCGCGGGCGCTCCCAGCCTGCACGGCGAAACGTTCCTGCCCGAGGACGCCGCGGTCGGCCAGGTCGCGGACGCGCTGCTGGCCGGATACCTGGCCGCGGCCTCCGACCTGGAGTATCCGGAGGCGGCCGTGACCGGGCTGTGACCGGGTCTTGACGAAGGGTTCCACGGCACCGGGACCACGACCGGAGCCCGACGCGCTACGGTGGCCGCGTGTACTCCGCAGCATTCCTGGCCACGATCCCGAGCCCCGACCAAGGCGTCTGGCACCTGGGCCCGATCCCGATCCGGGCGTACGCGCTCTGCATCATCGCCGGCATCATCGTCGCGATCTGGTGGGGCGAGCGGCGCTGGGAGGCCCGGGGCGGCACCAAGGGCACGGTGCTCGACGTCGCGGTGTTCGCGGTGCCGTTCGGCCTGGTCGGCGGCCGGCTCTACCACGTCGTCACCGACCCCGAGCTGTACTTCACCGAGGGCAAGAACCCCTGGAACGCCTTCGCCATCTGGGACGGCGGCCTCGGCATCTGGGGCGCGGTCGCGCTCGGAGCCGTCGGCGCGCTGATCGCCTGCCGGCGCCGGGGGATCCCGCTGCCCGCGATGGCCGACGCGATCGCGCCCGGCATCATCGTCGCGCAGGCGATCGGGCGGCTCGGCAACTACTTCAACCAGGAGCTGTACGGCGCGCACACCGACCTGCCGTGGGGCCTGGAGATCTACCAGCGCTTCGACCCGGCGACCGGGGCCCCGGACGCCCTCGGCGGCGTCGCGACCGGGCACATCCCGCTGCCGGAAAGCCCGGTGCACCCAACGTTCCTGTACGAGCTGATCTGGAACTTGCTCATCGCGCTGGTCGTGGTGTGGGCGGACCGCAAGTTCAAGCTCGGCCACGGCCGCGCGTTCGCGCTGTACGTCGCGGGCTACACCGTCGGCCGCTGCTGGATTGAACTGATGCGCACCGACACCGCCAACCACATCCTCGGCCTGCGGGTCAACGTGTGGACGTCGATCCTGCTGTTCCTCGGCGCGATGGCGTACTTCGTCGTCGCGGCCAAACGCGGTCCGCGCGAGGCCCCGGAGACGTTGCGCGGCAAGGAAGACGAGGAGGACACGGCCGTCGAGTCCACTTCGGACGACGCGGGGAAGAAGCCGGAACCCGAGGAGAAGGCCGCGGAGGACACTGTGGACGCGGGTTCTTCCTCAGGGGAGAACGGCAAGTCCGAGAAGTCTTAGGCACAGAGCCGGAAAGCGGTCCCTGCCCAACGCGGGCGGGGACCGCTTTTTCGTGCGGAATTCAGGCGGGGAACGAGGATGGCGAGTCCGGAAAAGAGGTCCCCGCCCGGATGGGAGGGGACCTCTTTCACCTCGTGCGGGTCAGCTGAGGAACGAGCCGCCGAAGTAGTCGTCGTCATCGCCGGAAGCCTGACGCCGTGCTCGGCGGCCGGACGACGGCGGCGGCTCAGGTGCGGACCGCTTCGGCCGGTCGCCCCGATCGGCGAGCGGATCGGCGAAATCGTCCTCCGGCTCCGGTTCCGGGGCGCGATGCCGCGGCGGAGCGGGAGGAGCAGGCGGAGCGGGCGGTTCCTCCTTCGGCGGAGCCGGGGGCGGGGGCGGCGTCCGGTCGACGAGCGGATTGTCGTTCGAGTACTCGTCGGGCTCCGGGGCGGGCGGGGCAGGCGGCTGCGGCCGGGAACTGCTCGCCAGCGGGTCCGCCGCGGAGAATCCGGCGGGCTTGTCCGGCGTGTCCGGATACGTCGTGCGTCCGGTGTCCGACAACGGGTTCCCGGCGCCGCCAGTGCGCGCCTCGAGGATCTCCTCGGGGCTCTGGCCCTCCTCCAGCTCCTCGAGGATGTCCTTGGCCTCGTTGAGCTTTTCGTCGGCGAGCGCGCGGACCTCGGGGTCGGCGAAGGCCCGGCCCGCGGCGACGTCCTCCCAGGAGAACTCGCCGGCGTCGACCTTCCGCTTGATCAGCCGCAGCTGCGCGGGAGCGTCCGGACGCGAGGCGGCCCGCTTGATCGCCTCGATCCGCTCCGGGGTGTCGGTTTTGGGCAGCGGGCGGAGCTTGATCTTCTCCAGGTCCTTCAGCAGCTGCTGGGACTTGCGGACCGTCCGGTCGAGCGCGGCCTCGGCCTCCCGCAGCTCCGGCGTCTTCCACGAATCGTCCGCGGTCGCGGGGTGGGACATCTCGGCAGTTCCTCCTTAGTCGATGCGGCCGTGGATCCGGCCGCTCGCCGAGCGACGGGGCGGATGGGACGGCGGATGGTTCGCGGGCGGGTGGTTCGGTTGCGCCGGCGGATGGCTCGGTGGCTGCGGCGGCTGGTGGTTCTGCTGGTTCTGCGGGGGCTGGTGCGGCTGCCCGTTCGGCTCGGACGGCTGGTCCTGGCCGCGTTCGCCGGAACCCCGCGACCGGTCGCCGTCCTCGCCGGAGCGGCGGTTCCCCTCGTCGCCGGAAGTGCGGTCGCCGCCCTCGTCGTCGCCGGATTCGCGCGAGTGCCGGTTCTCCTCGTGCGCCTCGCGGGCGCCCTTGACGCCTTCCTTGCCCGCTTCGACCGCGTCCTTGGCGTCCTGGCCGATGCCCTTGGCGTTGTCCTTGATGTCGCCGACGTCGCCGCCGATGTTCTTCGCGATGTCGACGAGATCGCCGATGCTGCCGACGTCCTTGATCTTCTGCAGCTGCGACCCGATGTCCTTGATCGAGTTCCAGATCTCCTGGACCCGCGTGATGATGTCCTTGATCATCTCGATGATCGAGATGAGGGCATTGATCAGCGGCAGCAGCTCGGACAGCGCGGTGATCGCGTCGGCGACCCAGCCCGCGATCGGGACGCACGCCTCGGCGGCCATCACCAGCAGCCGGTCGATCAGGCTCTTCAGCAGGTCGAGCGCCTTGGCCGCGAGCTTCTTCGACGTGTCCGCCAGCAGGTCGAAGCCCTTGGCGATCAGCGACGCGATCCCGGCCTCGGCGGCGAGCCCGGCCCGCCACCCCGCCTGCACGTAGGCCTTGTGCTCCAAGGAAGCCATGCCGTGCCAGGACTCGCTGACGGTCTTCTCGTTGGCGACCATCACCTCGGAGAACGCCTTCATCGCCTCGGAGATGTTGCGCCACGCCTCGGCGTCGGCCGACATCTTCGAGAAATCGCCGGTGAGCGGTTCGATGAACTGCTGGGTGAGCGTGGTGCCGGTGAATTTCTGGTACACCCACTCGACGGCCATCACCTCGACGCCGGCGTCCTTCACCAGCGCCTGGACGTCCTCGCCGGAGGTGTCTTCCGGCGGCTGCAGCAGTTCGACGATCGAATCGCCGCGGTCGAAGTCGCCGGCGCCGCCGGGAACCCCGCCGGGCTGTCCGCCCGAAGCGCCGGTGCTGCCTTCTCCGCCGTTGCCTCCGGTACCGCCTTCTCCGCCGCCTCCGGGGCCTTCGCCGCCGTCTCCGCTTTCGCCGCCTTCTCCGCCGGAGGAAGAAGGTTCGTCGCCCTCGTCGTCGCCGCCACGGCCGCCGCCCTCGTCGCCGCCGCGGCCGCCGCCTTCGTCGCCGCCGCGGCCGCCACTTTCGTCGCCGCCGCGGCCGCCGCCTTCGTCGCCGCCGCGGCCGCCACTTTCGTCGCCGCCGCGGCCGCCGCTTTCGTCGCCGCCCTCGTTGCCGCGGTCGCGGCCCCGGTCGTCGCCGCCATCGCCGCCGTCCTGGCCGTCGCGGCCATCCCGGCCATCCCGGCCATCCCGACCGTCGCGGCCATCCCGGCCGTCGCGACCATCCCGGCCGTCGCGACCATCCCGGCCGTCGCGGCCGTTGCCGTCGTCATGGGACTGGCCGTTGTCGTCGCTCTGGCCGCGGTGCCTGCCGTTGCCGTTGTCGTCGCCGGAGTTGCCGCCGGTGCTGCTCGGATGCGTCTGCTCGTCGCCGCCGGACGGATGGCGTCCGTCCCCGCCGGTGCCGCGATGCTGAGTGCCGCCCGGATGGGTGGGCTGAGTGCCGCCTGGATGGGTGGGCTGCTGGCCGCCCGGAGGCGGCTGGTTGCCGGGATGCGGCTGGGTGTTCCCCGGGTGCGGCTGGGTGTTGCCGGGATGCGGCTGGTTGCCGCCCGGATGGGACGGCGGATGCGTCGTCCCCGTTCCCCCGGTGTGGTGGCCGCCGCCGTGCCCGCCGCCGTGCCGTGCCATGTCTTGTCCCCCTCGTCAGAACCGTGTCGTGCGGGTGCGCATCAGGCCGCGCCGCGGCCGGAGTCGATGCCGTCGAACTTGTCGACGAACTGCTGGAGCAACTGTGCGGAATTGGCGTCGTGGTGCGCGTAGGCCTCCGCTGCTTGCTTGACGCCGTCGGACAGCGAGGTCAGCCGCGAGTGCCCGAAGTCGAGCGTGCCGCCGTAAAGGTTCGCGACCAGGTGCACCACTGGCTGCAGCACCACGAACAGGCCGGTGAAGCCGGACGTGTCGCACGCGGTGGAGCGCATGTAGTCGTTGATCTTGCTGATCTTCTCGTGAAGGCTGTCGAGCACCTCCGCGTACTGCTTCATCGTCTCGACGTCGACTTCTATGCCGGACATGAAAGAGACCGCCCTCCCCGTGAGCTGATGGTTGCCGAACACTATGGCAACCGACGATCACCGAGTGTGGGCGGTTCCCGGAAATTTGTGCGATTACCTGGGGAGATCGGGCGAAGGGGACGAAGCGGGCGCATCGACTTCGTCACGTGAGGTGTGCGCGGAGCCGCGCCGGGGCTTATGCTTCGCGGACCGAAGCATCGGGAACCCATCCGGAACCATGTCGTTCCGCGCTGCCGGATCGTTACCGTTCTTCCCTGTTCGGGGAGCTCCGAGGCGCTGCTGGGGTGTTTCCCAGGTGTTAAAGTCGCGCTAACAAGCGGGCCATCGTCGTCCCGTGCGCTCCCCGCGGCCGGTTCGCCGGCCACCGCACGAAACGACGAAGGAGGTCCCTTTTCCATGATCTTCTCCGCCATCCCCGGCAAGCAGGGTCTGTACGACCCGGACACCGAGCAGGATTCCTGCGGCGTCGCCATGGTCGCCGACGTCCAGGGACGCCGTACGCACGGCATCGTCACCGACGGTCTTGCCGCGCTCACGAATCTCGACCACCGCGGAGCCGCGGGAGCCGAGCCGACGAGCGGCGACGGCGCCGGGATCCTGCTGCAGCTGCCCGACGAACTGCTGCGCGCCGAGGCGGGTTTCCCGTTGCCCGAGGCCGGCGCGTACGCCGCCGGAATCGCGTTCCTGCCCTCCGACGACGAGCAGCGCCGCAAGGCGATCGGGCTCACCGAACGGATCGCGGCCGAGGAAGGGCTCACTGTCCTTGGCTGGCGCGAGGTTCCGGTCGACGCCGACGGCGCGGAGATCGGCCCCACCGCGCGTTCGGTGATGCCGCGGTTCTCGATGCTGTTCGTGTCGTCCCCGCACGGCGAAACCGGCCTGGAGCTGGACCGGCTGGCCTTCTGCCTGCGCAAGCGCGTCGAGCACGAGAGCCTCGCTTCCGGCTGCGGCACGTACTTCCCGTCGCTGTCCGCGCGCACGATCGTCTACAAAGGCATGCTCACGCCCGAGCAGCTGCCGCGGTTCTTCCCCGATCTGCGCGATTCCCGGCTCGCCAGCGCGATCGCGCTCGTGCACTCCCGGTTCTCCACCAACACTTTCCCGTCGTGGCCGCTCGCGCACCCGTTCCGGTTCGTGGCGCACAACGGCGAGATCAACACGATCCGCGGCAACCGCAACCGCATGCGCGCCCGCGAGGCGCTGCTCGAATCGGACGTCATCCCGGGCGATCTCTCCCGGCTGTACCCGATCTGCTCGGCCGACGCGTCGGACTCGGCGTCCTTCGACGAGGTGCTGGAGCTGCTCCACCTCGCGGGCCGTTCGCTGCCGCACGCGGTGCTGATGATGATCCCGGAGGCGTGGGAAAACCACACCACGATGGATCCGGAACGGCGGGCGTTCTACCAGTTCCACGCCAGCCTGATGGAGCCGTGGGACGGTCCGGCGTGCGTCACCTTCACCGACGGCACGCTCGTCGGCGCGGTGCTCGACCGCAACGGACTGCGCCCGGCGCGCTGGTGGCGCACCGCCGACGACCGCGTCGTGCTGGCCAGCGAGGCCGGAGTCCTCGACGTGGCCCCGGAAGACGTGGTCGCGAAGGGCCGGTTGCAGCCGGGCCGGATGTTCCTCGTGGACACCGCCGCGGGCCGGATCGTGGACGACGAAGAGGTCAAGTCCGCGCTGGCGCGCAAGCAGCAGTACAGCGACTGGCTGCACGCCGGGCTGCTCAAGATCGCCGAGCTGCCCGACCGCGACCACGTGGTGCAGAGCCACGATTCCGTGCTGCGTCGCCAGCTCGCTTTCGGCTACACCGAAGAAGAACTGAAGATCCTGCTCGCGCCGATGGCCGCCAACGGGGCCGAGCCGATCGG
>NZ_JACJHR010000116.1 GCF_014174495.1 Amycolatopsis echigonensis
GACGACCTGGACCGTACGGCTTGTGGAGCCACCGGCCGCGAGTTTCGCGCACGACACCGCGGCGGTCCGCCAGGCCGTGCGTCGTTTCATGGAAAGCCGGGACCACCTCCGGGTCTACGCCGGGATCGGGCGGCCGTACCTCGGCCTGCAGGGACTGAAACGCAGCCTCGCCGAAGCCCACGAGGCGATGACCATCGCCCAGGGCACCGGTTCCCGGAGCGGCGTGCAGCACATCGACGAGGTTGGCCTGCAACGGATTTTGGTGGGCTGGTACAGCTCGGAGGAGTCCCGGGACCTCGCGCGCAGCCTCCTGCGCCCGGTGCTCGAGATCGACCGGCAGGAAGAGCTGCTCAGCACGCTCGAGGTGTTCCTCGACAACGAATCCTCCCCGACCGTGACAGCCGAAATCCTCGGAGTCCACCGCAACACCGTCGTCAACCGGATCTCCCGGGCAAAAAGCGTGCTGTCCGCGGACCTCGACGACCCCGACGAGCGGCTCGCGGTCCAGCTCGCGTGCCGGCTGGCGAAGCTGCGCGGCTGAGAAAGCCGGTCACCGCGGTGCCGGAGGGCAGTGCGGTGACCGGCTCAGGGCGCTGTGTCACGCCCGGTCGCTAGGCGAGTTCCCGGCCTTCCGTTTCGGGTATCACGACGGCGAAAACGGCTGTCGCCACAAGGAAAAGGTCGATGAAGAGCACCGTCGAGGAGAAGCCGCTGGCGTGTGCCAGGAGAATGCCGACCAGACTGGGCGCGATCGTGTTCGCGATGCGCTGACCGCAGATGCCGACGCTGTAGCCCAAACCCCGTACCGGCGACGGATAGATCTCACCGACCCAGGTGTCCCAGACACCCCAGGCTCCGAGGCTGAAGAAGGACAGCACGAAGCTCCCGATGTACAACTCGGCGAGCGTGCCGGCGTTCGCGAAATAGAATCCGCCGGCCGCGGCGGCGAGGACGTAGCCGATGAAGATCTTCTTGCGGCCGTACTTCCCGGTGAGCCAGGAAGCGCTGACATACCCAGGAATCATGAACACCGCGCTGATCGCGGCGAAACCCAGGCTCGACGACGCCGACAGCCCGCGCTGTTCGAGCAGGGTCGGCAGCCACGTTTGCAGGCCCCAGTATCCCCAGGAGAACAGAAAGTTCACGACCAGCTGCAGAACGGTGATCCGGCCGAGCCGTCCCCGGAACAGCGCCGCGAACGAACCCGCCCGCACCTCGGGCACGGACAGGGACTGCGCGCTGATGTTCTCCGCGTCCGCGGCGCCGAGACGACGCAGCGTTCGCAGCGCCTCGTCCTGCCGGCCGCGCTGGACGAGCCAGTACGGCGACTCCGGCACCCAACGTCGAATGACGAGCACCCAGAGACTCGCGACCGCGCTCGCGATGATGACACCGCGCCATTCGTGCGCACCGAGCAGTGCGGTGACGCCGACAGCGAGCAGCATGCCGAGCGGCCACCCCGCTGCCAGGTACACGGCGAGCCGGCCGCGGTACCGCACCGGCAGCAGCTCTTCGAAGTAGGGGAACGTGATGGTCAAGATGCCGGCGAAGAGGAAACCCGCCAGGGCCCGCGTGACGAGAAGCATCTCGTAGTCAGGGGAGAAGCTGCCTACGAGCGTGACGACCCCGTAACCGGCGAGGCTCCACGTGCAGGTCGCGCGCCTGCCGATCCGGTCGGAAATCGGCCCCCAGGCGAGAGCACCGGGGATCATGCCGAAGAAGAGCGCGGAGATGACAAGGCCCAGCTGGGCCGCGGTGACGTGCAGCCCGGCCTCCACCCCGGGGGCGATGTAGGTGAGACTCAGCATCTCCCACGACTCGATGGCGAGGGCGGCGTAGAGCGCGATTCCGATCTTGACGTGGACCCGCGACAGCGGCATCCGGTGGAACATGGACCCGACTGAGACGGTCGTGGCTGACCTGCCTGACTCCTCTGTCGACTGAACGCGGGAACGGCCCGCTTCTTCGCTGCTCATCGGACGACCTCCGGGCGGACGGCTTGAGAAGTGTGCGAACTGTAGGCACCTGGCCATTCAGCCGACGATGTGCCGCGTGCACTGATCGCGCAGCCTGTCTTGGGCGAAGTGCCTATGACCGAGTCTGTTGCGCCCTGGCAGACTGACTGGTCTCGCGACTGGTCCACGATGTTTCCCGCTGGGGACGTCGTTTAAAGTCGAAATTGGTTCTTGGCACGCGGTTGGGGAGAATGGTTGTTCCCTTGGAACCCGGCCAGCGGCACCGGCCATAGACAACACCAGCCCCAATAGGCACAACATGTACGGGGAGCTACGGCGCAACTGCCAAAGGCTCCAGTACCACGGGCTCGCCAGTGACGCGAAGGTCGTCGCGCTCCGCGGTGAGCGCGAGATCGACGTGGTCCGGGTCGTGTTCGAATCGCAACACTGGGAGTTCGGGCCCAACTCGTCGAGGGCAAAGTCGTGGTGCTCAACGAAATCAGCGGCGTGCGAGAGCGGAAGTTCCCGGGCTGCGCGAGTTTCGCCGTTGCTTCTCCGACGCATGCCGCGAGCGACGGTACGTCGACGGCGATCGAAGAGCGAAGGCGCGAAGTCAAGCCTTGCCGCGTTGTGCCCTGCCCCGGTGGCTCGTCCTTGACGGACGGCGAGATCACGTGCTTTAGTCCTCTAGCCAACAAATGTAACTAGTTACATCACGGTGGAGAGAGGGAATCAGCTTATGGTTGAGCAGGTCGTTGTCATCGGTGCCGGGGTGTACGGCGCCGCCGTGGCCGCCGAATTGGCCCGGCGGGGCGCGCGCGTCAAAGTGGTCGATTCGGGCGTGCCGGCGGACGGTACCTCGGGCGCGACCTTTGCTTGGACGAACTCGAACGGGAAGCAGCCGCGGGCGTATCACGATCTCAACGTCGCCGGCATGGAAGCCCATCGCCGCCTCGCACACGAGGTCCAGGGCAGCGACTGGTACCACGAGGGCGGCAACCTGGAATGGGGCGGTGACGACGCCGAGCGCGAGCAGCTGCGCCGGAAGGTCGATTCGGTCCTTGCCTGCGGATATCAGGCGCGCTGGCTCACTCGCGCGGAGGTGTTGCGCATCGAACCCGACCTGAACCCCGCCGAACTGCCCGCCGACGGAATCGCCTACTTCCCGTCCGAAGGCTGGATCGAACCGGCCCGCCTGATCGGGCACCTTCTCTCCACAGTGGACGGCGAGCGGATCTGGCATGACGCGGTCACCGGGATCGACGTGTCGGGCGGACGGGTGCGGTCGGTCCGGCTGGCGTCGGGGCGGCAGCTGTCCGCCGACGCGGTGGTGAACTGCGCCGGACCGCGGGCGGCGGAGGTCGCCGTACTCGCCGGGCTGGAGCTGCCCATGAACAACACGCGGGGGGTGCTCATCTACACCTCGCCCGTCGCGGTCTCCGTAGCCCGTGTCGTGCATGCCCCGCGCGTCCACCTCCGGCCGGACGGCGGCGGGCGGCTGCTGCTGCACACGCACGAGGTCGACGACGCGGCGGATGACGGGAACGGGACCGTGGACCAGGCCGCTGTCGAGAAGGTAGTGGAAGCCGGATGCGCGCTCTACCCCGGAATCCGCGGAGCCAGCGTGGAAAGCGTGCGTGTGGGCGAGCGACCGATCCCCTCTGACGGCCTGCCTGTGCTGGGCCGTGCGCCGGGGCTGCCTAACTTCCACTTCGCCGTATCCCACAGCGGCGTGACGTTGAGCCTGCACGCCGGAGCTCGTGTCGCTGCGGAGGTCATGGGCGAGGACTGGTCCGCGGAGCTGGCGCCGTTCCGGTTCGAACGACTCTGAAGGAGATGTTGTGGCTACGACGGTCCTGCATGGCTGCGACCTCGTCGACGGCACCGGCGCGGAGCCTCGGCACGGTGTCGACATCGTGGTCCGGGAAGGCACGATTCGCGAGATCGTGCCGACGAGACCGGCAGAAACCTATGGCACGGTGGACGAAATCCTCGAGGCCGCTGGCGAACTCGCGATTCCGGGTCTGATCAACAACCACACGCACGGCACCGCCTACGGCCCGCTGTTCCCGAGCGGTCACGAGGCGCTGCCGCCCGAGCAGGTGCGGGCAAACCTCGACCGGCATCTGCTGGAGGGCACGACAACCGTGCTGTGCGTGGACGGTTTCGTCACCGCCGAAGCGCTTGCACGGACCAACGACGACCATCCGCTCACTGTCAAACTGGCGTCCTGCAACACCCCGGCCTGCCTCGAAGCGGCGACAATCGCGGACGGCGGCGGCCTCACTGACGAAACGCGCGCGTTCACGGCCCGCCAAGCCGTCGAGGCCGGTGCGGTCGCCCTCGGGGAGATCGGTGCCGGGCACACCCTCGGCGGCGGGGGCGCGAGCTACATGTACATCCCGGCCGAGGTGGCCAGGCGCACCACGGTGACGATCACGCCCCGGCAGGCCGACGCGCTCAAGGTCGCCGTGCTGGGCAGGCACATCTCGGCATCGTCGTTCGACAAGGACGCCGTCGAGGAAGCGCTCGAAGCAGCGGGTCTGGCCGGAAAACTGTCCGTCGCGGAGATCAGGGAAATCGTCTCCGGCATCGTGCTGCCCGCCTTCGACATCGCCCTGCAAGGTCTGACCGAAGCCGCGGAGTACGCGCGGCGAGCGGACGTCCCGGTGCTGGTGCACAACGCCGCCGCATCGATGACTCAGGTCGCCGCCATCGCCAAAACCGAGGTGCCGCTGATCGCCGGGCATTCCAACCACACGAGCTTCGAATTACGGGAGGCACTGGAACATGCCGAACAGCTCAAGGAACTCGGCGCGACCGTGGATGTCAGCACACTCGACACATTCGGCGCGCAGCGGCTGACCAGCGGGCCGGACCTGCTGTACGCGATGTTCGAGTCCGGGTTGGCCGACACGATCTCGACCGACTACGCGGGCGGGCACCACGACCCGATCCTGCTCGCGATCGACCATGCCGCCAAGGCCGGCGTGGTGCGCCTGCCCGCCGCGATCGCGATGGCCACCGCACACGTCGCCGACGCCATCCCCGGGGTGGCGCCGGGGCGAGGCCGCGTCCTCCCGGGGGCAGTCGCGGACCTCGTGCTGACCGACCCGGCCGAACTGGCGCGCGTGCGCACAGTCATCATCGGCGGCGAGATCGTGGTCCGCGACGGCGCGCGCGCCTGACCGGTGACGGAAGGACACAGACGGTGAAGCGAGCAACCATCGGCGACGTCGCCGCGGCGGCCGGGGTATCGGTGGCGACGGTGTCGCGGGTGCTCAACGGCGGCGCGGTCAAGGAAGCTACCGCGACCCGAGTGTGGGATGCGGTCAGCAGTCTCGACTACACGCCGAACGCGCTCACCAAAAGCATCTTCGCCGGGCGCTCCAGCACCATCGGCGTCGTCATCGACGACCTGACGAGCCCGTTCTACCTCGACCTGATGCGCGGGATCGACGAGGTCGCTTCCGCCAACAGCAGCCTCGTCATGTTCGCCAACACCTTCCACGACGTCGGCCGCGAGGTCGCCCACGTGCAGACCATGGACGAGCAGCGGGTGCGCGGGCTGATCGTCACCAGCGGCGCGTCCACCGACGACCGGACGCGCCGGATGGCCGCGGGCGGGACCCCGTGCGTCATCGTCGCGCGCTCGCTGCCGCAGCCGCCGCCCCACCTGCACTCGGTGAAGCTGGACAATCTGGCGGCCGGCCGGATGATGGCTGAACACCTGATCTCGTGCGGGCGGCGGTCGATCGCGGTGGTCTCCTCGGGGCCGCGACCATCCCACACCGAACGGATCAAGGGACTGCGGCAGGGACTCGGCGAGGCCGGGTTGGCGCTGCCGGAGGACGCCATCGCCTCGGCGGACTCCAACACGCAGGTCGACAAAGCGATGGCAGCGCTGCTGGACCGGCGCCCGGACGCGATCGTCTGCCTCACCGGACGCCGCACCGTCGCCGTGCACTCCGCGCTCACGGCCCGCGGGCTCCGCTATCCGGACGATCTCGCGTTCCTCACGATGGACGATTTCGCCTGGGGCGCGGCGCTGGGCATCACCGTGATCGCACAGCCGGCCTACCGGATGGGACAACGGGCCGCCGAGCTCATCGTCGACAACCCGAACCGGGCCGCGCGACTGACTTTCAAACCGACACTCGTCACCCGCACCTCGTGCGGGGAGAAGGGCTGACCCTGGGGGTCCTGTTGCCGACGGCGCATGGCCGACGGCATTCTGAAAGGGGACGATCCGTGCCCGTGGAAAAGCGTGTAAAAATGACGGCAGCCAAAGAGCCGCGGCAGCTCGCGATACGCATCGGCGGTGCCGCAGGTCAGGTGATCGAGTGGTATGATTTCACCGTATACGGCTATTTCGCCGTTTATCTCTCGGCTCAGTTCTTCCCTGCCAAGAACGATGTCGCGAGCTTGCTCGCCACCTTCGCCGGTCTGCTCTCGACCTTCATCTCCAGGCCGCTCGGGGCGATCGTCATCGGCCATTTCGCCGACCGGCTTGGACGGCGCCGGGTCCTGGCGATCACCATTTTCGGCGCTTCAGGCGCCGCCGCGATCATCGGTGTGCTGCCGTCGGCCTCGTCGATCGGGGTGGCCGCGCCGATTCTCGTGGTGCTGTGTCGCTTGACGCAAGGCGTATTCACTGGTGGCGAAGTTCCCGCGGCCGGCTCGATGGTGCTGGAGCACAGCGCGAACGGCCGGCGCGCGTTCTCAGCGAGTTGGGTGCAGGTCGGCGCCACTGCGGGGAGCATTCTCGCTCTGCTCGTCGCGACACTGCTCTCCTCGACGCTGCCTCATGACGCCATGGCCTCCTGGGGCTGGCGGATCCCGTTCCTCGTCGCGGCGCCGCTGGGCGCGGTGGGCTGGTTCGTGCGCTCCCGCCTGACGGAAACGCCGCAGTTCCGGGAAGTCGAGAAACAGGGCGGCGTCGCTCGTGCGCCGATCATCGAACTGCTGACGAGCAAGCAGCATCTAGGCCAGTTGCTCCGGCTGCTCGGCATCTTCCTGTGCGGCAGCTTCTTCGCCTTCTACGTTTTCCTCACCTACGTCCCGACCTATCTGCTCAGCCATGCCCATGTCGGCGCGGGCTCGACCTTTCTGAGCGCACTTGTCGCACAGTGCTTCATGATGTGCGTCATTCCGCTTTCCGGCAGGCTCGCGGATCGGGTCGGGCGCCGCCCGGTGCTTTTCGCGGCACAGATCCTGTTCATGCTGTTGGCGATACCGGCTTTTCTCCTGATGAGCCTCGGCACGTTCGGATTCGTCCTGCTGGCGCAGCTTGCGATCGTCATCCCGATCGGGCTGCACCAGGCCGTCCAGCTCCCGATCATGCTGGAGCTGCTCCCGACCCGCGTCCGGGTCAGCGGCGGCGGGCTCGCGTTCGCCATCGCGTCGGCGCTTTTCGGTGGCACCGCCCCGATTTTCGCCGTGTGGCTGGTGGGGCGAACCGGAACCGGGACGAGCGTGGCGATCGCAGTGGTCGTCGCCGCGGCCATCAGTTTTCTCGCGACGGCCGTCACCGCGGAAACCGGCCGTCACGAGCTGGCCGCGTAGTTCGCGGGAAACCCTGTACCGCAGATTCTTGCCAATGGAGGTAAGTCATGCCCGGTTCAGCCGGAGTCACCGCCGGAATTCTGGCGGTAGGTGTCCTGGTCGTACTCGCCGGGGCTGTGATTTCGATCTATTTCGGGAGGCGCGCGAAAACCGCGGGCGACTGGCTCAGCGCCCGTGAATCGCTGCCGCTGCCGGTCGTCGTGATCACCCAGTTCGCGGCGGCCGCGGGCGGCGGCGTACTGGTCGCGCACGTCGGGATCGCCTACGCCGGCGGCTGGGCAGTGTTCATCTACGAGTTCTGCGTCCTGGCCGGCTTCGTCATCCTCGCGATCATCGCGAAATGGTTGCGTGCCAACGAGTTCCAGACACTGCCGGACGTGCTCGCCCGGCTGTACGGCGGCAGCCGCCCACTGGCCGTCATCGCGGGGCTCGCCGCGCTGTTTCTCCCGTTCGGCTGGGTGTGCACCCAGTTCGGCTCGTTCGCGTCGCTGTTCGGGCAGCTCACCGGCTACCCGAAGGCGGTGCTGGTCGCGCTGGTCCTCATCGGGTCCGTGGCGTTCGTGCTGCCGGGCGGGTTGACCTCGGTGGCCTGGACCGACTTCTTCTTCGGGATCATCAAGATCGTGCTGGCACTCGGGCTGGCTGGCTACTGCGTCTACCTGGCCGGAGGCTGGAGTTCGATCGCGCATCGGGTGCCCGCGGGATTATCCGCTCCGTCATCGCTTGGCACGGCCGGGCAGAAGCAGATCTGGCTGTGGGTGGCGGCGATCATCCCTTCGACGCTCAGCAACCAGATCTACTTCCAGCGCGTCTTCGCGACGAAAAAGCTCAGCCAAGCACGGCTCGGGCTTGTTCTCGCAGGAGCCACCATGCTCGTCTCCGGGGTTTACGCGCTGCTGATCGGGCTCGCGGTTCGCGCTCTCAAACCCGGCCTGCGGCCGGAATCCGCAGCCGGATGGCTCTTGACCCAGCTGCCACCGGCCATCCTGATCGTGTTCGGCGCGTTCATGGTCGCCATGATCGTCTCGGTGAGCGGGGCGGCGTTGCAGAGCGCGGTCACCAGCGTCGTCAGCGACCTCAAGGAGAAAGCTTTCCACCGCATCGGAACGGATCGGTCGAACGTCTCGCTGTCACGCAAGATCACGGTCGTTCTCGCGCTGGCGGCCGGGGTGGTGTCTCTGCTTTTTCCGAGCGTGCTCGCCTGGATGGTCGCCATCTACGCCTATTCCGCGTCGGTGCTCACCGTGCCGATCTTCGCCGGATACGCACTGTCCAAACGCTACACGTTGACCCCGCGAGTCGCCGTGTCGGCAATGATGGCCGGACTGGTCGCGTGCACGGTGGCCAACATCGCCGATACCACGGTGCCCTACGTCGCGTACGGACTTGCCGCCTCCCTGTGCGGGCTCGTCGTCGCCATCCTGCTCGACCCGTCTGCCGGTCGTCGGCCCGTTCGCAGTACCCCGCGGACGCTGCTGCCGGCCCGCAGGACACAGTAGGCCGGGGTGGCCTTGCCCGATGGATGGAACCGACCACCGTCCCGTCGACGGAGAACCGGGAGCCATAAGGGTCATCAGCTACTCCGTACCAGCCCCGTCCGGCACGCGTGGCGTCGCAGCGGCGTGTGACCGGCGTTCGACACGAGCGGATCGATTCTGCCCTGGACACATCAGCCCGGTGCCACGGTGCGCTTCGGCCAGCGCACAGACTTCAGGCTCTCAGGGCTCGGAGTCGAGTTTGCCGCCCACGATTTCGGCCCTGAGGGTGTTGAGCCGTTCCATGGAATGGACGGCGTCGGCCTGGTTTTCCGCGGCGACGGCGAGGTAGAGCGCGCGGGCTACGGCCATTCCCATCAGAACACCGTCGCTGGTGGTGGCGGTGGCCGGCGGTGTGGCTAGCACGGTGTGAACGCGCTCGCGCAGGGCTTCGCCGAGTGTTTCGCTGACCAGGATGGCGGTGGCGCCGACCTTCGCGACGTGGTCGAGGACCACATCGATTTCGCGGAATCGGCGCAGGGTCGCGAAAAGTATCACGACGTCGTTGTCGGTGAGATCGAGCAGGCTGTCGGCGAGCGAAAATCCGGTTCCGCTGAGTTGGGCGGTGCGCAGTCCAGCGCGTTTGAGGGTGATGCTGAGGTACTCGGCGGGGCAGCCGCTGGGGCCGATGCCGTAGGTGACGACGCGGCCCGCGCGGGAAATCGCGCTGACCGCGCGGGTCCAGCTTTCCGTGTCGAGATCCGCCTCGAACTGAGCGAGGAGCTGCGCGGTATCCCTGAGCACCGTTTTGGGGCCGGAATCGGAGTGGCTGATCTGGCCGAGCTGGTGGTCGAGCACCTTGGACGGATCCCGATGGCGGCCGGAGACGGCCAGAGCGGACCTGCGCAATTCGCGGAAGTTCTGGTACCCGAGCTTTTTGGTGGTTCTCACGACAGTGGCGTCGCTGGTGTCGGTGTAGGCCCCCACTTCGGCCGTCGACGACACGGCGACCAAGGCCGGATTGGCTGCCATCCACTCCGCGACCTGGGCTTCGCTGGGCGTCAAGATCTCAGCGATCGCAGCCACTCGCTCATGCAACGGTGCGCTCGGGTTCACGTTGGGGTCTCCCTCTTGTCATCGATAGGTTCAAATACTACAGTCCTGGCATCAGGTTGAAGTGTTTGCTTCAAACGGTGCCTGGAGGTAGCTGGCGTGGAAGCCGCGGATTTCATCGTCGTAGGCGGTGGCGTGTACGGCGCCTCCCTCGCGTATGAGCTGGTCAATCGGGGGTCGTCGGTCACGCTACTGGAGGCCGGTGAGCTCGCTTCGCGAGCATCCGGCGGACCCGGAAAGCGTGGGGTACGGGCGAATGGGCGCAACTCGCGCGAACTGTCGCTGGCCAGGGAGGCGTTGGCCAGGTGGCCCGCCCTGGCCGACGAACTGGGCTCCGACACCGGGTTCGAACAGCTCGGCGGCTTGATGCTGGTCGACGCGATGCCGGAGCACGGCGAGATCGGGCTCGCGCGCGCCGAAGCCCATCAACGGCTGCAGCGCGGTCACGGCATCGCCTGCGAGATGGTGGACCACGGCGAACTCGCGGAGTTGGAGCCCGGCATAGCTGAATCGCAGATCGCCGCACTGTTCAACCCGGACGAGGGTATCGCCGATCAGCGGCGGACAGCTCGTGCCTATGCGTCCGCCGCGCGCAAGCGCGGCGCCTCGATCCGGACGTTCACTCCGGTGCGACAGGTCGGCACGCAGCCTCGCCCCTACGTGCTCCTGGAGGACGGCTCGACGCTCCCGGCGGGCCGGGCGATCGTGCTCGCCGCCAACTTCGGAACGAATGCTCTCCTCGCACGATCGGCGCTGCCGCGGCTGCCGCAGTGGACGATGGTCCCTCAGGTGCTCATGGTCCAGGCGAAGGACGACTACCAGCCGCGTCGCCTGTGCGGTCACCTGCAGAAGACTCTCGCGGTCAAGCCGCTGCCTGACGGAATCACCATGATCTCCGGCGGCATGCGGGGCAAGTGGGACGACGAGTCCGCGGAAGGCCAGCCGGTCGACGCCAAGATCAAGGAAAGCCTCGATGTGGCCGCGTCGGTCTTTCCGCCGCTCGACGACGGTGTGCTCCTGTCCGCGGACGCGAGCTCGCCCGAAACCTACACGCCCGACGGACTGCCCTACCTCGATTTCCACGACGAAGACCGCAGACTCTTCGTGGCCACCGGCTGGCACGGCCACGGCTTCGCGATTGCCCCCGCGGTCGCCCGGCACGCCGCGCAGTGGCTGACGACCGGGCGCACCCCGGACCTGCTCACGCCGTTCCGGATTCATGCCAACCCCGCAGGCCCCGGAAAGGGGTGCCACCGATGACAATCCGAGGCGATCGGCAAAAGAACGCGCCCCCGTCACGCGCCCGCCACCGGCTCACAGCGGCGGCCTTGCTGGCGCTCGCGGCGTGCGTGACCGCCTGCGCCGCCAATCCTTCGGTCGACGAGTCGCAGTCCGCCGGCGTGGCAGGCAATCCGGCCGCGCTGCCCGCTGTGGCGGCAGTCGCCTCGATCGCCGAACAGGTTCCCGGCAAGATCCGGACGACGGGTGTACTGCATGTGGCCACCAGCGCGACGTTGCCGCCGATGACCTACGTCGCCGATGACAACCGGACCTTGATCGGTCTCGACATCGACGTGGCGAAAGCGGTGGCCGCGACGATGGGGCTCCGTGCCGAGCTCACCAACGCCGGCTTCGACACGCTGGTACCCGGACTGCAATCCGGACGTTTCGACATGGTGGTGTCGTCGATGGGCGTGACCGCCGAACGCCAACGGGTGGTCGACTTCGTCGACTACTACAACGGCGGACAAGGATTCCTGGCCTCCGCGAACACCGGCTTCGCCGTCAACGACCTGATCGACCTTTGTGGACGGCGGGTCGCCGTCACCACCGGCAGCACCCAGCAGTCCACGTTGCAGGACTCGCAGCACATCTGCACCGATGCGGGACGGCCACCGTACCAACTGCAGGCGTTCCCGGACACCAACGGCGCGGTCCTCGCGATAAGCGGGAATCGGGTCGACGTCATGTACTCGAGCATTTCCATCGTCTCCTACACCGCCGGTCAGAACCACGCGTTCCGCGTCGCCGGCCGCTACAAGCGCGCGATGGTCGGCGCCGCTTTGCCCAAGGGCACCCCACTGACGCAGGCGGTGCAACAGTCCGTCCAGCACCTGATCGACGACGGCACCTACAAGCGGATCCTCGACAAGTGGACGCTCGCCGACAACGCCGTGCAAACGGCCCGGGTCAACAGTGCGAGGACCTCGTGAGCGCCTCCGCCGAGACAAAGAATATGTCCACAATGGATTCGAATGCGCTGGTCGTGCGGCCCCAGCGCCATCCCGGCCGCTGGGTGGGCGGCGTCGTCGTCCTGCTGGTCACCGCCCAGCTGGTGTATTCCATGACCACGAACCCGCGGTTCGAATGGGGCGTGGTCGGGCACTACCTGTTCAGTCACGCGATCCTCGCGGGGTTGCTGAACACCATCCAGCTCACCGTCGTCGCCATGGTCATCGGGTCGGCGCTGGGCACCGTCCTCGCCGTGCTCCGGCTTTCGCCGAACCCCGCGATCTCCGGCGTCGTGGGCGCGTACGTCTGGGCGTTCCGCGCCACGCCACTGCTCGTCCAATTGCTCTTCTGGTACAACCTCGCGGCGCTCTACCCTTCGGTCGGGCTGGCGGTGCCTTTCGGCGGCCCGATGCTCATCGGGGCTTCCGCGGACCAGCTCGTCAGCGTGTGGACGGCAGCACTGCTCGGACTCTCCCTGCACCAAGGCGCCTACACAGCCGAGATCGTCCGAGCCGGGATCCTGTCCGTCGACCCCGGCCAGCGCGAGGCAGCCACCGCCCTCGGCATGTCCCGGTTGCTGGCCCTTCGCCGCGTCGTACTCCCGCAGGCCATGCGGGCCATCGTCCCGCCGATGGGCAATGAGGTGATCAGCATGATGAAGACCACCTCGCTGGTGAGCATCATCGCCGTCCCGGAACTGCTCAACACCGCGCAGACCATCTACGCCCGCACATACCAGACGATCCCGATGCTCATCGTCGCGACGCTGTACTACCTCGTCCTGACCGCGGTGCTCAGCGTCGGGCAGTCCGCGCTCGAACGCAGATACGGGCGCGGCACGTCCCGTCAATCCTCGTCGCCGCCGCGGCTGCGACTGCGGCCGCGCCCACAACCCGGACGGGCGCCGCGCACCGCCGAGATCCCTCAGGAGGACCGATGAGCACTCCGTTCGTGCAAGCCATCGGCGTCCGCAAGTCGTTCAATTCCCATGAGGTGCTCCGGGGTGTCGACCTGTCCATCCACAAAGGACAAGTGATGTGCCTGATCGGGCCTTCCGGGTCGGGCAAGAGCACAATGCTTCGCTGCGTGAACCACCTGGAGACGATCAACGGCGGTGTACTCACCGTGGACGGGCACCACGTCGGCTACGAGCGTCGTGGCGCCGTCCTGCGCGAGATCCCGGACCGCGAGGCCGCCCGTCGCCGCACCGAGATCGGCATGGTCTTCCAGCAGTTCAACCTCTTTCCGCACATGACGGTGCTGGAGAATCTCATCGAGGCCCCGGTTCGGGTCAAGAAACGCAAACCGGGTCCGGCGCGGGCGAGAGGCGCGGAGCTGCTGGAGCAAGTCGGGCTCGCCCACAAAGCCGACGCCTATCCGCGGCAGCTCTCGGGCGGGCAGCAGCAACGGGTCGCGATCGCCCGTGCGCTGGCGATGGAGCCAAAACTCATGCTCTTCGACGAACCCACCTCCGCGCTCGACCCCGAACTGGTCGGCGATGTCCTCGCGGTGATGGCCGATCTCGCCCGATCCGGCATGACCATGCTCGTGGTGACGCACGAGATGGAGTTCGCCCGAGCAGTCGCCGACGAGATCGTGTTCATGGCAGACGGCCAGATCGTCGAACGGGGCGCACCCGGGGAAATCCTCACCCGCCCGGTACACGAGCGCACCCGCTCCTTCCTCGCTCGTGTGCTCTGACTTTCCGTTCCATTACCCAGTTTCGGAACAACCGAGGACTCAGCACCGATGACACATTCCGAGCTCGATTCAGTGACCGTCGACATCATCGGCCACAACCTGGTCGCGATCTCCGAGGAGATGGGCGTCGCGATGATGCGGGCCGCCTACTCGCCCAACATCA
Source organism: Amycolatopsis echigonensis (assembly GCF_014174495.1). GTDB lineage: Bacteria > Actinomycetota > Actinomycetes > Mycobacteriales > Pseudonocardiaceae > Amycolatopsis > Amycolatopsis echigonensis. The sequence goes on from NZ_JACJHR010000116.1 coordinate 14,205, forward strand.
AGGAGCGGCGCGACTGCACGACCGCGCTGCTGGACACGGCCGGACATTCCATCGCCCAGGCCGAGCACATCCCGATCCACATGGGATCGATGATCGGTTTCATCCCCGGCATTGTCTCCCAGTACCACGGAGACATCCATCCCGGTGACGTCTTCGTCTCCAACGACCCCTACCTCGGCGGCAGCACACACCTGCCCGACGTCTCGGTCGTGGCCCCCTTGCACGTGGACGGCGAACTGATCGGCTTCGCCGCGGCAGTCGCTCACCACGCCGAATTCGGGGGTTCGCTGGGTGTCGCGCCGGACATCTACTCAGAAGGGTTACGGCTTCCGATCCTGAAGGTGATGGACCGAGGAGTCCTTGACGAGGGGCTGATCCGCCTGATCCAGCTCAACACCCGCGTGCCCGTCGAGCGGCTCGGTGACCTGCGCAGCCAGTTCGCCGCGGTTTCGCTGGGCGTACGCCGGTACGAGGCCCTGCTCGAACGCTACGGTGCCCGCGCGGTACTCGAGGCCACGCGCATGTGGCTGGACAAGGCGGAAACCCAGGCACGTTCGGCATTACGAGAAATGCCCAAAGGCCACTTCGCATTCGCGGATCAGATGGACTCCGATGGCGCCGGAACGACCGACATCCCCATTCACGTAGCGATCGACATCACCGACGACGGCATCGCGGTTGACTTCACGGGGACCGCGGAGCAGGTCGCCGGCCAGATCAACACGGCCCGAGCCGCGGTCGAGGCCTCCGTCTACTACGTGATCAAAACCATCCTGGATCCGACCCTCCCGGCGAACGCCGGCTTCTACCGGCTCGTCGACATCACTATTCCCTCCGGGACGTTGCTGAACTCCGTCGCGCCAGCACCGGTCTTCATGCGGTCGGACTCCTGTCAACGAGCCGTCGACGCCATGCTCGGCGCCTTCAGCCAAGCGCTGCCAGACCGCATTCCCGCCGCCTCCAATGGTTCTATCACCGCAATGAACTTCAATGGCTACGACACCGCACGGCAACGGCCATTCGCCTATGCCGAAGTCATCGCCGGGGGCGCGGGAGCCTTGCCCGCCGCGCACGGCCAGGACGCCGTTCAGACTCACATCACGAATACCGCGAACACACCTGTCGAAGCAGTGGAGCAAAATTATCCGTTGCGAGTGACGAAGTACGCGCTGCGCGACGGATCAGGCGGGTCGGGACGCTGTCGCGGCGGCGTGGGCATCATCCGGGAGCTCGAGACCCTCAACGACGGCATCCGCCTGACGGTCAAGGGCGACCGCGTGACGACCGGGCCGTGGGGGCTGCACGGTGGCGGCAACGGTCAACCCCTGGCCTTCGCGCTCAACCCCGAATCCGATCACGCGCGTACCTTCACGCGCACCGACAACGGGACCGCACTGCCCGCGGGAACGATCGTGCGTGCGATGACCGCCGGCGGCGGAGGCTTCGGCGCCGAAACAGCGACCGCCCCCGATGAGAAAGGAAACGTACAGTGAGGATCGGCATCGACATCGGCGGCACCTTCACCGACGTGTTCGCCGTCGACGGCGGTCAGACGTTCATCGCGAAAGTGCCGAGCTCCTATCCGGACCCCTCCGCGGTGATCTCGTCCGCCGTGCAAGCCGTCCTGTCCAAGGCCGGCAAAGCCGGGGACCACGTCACCGCTTTGATTCACGGCACCACAGTGGCGACCAACGCGGTGATCGAGCGCGAACTCGCCGTCGTCGGCCTGATCACGACCGCTGGCTTCCGCGACGTCCTGGCGATCGGACGCCAGACCCGCAACACGTTGTACCAGCTCGACTTCACTCCTCGCTGGGTACCGGTCGCGCGGCAGCGACGCCTCGAAGTCAACGAGCGCACCGACCACGCCGGACGGGTCCTCACCGCACCCGATCGAGACGAAGTCCTGGACGCCGCCGCCGAACTGGTGGCCCAAGGAGCAACCGCGATCTGCGTCGCCTTCCTGCACTCCTACGCCAACGACGCGAACGAGCGCGAGGCCGCCGCGTGGATCAGGCAGGCCCACCCCGAACTCGGCGTGTGGACGTCCGCGTCGGCGGTGCCGGAGTTTCGCGAATACGAACGATTCTCCACGGCGGTGGTGGACGCGGCGCTCGGCCAGACGATGACGACCTACCTGGGCCGGTTCGTCGATCAGTCGCGCTCGGCCGGGGTGATTCCCGAGCCGTATCTGATGGAGTCCTCAGGCGGAGTGGTCCGGATGTCCGAGGCTGCGGTCCGCCCAACCCGCACCCTCCTCTCCGGCCCAGCCGGCGGCGTGCTCGGCGCGATCAACCTCGCCCAGCGGCACGACCGCGCCGATCTGCTGACCTTCGACATGGGCGGTACCAGCGCCGACATCGGCGTGATCCGGGGCGGTGCGCCGGAGATGGTGAACATCCGCCACTTCGAAGACCTACCAGTCCTGGGCAGCACCGTCGCGCTGGAGGCCATCGGCGCCGGCGGGGGCAGCATCGCCTGGGTCGATCGCGGCGGTCGCCTGCAGGTCGGCCCGCGCAGCGCCGGATCCGTGCCCGGCCCGGCCGCCTACCGCACCGGCGGGACGGAAGCGACCGTCACGGACGCCCACGTGGTGCTGGGGACCCTTCCCGAGGCGGCCCGGCTCGGCAACTCCTTCGGCGTTGACCGCGAGCTGGCAGTCGCGGCCGTCGAGCGATCGGTCGGGACGCCGCTCAATCTTGACGTCATCAGCGCGGCCCACGCCATCCTCGACATGGTCAACACGAATATGGCTCTCGCGGCCCGTCGCGCCACCGTGGCCCGCGGCATCGACCCGCGGTCGCTCACCCTCGTCGCTTACGGCGGCGCCGGGCCGTTGCACGCCACCGCGCTGGCCGCCGAGCTTGGCATCGACGAGGTGATCATTCCGCCCCACCCCGGCATGCTCAGCGCTATGGGCCTGCTCGTGTCCGATCTCCGCAAGGAGTTCATGCGGTCCTTCGTGGCGGAGCTGAATCCCTCGACCGTCAATCAGCTCGCCGACACCGCCAAGATCCTGATGGCCGAAGCCGCAGCATGGCGCGACGACCAGGGCGAAACCGGTTCCTGGACGGCTACTCTCGAAGCGGAATTGCGATACCGAGGACAGGAGCACACCCTCCGTGCCGGGCTTCCCGATCTCCCCTGGGACGCCCATACCCTCGACCTCATCACCGATAACTTCAGCGAGCTGCACGAAAACCTCAATGGCTACCGGGTGACCGGCGAGGACATCGAGATGACCAGCCTCCGCGTCACCTGCGCCATCGACGTCGGCGGCTCGGATCTTCAGCTGCAATACGCGTCCGGTTCCGGATTGGCACTGTCCTCATCGGACACACCCGTGTGGTGGACACCGGACCACCCCGTTCCGACGCCAGTGTTCTCCGCACCCGACCTGCACCGCGAGAAGTGGATCGACGGCCCCGCAGTACTCCTCCAGGAGGACTCCACCTGCGCCGTCGGTCCCGGCTACCGCTTCCGCACGTTGTCCGCCACTGGCGGCGTCGCGATCCAGCGAACCCCGTAACCCGTCGCCTTCCCCTCATTCGCCCGCACTACACGGAGTTGCTCAAAGAGGAGCCACCCATGTCGACTGAAGAACCGCGCAGCGGAACGTACACCGAAACCCCGGAACCCACCCCGGAGCCGCCCGCACCCTCTGTTCATGGCTTACGGCGCAACATTTTCACAGTCGGCGCGGGAAACCTCCTGGAGTGGTACGACTTCGGGATCTACGGCTACTTCGCCATCGTACTGTCCAAACAGTTCTTCCCCGGAGAAGCCGCGCTCCTGCTCACCTTTGCCACCTTCGGGGTGGGCTTCCTCGCCCGTCCGCTCGGCGCCGTCATATTCGGACACATCGGGGACCGCTACGGACGTCAACGAGCGCTCCTGCTTGCTGTCTTTGGCATGGCCGCCGTCACCTTCCTCATGGGCTGCCTGCCGAACTTCCACAGCATCGGCTACGCCGCACCCGTCATCCTGACCATCCTCCGCCTCCTGCAAGGCTTCTCCGCCGGCGGCGAATGGGCTGGCTCAGCCGCGTACATGATCGAAACCGCGCCCAGCCACCGACGAGGCTTCGCCGGCAGCTGGCAGGAATTCTCCCTCGTGGTAGCCCTCGTGCTCTCCTCCGGCGTCGCTGCCCTCGTCAACGGACTTCTCTCCGCGCAACAGGTTGCCTCCTGGGGCTGGAGACTGCCCTTCTTCGCCGGCATCCTCATCGCCGTCCCCGCTCTTGTCCTACGAGCCAAAGCGGGCGAAACACCGGCGTTCGAAGCGCTCAAAGCGGATAAGGAAACGGCGACAGCGCCCTTGAAGGAGATCTTCGTCATCGCCAGGATCCCCATGCTCAAGGCCGCGGGATTCGCAATGGTCTTCACTGTCGCCTTCTACGTCCTGCTGACTTTCCTCTCGACCTGGCTGGTGACCTCCGCCGGATTCAGCTCCGCGTTCGCGCTCGTCGTCGTCACAGTCGAAAACGCCGTGCTCGCCATCCTGATTCCGCTCACGGGCGCGTGGTCCGACAAGGTCGGCCGCAAACCGTTACTGCTGACCGCGTGCGCGTTGTTCGCCGTACTGTCCTACCCAATGTTCCTAGTCATGGAACACGCCTCCGCGGCAGGCGTGCTGGCGATCGCGGTGCTCTTCGCCGTCATCCTCGCCCTGTTTTCCGGACCAGCGCCGACGACACTGGCCGAACTGTTCCCCACCCGAGTGCGGTACACCGCCCTCTCGATCCCGTACCAAACGGTCATCGCCATCTGCGGCGGGTTCGCCCCCTTCATCGCCACCCTCCTCATCGAGTGGACTCACCAGGCATCCGCGCCGTCGTGGTACCTCGTCCTCGCAGCCGTGATCACCTTCCTCACGGTCATCACCTTCCCCGAGACCGCACGCAAACCCTTGCCGTGACAAATACTTCCCGGTTAGCGCGGCGACTCTGTTGGTGTTCTCGGTGACCGCCGCTGAATGCCGTCCTCAGGCAAATCGAGCTTCAGGTCGCGGACCTTGCCGGTGCCGGACTTCGGGATCCGTGCCGCGCTCGGCCCCGAGGTCGCCCCGGAGGAGACCGCCAGGTCGTTGCGCTGGGCGCGCCGCACCTTGGAGCTGCTGCGCCGCGGCGTACTCCCGGACGCGCGCCCGGTTCGCTGGGACGATCACCTCACCACGCATTGGCTGTTCGCCGACGACGTCCTGCGCGCCGCACTGGAAACGAGCAGCCTCGCCCCGCTAGAGGACCTCACGCGCACAGCACAGGACAAGGCGGCGGAGACCCTGCTCGCCTTCCTCACCACGAGCGGCAGCGCGCCGGAGATCGCCGGAATCCTCGGCGTGCACCCGCAAACGGCCCGCAACCGCCTGCGGACCCTGAACACGCTGTTCGGCGACCAGCTCCACGACCCGGACGCGCGGTTCGGCCTCGAGATTTCGCTGCGGGCGAGGAAGCTCCGGCTTGCTGGGTAGCGGGTTGCGGGTTCACCAAAAGCACCGCACCGCTACTCCGGCAGTCACCGGTCCTTGAGCCCCAGCGAAAGCCGGGCTTGCTTCGTCCACGCGGACAGGAATGCTTCCTCGCCCACATCGCCCGGAGTGTGTCCGACGAGCGCTTCCAGAATGGGGTAGTAGGTCAGCGACGCGAGCAACACCGACGCGGTGGCTTCGGGATCCTCGACCTGGAATTCGCCGCGTCGCACGCCGGAGGCGATCCATTCCGTCGCGACCGTGTAGACCGAGCCGAGCACGCCGTGCCACATTTGGTCGAGCAGATCGGGAAACGGTTCCAGTTCGCGGAAGATAATGCGCAGCGCGGCGCGGTCCTGGCGCATGGTGTCCAAAACCAGTCTCGCCACCGCAGGCAGCGCCTTCTCCGGTTCTCGGGGCAGCGCCGCCGCCTGCCTGCTGCTGTCGCTGATTCCCGCGAGGTGCTGCCGCACGATTTCCTCCAGCAGCGCCCGCTTGGACGGAAAGTGCTTGTACAGCGCCCCGGACCCGGGATTGAGACCGCAGGCTCGCTGGATGTCGGCAGTCGAGGTTTTGTCGAAGCCCCGTTCGGCGAACAGCCGGGTGGCCGTTTCGACCAGGTGCTGCCGGGTCGCTCCGGGTGTTGAACGCGCCATAGTGAGAGAGTACTCTCTTTCCTATGATCGAGGTTCAGGTGACCGAGACGATCCAGTGCCCGCCGGACCGCGTGCTCGAGTTCGTGATGGATCCCCGTGCCTACGCCGCGGTCGACCGCAAGATCGGCGCGATCGACTGGGTGCGGCGCGACGGGGACGTCACCGAATTCCGCTTCGGCAGCAAGCTTCCGGGCATTCCCGGCCCCGCGGCCAAGGTGGTTTCGCGGATGACCCGCACCCCGGGCGAGCGGGTGGACGTGCGGCTGCCGCCGATCCCGGCGAACCGGCTGGCCAACCTCGTTTCCGAGTTCAGCGCGAGCTGGGTGTGCGTGCCTTCGGGCGAGGGCACGGCGGTCACCCGGACTCTGCGCTGCGGGTTCAAGGGGCCGGTGAAGTGGTTCGCGGAGCCCGTTCTGCGCCGTACTCTGCGGCCGGACGTCGAGGACGAGATGCGGCAGGCCAAGGCGGCACTCGAGGCCGATCCTTCCTGAAACGGC
>NZ_JACJHR010000117.1 GCF_014174495.1 Amycolatopsis echigonensis
GGGAGGGGCTGGGTGCCTCGATGGTTCGGTGCGTCGGCGGCGGTTTGGCGCGCCTCGCGGGCGATGCCGAGGTCATCGGGGGGCGTGAGGGGCTTTGACTTCCTCGCAGATACCTGCGGAGTTAGGTTCTGCGATCCCATGCCGTCAGCAGTTGGCCAGCATTGCGATAGTGAGTGCTTAGCGGCACGCGCGCTACTGAGAAACCTCAATGTGGCATTGGGTGCGTGGGATGGTGCGGATGCCACATTAGGTGCGTCGCAGCACCGGGCTCGGGGGTGAAGGAGCCTTCACGGGCGTCGAGCCGAGCCGGGAGTGTCCGAAGTGGACTGCCTAGTCGGTCTTCTCCGCGGCCAGGCGGGCGGCTTCGCGGCGGACTTCGGCTTGGGTTTCGCGTTCGCGTTGCAGCCAGGCGGGGTTCTCGGTCTTCAGGGCCTCGATCTGGTCCGTCGTCAGGGCTTCGGTGATGCCGCCCCGGGCGAGGCCGCCGATGGAGACTCCCAGTTTCGCTGCCACTACCGGGCGCGGGTGCGGGCCGTTGCGGCGGAGTTCGCGCAGCCATTCCGGCGGGTCGGTCTGCAGCGCGTTCAGTTCGTCGCGCGAGACGGCGCCCGCGCGGAATTCTGCGGGGGTCGCTTCGAGGTAGACGCCCAGCTTCTTCGCTGCCGTCGCCGGCTTCATGGTCTGGGGGGTCTTCTGCGCCGTCATGCCCACCAGCGTAACCGGCACCCCTTCGCCGGTAGCCTTGCCACGTGACAGGAGCCGACCAGCCCTCGGCGTTCCGGCTCGCCTACGTTCCGGGTGCGACCCCCGCGAAGTGGGTCCGGATCTGGGGCGAACGCCATCCCGAAGTGCCGCTTGACCTGGTCGCGGTCACCGCTGCCGAGGCCGCTGACGTCGTTCGCGAGGGCGGGGTGGACGCGGCTTTGCTGCGGCTGTCCGACGACCGCGAGGGCCTGCACGCGATCCCGCTCTACACCGAGACCACGGTGGTCGTCGTCCCCAAGGATCACCTGGTCGCGGCTGCCGACGAGGTGTCCATCGCCGACCTCGCGGACGAGCTCGTGCTGCATCCGCTCGACGACTCGCTCGGGTGGGACCGCCTGCCCGGCAAGCCCGCGCTTGAGCGGCCGGAGACTACTGGCGACGCGATCGAGCTGGTGGCCGCGGGCGTCGGCGTGCTGATGGTGCCGCAGTCGCTCGCCCGGCTGCACCATCGTCGCGACCTCACTTACCGGCCGGTCGAGGACGCGCCGCAGTCACGCGTCGCGTTGTCCTGGCCGGAGGGCGAGACCAGCGACCTGGTGGAGCAGTTCATCGGCATCGTTCGCGGGCGCACGGTGAACAGCACCCGCGGGCGGCAGGAAACGCAGGCGAAGACGGGCAAGGCACCTGCCAGGAAGAAGCAGCGCGAACCGGACCGCCGCCGGAACGTGCCCAAGTCCGGCGGACGCGGTAAGCCTCGCCGTCGTCGTTGACTCAAAGGGAGCAGCCGTGGATCTCGGTCTGAAGGGCAAATGCGCGGTCGTCACGGGGGCCAACCGCGGGATCGGCCTGGCGGTTGCCGAGGTGCTCGCGGCGGAGGGAGCGAACCTCGCGCTCGTCGCCCGGGACGCTGAAGCGCTTGCCGCTGCGGCGGAAAGCGTCGGCAGGCACGGCACGAAGGTGGCGGCGGTGGCCGCGGACACCACCGACGACGCTGCGGTCGCGGCGATGGCGGAGCGGGTCAAGGCGGAGTTCGGGGCGGCGGACGTCCTGGTCAACTGCGCGGCTCCGGCGTCGAGCGGGGTCCGGACGCCGCTCGACGACCTGCGCGACGAGGACCTGCGCCTCGAGATCGAGACCAAGGTGCTCGGTTACCTGCGGTGCGCCCGCGCGCTCGCGCCGGGGATGCGGGAGCGCGGCTGGGGCCGGATCGTGAACGTCAGCGGGCTCAACGCGCGGCTGGCCGGTTCGACATTCGGTTCGATCCGCAACGTCGCGGTCGCGGCGATGACCAAGAATCTCGCGGACGAGCTGGGGCCGCAGGGAATCACCGTGACAGTCGTGCATCCGGGGTACACGGTCACCGAGCGGACGCCGGAGAAGTTCGCCGAAATCGCCGCGGCACGCGGGATTTCGGTGGCGGAGCTGGAAAAGGGCCTCACCGCCGGGGTGAGCATCGGGCGGTTGGTGACGGCGGCCGAGGTGGCGGACGTCGTGGCGTTCCTGGCGTCCCCGCGCAGCGTGGCGATCAACGGAGACGCCATCGCGGTCGGCGGCGGCGTCCCCGGCCAGATCTACTACTGAACGACCTGGAGTTCGCTCCGGGATTGCGTCGTCGAGCGCGGGTAGCCGAGACGACCCTTGGCCGCGGCGAGCACTCTCAGCGCGGCTGCGGCGAACACGGCGAACAGCAGGTGCTCGGCGAGTTTCGGGTCCGCGCTCGGGAACACGAAGCTGATCGCGATGGCTGGACGGCGTCAGCACGACGGGGACCGCGAAGAGCGCGAGTGTGTACCACCTCCAGCGCAGCAACCGGCCACCCCCGCCCGCAGTCCGGGGCGGAAGGAACGCGTCGCGCGGGTCGCCGAGTTCATGGAAGCCCTGAACCGGATAGCCGACGGCGGGACGGCGATCGATCCGGAAATGGTGGCGCAGCTGCTGACCCGGACGCGCGCGGATTCCGGACTCGAACGGCTCAGCCGGCGGGAACGGGATGTGCTGGCACTCATGGCGGAAGGACTGGGAAACGGCACCATTGCCGAACGATTGGTGGTGACCGACGGCGCGGTCCACAAGCATAACCGCGGCATTTTCGCGAAACTGGGCCGGACGGCAGTGCTGATCGGCCGATGACCGCGGTTCTGCGGTATTTGGAGGAAGCCAGGCGTTGATTCTTCGCGCGATTCTGGACGGAGCGGTGCGCACCCGGCGGCAAGCGGCCTGAGGCAATCAGCGCAGGCGGAGACAGCACCGGACGAGCCGACCCGGGCCGGTCGGGACGCGGTACCGCGGGTCTCCCGCCCAGGGGCGAAATGGGCAGCGCTCACCGAGGTTCGGCAGCCTGAAATTCACCCGGACGAGTGCAGTATCGACCGCACAAACCGGTGACCCCGAAGTGGCTCAGTGCCCTCCGCCCGACCGGATGCGGGCGCGCGAAAACCGCACCGGGGTTGACCGGTGCTGAGACGTCCAGCGGAGACGCCGCCGGTTACTTGGTCGAGCCGGGCTTCTTGCCCTCGTCCGCTCCGCCCTGGGGAACGTCCTCTTCGGACCAGTCCAGCCCGGCTTCGGCGACCACGCCGTCGAAAATCGGGGTGGCCACGGCCTGTTCCGCGCTCATGACGCGCTCACCACGTCGATGATCGCGTCCGCCGAGATCCACTGCGGATTCGCGTCTCTTGCCTGGCCGTCGACCTGGACCGGGACCCAGGTGACCGCGGTGGCGTCGTCGGTGACCGGGGCCCCGGTGACCACCCCGCGCCGGCACAGCTGACGCCTGCCGGTGCGCTGGCCGACCAGGTAGGTGACCCGGTGCCCGGTGGACAGTTCCGCCCGGTGCTGTTCGCCGTCCATGTGTGTTCCTCCCTGCACGCTGCCCTGGTGGGCGGCGCTCGCTTCATCGACGCGACTCGCTCCCCTCGCGCCGATGACGCACTCCCGGTCCGTGATCTGGGTCACGTCGACACAACCGCCGCCGCGCAGGCAACCGCCGCATCGAAGGAACCTCGACCACTGACAGTCATCCCTCTATACCCAAAGTAACAGGGACAGTGGCGTATCTGGTATGTGACCCGGCGATACACTCGCGCGGATGACGTCCTCAGGTACTCCGCCCGACGGGCGGGCCACCCGGTGGGCAGGGCAGCGCGAACGCCGGCGCCGGGAGTTCGTGGAAGCCGGAATGCGCGCGATCGCCCGGTACGGGCCGGAGGTGTCCACCGAGCAGATCGCCGACGAGGCCGGCGTCGCTCGCACGCGCATTTACAAGCATTTCGCCGACGCCGCCGATCTGCAGCGCGCTATCGCCTTGCGCGCGGCGGAAATGATCGGCGCGCAATTCGCGCCGCTGTGGGGAGTTTCCGGCACTCCGCGCGAAATCGTGTACGCGACGATCGGCGCGCATATCGAATGGATTTCCGAACACCGCGAGCTTTACCACTATCTGATGCGGCAGTCGGTGACCGGGCCGCGCGACGTCGTCGCGGACGTGAAAACCGCGATCGCCCAGCAGCTGACCGTGCTGTTCGAGTACTACCTCGGCCTGTTCGGCGCGGACCAGCGAGTCGGGGAGACCATCGCCTACGGACTGGTCGGGCTCGTCGAATCCAGCACCGCGCGCTGGCTCGACGCCCCGCGCGGCATCGACCGCGAGGACCTGCGCCAGCTGCTGGCCCGCTGGGTCTGGTCGATCCTCGACGACACCCTGCGCACGGTCGGCGTCGCGCTCAACCCGGATTCGCCGTTGTCCGACCTGGACTACCGCATCCTCGACTGACAAAAAGGCCTCCCCGCGGCGCGTGACCGCGGGGAGGCCTCGAAACGAAGACGAGCGAGAGCGTCAGGCCTTCCGGCCGACCCCGCCCGCGATGCACTCCTGGACCTGGTTCAGCGGCTGGTAGCGAGGGCCGTCCGGCCACCAGTCGTCGCACAGCACCAGGCCGGGCTCGACGAGTTCGGTGCCGCCGAACATCCGCGCGATCTCGTCGTAGGTGCGGAAGAGACCGCTGCCCATCGGGCTGTGCGTGAACTTCTCCTCCATCTGCCGGGCGATCTGGCTGTGCTCCGGCGTCTGCGGGTCGAGGAAGTGCGCGATGACCACGAACGATCCGGACGGCAGCGCGTCCACGTAGGTCTGCATCATCTCGGCGTAGTCGTCGCCGAGGTAGTGGTGCAGGGTTCCGTTGTGCAGCAACGCGATCGGCTGGGTCCAGTCGAGGAACTCGCGCGCGGTCTCGTTCTGCAGGATCTGCTCGGGCTTGAAGATGTCCGCGTCGATGAAGCGGGTGTTCTCGTTCTCCTCGAGCAGCGCGCGGCCGTGCGCGAGCACCACCGGGTCGTTGTCCACGTACAGCACGCGCGCCTCGGGGATGATCCGCTGCACGACCTGGTGCGTGTTCTCCGCGGTGGGCAGGCCAGACCCGCAGTCGAGGTACTGCGTGATCCTGCCCTGGGTGGCGAGGAACCGGCAGGCGCGGATCAGGAAGTTGCGGTTGGCCCAGGCGAGGTCGTTGACCTGGGGGGCCACGGTCCGCACCTGGTCGAGGACCCTGCGGTCGATCTCGTAGTTGTTCGTGCCGTTCAGCGCGGCGTCGTACACCCGGGCAATGCTCGCTCGCGTGATATCGACCCCGACCGGGTGCGAACTGGGCGATTCGACGGCCTCGGTCATTTCTGGCGTCACCTCGGATGTGTCGGACGTCTCTTCGGGCCTACTCACCGTAGACCGTCCGGGCTGTCAAGCGACCGCCAGGAGGAGGACAACCGGAGTGGGTGACAGATTCTTGATTCATTCCAGAAAATGCGGCAGACTCCGGGGCATGCCGACGACCACGGACTTCGAGCAGCTGCTGCGCGGAGTGCAGTTGCGGATCACGCGCCCAAGGCTGGCCGTGCTCTCCGCGGTGCACGCCAACGCGCACGCGGACACCGAATCCGTCATCGGCATGGTGCGCGCGGATCTCGGCGAGGTGTCCCACCAGGCCGTTTACGACGTGCTGCGCGCGCTGACCGAGGCGGGTCTGCTGCGGCGCATCCAGCCGCCCGGTTCGGTCGCGCGGTACGAGGCCCGGGTTGGCGACAACCACCACCACGTCGTGTGCCGCTCGTGCGGCGCCATCGAGGACGTCGACTGCGCGGTCGGGGAAGCGCCTTGCCTGACCGCGTCCGAAGCACACGGTTTCGTCATCGACGAGGCCGAGGTCGTCTACTGGGGCCGATGCCCCGCCTGTTCGACGGCAGCAAACTGATTCCTGATTTCCGGAAGGATTCCCGTGTCTGACACCCCGAACGCCGAAGTCGGCGAGATGAATGAGGAGACCGCTGGCGGGTGCCCGGTCCACACGGGCCGCTTCGCGCACCCGACCGAGGGCGGCAGCAGCCGTGACTGGTGGCCGAACCAGCTCAACCTGAAGATCCTCCGGAAGCATCCCGCCGTGGCGGACCCGATGGACGACGGCTTCGACTACGCCAAGGAGTTCCAGAGCCTCGACCTCGACGAGGTCGCCCGCGACGTCGACGCGGTGCTGACCGACTCCAAGGAGTGGTGGCCCGCGGACTTCGGCAACTACGGCCCGCTGTTCATCCGGATGGCCTGGCACAGCGCCGGCACCTACCGGATCGACGACGGCCGCGGCGGGGCCGGCGCCGGGCAGCAGCGGTTCGCGCCGCTGAACAGCTGGCCGGACAACGGGAACCTCGACAAGGCGCGCCGTCTGCTGTGGCCGGTCAAGAAGAAGTACGGCAAGAAGATCTCGTGGGCCGACCTGATGATCTTCGCCGGCAACCGCGCGCTCGAGACCATGGGCTTCAAGACCTTCGGCTTCGCCGGCGGCCGCGCCGACGTGTGGGAGCCGGACGAGGACGTCTACTGGGGCCCGGAGCGCACCTGGCTCGGCGACGAGCGCTACTCGGGCGACCGCGAGCTGGAGAACCCGCTGGCCGCGGTCCAGATGGGCCTCATCTACGTGAACCCGGAAGGCCCGAACGGCAACCCGGACCCGATCGCCGCGGCGCGCGACATCCGCGAGACGTTCGGCCGGATGGCGATGAACGACGAGGAGACCGTCGCCCTCATCGCGGGCGGGCACACCTTCGGCAAGACGCACGGCGCGGCCGACGCGGACAAGTTCGTCGGCGCGGAGCCGGAGGGCGCCCCGATCGAGCAGATGGGCCTCGGCTGGAAGAACAGCTTCGGCAGCGGCAAGGGCCGGGACGCCGTCACGAGCGGGCTGGAGGTCACCTGGACCCCCACCCCGACCAAGTGGAGCAACTGGTTCTTCCACAACCTGTTCACCTACGAGTGGGAGCTGACCAAGAGCCCGGCCGGCGCGCACCAGTGGAAGCCGAAGAACAACGCCGCCGCGAACACCGTGCCGGACCCGGAGACCGGTGAGCTCAACCGGGCGCCGAGCATGCTGACCACCGACCTGGCGCTGCGCTTCGACCCGATCTACGAGCCGATTTCGCGCCGGTTCTACGAGAACCCGGACGAGTTCGCGGACGCCTTCGCCCGCGCCTGGTTCAAGCTCACCCACCGCGACATGGGCCCGATCCAGCGCTACCTCGGCCCGCTGGTGCCGCAGGAGGAGCTGATCTGGCAGGACCCGGTCCCGGCCGTCGACCACGAGCTGGTCAACGACGCGGACGTCGCGGACCTCAAGGCGAAGATCCTCGAATCCGGCCTGACGGTTTCGCAGCTGGTGTCCACCGCGTGGGCGTCGGCGTCGACCTACCGGCACAGCGACAAGCGCGGCGGCGCGAACGGCGCCCGCATCCGCCTCGAGCCGCAGCGCGGCTGGGAGGTCAACGAGCCGGACGAGCTGGCTCAGGTGCTGCGCACGCTCGAGGGCGTCCAGGAAGCGTTCAACAGCGCGCAGACCGGCGGCAAGAAGATCTCGCTCGCCGACCTGATCGTGCTGGCCGGCGCGGCGGGCGTCGAGAAGGCGGCGAAGGACGGCGGGGTCGACATCACCGTTCCGTTCACGCCGGGCCGCACCGACGCTTCGCAGGAGCAGACCGACGTCGAGTCGTTCGCGCCGCTCGAGCCGAAGGCCGACGGGTTCCGCAACTACCGCGGCAAGGCCAACCGGCTGCCGTCGGAGTACCTGCTGGTCGACAAGGCGAACCTGCTCAACCTGAGCGCGCCGGAGATGACCGTGCTGGTCGGCGGCCTGCGGGTGCTGGGCGCGAACTACCAGAACTCGGCCCACGGCGTCTTCACCGACCGGCCGGGCACGCTGACGAACGACTTCTTCGTCAACCTGCTCGACATGGGCACCGAGTGGAAGCCGGCCGACGGCGAGGGCCCGAACGCGGAGTCCTTCGAGGGCCGCGATCTCGCCACCGGCGAGGTCAAGTGGACCGGGACCCGCAACGACCTGGTGTTCGGCTCGAACTCCGAACTGCGCGCCGTCGCCGAGGTCTACGGCTGCGACGACGCCAAGGAGAAGTTCGTGCGCGACTTCGTCGCCGCGTGGCACAAGGTCATGAACAACGACCGGTACGACCTGGTCTGAGTTTCCTGATCCGCTGAACAAGGGCTCCTTGCGGGAATTCCCGCAAGGAGCCCTTTGCCGTTGCTCGGGTCGTTGCCCGGGTCAGCTCTGGACGAGCTTGCCCATCGCGTTGACCTCGTCGACGTCGCCGGTGTTGAAGAACGACCACGGCACGGTCACGAAACCGTCCGCGCCCCAGCCGGATCCCCAGCTGTTCTCGATCTTCACGCCCTGGTCGTTGTAGGCCACGATGGTCACCTCGTGGCCGCCGACGACGGGGTCGCTGTTCGAGTCGCCGGGCAGGTACGAATAGTCGCTCGCGGTCGAGGCGTCCAGGTTCATGAAGCTCTGGTGCACGGTGAACCCGATCGCGACCGGCTCGCCCTGGGAAATGGCGTTCTCGATGTCGGATTTCGCCGCGTCGCCGCTCGTCGACAATTGCGTGTAGCCGGACAGTTTGTAGTTCGCCGCATTCGCCCTTTCGTTCTGATCCGGCTGGGTGGTGTAGTCGAAATCGCCCTGCCAGTAGTCGGACTTCGTGTCGATGCCCTGCTGCTGTTCCATCGGCAGCGCGACGCTCGCCCAGGTGCCCTGGTCGTTGCCCTTGGCGATCTGGGAGTAAATGAACATAGGGGCCATCGGGCCGCCGCTGATGCCCTGCTCGTTCATCAGCACGCCGTAGCCGGTGTAGCCGGTCGCCCAGGTGACGCACGAGCCGACCTGGCCCTGGTCGCCGGGGGCGTTGGTGTACTGGGTGAGGTCGCCGCTGGACGGCAGTTCGGCCGTGGCGCGCTGGTGCACCGGGAGAGCGGAGTTCGCGTGGGCGTGCTTGCCCGCCTGCGCGGCTTTCAGCCCGGCGACGTTCAGTCCGAGGCCGTGCTTGAGGTGCTGCGGGTGGTGCTGGGCCGCGGCCGCGGAGGCAGGGGTCGCGCCCATCGCCGCGGCGAGGCCGGCCGCGGCGAGCAGGGAAACGAGTGCGGACGTTTTTCTGATCTGCATTCTGATGCTCCTTGTGGACATGCAGAAAAAGAATTCGGAAAGGGTGGGGAGGTGGATCCGACCACTGCAAAGGTAGATCGGCGAAAATTTCCGGGGAACCTACGAAAGGAGGGACCGCATCAAGTGTGGAATTGAGGCGAATCGATCAAGCGGACATTGCGCCCGTTATCGCCGCTATTCCGGCGAACTGGTCCATGGTGGACACTGGAGGAACCGCTGTTTCCGGCGCGATCCGATCCGCTCAGTCGGGCAACGGGGTCGTGCGCGCGCCGTTGAGGAGGGCGTCGATCGCCCATCGGGAACGCATGTCTCCGTTGCCGGAGAACAGGTTCGCGCTCGCCGCGGCGATGTTCGGATGCGTTTCGGGCGAGAGGCCGCGGACGGTTTCGGCGAGCGCGTCGTGCTTGCGTTCCGTCTCTGGCCGGTCCTTGCGGCTGCTGTGCTCGACCGCGCTGGCGGTGGCGACGAGCAGCAGCAGGTCGACCGTCCACGCGGCGGGCCCGGACGGCACCCCGGCTTCGGCGAGCAGGCCGAGCACGGTGTCGACGATGGCGAGGTAATTCGGCCCGTTCAGCGGGGTCACGAGCGCGACGCGGGCGAGCCCGGGGTGGGCGTACAGGACGTCGCGGTAGGTGGACAGGACTGTCCACAAGCGACTGCGCCAGTCGGCCTCGGCGGCACTGTCGGTGGTGGGGACTTCGCCGAGGAGTTCGTCGAGCACCGCGGCGTGGAGTTCGTCGGTGTCGCGGACGTAGACGTAGAGCGAGGCCGGGCCGGTGTCCAGTTCCTTCGCGAGCCGCCGCATGGTGACGCGCTCGGCCCCTTCGCGGCGCACGACGTCGAGAGCGGCCGCGACGATGCCTTCGCGGCTCAGCGCGGGCTTGGCGGGACGTTCCCGGCGGTTGTAGCCACTCGCGGTCATCCGCCCATGGTATGCGCACGCCGCCCGAACGGTCTGGACCTTGACCGGTCTGCTCGGCGAGCACGCTGAGCAGGACGCGCACGCGACGGGATATCGCCGATATGCCGGGCGGCTTCGGACGCGGTTTCCTAGGCTGGACCTCGTGTGGGAGACAGCGAAGGACCGGTTGCGGGGCCGGCTGGCGGACGGCTTGGCCCGGTCCGGGCTCACGCTGCCCTGGTGGGTGCCGCTGGGGACGACCGCCTTCACGGTGAGCGGGCTGGTCGTCGCGGTGGGGCAGCGGGTCGGACCCGCGCTGCCGGCGGCGATCGCGGGGTTTCTGCTGGCCACGTCGTCGACGCTGCTGTGGGTGTGCACCGGCAGGCTCGCGCCGTCGTGGCTGAAGGCGCTCGGGATGCTCGCCGGGATCGGGCTGTTGCTGGCCTATCCGGTCGTGCCGGACTTCGCGCCGATGCCGTTGGCCGTGCTCACCGGCGAACTGGGGTCGATCGCGTCGGCGCGGGTCGCGTTCGCGGCGACCGGCGGGGCCGCTGCCGTGCTCGGGGCCGCCGCGTTGACGGTCGGGCTCGTCGGATTCCCGGTGTATCTGCTGGCGGTGCTGGTCGGGTTGGCCGCCGGGTTCATGCTGCGCTGGTACGTGCGCGCGCTGGACGCCGAGCGCGGCAAGCAGGAAGCCGTGCGGGAACAGGCGCGGCTCGGCGAGCGCCAGCGGATCGCGCGCGAGGTGCACGACGTCGTCGCGCATTCGCTGAGCATCACGTTGCTGCACGTCACGGGCGCGCGGCACGGGTTGCGCACGGATCGCGACGTCGACGAGGCCGTCGCGGCGCTCACCGAGGCGGAGCGGATCGGGCGGGCTGCGATGGCGGACATCCGGCGCACGGTTGGATTGCTCGCGCAGGAGTCGTCGGGAACGCGGCCGTTGCCCGGTGCGGGCGACATCGCGGACCTGGTGGCCGAAACGTGCGCGGCCGGGTTGGTCGCGGACTACGAACTGGAGGGCGACGTGGCCGCGGTCGGCGCCACGGTGGGGTTGGGGCTCTACCGGATCGCCCAGGAGTCGCTGGCGAACGTGGTCAAACATGCTCGGGGGGAGAAAGCATTGGTACGGCTGGAGATAGGTTCCGCGGACGCCCGATTGACTGTCCGCAATGGACACAACGGTGCGGCGCGCAACGAGGGCGGCTCGGGGTTGGCGGGCATGACGGCGCGGGCGGACCAGCTGGGTGCGCGGCTGTCTGCCGGGCCCGAGGGCGGCGAGTGGGTAGTCGACGTGACCGTTCCGCTGGCGCGCGGGGCCGCGTCGTGACCGCTGCCTCCGGGGAACTGCGGGTATTGCTGGTTGACGATCAGGAGCTGGTGCGGTCCGGATTGCGGCTGATCCTGCGCCGCCGCGACGGGTTCGTGGTGGTGGGGGAGTGCGCGGACGGCGACGAGGTCCCGGCCGCGCTCGAAGCGGCCGGCGGGGTCGACAGCGTCGATGCCGTGGTGATGGACCTGCGGATGAAGCGCGTCGACGGCATCGAGGCGACGCGGCGGCTGCGCGCGTCCGGCCCGCGTCCGCCGGTGCTCGCGCTGACCACGTTCGACGACGACGAACTGCTCGCCGGAGTGCTGCGCGCGGGCGCGGTCGGATATGTGCTGAAGGATTCGCCCGCGGAGGACCTGATCCGCGCCGTGCGAGCGGTCGCGATGGGCGAAGCGTGGCTTGACCCGGCGGTCACCGGCCGCGTGCTCACCACCTATCGTGCGGCGGCATCTGATCGCCCGGCGATGCCGTCCGGGTTGCTGACACCGCGCGAGCTGGACGTGCTGACGGCGGTGGCTCGGGGTCTGACGGATGCGGAGATCGCCGGAACACTGGGGATTTCCGCGAGCGCGGTCGAGGCGCATTTCGAGCGCGTGTGCGCGAAACTCCGCCTCCGCGACCGGGCAGCGGCCATCGTCTACGCCTTCGACCACGGCCTGGTCACCCCGGGCGCGGCCCCGGCTCCGGCTGGCCCGGACGCGTTGCGGTTCAGCGTGCTCGGCCCGTTGCAGGCCTGGCGGGGGCCGAACCTGCTCGACCTGGGCCCGGTGCGGCAACAGGCGCTGCTGGCGGCGCTCGTCCTGCGGCCTGGCGAGACGGTCAGCCCCGGAGAACTGCTCGACGGCGTGTGGGGGCTGGAACCGCCCGGGACCGGTGGCCGGGTGGTTCCGGTCTACGTGCACCGACTACGGAAATGTCTGCGTGGGGCTGGTGAAAGGACGGAAGACTCGGTTATCGGCAGCGATCGCGGCGGATACCGCTTTGCCGCGGAGCGAGCGCACCTGGATGTCACCGAGCTGACCGACCGGATCGCGGAAGCCTCGACCGCCAGCCACGGCGGCGACCCGGCGGCGGCTGTCGAGGCTTACGCCGGTGCGCTGGCCCTGTTCCACGGCGAGCCGTTGGCCGGATTGCCCGGACCGTTCGCCGAGGGAGAGCGCGTGCGGCTGACCGAACGTCGGCTGACGTTGGTGCAGGAGAAGGCCTTGCTGCAGCTGAAGTTAGGCCGGACCGACGATGTGGTCCACGAGCTGTCGGCGTTGCTGGCGGTGCATCCGCACCGCGAACCGTTGGCGGTGCTGCTGATGCGGGCGCTCCACGGCGGCGGCCGGCGGGCTGATGCGCTGGCGGTGCATCGGCGGATGCGGGAACGGCTGCGGACGGACCTGGGGGTGGAGCCGGGCGCGGAGCTGGACCGGGAACTGCGGGTGGTGCTCAGCTCGGACCGGGCTCCCTCGTGAGCGAGCACGGGACGCTGCACCATGTCGAGTTGTGGGTGCCGGACCTCGGCCGCGCGGCGGCATCGCTGGGATGGCTGCTGGAAGAGCTGGGATATCAGCCGTTCCAGAACTGGGCCGCCGGACGCAGCTGGCGGCTCGGGCCGACATATCTCGTGGTCGAGCAATCCCCGGCGCTGACTGGGGATCGGCACGACCGCTGTCGGCCGGGGCTGAACCACCTGGCGTTCCACGTCGAGGACGCGGCGACGGTCGAGCGGTTGGCTGCCGACGCCGCCCGGCATGGGTGGCGGCTGATGTTTCCGGAGAAGCATCCCCATGCGGGCGGTGCGGAGCACTATGCCGCGTACTTGGAGAACACCGACGGCTTCGAGGTCGAACTCGTCGCGGCGGAAGCGGTCACGTCTGCTGAGCAGTGCTGACCGGAGTGCGCGGGCGGTGCTGGCCCGGGTACTGAGCATCCGGCGAAGCAGGATCCGAGTCTGAGTACTGCGAATCCGCCGGATACTGCGACTCCGACGACCTCGGGTACTGCGAGCTCGACGACGGATACCGCGAATCCGACGAAGAAGCCGAACTGGAGTCCCCAGAACCAGACTTCGAAGCTTCGCTGAGCTTCGTCATCAGCTGCGTAGCCGCCTCCAGCCCCTGGGTCACCGAAGTGATCAGCTGCAGCAGATTGTCCGAGTCCGACAGCAAAACGCCGAGCTTCTGCGCGATCTGCCCGCCGTACTGGGTAGCGATCGCCACCGCCTGCGGGATCGCCGCCGCGATGCTCGCGCCGAAAGTCGCCTGCGCGGCGGCGAACGCCTGCGTCATCAGCTGGATGATCTGCCCGACAGCCTCCGAAATGAGGCCGCCGACCTCCTGCTGCGCCTTCGCGACGACCTTCCCCGCGCCGGTAGCCGCCTTGGCCATCGCGATGCCCGCTTGACCGACCGCCTCGACGCAGTCCGCGTGCTGCGAACTGTTGTCGCGATAGCTCGAGGCCGAAGAACCGCTCCATCCCGACGTTTCCGGACCAGCCGACTGCCGGTAATCCTCCGCGACGGACGACACTTGCTGGCCGCTGCCCTCCATGTCCTGCGAGTGCGAAGACACGGAATCTGGGTTGCCCTGCAACTGCTTCAACGGTTCTTCCAGGAACCGCACCAGTTCGGTGATCATCCCGAACCCGGCGGACGTCAAGGCGGCGAGCGGGTCCTGCGACGCGCCGAGCAGGTCGAGCGCGGTGGTGGCCCCGCCGAGTCCGGCGGACACCCAGTCGTGGTTCTCGACCGCCTTGGTGGTGGTTTTCAGGTCTGCGAGCAGCTGGCCGGAATCGGTCACGGCAGGTCCTTCCCGGGCAGCGAGGCCGCGTTGCCCCGGTCGCGACGCTCGTAGCTTTCCGCCGCCTGAGCGAGATTCGCGCTCACCTTGTCCACAGTGGACGAAGCGTGCGAGACGGCGTCATTGGTCTTGGCGACCGCCGACTGCAGGCCCGCGGTGAGGAACTGCACGAAGACGCCGAGTGCCTGGTCGCCGAGCCCGGAGGGGGCGCTGCGGGCGACATTGCCGAGCCGGTCGGCCAGGTCGCCGACGGTGGCCGCGTGCCGGCGCAGTTGCGCGGGGTCGACCTCGAACCCGGCGGTCACGAGATGATCCCCGGGTTCGCGAAGTAGTCGTCCTCCTGGCGCGGCGCGGCCGGAGCGGTCTCGACCGGCAGGTTGTCGCGGACGAGCTGGAGCGCGGGGCCGTCGCCGACGTAGTCGGTCATGATGTCCACGACCTGTGCGCCGGCCTGGCGGTGCGCGTCGTGCACGGTCGCCAGGATGAGCCGGGCGAGTGCGTCGGCTTCCAGCGCGCGGGCGGCGGGGCTCAGCCGGAGATCGGTCAGCGCGCCGCTCGGGCCCACCTCGACCTCGACCTCGCCGCGCGGGGACGCGGCACGGCCGCCGACGCGGCTGAGGCTCGCGCTCGCTGCCTCCGCGTTCGCCCGCATCCGGGACAGGTTTTTCTGGTACTCGGCGAGCCAGGCCGCCGAATCTTGGATCGGCACGGAAGGTCCTCCGGTCGTTTTCGGTGCGGTCATCGCGGCCGTCGCGCGACAGTGGCCAGCTCGCCGAGGGCGAAGCGCAGATCGGCCGGGCGCAGCGAGTTCACGCTGATCCAGCCGTCGCGCGCGGGGTTGATCCGGACGCGGCCGCGCGGACCGTCCATCCAGGACAGTTCGCGGCCTTCCCGGGTGCGCCCGTCGCGGGTCGCGCCGAGCTGGCCGCGGCCGGTCAGCGGGACGACCAGCCCGACGAGGCTGTCCAGCGCCGCCGGGTCGCCGCCGCTGTCGCGGACGAGGTCGCGCAGCCGGTGCGCACGGGAGGTGTCGTCCTCGTCGTCGTCGAGTGCCATCGCCTCCTTGACCGCGTGCGCGGGCAGCGTGACCGGCATCGTCCGAGCCGCCTCCGCCTTTGGGATTTCCGCGAGCACGGCGTCCACCAGCGCGGTCTCGTCCACGCGGCGCACCGACAACGTGTCCGCCTCGAGCCGCTGGCGGCAGATCAGCGCCGACGACTGGTAGACGAGTGCGGTGACGGCGGTCGCCCCCTCGGCGTCCGCCACCACCAAATCAACGATGCCGCGGCGTTCGCGCAGTGCGGTCACGGCTTCCGCGGCGAGGCCGTCCGGCCCGGATTCGTCCGCGAGGCCGCGCACCCGCAGCGCGTGCGCGGCGGTGGCGAACAGGATCTCGCGTTCGCCGTCGATCCGGCCGTAGGACGGCACCCGCAACGGAAACGGCCAGCTCGCCCCCGCGTGCGCGGCCAGCAGGTCGGCCTCGACGAGTCCGATGTGGACGGTCTCGTCGCCGGTGCGCGGCGGCAGCACGGCGGTCATTCGGCTTGCCGTTCGAGTCGCTGGAACGCTTCCCGCACCCCGGATTCGTGTTCCTGGTAACGCCGGATGCCGGCCCGCAGCGCCTCGTGGAACCCGGTCAGCTCGGTGTCCGCCGCGCCCAGTTCGCCGGTGAGCCCGGCGTGTCCGGCGGCCTCGCGCAGCCGCTGCGCCAGATGCAGTGCGGGCGGCGCGGTGCCGAGCTGCGGGAGCCGGTCGGCGAGCCGTCCCGCCGAACCGACGAGTTCCCCGGTCTGCTCGCCGAGTCTGCCCAGCGCGGCGACCTGCCGGTCCAGTGCGTTCGGGGCGACCTCGTGGCCGGTCATCGAATGCTCCTGTCGTTCTGGTCAGTCACAGCCCGATCACCGGGCTGATGGTCTTGTCTTCGGGGTTGAGGAGCGGCTGGTCGAGCACCGGCATCTTGTTCTTGTGCTCCTCTTCTTCCTCCTCCGAGGCGTTCGCGCCGCGGCCGGGCATCATGCCGTTGCCGTTGGCCGCGCGAGCCGCGGCCATCTCCGCCATCGCGGCGTTGCGGGCGAGCATCGCGCCTTCCATGCCGAGCGCGGAGCGAAACCCGACAGACAGCCCTGATTCGACCGGGGTCGCGGTGGTCAGCGCGCCCCACGGCATGCCGCTGCCCGCGCCGGTCCCGGCACCTGCTCCGCCGAGCGGACCGACGTAGCTCGACGCACTGGTCGACTCGTCCGCGCCGTAGGAATCCGCGGTCGTCGCCCCGGCGGGCGGCGGATTGATGGCGCGCGAACTCTTGTGCAGGCTGGCTTCGTAGCGCTGCATCACGTGCACCGCTTCGGCTTTCTGTTCGGCCGCGGCGACATTCGCGGCGAACAGGCTGGCCCCGCCGCCCGCGACCGCGCCGATCGCCGCCCCCATCAACGCACCCGGACCGGCTCCGATGCCGCCCGCCCCGGCCCCGAGGATTCCGCCGATGACCGCGCCCGCACCCGCTCCGGCCGCCGCGGCGGCGACTGCGCCCCCAGTCGGGTCGCCTGGCGGTTTCGGCATGGTGTTGCGCGCGACGGCGAGCGAATCGCCGGCGTTCTGGGCGGCGCCGCCGACGGTCCCGGCGCGGTCGCCGATCCCGGACGCGCGCTCGCCGAGCGCACCCAGCCGTCCGGAAGCGCGTTCGGCCGCCTGTCCGCTCCAGTTCTCGTGCAGCGTCCCCTGCTGCTCCTTGAGCGAATCGGCGTGTGCGCGCATTTCCGAACCGTGCCGCTGCCATTCGGCCGCGACCGTGCTGACGTCGCCGACGTCGGCCTTGTCCCATAGCATCTGGTACAGCTGCTGGTGCGTGTAGGCGTTCCAATTGGTGCCGCCGGGCGGGATCGGGGCCCCGAAGTAGCCCTCCCACACGTTGCGCAGCGCGGACACCACTGGTGTGGCCAGGTCGCCGAGCGGCCCCGCCTTGTCGAGTCCCGCGAGTGCCGAGTCCGCCAGGTTCTCCACCCCGGCCGACGCGGCGTCGACCACTGATCCGGATTCGCCGGTCATACCCCCACCTTCGCCTCTGCCCGGCCAGCTGGCGCCGGGCACTCGCGCACGGTAAGGGGCGGCGATGAAATCACGATGAAAGCTGTGATCACCGGGGCGGGACGAGGTCTCCGCTCTCGATCCGGGCCGCGGTGCGGGCGAGCCAGGCGGCGTCGTGCTCGAGCCGGGAAACCAGGAAATGCACCTCGATCATGTGCATTTCCGGCAAAGCGGCGTTGTTGAGCGTCGCGGAGAGCTCGTGGTGCTGGTCTCGGACCCGTTCGGCCCGGTCGCGCAGCAGGGTCACCGCGCGCTCCGGCGGCAGCGCGCCGAGGTAGGCGAGTGCGATCAGGAACCGGGAGTCGAGATTCGGGTCGGCGTCGCGCAGCTGCCGTTCGATCCGTTCGCGGAAATCGGCGAGACCCGCTTCGGTCAGCCGCACCGGCTGCGGGTCGCCGTCGCCGTCCGGCTCGACGAGGCCGTTCCGGGTCAGCGTGCCGACCAGCGTGTACACGGTCGACGTCTTCGGGTTCAGGAACGGATAACGCGTGCGGAGTTCGCGCAGGAGCGCGTACTGGTGGCGCGGGGTTTCCACGAGCAGGCCCAGCATCGGCAGCACGAGCGGGTTGTCGAGAGCGTTCGTCGGCACCGGATCAGGGTAGCGGATGTTAGTCGTATACGAGTACTGTTGCTCGTATACGACTACTGGAGGGATGTCCGTGATCACCTTTGGCGTGTGGCCCGGCGTGGTCGGCAAGGATCTGGTGCGGCTGGAAACCTTCATCGACGCGCCGCCGGAGGACGTCGAACGGACCGCGGAAGCGTTGCGGGACCTCGCGGAGGGCACGCAGCGGTTCTATGTGCGGTGCTATCGCAGCTATCGCGGCGCGCACGAGCCGACGCCGCCGGACCCGGTGCCGTACCTCGGCGACGGACGGGTGGTCGACTACGTGCTCGGCTACAGCAGTCCGGAGGTCGATCCGGACGGGTTCTCCGCTGCGGTGCGCGCCGCGGTTCGCGAGGTCGTCGAGCTGGGCGGCGGGAAACTGCAGGTCTGCGAAGAGGTCAACGTGGCCGCGCCGCTGGACGGCGGCAGCCCTGGTTGTTACGAAGCGCTCGGGTCCGGGCTCGCAGCGGCGCTCGACGAGCGGGCGCGGCTCGGGGCCGACGTGGCGATCGGGTTCAACGCCGCGGTCGCGCTGCCCGGCGATCCATTCTGGGCCGAGGTGCGCACAGCGGTGGACCCCCAGGTGCTGGCCCGGCTGGATTTCCTTGGCCTGGACTTCTTTCCGGACGTCTTCCGTCCCGTGCCCGCCGACGCGTTGGCCGGTGCGGTGACGCACGTCGTGCGGTCGTTTCGCGAATCCGCGTCGGCGATCGGGATCCCGTCGGGAGTGCCGATGCACATCACTGAGACCGGTTGGCCGACTGGCCCGGAGAATTCGGAGGAGCACCAGGTTCGGGTGATGGAATCCGTTGCGCGCACGGTCTTCGGGCTGGCTTCTGAGGTCGGGGTGGACACATACGAGATTTTCGGGCTGCGGGACGGGCTGTCGAGCGGTCCGCGAGAAAATAGGTTCGGGCTGTTGCGGGACGACTATTCCGCGAAACCGGTGTACGAGACGGTGAAACGGCTGATCGCCGAATATTCTTTCTGACCGCGAAAGGTGGACATTCCGCCGCGTGCCGTACCCGTTTGGTGTCATCTGGCCTCTGGCCGCAGGGAAGGCGAGGCCCGATCCTGGACCGTTGAAAGACGTCAAGGGCAACGAGGTCGGTTCCGCGTGGTTCACCGCCGACAGCCGTTCGCGCGCCGTCTGGGTCGAGGTGTACCTCACCGGTCATTTCACGCCCGGATTCCACGGCATGCACGTTCACGAAAAGGGAAACTGCACTGTCGGCGCCCCGAAAAACCCGTTCACCGCGGCCGGCGGCCACCTGATGCCGATGGACCCCCGCACCGGACTGCCGATCGGGCAGTTGCCGTCGGTGCTCGTGCGGGCGAACGGCCGCGGGTACACGAAGTTCGTGCTGGACACCTACACCTTGGACCACCTGTTCGGTCCTGACGGGACCTCGATCATCGTGCACTCGAAGTCCGACAATTTCGCGAACATTCCCGCTGATCGCTACCGCGTTTGCAACGGTCCGAAAGCACCGGTGCCGGACGAAAAAACCAAGGCGACCGGCGACGCTGGCTCCCAGTTCGCGTGCGGCGTGATCACCCGCGACGAGAACTGAGTCCTTTGTGGACGCGGGTTGGGCAAGATTCGTGAGGGGGACTCTGCTTCCCG
>NZ_JACJHR010000118.1 GCF_014174495.1 Amycolatopsis echigonensis
TTTCAGAATGATCTTGTGAGTTGGCGGTAGCAGATGAGGACGCATCCCAGCTGGAGCAGCCCGAGGTGGATGTCGGCGCGTCGCTCGTAGCGGGTGCGGAGTCGTTTGTCGTGGTGCAGCCAGGCGAATGTGCGTTCCACACCCCATCGGACCTTGCCGAGGCCGGAGCCGTGGGGTGTGTTCTTGCCTGCGATTCGCGGGGGGATGCCTTTGTCGCGCAGGGCTTGGCGGTGGTGGTCGTAGTCGTAGCCGCGGTCGGCGTGGAGCCAGCGGGGGTGTCGGCGGAGCCGGCCGCGCTTGCCGCGGATGGGCGGAATCGCCTCGACCAGCCCGATGAGCTGGGTGCTGTCGTGCCGGTTGCCACCGGTCAGCGTGACCGCCAGCGGGATGCCGTTTCCTTCGGTGATCAGGTGGTGTTGGGAGCCGAGGCGAGCCCGATCGACGGGCGAGGGGCCCGTCTGCGCCCCCCTTTGAGCGCCCGCACGTGCGAGCCGTCCACCACGGCGGACATCCAGATCGAGTCGATCCAGCGCCCGCAGGTGGTCCAACAGAAGCTCATGCACGGCGGTGAACACGCCGGCCTCGGTCCAGTCCCGCAGCCGTCACCAGCAGGTCACTCCGGAACACCCGGCCACCTCGCGCGGTAGTTCACGCCAGGTGATCCCCGTCTTGAGCACAAACACGATCCCCGCCAACGCAGCCCGATCGTCCACAGGCAACCGACTCGGATACCGGCTGCGACGCGGCGGCCGAGCCGGCAGCAGCGGCTCCACCCGCTGCCACAGCGCGTCGGGCACCAACTCTTCGATCACCCGACCCAGCATGCTCACACCTGATCAATCACCCACAACAGACACGCCGATCATTCTGAAACAAGTTGTTAGAGGTGTGTCCTGCCTGTTGCACCGGCTGGGCTGGAGTCCGCGGGTGCCTGTGCATTGCGCCGCCGAGCGCGACGAGAACATGACCACCACGTGGGTGCAAAAGATCCGGCCACAGGTTGAAAACCCGTGCGGGACCAGGATGCGTGGCTCGTCGTCAACTAACCGTCACTGTGGGACGGTGAACGCTTCGGTGATGCCGCCGTCGAGCGGTAGCGCGGCAGCGGTGATGAAGCCCGAATCGTCGCTCGCGAGGAAAGCGAGCGTTCCGGCAGCTTCCTCCAAACTGCCGAAGCGCCCCATAGGCCAGTGCACCAACCGCTTCTCCAACGCACCTGGGTTGCGCTCGAAGACGGCTCGCTGGCTCGGCGTGTCGATCGGCCCGAACAGCACCGCGTTCACGCGTACTCCGCTTCGCGCGAGATGTACACCAAGATCTCTGGTCAGCTGCACCACGCCGGCCTTGGCGGCCGCGTACGCCATCTGGGCCGTCGCCGCCCCGATGTTGGCGAGGAACGACGCAGCGTTGATGACCGAGCCACCGGCCGGGTCGGTGTTCAGAAGATGCCGGATGCCGTGCTTGCAGGAGAGGAAGATGCTGGTCAGGTTCGCATCGCGCACCCGGCGCCACGTGTCGAGACTGGTGTCCATTGCAGAATGATCGTCGCGGTCCATCAGCCCCAGGTTGTTGTAGATGACGTCGAGCCGGCCGTACTTCCGCACGACCTGCTCATACATCGCCTCAACCTGGGACTCCTCGGCAAGATCGGCCTGCACTACGTGTTCACCGGCGGAGTGCTCGACTTTGTCGACGCCGACTACCACAGCGCCCTCGCACGTGAACCGCTCGGCGACCGCCCAGCCAATCGTACTAGCGACACCATTGACCACACAGACCTTATCGGCAAGCCGAGACACAAGACCTCACAATCTCGTGGCCACCAAGTTCTCGCCTATCGCGGGCAGACCGACAAGAAGCTTAACATCCAGCCCGGACAAGTCCGGAGCACCCGAGACGGCGAACCTGAGCAGTCAGCGGACGCCGTCCACGGTTATCCGCACCTCGATCGGTCGTTGCTTGTCTCGACCGGCCTCCACGGCGGGAGGTGCGCGATGACATTCGTAGAGCTTTCCGCGGCATCATCTACTGGCGCCAACTCGATATCAACTCATTCTGTCTGGAGTTAGCGGGCATGTGAGATCTCGGTGATCACGCGTTGCAGGGATCGGAAGGTGTCCGCCGGTAGCAGCTTGTCGCAGTAGGGAAGCGCGGCTGCCATGGCGGCCACCTGTGGCTCGAAGCCTGGGGCGCCGGCTCTCGGGTTCATCCAGATCACCCGGTGCGCCCGCCGGCGCAATCGGGCCATCGCAGCCGCCAGGTCTTCCGGTGGGTCGCTGTCCCAGCCGTCCGAGCCGACGATCACGATGGCACCCCGGGTCCTCCCACCGTGGTGGGAGGACAACAGTGCCTGCACGTTACTGGCGATGCGTGTTCCGCCGAACCGGTCGGTCACCTTGTCCGTGGCCTGCTCGATGGCCACCTCTGCCGACTTGTGTGTGAGAACGCTGGTCAGCCTGGTCAGTGTCGTCGCGAACGCGAACACCTCCGCGCGGGCGACCAACGCGAGGGCGCGCATCAGGTGGAAATACGCCGGGGCCTGGGCCTGCATGGATTGGCTGACGTCGCAGAGCATGACGACCGGTCGGGGCTTGTCGATCGCCCGCACTCGGATCAACTCGATGGGCTCCCAGCCGGTGCGGCGGGATCGCTCCAGGGTGCACCGTGCCGCGATCCGGTGTCCACGGGTATCCACCCGGTGCCGGCGGCTTCGTCGAGTGGGCCAGTCGACCACGGCAGCGGCGAGCCATCTGCTGAGCAGATCCATCTCGCCCGCATCGAGCTCCTCGAACGAAACGTCCGCCAGCCCGTCGAGCTCGCTGGGCAGGCGCTCGGGCACGGCCAGTTCGCTCTCCGATTCACCTGCCTCAGCGACCACCTGGGGCAGTGTCACCCAGGGCAAGCCGCCACCGGGCTGCTCGTCCGTGGACGACGTCGATACGGAGGCGAACGCATCGTCATCGCCTCCGTGCGGGTTGACCTGCGGCGTGCGGCGCGCGTGTGGATCGAGCGCCAGCCCCCCGCTGTCGAATACCGCCGAGAACACCGCATCGAAGACTTCGATGTCACAACGCTGGCGCACCAGACTGATGCGGGCCGCCCAGTACAGCTCCGCCCGCGAGACCGGCGGGGACACCGCCATCGCCCGGACGAAGTCCTCAATGCCGGTCAAGCCAACCGGCACGCCGTGCCGACGAAGGCGAACGGCCAGTGCGACGGCGAATGCCGCGCGATCGACGCCCGGGAGCAGTGCCGGTGACGGCGGCTGGCTACGAGACAATGAGGTAGACGATGACGCCGGCAACGACCACCAGCACTGCGGCGACCGGCAGCGCCCGCTTGTAGATCGACTTGCCGGCGATACTCATGAGGTCCAGCGGCTCGCTGTCGGCCGCGTGAGTGATAGTGCGCTTGCCCACCGCGCCCTGAACGTCTGCGGCCGGCGGCGCCGCGCTGGGCCGAGCCGGTGCGGCCTGGGCACCGGCGGGCTGCTGAGCACCGCCCGGGGATTCCGTGGCCACGTCTTCGGGGACGGTGACCGTCAGTTTTCCCTCGAGGCAGTCCACGAACTGGCCGAGCAGTTTCTCCGACACCTCCTTGATCATGCCGCTGCCGAACTGCGCAATCTTGCCGGAGATCTTCAGGTCCGTGTCGACAGTGACGATGGTGCGGGTGCCGTCGGCCTTCAGCTGTGCGGTGATGGTCGCGGAGGCATTGCCCGCACCGCGCGAGTCCCGCCCCTTGGCGTCGATGACGGCGCGATAGTTCGTGTCGTCCTTCTCCGCGAACCGCACGGTCCCCGCGTACTCGGAGACGACCGGGCCGACCTTGATTTTCACCTTGCCGGAGTAGACGTCACCGTCCACTCCAGTCAGCTGCGCTCCGGGCATGCAGGGTGCGATGCCTTCCAAATCGGTGAGCACTGTCCATGCCCGATCGATCGGAGCGCTGACGGTGAATTCGTTGTCGATCTTCATGAGTTCCTCTCTGTGTCGCCGGTCAGCCGGCCGCGCTTCGGGTGTCGCCCGCCTCATGGAGCGCACCGAGGATCGTGTTGCGGTCGTCCGGAGTCTTCGCGATGGTGCCCAACGTCTGGACCACCTCGTCGCGGACCAGGTCGGTCGTGCCCAGCGCGGACAGCGCCGAGACCCAGTCGATCGTTTCGGCCATGCCGGGTGCCTTGTCGAGATCGAGCTGCCGCACCCTGCCGATGAAGTCGGTGGCCGATCGGATCAGCGCGTCGTTGGCGGCAGGCACCGACCGGCGCAGGATTTCCGCCGCTCGCTCGGCCACGGGAAAGTCGATCCAGTGGTACAGACAGCGCCGCCGGAGCGCGTCGTGCAGTTCTCGGTTGCGATTGGAGGTCAACACGACGATCGGCCGACGTTGCGCGGAGAACGTACCGAGCTCCGGAATCGTGATCGAGGCCTCGCCGAGGAATTCGAACAGGAGGGCCTCGAACTCGTCGTCGGCGCGGTCGATCTCGTCGATCAACAGCACCGGGGGCACCGGCCCGCTGTACCGGATGGCGCGCAGGATCGGACGTTCCTGCAAGAACTCCTCGGCGAACAGGTCGCCATCGGTCAGTTTCTCGTCGCGTGACTCGGCCAGGCGGACGGCGAGCAGTTGCCGTTGATAGTTCCACTCGTACAGCGACTCGCTTGCCGTCAGCCCTTCGTAGCACTGCAGCCGGATCAGCGGTGTGCCGAGAACCTTGGCCAAGGCCTTGGCGGCGGCCGTCTTGCCGACGCCTGGTTCACCTTCCAGCAGCAGCGGCTTGCCGAGAGTCAGCGCGAAGAACAACGCAGCGGCGGTTCCGTCGTCGACCAGGTAGTCGATCTCATCCAAGCGTCGCCGCACGTCGGCCGCGTCCGCAAAGATCCGGGTCACGACGCGGCTCCGGCGTTCGTTTGCGACAGCAGTGCCCGGTAGTCCTGCCAGGTATCGACGTCGATCGGCACCCCGCCGTCGACCAGCACCTCGACCGTCTCGTACCGTCCTGAAAAAAGCAACTTCCAGACCGCCTTGTCGCCGTGCAACGTTGTGAAGTCGCCGAAGACCTCTCGGCGAAACCAGAACGGGTGCCCGAGACCGTCGGTGTAGCGGCAGACGCCGATCGGCGAGCTACCCGCGCGCTCGATCAGCCGATGCACCGAGTCGGTGCTTACACCAGGCTGATCCCCGAGCAGGAGTATCAGTCCATCGGATCGGCGATCGACCGCGCCCATCGCCGAACGGATCGACGAGCCGCAGCCACTGCTGAACTGAGGGTTCTCGACAGCCTCGACACCATCGAGGTCAACGCGCTGTCGGATCGCCGCCTCGGCGCCACCCAGGGCCACCATGAGCTGGTCGAAGCCGCACCTTCTGGCCAACTCCAAGGTCGCCCCCAACAGGGTTGAGCCGTAGTAGGGCAGCAGTTGCTTGGGTTGGCCGAGGCGACGCGAAGCGCCCGCCGCGAGGACCAGGCCGGTAACGAACATGTCTCTACCGCTCTCCTTTCCCGGCGTGACTCTCGACGTAACGCTGACGGCAACCCGCGCCACAGAACCACAAGTCCGCACCGTCGACGGCCAGATGAGGTGTATCGGGCGAGACGATCACGGTCATACCACAGACCGGGTCGACCGCCTGCGTTTCCGGACCCGTCGCAGTCCCGCTGTCCGGCGATCCGGAAGCCACCGCTGCCGGGGTCACTCTGCGGGTGCGGATGGCAGCGACGATCTCCGCCAGAATCGACAAGGCGATCTCCGCAGCGGTCCGAGCGCCGATATCGATCCCCACCGGAGTGTGGATCCGCCCGCGTTCGGCTTCGGTCAGGTGCATCTCATCCAGCACTGCCGTCCCGCGCCGACGACTGGCCACCAGGCCGATAAACTCGACCCCGGCATCCAGCGCGGCGCGGATCGACGCGGCCTCGTCCCGCCCGTGGCTGGCCACGATGACCGCGGTAGCGCCCACCGGTCCCGGCTCGTCGCCCGCCCACCGGACGGCGAAGTCCAGCGGCCGGGCCAACTCCGCCACCGCCTCGGCGATCGGTGTCCGGCCGACGATCCAGATCACCGGTGGCGGCAGCAACGGTCGGAGAAAGATCTCCAACGCGCCACCCGACAGGCAGGGGTTCACCACCACCTGAGCACCCGGGGACTCCGGGAAATCCGTCTCGCCCTCAGGCAACACCCGCAACAACGTGGTCTGGCCGTTCTGCAGTGCGCCGAGAGCCGCCGTCCGGACGGAGCTCTCGGCGCACTGGCCACCGACGAAACCCTCGACGGACCCATCGGGCAGGACGATCGCATCGTCGCCGGCACGGACCGACGTCGGGAATTGGGCACGAACCACCACTGCGTGGACGAACGGTATACGGTCGGCGACCAGTTCCCTCATCCGCGCCGACATGCCGGCAATCATGGCTAACTCCGGTCCGATCAGATGGGCGGCTGCGGGTTGCCCCGCATGGCGTCCCACACCCGGGACGGGGTCAGCGGCATGTCCGCGTGGCGGACGCCGAACGGCTTGAGCGCGTCGACGACCGCGTTGACGATCGCCGGCGGCGAACCGACCGTCGCCGATTCACCAACGCCCTTCGCGCCAATCGGATGATGCGGCGAGGGGGTCACGGTGTAACCGGTCTCCCAGTCGGGGACTTCGACGGCGGTCGGGATGAGGTAGTCCATGAGCGATCCGCCCAGGCAGTTGCCGCCTTCGTCGAACGGGATCATCTCCATCAACGCCATGCCGACACCGTCGGTCAGGCCACCGTGCACCTGGCCTTCGATGATCATCGGGTTGATCCGGGTGCCGCAGTCGTCCACTGCAATGAACCGGCGAACCTTCACCTGAGCAGTGCCCGGATCGATGTCGACGACGCAGATATAGGCGCCGTGCGGGTAGGTCAAGTTCTCGGGGTTGTAGCAGATCTGCGCCTCAAGCCCACCTTCGACGCCCTCAGGCAGGTCTCCCGCGCCGTGCGCCTTCATCGCGATGTCCTGGATCGTGACCGACTTCGTCGGATCGCCCTTGACGTGGAACGAACCCTTCTCCCACTCCAGGTCGGCCACGGAGACCTCGAGCATTCCCGAGGCGATGATGCGGGCCTTGTCCCGCACCTTGCGTGCCACCAGGGCCGCGGCCGCACCCGACACCGGGGTCGAGCGGCTGCCGTAGGTGCCGAGGCCGAACGGCGTCTGGTCGGTGTCGCCGTGTACGACCTCGATGTCGTCCGGTGGGATACCGATCTCCTCGGCGACGATCTGCGCGAAGGTGGTCTCGTGCCCCTGTCCCTGGGTCTGTACCGACAGGCGCACGACCGCCTTGCCGGTCGGGTGCACGCGCAACTCGCACCCGTCGGCCATGCCCAGCCCGAGGATGTCCATGTCCTTGCGCGGGCCCGCACCGACCGCCTCGGTGAAGAACGAGACGCCGATGCCCATCAGCTCGCCGCGGGCCCGCTTCTCCACCTGTTCCCGGCGCAACTGCTCGTAGCCGGCGATCTCCATCGCCTTGCGCATGGTCGGCTCGTAGTTACCCGAGTCGTACACCCAGCCGGTCTTGGTCCGGTACGGGAACTGCTCAGGCTTGATGAAGTTCTTGAGGCGCAGCTCGACCGGGTCCATGTCGAGCTCGTCGGCCAGGCAGTTGACGATCCGCTCGACGAGGTACACGGCCTCGGTGATCCGGAACGAGCACGCGTAGGCGACCCCGCCCGGCGCCTTGTTCGTGTAGACGGCCGTCATCTTGCAGTAGGCGGCCTCCAGGTCGTAGCTACCGGTGAACACGCCGAAGAAGCCGGCCGGGTATTTCACCGGCGCCGCGACACCGTTGAAGGCGCCGTGGTCGGCCAGCACATTGGTGCGGATGGCCAGGATCTTGCCGTCCCTGGTCGCCGCGATCTCGCCGCGCATGATGTAGTCGCGCGCGAAACCGGTGCTGGTGAGGTTTTCCGAGCGGTCCTCCATCCACTTCACCGGCTTGCCGGTGACCAGCGAGGCCACGATCGAGCAGACGTAGCCGGGATAGATCGGGACCTTGCCACCAAAACCACCGCCGACGTCCGGGGAGATGACCCGGATCTTGTGCTCGGGCAGGCCGGCCACGAGCGCGTACAGCGTGCGATGGGCATGCGGTGCCTGGGTGGTCGACCACAGCGTCAGTTTGCCGTCGACGGGGTCGTAGTCGGCGACAGAACCGCAGGTCTCCATCGGGGCCGGGTGCACGCGCGGGTACACGATGTCCTGGCTGACAACGACATCCGCCTTCGCGAACACGGCCTCGGTGGCCGCGGCGTCACCGGTCTCCCAGTCGAAGCAATGGTTGTCCTTCTTGTCTTCCAGGTCGTCCCGGATGACGGGCGCATCGGGATCGAGCGCCGTGCGGACGTCGACCACCGGATCGAGGATGTCGTACTCGACGTCGATCAGTTCCAGGGCATCACGTGCCGCGTAGCGGTCCTCGGCCACGACGAACGCGACCTCCTGCCCCTGGAACCGGACCTTGTCCGTGGCCAGCACGGCCTGCACGTCGTTGGACAGCGTCGGCATCCAGGCCAGGCCCTTTTCCGCCAGCATGGCGCCGGTGACGACCGCCTTGACCTTCGGGTGTGCCTCGGCTGCGGTGGTGTCGATGCTCACGATGCGGGCGTGCGCGACCGGTGAGCGCAGGATCGCCAGGTGCAGCATGCCGGGCAGCTGCACGTCATCGCAGTACCGGCCCTTTCCACGAATGAATCGGGCGTCCTCTTTGCGCAGCATCCGCCCGTAGCCGGTCGGCTTCTGGTTGTTGTTCTCGAATGCCCCGGCCGGGCGCTCTTCAACGGTGATCATGATGCGCTCCCGCTGGTGACGGCCGTCTGGTCGCCGGCTTCCTGCGCAGCGGCCCATTGGACGGAACGGACGATGGTCGCGTAGCCGGTGCAGCGGCAGATCTGGCCGGAGATCGCGTCGCGGATCTCCTCCTCCGACGGGTGGGGATTGTGGTCGAGCAGGGCGCGTGCCGTCATCAGCATTCCGGGGGTGCAGAAGCCGCACTGCAGGCCGTGGCACTCCATGAATCCCTGCTGCACCGGGTCGAGCTCACCGTTCCGCTCGAGGCCCTCGACCGTGCGTACCTCGTGGCCGCCGGCCGTCGCCGCGAGGACGGTACACGACTTGACCGGTTCGCCGTCGAGCCACACCACGCAAGTGCCGCAGTTGCTGGTGTCGCAGCCCCAGTGCGTGCCCGTCAGTCCGAGATGATCACGCAGGAAGTGCACGAGGAGCAGGCGTCCCTCGATCTCCCTGGTGACCTCCTCGCCGTTGACCGTCATCGTGACCTGCATGTCAGACCCTCTCGTTGATTCGGGCGACGGACCGGCGCAGGGTCCGTTTGGTGAGTTCCTTGGCGAGGTGACGCTTGTATTCGGCGCTGCCGCGCGTATCGGTGGCCGGGTCACAGTTCTGCGCGGCGAGATCACCGGCGTGGTCGTAGAGCTCCTCGGATGGCCGCTGACCGCGCAAGGCTTCGGTGATGGCCGGGATCCCGGCGGTGTTCGGGCCCGCGGCGGCCAGGCCGACCCGGGCTTCCGCAATCACTCCGCCGTCCAGCCACACGGCCGCGCCGGCGGAGACCACCGCCCAGTCGCCCGCGCGACGCTCGACCTTCTCGTAGGCGCTGGAACCGTTCGAGCGCACCGGGATGCGGATCTCGATCAGCATCTCGCCGTCTTCGACCGCGGTCTCGTAGGGGCCGCGGTGGAACTCCTCCATCGTGATGACCCGTTCGCCCACCTGGCTTCGGATCACGCAGCTGGCCCCGAGCGTGGTGCACACGGCGGACAGGTCCTCCGA
Organism: Amycolatopsis echigonensis; assembly: GCF_014174495.1. Classification (GTDB taxonomy): domain Bacteria; phylum Actinomycetota; class Actinomycetes; order Mycobacteriales; family Pseudonocardiaceae; genus Amycolatopsis; species Amycolatopsis echigonensis. The sequence goes on from NZ_JACJHR010000118.1 coordinate 9,825, forward strand.
CGGGTCGGCCTGGCACAGTGAGCCACCCAAGGTGCCGCGGTTGCGCACGACCGGGTCGGCGATGACCCGCTCCGCGTCGCGGAAGATCGGGAACGCATCCGTGAGCGCGTCGGACTCGAGCAACTCGCGATGCCGAGTCATCGCGCCGATCCGGATTTGCGTGGGCTCCACTCGGATGTACCCGAGTTCGTCGTGTAGATCGTTGAGATCGATCAAGTACTCTGGACTGGCCAGCCGAAGCTTCATCATCGGGAGCAAGCTGTGGCCACCTGCGAGGAGCCGCGCCGAACTCCCCAGCCGGTCCAGCAGCCCGATCGCGTGATCGACGCTAGTAGCGCGTTCGTACTCCAACGGTGCGGGAACCTGCATGCAAGACCCCTTTGTCTCGTAGTTGGTAGCACAGTGGACTCCTGTCCGGAACCGCTGTCAACTTCGGCCTAAGGAATCTCTTAAGTGAATGTTGACGTTAGTTTACCGAGCGGCGCATGCTGCCGAACCGAACGCCGCGGGAAGCACGCGTCCGAGGCTGACCCGTCCGCGTTCCGGCAGCGGAAGGAGCGCTCAATGTCGGGACCGGCGTGGCTGAGTGGCATCTTCGTCGCCCTCATGACCGCTACCTCACTCTTTTACGCCGGGCGGATTCTCCTGGCACGAATTCTGCGGCGCAGGACCGAGTTCGATGTCGACCTCACGCACGCGGCCATGGGCGCGACCATGGCCGTCATGCTCGGTGGCGCGCTGAGCCCGGGAACCGCCGGAATACTGGCGGTCGGCGCTGCCGTCCCGACGCTGTGGTTCGCCTGGCGGAGCGTGCGAAGATACGTCCTTGCCGATGCCCTGGCCGCGAGACACAACGCGCAGCAGGCCGTCACACCCGGCGCGATGCTCTACATGCTAGTCGGCATCGCGGTTATCGGTTCCGCCTCGGCCACGCACCCCTCCATGCCCGGTATGGCCGGACATGGCCAGACTGGCTCGCTCGCTGTGGACAGCCTGCGGCTGTTCGCCCCGATGCTCGCTATCCCCATGCTCGCCGTCGTGGTGTTCACCGCGCGCCGGCTACGGCAGCAGGGCACCGTTCCCCCAACCGCGACGAGCCCGGAAACCGGGGTGCTGGCGCCGGCGCTGGCAGTCGGCTGCCAGCTCGCCATGAGCGTCACCACCACGTACTCGCTCATCGTGATGACGTAGCCACTTCGCACGACGAACGCTGCAACGAAACGACCAGTAACCGTGAGAGAGGTGAAGCCGTGCGCGACATTGTCGACGGCCTCGAATCCTGGAGCGCCGCGGGCATGCGATTCGCCGTCGCGACCGTCGTTCAGACCTGGAAATCGGCGCCTCGCCAGCCGGGCGCGGCAATGGCCGTGGCCGAGAACGGTGAGGTGCTCGGCAGCATTTCAGGCGGCTGCGTCGAAGGGGCAGTGTACGAATGCGCCCAGGAAGTGCTCGCCTCGGGCAAGGCGTCGTCACAGACCTACGGGGTAAGCGACGGTGATGCCTTCGAAGTCGGGCTGACGTGCGGCGGCGTTATCGACATCTTCGTGCAGCCGGCCGACGGCGAGCACTACCCGGAACTGCCCGCGATACTCGCGGCGATCAAATCGGGCCAACCGGTCGCGGTGGCAACAATCATCTCCGGCTCGTCGCCCGGCCGGCACCTCGTGATCGGGCCGGACGGGGTGAGCGGCACGCTCGGCGGGTCCGGCCTGGACGCCGCTGTCCGGGAGCAGGCCAAGGGAATGCTCGCTCAGGGCAGCAACGGCGTCATCCATGTAGGCCGCAACGGCGAGCAACGCCTGGACGAACTCGGCGTTTTCGTCCAAGCCTTCACTCCCCCACCGCGAATGCTGGTCTTCGGGGCCATCGACTTCGCCAGCGCGGTGGCGAAGATCGGCAAGTTCCTCGGCTACCATGTCACGGTTTGCGACGCGCGCCCGGTCTTCGCCACCCGCAGGCGATTTCCCGAAGCCGACGAGCTGGTCGTGAACTGGCCGCACCGCTTCCTCGAGGAGATCGAGGTCGACGAGCGGACAGTGATCTGCGTACTCACCCACGATCCGAAGTTCGACGTCCCGTTGCTGGAGCGGGCGCTGCAAACCCCGGCCCGGTACATCGGGGCCATGGGCAGCCGCCGCACACATGACGACCGGCTACGCCGGCTGCGGAAGATTGGCGTGAGCGAGTCGTCCCTGGCACGCCTGTCGTCCCCGATCGGGCTGGACCTCGGGGCGCGGACACCGGAGGAGACCGCGGTCGCCATCGCGGCCGAGATCATCGCCTTGAACTGGGGTGGGTCGGGACGGCGCCTCACCGAGACCGAGCTGGCGATCCACCGATGAAAGGTTCCGAGCCGATACCCATCACCCTCGGCCCGGCGCGGCGCGCCGGGGACCGCCCCGGCACCGATCGACGGCTGATCGACGCCTTCGGCCGGGTCGCCACCGATCTGCGGGTCTCGCTGACCGACCGCTGCAACCTACGATGCACCTACTGCATGCCTGCCGAAGGGCTGGCCTGGCTACCACGGCGCGAGATCCTCACCGATGACGAGATCAACCGGCTCGTCCGCATCGCCGTGGAACGGCTTGGTATCCGAGAGGTGCGATTCACCGGGGGCGAGCCGTTGCTGCGGCCGGGACTCGAACGAATCATCGCGGCAACAGCGGCGCTACGGCCACGCCCCGACATTTCCGTGACCACCAACGGAATCGGCCTTGCCCGGCGCGCGCAGGCGTTAGCCGACAGCGGCTTGCAACGGATCAACGTCTCCCTCGACACGCTGCGCGCCGATCGATTCCGCTCGCTGGCTCGGCGAGACCGCATCGGTGACGTCCTCGACGGACTGCGTAGCGCCCGGCGAGCCGGCCTTCGGCCGGTCAAGGTCAACGCCGTGCTGATGCGGGGTGTCAACGACGATGAGGCCGTCGACTTGCTGCGCTACTGCGTGGACAACGGCTTCGAGCTGCGTTTCATCGAGCAGATGCCGTTGGGCGCAGGGTGGGCCTGGCGGCGCGAGAACATGGTCGCCGCCGAGGAGATCCTCGTTCGCCTGAGCGCGGAGTTCACGCTGACCCCGACCCGCGAGCCACGTGCCGGGGCACCGGCCGAACGCTGGCTCGTCGATGGCGGACCCGCGACCGTGGGGGTCATCGCGTCAGTCACCCGGCCGTTCTGCTCGGCCTGCGACAGGACTCGCCTGACCGCCGACGGCCAGATCCGCAGCTGCCTGTTCAGCGCGAGCGAAACCGACCTGCGCGGGTTACTCCGCACCGGAGCGGTCGACGAGCAGATCGCCGACCGGTGGCGACTCGCCATGTGGGGCAAAGCAGCCGGTCACGGCGTCGACACGAGCGGCTTCGCACAGCCGAGCCGCTCGATGAGCACGATCGGAGGATGACATGGCCGACCTGACCGTCCTCTATTTCGCATCGGCCCGAGCGCATCGCCGAGGAAATCATCAGCGCGACCACAGTTGCCGAGGCGCTGACCAACATCCGCGCTCGGCATCACCGGCAGCCTCCGCCAACATCCACCCGTTCGTCCGCTCGACCTCCCCGAACAGTCCCTGCAGGTCGGCAGCCATCCACCGCCGCGACTCCACCCGCACGAACCGACCCGTGAACGCCGCGAACCCCGCCGACCAGCCAGCCGCCATCTCTAACACACAGCATCAACTACACCTGGCTCTTGCTGCAGCCTCAGCGGGACTGTCAGTGATCTTGTGGGCGGGGTGGTGATCCGACAGGCTGGGGCATCGTGCCTCGGCGGGAAGGATCATGATGGCGGAGACGGATGAGTCGGCGGCTTCTCAGCCGCTGGATGGCGTCGATATTCGGGGGCTGATCGACAAGGCCCGGGCGGATGGGCTGTCGTTGGCGGGCCCGGATGGGTTGTTGTCGCGGATTACGAAAACTGTTCTTGAATCGGCGTTGAATGCGGAATTGGATGAGCATCTCGGATACGAGAAGGGTGATCCAGCGGGCCGCGGCGCGCCGAATCAGCGGAATGGCCGGTCGCAGAAGACGGTGCACACCGATGTGGGATCGGTGCGGATCGACGTGCCGCGGGACCGGAACGGGGAGTTTGAGCCACAGATTGTGCCGAAACACGCGCGCCGGATCGAGGGATTTGACGAGTCGATCATCTCACTGTATGCGAAAGGGTTAACCACCGGCGACATTCAGAAACACTTGTCGGAGATCTATGGGGTGGACGTTTCCCGTGAGCTGATCTCGAAAATCACCGATAAAGTGGTTGAGGAGATGAATGAATGGCAGTCCCGGCCACTGGAGCGGATCTACCCCATTGTGCTGATTGATGCGATACACGTGAAAATCCGCGATGGGCAGGTCGCCAACCGGCCCATCTACGTGGTTGTTGGGGTGAACCTTGCTGGCGAGCGGGACGTGCTGGGCCTGTGGGCCGGCACCGGTGGCGAGGGCGCGAAACACTGGGCCGGGGTGCTGGCCGAGCTGCGTAATCGTGGTGTCGAGGATGTGATGATCGTCTGCTGCGATGGGCTGAAAGGCCTACCGGAGGCGATCAACAGCGCGTGGCCACTGGCGGACGTGCAGCAATGCGTCGTCCACCTCGTCCGAAATTCCCTCAAGTACTCATCCCGGAAGTACTGGGGGCAGATCACCAAGGAACTCAAGGAAATCTATACCGCCCCCACCGAGGCTGCCGCCGACACACGCTTCGCCGAGTTCGCGGAACAATGGGAATCCCGATATCCGGCCATGATCGCGGCATGGCGGAACAGCTGGGAACAATTCACCCCGTTCCTCAAGTTCCCGGCACCGATCCGGAAGCTCGTGTATACGACGAATGCCATCGAAAGCCTGAACTCGCGATTCCGGCACGCAGTGAACCGGCGCGGCCATTTCCCCAACGACCAAGCAGCCCTTAAAGTCCTCTACCTTGTCATCCGAAATCCACTGAAAAACAGGCAGAACATCACTGGACGAATTAGCGGCTGGAAGGATATACTCAACACGCTCGCAATGTTCTACGGCGACCGCATAACTGGATAAGCGAAACCCCGTAGTGGGCAACACGATCACCGCTCCGCCCACAAAAAATCTGACACTCTCTGTCGCGGCTGGCCGCGCAGCACGAAGAAATCACGCGTCTACGAGCAGCTCTGGAATCGCAGGGTGTCGTCCGGGCCCTACCGAATTCACGTGGACAACAATGATCGAACTTCCGCTTGCCTCATGCCCCACTGGATCAGTTCAGGCCAGGGTGAGGAATAGCTTTTCGAGTTGTTCCTCGGTCATGGGATTTTCGTCGCCGGTGCCGTCGGTGGTGAGGCATTCGCGCAGGCCGCTGGCGATGATTTTGAATCCGGCGCGGTCGAGTGCGCGGGAGACGGCGGCGAGTTGGGTGACGACGTCTTTGCAGTCGCGCCCTTCGTCGATCATGGTGATGACGCCCGCCAGTTGTCCCTGCGCTCGGCGTAGCCGGTTGCGCACCTGGGTGATGGTGTCCTGGTCGCCGATCATGGCGGTGCTCCTTGTTCGTTCCGATGTTCGCCACGATACCCGTGCGGGTATCGAGGGGAGCCCGACCTGGTGCTCTCGGGCTCCCCTCGCAGTGGCTCAGCCGTGGGCGAAGCTGATCTTCGGCAATGCCCGCCGCAGCCAGGCCGGGCACCACCACGCGGCGTGTCCGGTGAGCCGGAGCAGGACCGGGAGCAGCACGAGCCGGATCAGCGCGGCGTCGAGCAGGACCGCGATGCCAAGGATGACGCCCATCTCCTTGGGAGGGAGGGGGTCGGCGAGGGCGAAGGTGAAAAACACCGCGACCATGACCGCGGCGGCGGCCAGGATCACCCGCCCGGAGTGGGCGAGCCCTTCGACGTGGCCGGCGCGCGGGTCACCGCTGGTTTCGTAATGTTCCTTGGCCGCTGAGAGCAGGAACACGGTGTAGTCCATGGCGATGGCGAAGATCATCGCGAAGAAGAACACCGGCGCCCAGCCGTCGAGGAAGCCCTGTGGGGTGAACCCGAGCAGGCTCGCGCCGTGTCCGTCCTGGAAGATCAGCTTGGCCACGCCGAAGGCAGCGGTGGTGGACAGCAGGCTGACCACGGTGCCCAGCAGCGCGATCAGCGGCGCTTGCAGGGAGGCGAGCAGGAGCAGGAATCCCAGCGTCAGGATGACGCCGACCACCAGCGGCAGGTAGTCGTCCAGCGCGGTCTGCAGGTCGAGGTTCTCCGCCGCAGCTCCGCCGACCAGAGCGTCGGCGGGCAAGGCCGCACGGAGCGTGTCGAGCGTGGATTGCAGGTGCTGGCTGGACGGGTCGTCGGCGGGAAGGACCTGGATGAAGCTGTAGCCGCTGCCGTCGGCAGCGGGTTGCGCCGGCATCGCCGTGACCACTCCGTCAGTGCCCTGGGCGATCCGAGTGACCTCGCCCGCGTCCTTTGCCGGGGTGATGATCTGCAGCATGCCCGGCGCGCCTTGGCCCATGGCCTGCTGCACGGTTTCGTAGCCCTGGCGCACGGGTGCGTCGGCGGGGACGACCTGAATGGAGGGCATGGCTACTTTCAGCCCGAACACGGGGATCGTCAGCAGCACCAGCACGGCCAGCGCGCCGAGGGCGAACGGCCAGGGCCTGCGGTGGAGCAGCTCGCCCCAGCGAGCGAACACGGGGGAACGGTGCTGCTGGCGTTTCGCCCAGGGCAGGGACGCGGCGTTCACGCGGTCGCCCAGTTTGGCCAGCACCACCGGCAACAGGCTCAGGGTGGCGGCCAGGACGAACACCACGGCGAGCATGATGCCCACCGCCATCGTCCGCACTGCGGGCGCGGGGACGAGCAGCACGGCGGACAAGCTCACCAGCACCGTCAACCCGGACAGCAGGACCGCTTTGCCCGCGGTGTCCATGGTCTCGGCCACCGCCGCGAGCCGGTCGCCGTGGCGGCGCATTCCCGCGCGGAACCGCACGACGAGGAACAGGGCGTAATCGATGCCCAGGGCGAGCGCGAACATCATGGCGAAGTTCATCGCCCACACCGAGATCGGGGTGATCTCGTTGAGCAGCACCAGCCCACCCGCCGATGCGACCAGCCCGGCCAAGGTCAGCAACAACGGGAGCCCTGCGGCAACCAGGGAACCGAACGCGAGAACCATGATCGCCAGGGTCACCGGCCAGGACAGCATCTCGGCCTGGATCATCGCGTCGTGGTTGGCCTGGTTGAAGTCACTCCACAACGCCGACGCGCCCGTCGGGCTCACCTGGACATCGGGAGTGGACAGCCCGGTGAGCTGGTCTTTGAGGTCGTCGACCACGCGGACCATCTCGTCGCTGTCCGCGCCCGCCCCGGCGAGCACGATCGCGGTGTGCCCGTCAGGGCTGATCGACGCGCCCGGCTGCGGCGCCACGACGGAGGCGATCCGATCGTCGCGCTCCAGCACACCGGCCACCCGGGAGATCACCTCCCGCACGGCCGGATCGTCGGAGGTGAACCGGTCGGAGTGCACCACAACCTGCACCGCGGTCGAGCCCTGACCGCCGAAGTGCTGGCGGGCCAACTCACGGACCTGAACGGACTCGGAGCCGTTGGCCTGCCAGCCGGCTCCTGCCAGCGAGGAGAAGACGCCGGGGGCCAGCGCACCCAAGGCGACGATGACGATGCCCCAGGTCAGCAGCACCCAGCGAGCGTTGCGGGCCATCGCGACGCCCCAGCGTCCATGCAGCCCGGCTCGCGCCTGGTCGGTGGTCGGGTCGGGCAGGTCGGTGTCGAGAGAAGTCACCATCGGTGAACTGTCAGCCTTTCATCACAGGTGGGCCGAACGTTCCGCACCCGGCTACCGCACATCGGAAGCGGGCCGTGCGGTGGGAGGGGACGGTCAGGAACGTCGCTTGCTGGTTCTCCACGGCCACGACCGCGCCGGCTGCTGCTCGCGGGGATGCCCGCCGCACCACTGGCCGGGTGGCACCATCGCCTTGACCTGGGCGACATGCAGCCCGCATCCGGCCCAGGTGGTTTTGCCGCAGGCGCGGCATGTCTTGGGTCGGCACATGATCCCCGGTCACCCTTTCGGCATGGTCGGTGCTCCGTCGCGGCTGCGACGGAGTTCGGCGAACCCAGGAACGGCGGCTGCCGCGGTCAGCGCAGCGAACAGAGCGCGACCGTCGGCCGGTGCGGGCAACTCGGTCAGCACCGGACCGAAGAAGGTGCGGCCGCCGATCGTGGTGATGGGGCTCCCGCCGGGTTCGCCGAGCGCGTCCTGGCTGGCCTGGTGCAGAGCGCGAAGCGCCGCGTCGTGATCGGCCGACCTGGCCGCCGAGGCCAGGTCGGCCGGCAGCCGCGCCTCTCCCAGCGCGGCGCGCAGGAGAGGCGCCTCTACCGGCACACCCTGCTCGTGCACTCTTCTGCCGACCGCCGCATGGAATACGGCAGCGGCCTGCTGATCCTCGATGACCGTCAGTACCCGGCCGACCACTCGCGAGTCCTCGATCCGCCGCCGTTGGGCTGGGGCGACCTCTCGACCCTCGTTGAGCACGGCCAGGCTCATCGGCCGCAACCGCAACGCGTGCGTGTCGGGCATCGCCTCGGTCAGCCACCGATACGTCAGCCACGCGAACGGGCACACCGGGTCGGCGTAAAGCACCACCTCGCTCACGCCAGCTCCTCATCCAACGCCACCAGAGCCGACTCCAGCCGCACGGTGGCCTCCTCGGCCACAGCGACCACTCCCGCCGCCGGCACGACCTCGGCCATCACCGCCGGATTGACCGCCTCGACCACCGTCACCGACAGATCACTCACGTCCTGGCGCACCACGACATTGCACGGCAACAACAACCCGATCTCACGCGTGGCCTCCAACGCGCGATGAGCCAGCGGCGGATTGCACGCACCAAGGATCACGTACCGCTCCATCGACTCTCCGAGCTTCTCCCGCAACGTTGCCTGCACGTCGATTTCGGTCAGCACCCCGAAACCCGCACTCGCGAGCGCCACCCGAGCCTTCGCGATGACCTCGTCGAACCCCACGCCCCTGTACGAGCGAGTCAAACCAAGCCGCATCTCTACTCCTTCCAACACCTGATCGAAAAATACCCCCAGGGGCATAGTGACATGCCCCAGGGGGTATCCGCCAACCGGGGTGACCCCGATCGCAGTCTGCGTCAGTCACCGTGACGGCTCGACCATGCGCGGTGACTGCCATGACACAGCCAAACGCCACCCGAACAGGGCGATGCCTTTCGTCAAGGACGACGAGCAGAAGCCATGCGGCGTGATGTAAATCACGTTGAACGGCGGCAAACAAGACACCCGCGTCGACTCCGGACGGCAAGTTCATAGCAAGCCGCGAACCCCAACCAGGACACGCACTGAACTGGACATGCCGAGTGCGGACAGAAGGTGCCCTTTCGCTGGCTGCAACAGCGCCGGCTGGCCGGAGCAGCTCGCGCGATTCATTGCGCTGCCGGACGAAGCCGTCCAGCACGTGATCGACGAGTACGTGTGGCTG
>NZ_JACJHR010000119.1 GCF_014174495.1 Amycolatopsis echigonensis
GCCCCCGGCGCCCATCCATACCTGCCCGCCGCGGAGCGCGCAGCGCGGCCGGACCACGCCCACCCCCGAGACCCATCCATACCCGCCCGCCGCGGAGCGCGCAGCGCAGCCGGACCACGACCACCCAAGATCGATCCAGCCGCGACCCGGATCACTCTCCGCACTTCGCGAACCGCACCCGTCCAGCGCAACCAAGCAAGCATTCGATCGTCACAACCAACGGGGGAATCCTCCACGCCCCAAGCTAAAACCCCTCGCTCACCGCAACCCGCAGCAGCAAACGACCGCACGAGCGACGAACCCTCCAGGCGGAAATCCCTCTGCCACCACGGCTTTCCCCGGAGCGCTCCTCTCCCCGGAGCCGCGAACCCGCGTCCTGTACCGGAAATGCCGCTCCCGACACGCCCCAGGGTCCCTCCCGGTCGCGCGAACCCCACCAGCTACGGTGACGCGCGTGTCCTCGTTCCGTCCGGTGAGCATGTCTTCGGGGAACCGGCGGATCAGCTGGGACCTCGTGCGCGGTGGGTGCGTCGTGCTGGTGCTGCTGTACCACGCGACCTTCATGAGCGTCGTCGTGCATCCGGAACTGGGGCCGCGGCGGTTCGTGTTCCCGCATCAGATCGGGGCGAGCCTGCTGCTCGTGATTTCCGCGTACTTCGCCGCCGTCACGATCGGGCGCGGGTCGCTCGGCCGGTACTGGTGGGGGCGGATCGCGCGGTTGCTGCCGCCGTTCCTCGCGGCGGTCGTGGCGATTTACTTCGCGCTGCGGTACCTGTCGCCGCCCGGCTGGTTCAGCCCGCGGTTCGGCGACCTCGTCGGCAATCTCCTGATGCTCTGGAACTGGAAGCCCGCCGACTTCCCCTTCCTCGACGGCTCCCACTGGACGATTCCCCTCCAGCTCATGGCGTTCACGTTCGCCGCGCTGCTCTACCGCGGCAGCTGGGGCCACGGCCGCAAGTTCCGCGTCCTGATGTGGACTGCCCTGCTCGTCCCGCTCGCGCAGTGGCCGCTGCGCATCGCCGGTCCGCCCGAGTGGTACCGCGTGATCGTCGACGGGTTCGGATTCCACCGCTGGCACCTCTTCGTCGCCGGCGTCGCGGTCTGGCTCTGGACGAAGAAACGCATGTCCACGACGGAATTCGTGCTGCTGGAAGTCCTCTGCGTCACCGCGCACGCGCTGCACGGCGCGGCCGTCACCCCGGCCGGGATCGACGTCGAATGGGGCTCAACGCTCGGCATCGCGGCCGGGATCGCGGTGATCTCGCTCGCCGCGGCCGGCCCGGACTGGAACCGGTTCCTCCCGTCGTTCGCCCAGCGCGCGATCACGTGGTTCGCCGGCATCTCCTACGGCGTCTTCCTGATCCACCAGGCCATCGGCTACCTCGTGCTGCACTGGCTGTCCGGCCTCGGCGCCGACCCGCTGCTGCAAACCGCCGCCATGATCGCCACCGGCGTCCTCCTGGGCTGGGCCCTCACCCGCCTGGTCGAACGTCCCGCCCACCGCTTCCTCATGCGCGGCTACGACTCCTGGGCCGCCCGCCGACGCCCCGACGACGAACCGACCCCGGTCGCCGCGGGAAAGCCCGGCTGACGCTCAGCGCTTCGTCAGCCCGAACCAGCGCGCCGGAACCCGCCTGAACGGTCCGGCACAAGCCGGTCAACTGTGCGCGGCTTCGACCGCCTGGTGAACCAGAGCTCCACCTCGCAGCGGCAGGCAAACCGGCGGCCGCTCACAACGCGAACGCGACCGACCGCACCACCAACGCCGCCACGAACACCACCGTGAACGCCAGATCGAACGCCACCCCGCCGGCCCGCACCGGCGGCAGCACCCGCCGCACCGGGGCGAGCACCGGTTCGGTCGCCCGGTGGCTGATCCGGCGCGCCTGGCCGAGCCACGCGGGCCCGGTCGCGACCAGCCGGGTCCAGTCCAGGACCATCCGCACCACCAGCACCACGATGAACACGGTCAGGACGTACCCGACCAGGGTCCCGATCAGGCTCATCGCACACCTCGCGTTTCCGGGGACGTACTCACCCCTCCAACGCCCGGCAGCCCCGCGAAGTGTCCGGTTCACCGGATTTCTCAGCCGATTGCCAGGATCCGCCCGATCGGGTATCGAGGAGGTTCCGGAGAAGGGAGTCGGCGGGTGCGCAGTGCGGCGTGGTTCGGGGCGTCCGGCCGGGCGGGGATGATCCACCGGTCGTGGATGCGGTCCCAGGGCTTCGGCCCGGAGGTGTTCGACGGCCGCCCGGTGATCGGGATCGCGGTGAGCGCCTCCGAGCTGGCCCCGTGCAACGTCCACCTCGACCGGGTCGCCGAAGCGGTCAAGCGCGGCGTCTGGCAGGCGGGCGGCTTCCCGCTCGCGTTCCCGACGATGGCGACCGGCGAGACGCTCATGCGCCCCACCGCGATGCTCTACCGCAACCTGATGGCGATGGAGGTCGAGGAGCTGATCCGCGCCAATCCGCTCGACGGCGTCGTCCTCCTGTCCGGCTGCGACAAGACGACCCCGGCGATGCTGATGGGCGCGGCGAGCGTCGACCTGCCCGCGGTGATGGTCACCGGCGGCCCGATGCTCAACGGCAAGTTCCGCGGCGGCGACGTCGGCTCGGGCACGCACGTCTGGAAGTTCGAGGAAGAACTCAAGGCCGGCCGGATGACCGAGGAGGAGTGCTTTTTCGCCGAAGGCTGCATGGCCCGTTCGAACGGCCACTGCATGACCATGGGCACCGCCTCGACGATGGCCTGCCTCGCCGAAGCGCTCGGCATGCAGCTGCCCGGTTCGGCCACCTGGCCCGCGGTCGACGCCCGCCGCTTCGAGACCGCGCAAGCAGCCGGTCAGCGCATCGTCGCGATGGTGGAGGAAGACCTGCGGCCGTCGCAGATCCTGACTCGCGCGGCGTTCGAGAACGCGATCCGCGTCAACGCGGCGATCGGCGGGTCCACCAACGCGATCGTGCACCTCCTCGCGCTGGCCGGCCGCGTCGGCGTCCCGCTTGCGATGAGCGACTTCGACGAACTGGGCCGAGCCGTCCCCACGCTGGTCAACCTGATGCCCTCGGGCCGGTTCCTGATGGAGGATTTCTGTTACGCCGGGGGAGTTCCCGTGGTGCTGACGAGGCTCGCCGAAGCCGGACTGCTGCACGCCGACGTCCGCACGGTAACCGGCAAACCCCGGGAACCCGCGGAGTGCTGGAACGACGACGTGATCACGACAGCCGAGGCGCCGTTCCAGCCGCCCGGCACAGGAACCGCTGTGCTCACCGGGAATCTCGCCCCGGAGGGCGCGGTGCTGAAGCAGTCGGCCGCGTCGCCGGAGCTGCTCACGCACACCGGCCCGGCGCTGGTCTTCGACACCGCGGAGGACTACCACCGCGTCGCCGACGATCCGGAACTGCCGATCACCGCCGACACGATCCTCGTCATCCGTGGCGCGGGCCCGAAGGCTTACCCGGGCATGCCGGAGGTCGCGAACGTCCCAGTGCCGAAGAAGCTGATCGAGCAGGGAATCACCGACGTGGTGCGGATTTGCGACGGCCGGATGTCCGGCACCGGGTACGGCACGGTCGTGCTGCACGTGAGCCCGGAGTCGGCGGTCGGCGGCCCGCTCGCACTCGTCCGCACCGGCGACCGGATCACGCTCGACACCCCGGCGCGCCAGCTGACCCTGCACGTGCCCGACGACGAACTCGCCGCCCGTCGCGCAGCGTGGACGCCGCCGGAAAGCCCGTACCGCAGCGGCTACACCTGGCTCTACCGCGAGCACGTCACCCAGGCCCACCTCGGCGCGGACTTCGATTTCCTGCACGGCACCCGCGGTTCGGCCGTGCCGAGGGATTCGCACTGATGCGCCGCCTCGTGAAGACTGTGGCGGGCTGGCAGATCACCGACGGCGAGTCCACCGGCGCGCTCCCGCCAGGGACAACGCTCGGCGCCCTGCTGGCGTTGTCCGCTGCCGAGTTCGCCGAAGCGCTGGCGATCGAGCTGACGCCAGGAGAGCCGGATGAGCTGCGAGCGCCGGTCGACGACGACACCGAGGTATGGGCCGCCGGAGTCACCTACGAAGTGTCGCGCGAGGCGCGGATGGAGGAGAGCGGCGACGCCGACGTCTACGCGCGGGTCTACGAAGCGGAGCGGCCGGAGCTGTTCTTCAAGAGCGTGGGGCATCGCGTGCGCGGGCCGGGCGAGCCGATCGGCGTGCGCGACGATTCCACGTGGGACGTTCCGGAACCCGAATTGGCGTTGGTGTGCAACGCAAGCGGGGAGATCGTCGGCTACACGATCGTTGACGACGTGAGTTCGCGCAGCATCGAAGGCGAGAACCCGCTGTACCTGCCGCAGGCCAAGATGTACCGCGGCTCGTGCGCGGCCGGGCCGTGGATCGTGCCCGCGCAGGAGATCCCGGACCCGTACGCGCTCGGCATCACCGTGACGATCCACCGCGCCGGAGGCCTGCTCTGGACGGGGGAGACGTCCACCGCGCGGCTGCACCGCCGGTTCGCGGATCTGGTGTCGTGGCTCTATCGCGGCGACGTTTTCCCGCGCGGCGCCGTCCTGGCCACCGGGACATCCGCTGTTCCCGGCCCGGACGTCACGCTCGAGGCAGACGACGAGGTCACCATCATGATCGAGGGCCTCGGCACCCTCCGGAACCCGGTTCGGCGCGGCCGGTCCGCCTGACTTCCTCTTGACGCGGCGAGGCGCGTTCGGTTATTCAATCCCAGTTCACATATCTGTGGAATGTTCATATTCTTGAATGGAGTTGCGGTGCTGCCTCCTTCCCGGTCTTCCCGTCCGCGTCGTCTCGCGGCGGTTCTCGCGACGGTCGCGGGCCTGCTCGCGGCCAGTGCCGGAGCGGCGACCGCCGCGCCCGCGTCCAGGTCGTGTTCGTTCGTCTGCGTGCCGGACACCGTGGTGCTCGACGGTGTGCACCTGGCAGGCAACAAAATCGGCCTGCGGGCCGGGAATCCGACGCTGCGCACGTCGCTGTCGAACTTGGTGAAGCAGGCCGACGACGCGCTGACCAAGGGCCCGTGGACGGTCATGGACAAGGTGCGCGTCCCGCCGAGCGGCGACAAGCACGACTACCTGAGCCTCGCCCCGTACTACTGGCCGAGCCAGCCGAAAACGCCGGAGAACCCGCAGGGCTGCCCGTACGTCGACCGCGACGGCGAGGTCAACCCCGAGATGAAGAACGTGCCGGACAAGGCCGAGCGGCTCGTCGCGTTCAACTCGATCTACCAGCTTTCGCTCGCCTGGTACTACACCGGCAAGGCCGAATACGCCCAGCGCGCCGAGCTCGACCTGCGCACCTGGTTCCTCGACGCGGCCACGAAAATGAACCCGAACCTGAACTTCGCGCAGGGCATCCCGTGCAAGACCGACGGGCGGGGGATCGGCATCATCGAGTTCTCCTACACCTTCACCCAGGTCCTCGACGCCGCCCGGATCCTCGAAGCGGGCGCGCCCGGCTGGACCAAGGCCGACGGGAAGGCGTTCCGCGGCTGGTCCTCGGACTTCCTGACCTGGCTGCGCACCAGCAAGAACGGCACCGACGAGGCCAAGGCGACCAACAACCACGGCACGTTCTACGACCTGCTCATCGCGGCGACGGCGAGCTACGTCGGCCAGCGCGACCTGGCCCGCCGGATCGTGCGCGACTCCGGCAAGGCCCGGATCGACCACCAGATCGCCGCGGACGGCAGCCAGCCCGAGGAATCCACCCGCACGCGGACGTACCACTACCACACGTTCAACCTGGTCGCGCTGACCCGGCTCGCGCAGCTGGGCCGGCACCTGGGCGTGGACCTGTGGTCGTACCGGAATCCTCAGGGCGGCAGCATTTTCGCCGCCGTCGACCACCTGCTCCCGGCGGCCACCGGTGCTTCGCCGTGGCCCTTGCCGGACATCCATTTCACGCAGTACGCCGCCCTCGACAGCGTCCACGCCGCCGCCGACGCGGGGGACTGGAAAGCCCGGGCCGCGATCGGCCGCATCCCGGTCCCGCCCGGCGGCGACCTGTTCCCGGTGCGCCCGGCGGCCGAGCAGCTGGACGACGTCTCCACGACCTGACCCCCGGTTTTCACCCGGACGTGGCATCCGCCGCGTCCGGGCTTCCGGCGGCGGTCATGGAACGATTCAGAACGACCGATTCGCCGGAACGGGAAAGGGAAACGCCGTGATCAAGACCAGCCGCAAGAACGGCTCCGGGGCCCGGCGGGTGACGTTCGTCCTGCCGCTCGACACCCCGCCCGGACCGGTGAGCGTGGTCGGCGACTTCAACGACTGGCAGCCCGGCCGCCACGAACTCCGCAAACGCTCGAACGGCACGCGCTCGGCCGCGGTGGAAGTCCCGCCGGGCGCGCGGCTGCGCTTCCGCTACCTGGCCGAAGGCGGCCGCTGGCTGGACGACCCGGACGCGACCGCCCGCGACGGGATGGACTGCCTCTACATCGCGGACTGACCCGGACCGCCCCAGTCTCCCCCGGGCCGGCGAGGTCCAGCCGTCGGGAAGGCGGCCCGGCTCACGGAAACGGGGCGGAGTTCCTCCTGCGCGGCGAACGTCGGCTGGCTGCCCTGCCGAGGGCGGCTTGGACTGGGGAAGCGGCGCGGCCGGGCCAGACTCCCGGCAAGCCCTGCGCGCGGCAGCGCTTTGGCTGGCAGTCGACCGGTGCTGTGTCGAGGGTGCCTGGATCAGGCGATTAGCGCGGTCCGCTCGGGTTCCCGGCGCCGAACCCCCGGCGTCTCGCCAGCGCGAACACCGCTTCTTCCCGGCGCAAGCCCCACCGCCTTCTGCGTCCCGCATCACCCCGCCCTAGTTTTGGAGCACGCGCTCCATTACTATCCTCGCCATGCCCCGCCCCCGGATCCACGATCCCGAGCTGATCCTCGACACCGCCGAGCGTCTCATCGCCGACTCGGGTCCCGAGGCGCTCACCGTCCGGCGGCTCGCGCTGGAAGCGGGCGTCCCGAACAGCACGATCTACCACGCCTTCGCCAACCTTCCCGCCCTGATCGGCCAGACCTGGCTCCGGGCCGCCACCTTCTTCCTCGACGAACAAGAGCGGCTGGTCGACGAAGCCTCCGACCCGGTCGAAGCGGTAGTCGCGGCCGCCGACACGCCCGCCGTGGTCGCCGACGCGCGTCCGGACGCCGCGCGGATGATGATCGCCGTCCCGTCCAAGCGCGTGCTGGGCCCGCAACTGCCCGACGAACTCGCGGAAGCCTTGCACGCCTTGGACAAACGCCTGGTCCGCCTCCTCGTCCGCCTCGCGCGTCAGCTCTGGAACCGCGGCGACGGCCAGGCTGTAGAGGTCATCACGGCCTGCGTCGTCGACCTTCCGACCGCCCTGCTGCGCCGCGAACTCGCCACCGGACCCGCCAGCGCGGACAGTCGCGCACGGCTGGCTGCGGCGGTCCGTGCCGTCCTCGCCCTGGAACCACCGACAAAGTCCAGAAAGGACTGACCGCACATGCCCACCCTCACCGCCACCGGCCCAGTCCACATGCTCGACTTCGGCGCGGACGAAAACCGTTTCGCCCCACCGTGGCTGGACGAAGTCCACGCGCATCTCGACACGGTCACCGCGGGCAAGGAACCCGCCGCGCTCGTCACGATCGGCCGCGGCAAGTACTACTCCAACGGCCTCGACCTCGACTGGCTCACCAGCCACCCCGACGACGCCGGCAAGTACGTCGCCGGCATCCACGACCTGTTCGCCCGCGTGCTCGCGCTGCCGGTCCCGACGATCGCCGCGGTCAACGGGCACGCCTTCGGCGGCGGCGCGATGCTCGCCATGGCCCACGATTTCCGCATCATGCGCGAGGACCGCGGCTACTTCTGCTTCCCCGAGGCCGACCTCAACCTCCCGTTCACCCCGGGCATGGCCGCCCTGGTGCAGGCGAAGCTCACCCCGGCCGCCGCGGTCGCGTCGATGACCACCGGGGGCCGGTTCGGCGGTCCGCAAGCGAAAGCGCTCGGCCTGGTCGACGCGACCGCCGCGCTGGAAGACCTGCGCACCGCGGCGATCGACCGAGTCGCTCCGCTGGCCGGAAAGGACCGCGGCACGCTCGGAGCGATCAAGTCCACTATGTTCGGTCCGGCGCTGACCGCGTTGCGGGAGGCGGGGAACTGATCGGGTAAGCTCGCGTCCGCGCGGCGGTGGGGCTCGCCGCTCCGGGATCGCCCGGACAACCGCGGCCGAGGCCGCCAACAGTCCCTGCTCGAACGGTGATCCGTGCCCGTGGAGTAGGGAGAAGACTGTGCCTGAAGAACCTCTCGACCCGGACGTCGACCTCCGGGATCCCGCGCAGCAGCGCGAACTCGTCCGGCACCATGTGTCGGTGCTCGGCGTGATCGCGCTCGGCGGGGCCCTCGGCGCGCTGGCCCGCTACGGCCTCGCGCAGGCCCTTCCCGCCGAGCCCGGCGGGTTCCCGTGGGCGACCTTCTGGACGAACGTCGCGGGGTGCTTCCTCATCGGCGTGCTGATGGTGCTGGTCACCGAGGCGTGGTCGGCGCACCGGCTGGTGCGGCCGTTCCTCGGCGTCGGCGTGCTCGGCGGCTTCACCACGTTCTCCACGTACGCGGTCGAAGCGCGCAACCTGCTCCGGCCGGACACCGTGCCGCTGGCCTTCGCTTATCTCGGCGGAACGCTCGCCGCCGCGCTGCTCGCCGTCCTGCTGGGACACGCGATCACCCGCAAGCTGGTCCCGGTGGAGGTGGCTGTCTGATGACTGTCCTCCTCGTCTTCCTCGGCGCCGCGGTCGGAGCACCGATGCGGTACCTGACCGACCGGGCCGTCCAGTCCCGGCACCAGAGCCTGTTCCCGTGGGGCACGTTCACCGTCAACCTGATCGGCTGTGTCCTGCTCGGCGGGCTCGCCGGTGCCGGGACTGCGCTGCCCGCGGCGGTCTATTCGCTCCTCGGCACCGGATTCTGCGGCGCGCTGACGACATACAGCACGTTCAGCTACGAAACCGTCCGGCTGGTCGAGCGCCGGGCGTACTTCGTCGCGGCGGCGAACGTGGTCGTCAGCATCGCGGCGGGCGTCGGCGCGGCAGCGTTCGCGTACGAGGCTGTCCACGCCTTGGCCGGGTAAGGGTGCGATTCGCACTGCCGGACTGCCCGGGTTGTGCGGATCGCACGGTGACCTCGCCGGAGCCGCTGCTTACGGTGCTGGGAACCGTTCCCCTCCCGGATTAGGAGGTCGCCATGGCCTCGGCTGTCGGTGTCGACGATTACGCGCTGACCAGGGTGCCCGATTCCGCCCGTTATTCGTGGTGGTCGGTCGCTGTGCAGCGGTTCGGCCAGGTTTCCGCGTTGTCCCAGTTCCTGCTCGGCGCCACGATCGGCTTCGGGATGACCTTCGGGAACGCCGTGCTGGCGTTCACGTTCGGTTCGGTCATCCTCGAACTGATCACCGTCCTCGTCGGCGTGATCGGCGTCCGCGAGGGCCTCGCCACCTCGATGATCGCGCGCTGGACCGGCTTCGGCCGCGGCGGCTCCGCGCTCATCGGGCTGGCCATCGGGATCAGCCTGATCGGCTGGTTCGGCATCCAGTCCGCGGTGTCCGCGCAAGGTCTCGCCGCGCTGGTCGGCGGGCTGCCGGAATGGGGCTGGGCACTCGTGTTCGGCCTGGTGGTGACCGCGATCGTGGTCCGCGGCTTCCACTCGATGGCGTGGACGGCGTACCTGATGGTGCCCGCGTTCCTGATCCTGGTCGGCTGGTCGGTGGTCTCCGAACTGACCCGGCACGACCTCGGCGCGCTCGTGGCGTCCGCGCCGCCGGGCCCGCAGCTGAGCCTGCTGCAGGGCACGACGCTGGTCGCGGGCGGGTTCATCGTCGGCGCGGTGATCACGCCGGACATGACCCGGTTCAACCGCACCACCGCCGACGTCGTCAAGCAGACGCTCGTCGGCGTCACGCTCGGCGAGTACGTGATCGGCCTGGCCGGCGTGCTGCTCGCGCACGCGGTCGGCACGGCGCAGATCACCACGATCGTCACGTCGTCGGTCGGCTGGGTCGGGCTGCTGATCGTCATCGCGGGCACGATGAAGATCAACGACTGGAACCTGTACTCGTCCGGGCTCGGCGTCGTGAACTTCATCGGCACCGTGTCCGGCAAACGGGCGCACCGTGGCCTGGTCACCGCCGTGCTCGGCGTGGTGGGCAGCGTGCTCGCCGCGGCCGGGATCCTGTCGAAGTTCACCGATTTCCTGACCGTGCTCGGGGTCGCGTTCCCGCCCATCGCCGGGATCATGGTCGCGGAGTACTTCGTGGTGAAGCAGTGGCGCGGCGACCTGGAGGAGGCTCGCGCCCGGGGCGCGGTGCCCACCGACGCCCCGGTGTGGGTGCCCGCGACGATCGTCGTCTGGATCGCCGCCGCGCTCTTCGGCGAGTTCGTGGACTGGGGCCTGCCCAGCATCAACTCGCTCGTCGTCGCTTTCGTTCTGTACGTGGCCGCCGGGAAGCTCGGCCTGGTCCGCGGGGTCGGCAAGAGCCGCACCGCGGACGCCGAACCGGCCCCGGCCGCCTAAGCCCTCGTGGGCGGCGATCCCGGTGAGAACGGGGATCGCCGCTCCCGACACCTGGAAGGAGTTTTCGTGCGCATCGGCATCGACGTCGGCGGCACCAACACCGACGCGGTCCTGCTGGACGGCCGCGAGGTGCTCGCCTCGATCAAGACCAGCACCACCGAGGACGTCACCTCGGGCATCGTCGCCGCGATCGACGGGCTGCAGCGGCAGCGGGCGTTCGACCCGGCCGCGGTGCGGGCGGTGATGATCGGCACGACGCACTTCATCAACGCGCTGGTCGAGGCGCACCGGCTGGCCCCGACGGCGGCGGTGCGGCTCAGCCTGCCCGCCGGCGCGTCGCTGCCGCCGATGGTGGACTGGCCGCAGCGGCTGGTCGACGCGGTGTCCGGGCGCAGCTATCTGGTGCACGGCGGCCACGAGTTCGACGGACGGCACATCGCCGAACTGGACGAGAGCGAACTGCGCAAGGCCGCCGAGGACATGGGTGCGGCCGGGGTCCGCAGCGTCGCGATCACGTCGGTGTTCTCGCCGGTGAACGCGGAGTTCGAGGCGCGGGCGGCGGAGATCATCTCTTCGCAGCTGCCGGACGTCGCGGTCTCGCTGTCCCACGAAATCGGCCGGATCGGCTTGCTGGAGCGGGAAAACGCGACCGTCATCAATGCCGCGCTGCGCGAGTTGGCGGCGCACATCGTGGACGGTCTGGCCGCGTCGGTGACCGGTGCGGGCATCTCCGCGCCGCTGTACCTGAGCCAGAACGACGGCACGCTGATGGACGTCGATTTCGCGCGCCGCTACCCGGTGGCGACCTTCGCGTCCGGCCCGACCAACTCGATGCGCGGCGCGGCGGTGCTGTCCGGTTTGGACACTTGCGCGGTGGTCGACGTCGGCGGCACGACGAGCGACGTCGGCGTGCTGCGGCAGGGTTTCCCGCGCGAAGCGACCACGGACGTGAGCGTGGCCGGGATCCGCACGAACTTCCGGATGCCGGACGTCCTTTCGATCGGCATCGGCGGCGGCAGCCGGGTCCGCGGCGACGCGTCCGGCGTGACCGTCGGCCCGGATTCGGTGGGCTACGAGCTGACCTCGAAGGCGCTCGTCTTCGGCGGGGACACCTTGACCGCCACGGACATCGCGGTCGCGGCCGGCCGGGCCGAAATCGGCGACCCGTCGCTGGTCGCGCACCTCGACCGGGACTTCGTGAAGGCGGCGCTGGACCGGATCGCGGCGGATGTTTCCGACGTCGTGGACCGGATGCGCACGTCGTCCGAGCCGCTTCCGGTGGTCGCCGTCGGCGGTGGTTCGGTGCTGCTGCCGGACGAGCTGGCGGGTTCGGGCGAGGTCCGCCGGCCGGACCACTACGCGGTGGCCAACGCCATCGGCGCGGCGATCGCGCAGATCGGCGGCGAGGTCGACCGGGTGTACGTGATCGAGCCCGGCCGTCGCGAAGCCGTGGTGGACGAGGCGAAGCAGGAAGCGGTCGACCGCGCGGTGGCCGCCGGCGCGAGCCCGGCGTCCGTCGGCATCGTCGACTTCGACGAGGTGCCGATCCCGTACCTGCCCGGCAACGCCACCCGGATCCGGGTCAAGGCGGTCGGCGACCTGCAGCTGGGGGCGTGAACGATGCCGGAGATCAAGACCGAGATCACTGAACACGACCTGGACGACATCGCGCGCGGCGCGGCGATTCTCGGCACCGGCGGCGGGGGAGACCCGTACATCGGACGGCTGCTGGCGCATTCCGCGGTCCGCGAGCACGGTTCGGTGCCGTTGGCGAAACTGTCCGATTTGGACGATGACGCGGTGGTGCTGCCGGTCGCGATGATGGGCGCACCGACGGTGATGGTGGAAAAACTGCCGTCGGCCGAACAGGTCGGACTCGCCGCCCGGACGCTGGCCACCTACCTGGGCAAGGAACTCACGCACATCGCCTGCGCCGAAGCGGGCGGCGTCAACTCGCTGATCCCGGTCGTCGCGGCGGCGCAACTCGGGCTGCCGCTGGTGGACGCGGACGGCATGGGCCGCGCGTTCCCGGAACTGCAGATGGTTTTGCCGACGCTGTACGGAATCCGCGCGACGCCGATGTCCATTGCGGACGAGAAGGGCAACCGCGGTGTTCTGGACACTGTGGACAATCATTGGGCGGAGCGGCTGGCCCGGTCGGCGACCATCGACATGGGGTGCTCGGCGATGATCAGCAACTACGCGATGTCCGGTGCGCAAGCGCGCGAATCGATGGTGCCGGGCACGCTGACCCTCTGCGCGGAACTCGGCGCGCTCGTGCGGCAGGCCCGCGAAGCGCACGAGAACCCGGTGGACCGCGTCGTGGCGCGGCTGCGCGGCCGGACGCTGTTCAGCGGCAAGGTCGTCGACGTCGCCCGTCGCACCGTCACCGGGTTCGCCCGCGGCGAGGCTCGATTGTCCGGAATGGACGGTGACACCGGTTCGGAGATGGTGCTGCGCTTCCAGAATGAGCACCTGGTGGCCGAGGTCGACGGCGAGGTGCGCGCTTCGGTGCCGGACCTCATTTGCACGCTCGACCGTGAATCCGGCGAGGCCGTCACCACCGAAGGCCTGCGCTACGGCCAGCGGGTGACGGTGATCGCGGCCCCGGCGGACCCGCGCTGGCACTCCCCGGAAGGCATCGCGCTGGCCGGTCCCCGGTACTTCGGCTATGACTTGGACCCGATCGGGGTTGCAGGATGAGCGAAGTTTGCGAGCGAAACATCGGCACTGATGCTTGCGCCGCCGCGAATGTCATTGGCGTAGCTCCTTTTTCGGCGGTGTGGGCATGAGCTGGATTCTGACCGAAGACCACCTCGAAGACCTCGCCCGCGGCGCGGCCGTCCTCGGCACCGGTGGCGGCGGCGACCCGTACGTCGGGCGGCTGCTGGTGCGCGAGGCGATCCGCGAACACGGACCCGTCACCGTGCTCGACCCGGACGACCTGGACGACGACGCCCTCGTGATCCCGACCGCGCAGATGGGTGCGCCGACCGTCGTGCACGAAAAGCTCCCGAACGGCGCGGAGCCCGAACTTGCCTTGCGGGCGCTGGAAAAACACCTCGGCGCGAAGGCCGGCGCGACGATGCCGATCGAATGCGGCGGGATCAACTCGATGATCCCGCTCGTGGTCGGCGCGCGCCTCGGGCTGCCGGTGGTCGACGCCGACGGGATGGGCCGGGCGTTCCCGGAACTGCAGATGGAGACGTTCGGCGTCTACGGCGTCCCCGGTTCGCCGATGGGCATCGCCGGGGAACGCGGCGAAACCACGGTGATCGACACCGGCGCCGACAACCGGCGGATGGAATGGCTCGCCCGCGGGATCACCATCCGGCTCGGCGGCGTCGCGCACATCGCCGAGTACGCGATGAGCGGCGCGGACGTGAAACGCACGGCCGTGCCGCGGACGCTTTCGCTCGCGCTGAGCGTCGGCCGGGCGATTCGCCTTGCCCGCGAGGAGAATGCCGACCCAGTGGCGGCGTTGGCGACCGCGCTCAGAGACACGCTGTACTCGCATCTGCGGGTGTTGTTCCGCGGCAAAGTGTCCGACGTGGAGCGGCGAACCGAAGAGGGGTTCGCTCGCGGACGTGCCGCGGTCGTGTCCTTCGACGGCGAGCACAAGCTGGAAATCCTGTTCCAGAACGAAAACCTGGTGGCGCTCGTCGACGGCGAGGTGCGTTGCCTGGTCCCCGACCTGATCTGCGTGCTGGAGGCGGAATCCGCCGAGCCGATCACCACCGAAACGCTGCGCTACGGGCAGCGGGTCACCGTGGTCGGGATCTCGACGCCGCCGCTGATGCGCACCCCGGAGGCGCTGGCCACGTTCGGCCCGGCGGCCTTCGGGCTGGCGCACGACTTCGTGCCGGTGGAGGTGGTTTCGTGAGCTCGCTCCAGGGCCGGGTGGTCGTGGTGCTCGGCGGCGGTTCCGGGATCGGCCTGGAGGTCGCCCGGCGCGCGACGGCGGCGGGCGCGCTCGTCCGCCTCGGCGGCCGGACCGGCGACAAACTGCGGGCCGCCGCGGCGGAGCTGGGCCCCACCGTGACCTGGCAGGCGGTCGACACCACCGACCAGGAGTCGCTGGCGGAGTTCTTCGGCGCGCTCGACCGGGTGGACCACCTGTTCACGCCCGCCGCGTCCTACACCGTCGGCCCGATGCGGAACTTGACCGACGCGGAGGCGGAAAGCCCGTTCGTCACGAAGTTCTGGGGCCAGTACCACGCGGTGAAACACGCCGCACCGAAGCTGTCGGACGACGCTTCGGTAGTGCTGATGTCCGGAGTGGCGAGTGTGCGTCCGCCAGCCGCGGCCCCGGCGTACGTGGCGTGCAACGCGGCGATCGAAGGGCTCGGCCGTGGCCTCGCGGTGGAACTGGCACCGGTACGGGTGAACGTCGTCTCGCCGGGCACGATCGACGGGAACCTGTGGGCCGGGCGTCCGGCGGCTGCGAGGGAGGCGAGCTTCGCGCAGTACCGCGCGGACACCCTGCTGCACCGCGTCGGACGGGAGTCCGAAGTGGCCGATGCCGTGCTGTACCTGTTCACCAGCACTTACACCACCGGCTCGACGCTGTATCCGGACGGCGGCTACAGCTTCCGCTGATACGCTGACCAGCCATGCGCATCACCGCCGCGGACGTGCCGGCACTCGAACGCGGCGTCGCGCTGCTCGGGTCCGGCGGGGGCGGCGACACTGTCACCGCGGCGGTGCTGTTGCGGCGGCTGACCGAATCCGGCCGCGAACCCGTCGTGCACCGGATCGCCGACCTGCTGCCGGACACCCTGGTGGTGCCGACCGGGATCGTCGGCGCGACCGCCGCCTTCGCCGAGAAGCTGCCCAGCGGAGACGAATTCGCTTCGGCGATCGCGGCGATCGAACGCTGGACGGGGCAGCGCGCGCAGGCGCTGATGACCATCGAGATCGGCGGTCTCAACGGCCTGCTTCCGCTGGTCGTCGCCCAGGAGCTGGGTCTGGCCTATGTGGACGCGGACCTCTCCGGACGCGGCCTGCCGCGGCTCGACCAGTTCTCGGTCGCCGCGACCGGCCGCGGGGTCGCTCCGGCGGCGATGGCCGAACCCGGCGGCCGGGTGGTGGTGCTGGCCGCGGCGGCCGACTCGGTGGTCGAGAACGGGGTCCGCGCCTTCCTGTCCAGCTCCGGCGGCTGGGCGGCGATCGCGCTCGCCCCGATCCCGGCCGGCGAACTGGCCGACCACGCCGTCCTCGACACGACGAGCGAGGCGCTCGCCCTCGGCGCCCGCGTGCTCGCGGCGGGGGAGAGCCCGGACCTCGCCGTGCTGGAAACCGCCCTCGACGGCCAGGTACTCGCCCGCGGCCGGGTGCTGGAGGTGTCGCGGCACATCGGCCCCGGACAGCACGGCCACCCCGGCTTCGGGCGCGGCTCGGCGACCTTGACCGATCATCGCGACGGCGCGTTGCTGCGGCTGGAAATGGAGAACGAGTACCTGCTGGCGCTGCGGGACGGCCTGCCGGTGGCGTCCACTCCGGACGTGCTGTCGGTGCTCGACCGCCGCACCGGCGTCCCCCTGCAGTGCGACGCGATCCGCGCCGGGGTGGAGGTGGACGTCGTGTGCCTCGCCGCGTCGCCGTTCTGGACCGATCCGCGCCGCCGCCCGCTGCTGGAGCCGCGCGCGTACGGAATTGACTGCGATCCGGTGGTAGCCCCGTGATTCTCCGCCAGTTGCTCGCCCTGCCCTCGTGGGCCGGCTCGGTCCGGGTGTGCTCCGGGGAGTCCGGTTTGGACCGTCCACTCAAGACAGTCAAAGCCGCGTTGGACGCGTCCGGTGCCCCCGCGTCCGGAGAGCTGGTGGTGGTCGTCCGCCCGCTCGGTTCCGACTGGCAGATCGACGCACTCCTGCGCCGCTGCGCTGACTCCCAAGCCGCCGGGGTCCTGCTCCCCGGAACCGAACCCCTTGCCGCGTCACGTCTTCTGGCCGAACGGCTGTCGGTGCCGCTGCTGGTGACGTCCGCCGATCCGCTCGACCTGCTCGTGGACGCCCGCCTCGCGCTGGCCGCCCCGGACATCGACCGCGCCGAGGCAGTGCTCGCCGCGCACCGGGCGCTGGGGGAGCGGTTGCGGCCGCCCGAGGAGATCGTGACCGTGCTGCGGCGATTGCTGGATGCCCCCGTCGCTGTCCTCGACGGCCGCGGCGAGGTGCTCGCCGGAGAACTCGCTGAGGCCGCCCGCGTGCGAGTGCACGAGCCAGTCCCGCAACGCGTCGCCCTCGCGGACGGGGTTCTGCTCGCACACCCGGCCGAATCGTCGGTGTGGCTTGCCGCCGAGCTGACCGGAGCGAAGTCCCCACGCGCGGACGTCGTCGCCGCGACGCTGGCCGTCGCCGCCGGCGCGGTGCAGCGCTGGCTGCTGGCCCACCGCCTGGAACTGGAACGCGATGCCCGTTCCCGGTCCGCCCTGCTGGGCGACCTGCTGCGCCAAGACACCGAACCCGGTGCCGACCTGCGCCGACGTGCGGCGGATGCGGGCTGGCGACTCGGCGGCTGGCACGTCGGCCTGCGCATCGGCGTGCCCGCAGACGTCGACACGGTCTCCCGCACGCAGGAAGTCGTGCGTGCGCTCCGGGCGGAATCGATCGACGCCGTCACTGTCGAACACGGCGAGGGTTGGACCGGCTGGGTCACCTTCGAACAGGAGCCGACCGCGGAACGGGTGCGGGCACTGTCCGCGCGGCTCCGCGCCGTGCACCGCAGCCTTCGCCGCACGCTCGATGCGCACCTGGGCGTTGGCCGCCCGCACGCCGACGGTCTCACCGCGACAGTCGCCGAAGCCACTGACGCCGCCCGCCTCGCCGCGACCCGCCCGGAGACCGGGCATTTCCTGCACGTCGACCAGCTCGGCATGGCCCAGCTGCTCCTGGAATGGACCCGCACGGACACCTTCGAGCCCGCCGCGCGTGCGTTGCTCGCCCCGCTGGTCTCGGTGCCCGGCGACCTGATCCGCACTCTCGCGGCGTACCTCGACGCCGAGTCTTCGCTCGCCGAAACCGCGACTGTGCTGGGAATCCACCGGAACACCGTCGCCGCGCGGATCAGCCGGATCGAGCAGCTGCTGCACGTCGACCTGTCCCGGCCGGACGAACGGCTGGCCCTGCATCTGGCCGCCCGCGCGGTGATCCTCGCCCGGCCCGCTGAGTAGTACCGGCAGGGCCAGCTACCGCCTTGGTGATCGCCTGGGCGGAAGGCAGACTCGGGGCATGGGCAAGAACGACCTGGGCGATTTCCTGCGGGCCCGCCGCGGCGGGCTGACGCCGGACGAGATCGGTCTTCCGGCCGGATCCGGCACCGGACGGCGGGTCTCCGGCCTGCGGCGCAGCGAGGTCGCGCAGCTGGCCGGGGTGAGCACCGAGTACTACACCCGGCTGGAACAAGGCCGGGCCCGGCAGCCGTCCGAGCAGGTGCTGCACGCCCTCGGCGACGCGCTGCGGTTCGACGACATCGAGCGGCGGCACCTGTTCGCTCTCGCGGGAGCCACCGCCGAGCGCACGGACCGGGCCGAGCATTCGTCCCGGTTGCGTCCGGCACTGCGGCAGGTGCTGGACTCGATGGAACTGGCCTCGGCTTTCGTCAGCGACCGGAACCTCACCGTCGTCGGCGGGAACGCGTTGTGGGCATTGCTGTTTCCCGACGTGGCCGCGCTTCCGCGGCGGGAACGCAGCATGGCGCGCTGGACGTTGCTGGATCCGCGGGCCCGCCTGGTGTGGCGGGACTGGGAGCGCGTCGCCCGCGACTACGTGCACGGGTTGCGGCTGGCCGCGGCCGCGCAGCCGCGGAACCAGCACATCGCCAACCTGATCGGCGAGCTGATGATGCGTTCGCCCGAGTTCCCGGCGTGGTGGTCGGAACACCGCGTCCAGGAACGCAGCAGCGGCCTGAAACGCTTGCGCCATCCGGTCGCCGGCGATCTGGAATTGCAGTACGAGATCTTCGCGTCGGTCGCCGATCCGGGCCAGTCGATGGTCGTCTACAGCGCACCGGCCGGTTCGCCCTCGCAAGAACGGCTGCGGCTGCTGGCCAGCTGGGGCCGCGAACCCGCCGCTGAACGGGACCCCGCCGAGTCCTGACCTTCGCTCTCACCCAGGCCCCGCCGAACCCGCGGGGTCCATGCCGTCCTGCCCACTCACCAC
>NZ_JACJHR010000012.1 GCF_014174495.1 Amycolatopsis echigonensis
TTGTTCACCTCGGTGGAGCGGGACGCGGTCAGCGCGTGCCCGTTCCCGGCCGCGCTGCCGTTCGCACTGGTGCTCATGGGTCAGGGAATCCCTCTCTCCCGGCGTGCTGCGGGCCAGGGTCGGCTCCCCGGGGAGCCCGCCGAGGCCTGCTTCCGAGGTTACTCGCCGCGCTCTGGCCTCGGCCCGAGTCCGGCCCAAGTGTGGGGTGTGCAGACCGAATGCCCGCCGGGGTGCCCTCGATCGTAGGGCGGATCCGCGCGCGGTCCGGAGTGACGCGCGTCTCTTGCCGCCCGCGGGGCACTGACCAGCAGTTTGCTCAAGGTTGAGGGTTCCCGGAATGTGGGAATTTGTGCGCGGCCCGGTTCAGCGGCCGCTGATGCGCGCCTTCATCGCCGCCAGCCGCTCGGCGAATGCCGGTGCGGCCAGCGATTCCAGCTGCGGGGTGAGTTCGGCGTCGACCGCCGCGGCGTGTTCGCTCAGCCCGCTCGTCTGCCGCATAGTCCGCTTGGTGGACAGCACGACCTCGCGGGGCGCGGCGACCGTCGGGGCGGCGAGGTCGCGGGCGGCCTGGACCAACGCGTCGTGATCGCCCTCGATCAAGCGCAGCGCGAACCCGACGCTTACGGCGGATTCCGCGGTAAGGGTTTCGCCGAACAACGCCATCGCGGCCGCTTGCTGCGGACCGAGGATTCGTTGCGACATCCAGGTCATGCCGCCGCCGGGGTGCAGGCCCAGTTCGAGGAACCGCGGGATGAATTTGGCGTGCGGTCCCACGAGGCGGACGTCGGCGGCCAGCGCGAGGTTCAGACCAGCGCCGACGGCGGCCCCTCCGACCGCGGCGATCGTCGGCAGGCTGCAGCCCGCGACAGCGAGGAAGCCCGCGTACACCGAACGCAGTCCTTCGGCGTCGGCCTTGCCGAGCGCGGTGAGGTCCGCGCCCGCGCAGAACGCTGGCGGTGCGCCAGTAACGATCACCGCGTGCACGCTCTCGTCCGCTTCGGCGCGCGCGACCGCGGCGGCCAGCTCGGCGGAGAGGTCGAGGGTGAGCGCGTTGCGGCTCTTCGGGGCGTCGACGGTGAGCAGCGCGACGCCCTGGTCGTGCTCGCTGTGAATGCGGTCGGTCATGGCCCGAGCATCTCAGGCCCGGGTATGCCGCCGCCGGTTAGAACCGTCACCTACGAGGGCGTCGGCGGGCGTTCCAGCAGCCGGGACAACACGACCGTCGACACCGTCCGGTCGATGATCTCCAGTCCGCGCAGCCGCTCCAGGGCGGTTTCCAGGTGATGGATGTCGGAGGCGCGCAGGTGCACGATCGCGTCGGCCGCGCCGGACACCGTGTACGCGGCGACGACCTCGGTCAACGGTTCGAGCCGGGCGCGGATCCGGCCGGGCGTGACGTTGCCCTGGCAGTGCACCTCGACGAACGCCTCGGTGCCCCAGCCGAGCGCTTCCGGGTCGACGACCGCGGTGAAGCCGCGCAGCACGCCCGTTTCCAGCAGCCGGTCCACGCGTCGTTTCACCGCCGGGGCGGACAACCCGACCACCTTGCCGATCTCCGCGTAGCTGGAGCGGGCGTTGGCCACCAGGCAGGAAACGATTCGCTGGTCGATGGTGTTCACACGCAATGTTTAGCACGCAGGTGCGCAGTGAACAGCGATTGATTGCGATATTAGGTCCACCTTAGCCTGGTTGCATGCAGGGAGAGGTTGTGCCGCCGCGGGTGCCGACGCCCCGCCGTTACCTGATGTGCCCGCCCCGTTATTTCGCCGTCGACTACGCGATCAACCCCTGGATGGACCCCTCGAAGCCGGTCAGCGCGGACGTCGCCGTCGCGCAATGGACCGAGCTGCGCGACACCTACCGCCGCCTCGGCCACACCGTCGAGGAAATCGACCCGCAACCCGGCCTTCCGGACATGGTGTTCGCGGCCAACTCGGGCACCGTCGTGGACGGGCGCGTGCTCGGCTCGCGGTTCCGCGCCCCGCAGCGCGCCGCCGAGGCGGAGCACTTCCGCCGCTGGTTCCTCGAACACGGCTACCGCGACCTGACCATGCCGGAGAAGATCAACGAGGCCGAGGGCGATTTCGCCTGGACCGGACAGCTGCTGCTGGCCGGCACCGGCTTCCGCACCGACCCGGCCGCGCACGCCGAGGCGCAGGAGGTGCTCGGCGTTCCGGTCGTGTCGCTGCGGCTGATCGACCCGCGCTACTACCACCTGGACACCGCGCTGTTCGTGCTCGCCGAGGCGACCGACACGGCGGCCGCGCAGGTCGTCTACTACCCGGACGCGTTCTCGCCGGGCTCGCGGCGCGTGCTGCGCCGGATGTTCCCGGACGCCGTCCTCGCCACCGCGGCCGACGCCGAATGCTTCGGGCTGAACGGGGTGTCCGACGGACGCAACGTCGTGCTCCCGGTCGAGGCGACCGACCTCGGCGCGCGGCTCGCCGAACGCGGCTACGAGCCGGTGTACGTGGACATCTCTGAGCTTCGGAAGGCCGGCGGCGGGCCGAAGTGCTGCACGCTGGAGATCCGCAAGTAGGTCAGCGCGGGTAGTCCGCGGGCTCGACCGCGCTCTGCTCCGGGAACAGCCCGGAGGGGAGCGCGGCCGGGTCGATCTTGCGCACGGTGAGCTCCAGGTTGGTGTACGTGTACCCGTTGTCCTTCATCGAGGCGGGTACGCCGAACTTCGAGAACGAGCAGTCGCGGGTGAAGCGGCCGGTCGCGGCGTCCCAGTCGAAGCCGCCGGTGCTGTAGGCGGTGTAGGTGCCGTCGGCGATCCCGCTCGCCGACGCGGTGGCCCCGGCTTTCACGTAGACCGTGAACACTGATCGCCTGCCGTCGGCGAGCGTCACTGCTTGGTCGGTGCCGGAGATGTTCTTGACGGAGATGGTGTTCTTGCCGCCGCCCGCGCCGGTAATGACCGTTTCGTTCGCGAGGCCGCGGTTCGGTTCCGGCTGAGGGTCGGGGAACAGCGGGCCGAGGCGGTAGGGGTGGGCGGGGTCGGCGGTGGCCAGTTTCGCGAGGCTGTCGCGCAGTCCGGCGACGGCTTGGTTGCGGCTCAGCACCGAGGTAGCGGAAAGGCCGCCGCACAGCTTGTTGTCGAACGTCGGGGCGATGACCTCGGGGAGGGCGCTGGCGCCGACCGCGTCGAGACTGGTGAGCAGGTCTCGGTTGGCGGCGCGAACGGCGTCCGGCGGCATAGCGGCGTCGAGCTGGCGGACGGCCTGGTTGATCGCATCGTTGAGAGCGGTGCCCGCGTCCCGGAGCGCGGTGGCTGTGGTCGCCTGTCCGAGCCGCTGGACGGCCGGGGTGATCGACGCGCCGATGTCGGTGAGGAGCTTCTGATAGCCCGCCGGGTCGAGCGGAGCCGTGTTGGCGGTGCTGCTCGGCGGGCTGACGCTGACCTGGGAGCTGAGCGTGGTCGCGGGGCTGCTGGTCGGGGCGCTGCTGGCCGCGGTCTCGTCGTCCGAGCGGTTCACCAGGGACACCACTGCGACGGTGCCGAAGACGACGGCGACGATGATCGCGGCGAGCAAGCGCGGGCGAGTTTTCAGAAGGTCGAGCACCTGCCGATTTTCCGGGCCGCGCGGCGGATCCGGGTCGGTATTTCTGCTTACTTCAGGACCCGGCCGAGGAAACCGCGCAGGTAGCCCGCGACGACGTCGAGGTGGCTTTCCAGCAGGAAGTGGCCGCCGTCGATCAGGTGCACCTCGGGGTCCTTGGCGTCGCGGGCGAAGGCTTCCGCTCCCGTCGGGCCGAAGATCTCGTCGCCCCGGCCCCACACGGCGAGCACCGGGACGTCGTGGGTGCGCAGGAATTCGTGCAGCCGCGGGTAAAGCGGGCGGTTGTTCTGGTAATCGCGGAAGAGCGCGAGCTGGATCTCGTCGTTGCCCGGGCGGGACACCAGGGCGTAGTCGTGCTCCCAGGTGTCCGGGCTGACCAGACTCGGGTCGGGGACGCCGTGCAGGTACTGCCAGCGGATGGCGTCGTAGCTCAGCGCGGTCCGGACGGGCGGTTCGGTGTCCGGACCGGGGTTCGCGCCGTAGGCCCAGAGGCCGGCCCAGAACGAGTCGACGAAGCCTTCCTCGTACCCGTTGCCGTTCTGCGTGACGATCGCGGAGATCCGGTCGGGGTGGTCGAGCGCG
Organism: Amycolatopsis echigonensis; assembly: GCF_014174495.1. Taxonomy (GTDB): domain Bacteria; phylum Actinomycetota; class Actinomycetes; order Mycobacteriales; family Pseudonocardiaceae; genus Amycolatopsis; species Amycolatopsis echigonensis. The sequence goes on from NZ_JACJHR010000012.1 coordinate 4,146, forward strand.
AGCCGCCAGGCGATCGGGGCGCCGTAGTCCTGGACGTAAACCGCGTAGCGGTCGAGGCCCAGCTGGTCGAGCAGGCCGGACGTGAGGTCGGCGAGGGCGTCGAAGGTGTAGTCGAACTCGTCGGCGCTGGGAGCGGCGGAGTGGCCGAAACCCAGGTGGTCCGGCGCGATGACGCGGTAGCGGTCGGCCAGCAGCGGGATGAGGTTCCGGAACATGAACGAGCTGGTCGGATACCCGTGCAGCAGGACGATCGCGGGCGCATCCGCGGGACCTGCCTCGCGGTAGAAGAGCTCCTGGCCGTCGACGGTGGCCGTCCGGTGCTGGATCACGGCTAACCCCTTTGCGGTTTTAATCTGGTTAGGTGCTCGCCAGGGAACCACGGTCGAGCTAACCTGTCAAAGGGTTCAGTCTGGTTAGGGAGCTTCGATGGACGTGCTCGACCTGCTCAACAGCAGGCCGCTGGTCAACGGCGAGGAACAGGACGCGCTCGGCGACCCGGCCGCCGGTCGGCGGTGGGCGCGCGAGCACGGCGGCGACGGGAGCGTCGCGGAGCTGGAGCTGCTGCGGGAGGCGCGGGATCTCCTGCGCGATGTCGTGCGCGGGGACCGCACGCCGGTCGTCTTGCGTCCGCTCCTCGACGGGGTCCGTCAGATTCCGGAGGTTTCCGCGGGCGGGCTTCGCTGGGAGGTCGAGACGCCGCCGCACGCCCGGTTGGCCGTCGAAGCCGTTCTGGATTGGGCGGCGCTCGAAAAGGATCTTCCCGGGCGGTTGCGGGCCTGCGCCAATGACGAGTGCCAGCTGTTCCTGATCGATCGCAGCCGGGCGAACCGCGCGCGCTGGTGTTCGATGGCGGCCTGCGGCAACCGGGAGAAGGTTCGGCGGCACTACCAGCGCACTCATTGAATCTTCACCCAAAGGTGTGAAGATGGCAGCTGTCTACAAGTGTGGACATATTCCGATTTTCCTGCGGCAGTGTTTTCCCTGTGCTGGAAGTGCGCTGTTGACCATGGGATCGGCCCCGGTAACTACTCCGTTTGCCAATCCGATTAATCGGGTACGGTAGTTCGGACGGGAGGCGCGATGATCACCTTTGCGGTGCACGGCATTGGCAAGCCCCAGCGATCCCTCGATCCGGGCGAGGACGAGCGGTGGATCACCGTGGAGCAGTTCGACGCGCTGCTGGACGTCGTCTCGGGGACCGGTGCGCAGCTCACCTTCGACGACGGCAACTCCTCCGACGTCGAGATCGCGCTGCCCCGGTTGGTCGAGCGCGGGCTGTACGCCGAGTTCTTCCCGTTGGCCGGCCGGGTCGGCGAGCGCGGGTACGTCGACCGCGACGGGCTGCGGCAGCTAGTGGACGCCGGGATGCACGTCGGGTCGCACGGCTGGGATCGGCTGGACTGGCGTCGGCTCGACGGGTCCTTCGCGGTGCGCCGCGAGCTGGATGAGGCGCCGCGATTGCTCGAGCAGCTGAGCGGGACCCCGGTGCGGCGGTTTTCGTTGCCGGAGGGCCGGTTCGACCGGCGGGTGCTGACGCATTTGCGCGAAGCCGGGGCGACGCGGGTGTACGCGAACGTCGGCGGCGTGCGCGGTGCGTCGTTGGTGCGGCCCCGGACGGAGATCCGGTCGGACCTGAACCCGCGGTGGGCGGAAGCGGTGAGCCGCCGTCCGCGCCGGTTCCCCGGCCGCTGGGCGCCTCGTCCCGGACGCTGATTCCTTCGGGGGTTCCGTTCCCGGACTGCTCGGTCCGGCGGGAAAAAACACCCTCTTTCGGCGGGTTGTGACCGCATCCCTTCGGCAGCATCCTGAGCGCGCGCCGCCGTAAGGAAAGTTTCCTAATAAACAGGGAGCGTCGATGCGGAAACTCGTCCTGCTCGCCATTCTGGCGATAGCCGCCGCAGTCCTGCCCACCGCGATCGCCTCCGCGGCGACCACCGCCCCGGATGCGGTCCAGACGGGCCCGACCGCGGACCAGATTCTCGCCAAGGTGGCCTCCTGCAAGCAGATCTCCAAGGGGAAGTACAAAACCGACGAGGACTCCGGCAGCGCGACCGTCCCGGTCTGCGACGCGGGCAAGGCGGTCTTCTGGAAAGCCGACATGGACATCGACTGCGACGGTCAGCGCACCACGCAGTGCAACGAGAACACCGACTGCTGCTTCTACCCCGACACCGCCTTCCCGCAATCCGACGGCAAACCGCTCAACGCCGCCAAACTCCCGTACATCGTCGTCCCCAGTTCGAGCAGCATCTGGAACTACGCGAACTCCGGCCTCCGCGGCGGCGGTTCCTGCGCGGTGATCTACAACGGCAAGGTCGAGTACGCGGTCATCGGAGACACCGGCCCGAACAAGATCATCGGCGAAGCGTCCTACGCGACGGCGAAGGATCTCGGCATCAACCCGGATCCGAAGAACGGCGGGGTCGACTCCGGCGTGACCTACGTGTGCTTCAAGAACTCGGCGGTGAACCCGATCGAGGACCACGCGGCGGCCACGAGCACCGGGCAAAAACTGGCGTCGGCGTTCGTGGGCGGAAACTGAATTTTCCGAATCTCCGGAAGGCATTCACTGCCCTTTCCGGACAACGGTGGGCAAATTCCCCTGCCGGTACGGCCGGATGGGGCAACCGCCGGTCCGGCGGAAGTGCGAGGCGGGAATCCGTGCGGCGACACGGGTTCCCGCCTTGTTATGCGGAACCGGTAACGAAGCCCGTCCGCGCTCCGACCAATGAGCAGCGAGCGGTCGGGCGGAGGTTCCGTGGTGAAGATCAGCGTCTTCGGGCTGGGGTACGTCGGGTGCGTGTCCGCGGCTTGCCTGGCGGGACAAGGGCACGAGGTCGTCGGAGTAGACGTCAATCCGGCGAAGGTGGATCTCGTGACCGCCGGCAAGGCTCCGGTGGTCGAAGAACGGATCGGGGAGTTGACCGCGGAGGTGGTCGCCTCCGGTGCGCTGCGGGCGACCACCGAGGTGGCCGAGGCGATCCTCGCGACGGACGTTTCCCTGGTGTGCGTCGGCACGCCGTCCGCGCCCAACGGGAGTCTTTCCACCGAGTACCTGCAGCGTGTTGCCGAGGAGATCGGCACCGCGTTAAAAGAACGAAAATCCTTGGGAAACAACGAGGTTCGGCACACGGTCGTCTTCCGCAGCACGATGCTGCCGGGCACCTGTCTCGGGTTGCTCGTGCCGATCTTGGAAAAGCACAGCGGCGGTACCGCGGGGGTCGATTTCGGGGTCGCGGTGAACCCGGAATTCCTCCGCGAGGGCACCAGCGTCCGCGACTTCTTCCAGCCGCCGAAAACGGTGATCGGCGAGTTCGACGCGGCCAGCGGCGACGTCGTGGCGAAGCTCTACGAGGGGCTGCCCGGCGACGTCTTCCGCGTGCCGATTCCGGTCGCGGAGATGACGAAGTACGCGGACAACGCCTTCCACGGCGTGAAGATCGGTTTCGCGAACGAACTCGGAGCGATCTGCCGTGCGCTCGGGCTCGATTCGCACCAGGTGATGGACGTGTTCCTCGCCGACCGCAAGCTCAACATCAGCCCGGCGTACCTGCGGCCCGGGTTCGCCTTCGGCGGTTCCTGTCTGCCGAAGGACCTGCGCGGGCTGGTCTACGCCGCGCGCCAGGCGGACGTCTCGGTGCCGTTGCTCGCGCACGTGCTGCCGTCGAATACCGAACATCTGCACCGCGCGTTCGAACTGGTCGCGCGGACCGGGAAACGCAAGGTCGGGCTGTTCGGGCTGTCGTTCAAACCGGGCACCGACGATCTGCGCGAGAGCCCGCTGGTCGAACTCGCGGAACGCTTGCTCGGCAAGGGATACGACCTCAAGATCCACGACGCCAACGTCAGTCTCTCGCGGCTGATGGGGGCCAACCGCGAGTACATCGAAAGCCGGTTGCCGCACCTCGGGCAACTGCTCGCCGGGTCGGTGCAGGAGGTGCTGGACCACGCCGAGGTGTGCTTGATCGGCACCTCGGACCCGGAGGTGCTGGCCGCCCTGCCGCACGGCAGCGGGCCGGTGCTGGTCGATTTGGTCCGCGTCCCGGACGCCGCCGTGCGCCGGGCGGAAGAGGGGTACGTCGGCCTTGCCTGGTGAAGGCTTTTCCGAAAACGACATCCTGCGGAACCGGGTCGCGCTGATTCTCGTGGAGAATCTGTCGGTGCCGTTCGACCGGCGCGTGTGGCAGGAATGCCAGACCCTGCGCGACGCCGGGATGACGGTGCACGTGATCTGCCCGCGGGGCACGAAACGGGACAGCGAAGCCGAGGTTGTGCTTGACGGCGTGCACATCCACCGGTACCCGCTGCAAGCGGCGACCGGCGGGCCCGCCGGGTACGCGCGCGAGTACGGATCCGCGCTGTGGCATACGTTCCGGCTCGCGCGCAAGATCGGCCGGGTCGACGTCGTGCACGCCTGCAACCCGCCGGACTTGCTCTTCCTCGTCGCCCGGATGCTGCGAAGACGTGGGGCGAAGTTCATTTTCGATCAGCACGACCTCGTGCCGGAACTGTATTTGTCGCGGTTCGACCGCGGACAGGATTTCCTTTACCGCGGCGTTTGTGCGTTGGAACGCGCCACGTACCGCGCGGCCGACGTCGTCATCGCGACGAACGAGAGCTATCGCCAGGTCGCGCGGATCCGCGGCGGCAAGCGGCCCGAGGACCTGTTCGTGGTCCGCAGCGCGCCGGTCGTGGAGCGGTTCCACGAGGTGCCGGTCGAGCCGGAACTCAAGCGGGGCAAGCCGAATCTGCTGTGCTACCTCGGCGTGATGGGTCCGCAGGACGGCGTGGACTACGCCCTGCGCGCGCTCGCTTCCCTGCGCGACGAGGTGGGTCGCGACGATTGGCACGCGGTCTTCGTCGGCGCGGGCGACACGTTCGACGAGATGGTCGCGTTGTCGCGCGAGCTCGGGCTGTCCGGACAGGTGGAATTCACCGGCCGGGTGTCCGACGAGGATCTGCTGCGCTATTTGTCCGCGGCCGACGTGTGTCTTTCGCCGGATCCGCTCAACCCGCTCAACGACGTGTCGACGATGAACAAGGTCATGGAGTACATGGCCATGGGCAAACCGATGGTGTCGTTCGAGTTGCGCGAGGCGCGGGTGTCGGCGGGCGAGGCGGCGCTTTACGCACCGGCCAACGACGTCGCGGAGTTCGCGAAGCTCGTCGCCGTGCTCCTGGACGACCCGGAGCAGCGGGAACGGATGGGGAAGCTCGGCAGGGAACGCGTGCGCGGACCGCTCGCCTGGGGCAATTCCCAGGCGGCGTTGATCAAGGCGTACGAGCGTGCGCTGGGGTGAGCCGGGTCGCGGTTCGAACAAGGTTCGGCCGGATGGTGTAACCAACCGGTGCGGTGCCGCGACGGGGTCAATGACCCGTGCGTGGGCCCGTGAGGGGAGACCTGGTTTTGAGTGACGAAACAGTACGCCTCTCCGTCGTGGGGAAGGTGGTGCGCCGGAGATGGCGAGCGTTGTTGTTGCTCGCGGTCGTCGGCGCGGGTGTCGGGGCAGGGGCTTCCGCCGTGCTTTCGCCGGGCTACGAGGCGCAGGCCAGCGTGTTGCTGCAGGGACCGCGGCAGCCGGACGAACTGCTGACCGAGGCGCAGGTGGCGACGAGTTCGGTGGTGCTCGACCGGGCGTCGGCGGCGCTGGGACTCGGGATTCGCGGGACGGATTTGCAGAAATCGGTCGCCGCGTCCGTCGCACAGGGCAACGTCGTGACGATTACCGCGAAAGGCTCCAGCCCGGAGCGCTCGCAGCAACTGGCCGACCAGGTCGCGGGCGAATTCGTGAAGTATTCGACGCAATTGCTCGGAAATTCCGCCGACCAGGCCGCGCAGCTCGCGCAACAGCAAAAGGAAGCGCTGCGGCAGCAGATCACCCAGACCAACCAGCGGATCCTCGATCTGTCGAAGGCCGTGGAGAACGGTGACACCGTCGAGGGAGTGCAGGCCCGCACGACGCTGCAGGGCTTGCGGACAGCGCTGGAGCAGGCGGTCAACAACCTCAACGCGGCGGACGCGGCGATCGGCGCGGGCAACATGGTCGTGCTCGGCCCGTCCGAACGGCCGTCTTCACCGTCCGCGCCGACGTTCCCGCAGCTGACCGCCGGCGGCGCGGTGTTGTTCTTCGTACTCGGGATTCTCGCCTACCTCTTCGGCGCGAGGACCGACCGGAGACCGCGCGGCGAAGGCGAAATCGGTGCCGCGCTGGGTGCTCCGGTGCTGGCGAGCGTCGATATCCCGGCGGCCTCGGAAGCGTCGGCGAAGTGGTGGCGGAAGGCGGTCGGGAACGACCGGCCGTGGAATCTGCCCGAGCTGCCGGCGTCGGCGGACGACGCGGCGCGCGAGGTGCGGTACCGCCGCGTGCTCGCGCGGCTGGGCGCGGACCGCGACGGAGTGTTGCGGCTGCTGATCCTGGTTCCGAAGGGAGACGCCTCGGCGCGGAAGGTCGCGGAACAGTTCGCGGACACCGCGCGAGGCGACCGCCTCCGGGTCGAGGTGTCGGTGGCCGACATCGAGGTGATACCCGGGGCGCAGCCGATCGTGCCGGACGGAACGGCAGGGGTGCTCGTGGTGGTGTCGCTCGGCTCGCGCAACGCGTGGGAACTGGTTTCGATCGCGGAGGCCTGCTCGGACGCCGGGCACGAAATTCTCGGTGCCGTACTGGCCCGGGAAGTGCACTTCGCCGGCGGACCCAAGCGAAAGCCGGTCGCGAAGCAGCGCGCCGGAGAGCTGGCGGGTGCGCGGTGAGCGCGGAACAGACCCAGCCGTTGGTCGATCTCCAGCGGCTGGTGGTCGCGCTGCGGCGCAAGCGGCGGTTCTGGCTGACGACCGCGCTGGCCGGGCTGGTCCTCGGCTGTGCGGTGGCGATCCTGCTGCCCGCGCCGCCCACCGCGGTCACGAAGATCATGGTGATCCACCCGGACGATTCGCCGACCGACAGCGGCACGCTGATGCGTACCGACGTCGCCGTGCTTTCGACGGCGAACATGGCCGCAGCCGCGCTGAAACGGATCAACAGCACCGAATCGCCGTCGGATTTCCTGAAGGACTACGCCGGGCTCGGGCTCACCAACAACGTCATGCAGGTGACCGTCAAGGCGAAGACCAAGGACGACGCGGTCGCGAAGGCGAAAGCGCTCGCGGACGCGTTCATCGCCGACCACACGCAGCGCACGCAAGCAGCCGCGACCGGCCGTTCGAAAGCGTTGCTGCTGCAGCGGGATCAAGCACAGGCGCAGCTGGCGGACATCGACAACCAGGCGGCCACCGAGGTCGCGAAGGGACGCAACTCCAACGCGGGTGCGCTGGAGCAGTTGTACACGCAGCGCGCGAACCTGGTGTCGAAGATCGCTGATCTGCAGAACCAGGCACAGCAGGCCGGCATCGGGTCGCCGGAGGTCATCGCCGGGACGCAGATCGTGGACACGCCGGCGATCCAGCCGGTGTCCAAGCTGAAGACCTACGGCACGGACGGAGGCGTCGGGCTGGCCTTGGGCCTCGCGCTCGGGCTCGCGTTCGCCGCGGTGACCGCGTTGGTCCGCGACCGGCCGGTTCTGCGCCGCGAAATTTCGCAGCACCTCGGGGCTTCGGTGATCGCGCAGGTCGGCGTGAAGCCGATCGGCCCGGCGAAGCTGTGGCGGCGTTCCCAGGCGGTTACCGAGTCCGGCCGGGTCGCGCTCACGCTCGCGCGGGCCGCGCGGGAGGACCGGGCTTCGCTGTCGCTGCTGGAAATCGGCGCGGCTTCGACCGCGGCGGAGCTGGCGGTGGAACTCGGCCGGTCGCTGGCCGAGGACGGGCCGGTGGTGCTCGTGGACGATCTGCCGGGCAAGGAACTGTCGCGACTGCCGGTGGAGGGGAACGTCCAGGTCGTCGAGGCCGGCGACCCCGCGGTGGCGCGGGCGGTGCGCCGGGTCGGGGTCGGCACGGCCGCACCGGGCACGGCGTGGACCGACCTGTCAGCGCTCGGCGCGGAGACCGTGCTGGTGGTGCGGGCCGGGTTCGCGAACACGCAGTGGCTGCACACCGTCGCGCGGCAGCTCGCCGACTGCGGCGTGCCCATCCTCGGCGTGGTGCTGGTCGATCCGGACCCGAAGGACCACACCGACGGCACGCTGTGGGACGGGCTGCACACGGCGTTGCGCGGGCGGGCGGCGGTGGTCGCGAGGAAACAAGAAGATCCGGTGGCCGAGCTGGAACTGGGCGGCGAGACCAAGCCGATCGAATGGCCGGGCAAGCGGGACACCGAACGCAGGCGCCGTCCGCTCGACCGGGCTCGTCCGCCGTTGCCGCACGAGCGGATGGACGTGGATCCGGACGCGCCGACGAGGCGGCTCAAACCCGTCCAGGAAAGCTAGGGGGACCAAGCGCATGTGCGGCATCGCGGGCGCGTACAGCTGGCCAGGCGGCGGCCCGCTCACCGACCGGCTCACCCAGTGCCTCGCGCACCGGGGTCCGGACGGCGACGGCCGCTACGACCACCGGGACGTCCACTTAGGACACCGGCGGCTGTCCATCGTGGACCTGTCGGAAACGGGTGCGCAGCCGATGACGGCCGAAGGCCTCGCCCTGACCTACAACGGCGAGCTGTACAACGCGCCGGAGCTGCGGGCCGAGCTTGAAGCCGCCGGGGTCCGGTTCCGCGGCACCTCCGACACCGAGGTGCTGCTGCGGGCCTGGCGGGAGTGGGGAACGGGCTGCCTGTCGCGGTTGCGCGGGATGTTCGCCTTCGCGGTGTACGACGAACGCACCGGCGAGCTGGTGCTCGTGCGGGACCAGCTGGGCATCAAACCGCTGTTCTTCGTGCGCCGCGGAGGCGGAGTCGTGTTCGCGTCGGAGCTGAAGGCGCTGGCTCGCGAACTCGGCGACACCCTGAACGTCGACCAGGCGGCGATGATCGCGTCGCTGCTGTATTACTGGGTCCCCGACAGCCGGTGCGCGTACCGGGAGGCGGAGAAACTGCCGCCGGGAACCTGGTTGCGCTTCCGCCCGGACGGCAGCACGGACACCGGGACGTACTGGTCGCTCCGCGAGGTCGCCGAGGAAGGCGCGGCGTATCGCGGCGAGGTCGACCTGCACGCGGTCGTCGAGGATTCCACCCGCAAGCACCTGCTGTCCGACGTCCCGGTGGCGACCTTCCTCTCCGGCGGCCTCGACTCCAGCTACCTCACCGCGCTGGCCGCGCGCGAGCAGCCGGGGATTTCGGCTTACACGATCGGCTTCCGTCCCGAGGACGCGAAATTCGAGGCGATGCCGGACGACCTGCGCTACGCCCGGATCGTCGCCCGCCAGTTCGGCGTGGACCTGCACGAGATCGAGATCGCGCCGGACGTGCAGGATCTGCTGCCGCGGATGACGCACCACCTGGACGAACCGATCGGCGATCCGGCGGCGATCAACTCGTACCTGATCTGCTCGGCCGCGCGCGAGGCCGGGGTCAAGGTGCTGCTTTCCGGGATGGGCGCGGACGAGCTGTTCGCCGGGTACCGCAAGCATCTGGCGAACCTGCTGGCGTTGCGCTACCGGCGGGTGCCCGGTGTGGCCCGCCGCGCGATCGGGGCGGCGGTCGACCGGCTTCCGGTCGCGTCCTCCACGCGCGGCTACCGATCGGTGCGGTTCGCGAAGCGGTTTCTGTCCTTCGCGGACCTTCCGGAGGAAACGGCGTTCCGGCGCAGCTACACCATGTACGACCGAACCGAGCTCCTCGACCTGGTCTCGCCGGATCTCCAGTCCGAAGTGGACGATGTGCTCACCGAGCACGCCGACGTCTACTACGACACGAAGCTGACCGACCAGGTCAACCGGATGTGCCTCGCCGACGCGCGAATGTTCCTGCCCGGCTTGAACCTCGCCTACACCGACCGGTCCACCATGGCCGCTTCCACCGAGGTGCGGACGCCCTTTGTCGACGTCGAAGTGGTGCGAGCGGCGTTCCGGGTGCCCGGCCGGGAGAAGATCTCCGGCCGCCAAGGCAAGGTCGCGTTGAAGAAGGCGGCCACGGCGATCCTGCCGGACGAAATCGTGTACCGGCCGAAAGGCCTGTTCAGCGCGCCGCTGCGGGCGTGGATGAGCCGGGACCTCGCGCCGCTGGTGCGGGAGGTCATCGAGGACGGCGTCCTGGTCGAGTCCGGATTCCTCCAGCGCGACGCCCTTCGCACACTGGTGGCCGAGGACGCCGCCGGGCGCGAGGACCGCGCGAAACATCTTTGGCACGTGCTGACCCTCGAGTACTGGTACCGCGGGGCGCTCCGCGGAGAGCGGCTAGGAGTCCAGTGAAACAGGTAGTGCAGAACTACAAGAGCGGCGAACTGGCCCTGCTCGACGTCCCGGTGCCGGCGTGCAAACCGGGCGGGGTGCTGGTCCGCAGCCAGTACTCGCTGATCTCGACCGGCACCGAGATGATGAAGGTGTCCGAGGCGGGGATGTCGCTGCTAGGCAAGGCCCGATCGCGGCCGGACCAGGTCGCGAAGGTGATGCAGAGCGTCGCGACGAACGGGCTGGCCGCGACGTATCGCAAGGTGTCCGGAAAGCTCGATTCCTATACGCCGCTGGGCTATTCGCTGTGCGGCTTGGTCGAGCAGGTCGGCGAGGGCGTCGACGACGTCGTGGTCGGCGACCTCGTGGCGTGCGCCGGGAACGAGCACGCGCTGCACAGCGAGCTGAACTGGGTGCCGAAGAATCTGTACGCGAAGGTTCCGGCCGGGCTTTCGCCGCGGCAGGCGGCGTTCGCGACGGTCGGCGCGATCGCGATGCAGGGCGTCCGGCGCGGCGAACCGCAGCTCGGCGACCTCGCGCTGGTGATCGGGCTCGGCCTGATCGGCCAGCTGGTGGTGCAGTTGCTGGTGGCGACCGGCGCGCGCGTCGTCGGCGTGGATCCCGACGCGCAGCGCTGCGAACTCGCGCGGGAGCTGGGTGCGCTCGCCTGCGGACATCCGGCGTCCGGCGAGATCGACCAGGCGGTGGCCGAGCTGTCCGGCGGACACGGCGTCGACCAGGTGTATCTCGCCGCGGGCGGGGCATCGAACGACCCGGTGGAGCTGGCCGCGCGGCTCGCGCGCGACCGCGGCCGGGTGGTGGACATCGGCAAGATCTCGCTGAATCTGCCGTGGAACGCCTACTACGAAAAGGAACTCGACGTCCGGTTCTCCCGGTCCTACGGCCCCGGCCGCTACGACCCGGACTACGAGCTGGAGGGCCGCGACTACCCGATCGGCTACGTGCGCTGGACGGAACGGCGCAACCTCGAATGCTTCCTCGACCTGGCCGCGCGGGGCAAGCTCGACGTGACTCCGCTGATCAGCCACACGGCCGACTTCTCCGCGGCGGTCGAGACCTACCGGGCGCTCAACGAGGGCGAGCTGAAGGCGGTCGCGGTGTTGTTCCGCTACCCGGACGCGCCGCCCGCCGAGGACGAAAGCGTGGTGTCCGCGGTTCCGGCGGCTCCGGTCGTCGAGAACCGCCCGAAGCCGTTGCGGGACTTGCGGATCGGGTTCATCGGCGCGGGCAACTACGCGTCGTCGATGATCCTTCCGCACCTGGCCGGGGACGAGCGCGTGCTGCTGACCGACGTCGTCACCACGTCGGCGCTCTCCGGGGCCAACGCGAAGCGCAAGTTCGGTTTCACAGCGGCCAGCACCGACGTCGACGCGCTGCTGGAAGACGACCAGGTCAGCACGGTGTTCGTGGTGACCCGGCACAGCTCGCACGCCGAGCTGACCCGGCGCGCGCTGCTAGCGGGCAAGGCGGTCTTCGTGGAGAAGCCGCTCGCATTGTCGGAGAAGGAATTGCGCGGCGTCGTGGACGCGGTGGCGGAATCGGGCAACAACCGGTTGCAGGTCGGGTTCAACCGCCGGTTCGCGCCGCTGCTGGTCGAGGCGAAGAACCAGTTCGGTCCGCGCGTCGGTCCGGCTTCGGTGCGGTACCTGGTCAACGCGGGACGGCTGGACGCGAGCAGCTGGTACAACCAGGCCGACTCCGAGGGCAGCCGGTTCGCCGGCGAGGGCGGGCACTTCATCGACACGGTCAGCTGGTTTCTCGGCAGCGACCCGGTGTCGGTCTACGCCACCGGTACTCCGGGCAACGACGACCTCCAGGTGCTGTTGCGCTACGCCGACGGCTCGACCGCGTCGATCAGCTACGTGACCAGCGGCAGCACGGCGTTTCCCAAGGAAACGCTGGAGGTGCTCGCCGACGGCAAGGTGCTGAAATTCGACGATTTCGTCCGCGCCTCGGTGTACGGGCGCAAGCGCTGGACCAGCTCGCGGCTGCCCAAGGCCCGCGACAAGGGCCAGCAGGCCGAACTGGACGCGTTCATCACCGCCCTGCGGACCGGTGTCGCGATGCCGATCAGCCTCGACTCGCTCGTGTCCACGACGCTGGCGACGCTGGCCGTGCACCGCAGCCTCGAAACCGGCGCGCCGGTGCGGTTGGAGCGGTGATGGACCCGTCCTGGTACCTGCGCCGGCTGTCCGCGATGGGTCCGGCGGAGATCGCCGGCCGCGTCGGCGACGTCGTGCGCAAGCAGCGGTGGCGCGGTGAACCTCAGCGGCGGCCGACCTGGTCGGCGACCCGGACGTTCCCGGCGTGGCCCGCTGAGCCGGAGGTGCCCGCGATCGGACGGGACCGGCTGGTCGCGGCGGCGGATCGGCTGATGGACGGGCACGCCGAGTACTTCGGCGTCGCGCGGGACGATCTGGTCGCGCCGGACTGGGCGTTCGATCCGAAGACCGGCCGGCGCGCGCCGGGGGACCGGTATTCGTTCGAGATCCCGTACCGGGACGAGAACGCGATCGGCGACATCAAGCAGATCTGGGAGCCCTCGCGGCATCAGCATCTGACTGTGCTCGCCGCGGCGTACCGGGTGACCGGCGACGACCGGTACGCGCACCGCGTGGCCGATCACCTGAAGTCGTGGTGGGCGGCCAATCCGCCGATGCGCGGCGTGCACTGGCTGAGCGGAATCGAGCTGGGGATCCGGCTGCTGTCGTGGGTGTGGGTGCGCCGGTTGCTGGACGGCTGGTCCGGTGCGCCGGGCCTGTTCGAGGACAACCCCGAGGCGCTGCGGCAGATCTGGCATCACCAGCGGTGGCTCGCGGCGTTTCCGAGCCGGGGCACGTCGGCCAACAACCACGTGCTCGCCGAGGCCGCCGGACAGCTGGCGGCGTCGTGTGCGTTCGACTGGTACCCGGAGTCCGCGAAGTGGCGCACCGACGCGGTCGGCTCGCTGGACTTTCACTTGCGGGCCAACACCTTCACCTCCGGGCTGAACCGCGAACTGGCCACCGAATACCACGGTCTCGTGCTGGAACTGGGCCTCGCCGCCGCGCTGGAGGCGGGTCCGCAGCTGCCCCGCTCGATCTGGCTGGAACTGCGTGCGATGTGCGACGCGCTCGCGGCCATTGTGGACTGTGCCGGACGGCCGCCGCGCCAAGGCGACGCCGACGACGGCTACGGCCTGATCGTGGACGGCCCGCCGACCGACCGCTGGCATTCGCTGCTGGCCACCGGCGACACGCTGTTCGGCCGGGCGGATTGGTGGCCGAAGCTGCCCGCCGACGACGTGCGCACCGCGTTGTTCGCGGCGCTGCGGTCCCGAGTCCCGCAACTCGACAACGCCCGCCAGCGGCCGGTTTTCGCCGACGCGGGCATGACCATCCTGCGCAGCGAAGAGGGTCCGGAGATCTGGTGTCGATGCGACAGCGGTCCGCACGGCTTCCTCGCCATCGCCGCGCACGCGCACGCCGACGCGTTGTCCATTGAGGTCCGCCACGACGGAGTCGACCTTCTCGCCGACCCGGGAACGTACTGCTACCACGGCGAACCCGAGTGGCGCGCGTACTTCCGCTCCACGCTCGGCCACAACACGCTGCAGCTCGGCGGTGTCGATCAATCGACTTCCGGCGGTCCGTTCCTCTGGACCCGGCACGCCAACTCGCGCACGCTCGCCGCGACGCCCACCCAATGGCAGGCCGAACACGACGGTTACGCCCCGGCGCTGCACCGCCGGACCGTCGAGCTGTCCGGCCGGACGCTGACCGTGGTCGACGAGGTGACCGGCGGCGGCTCCGCCAAACTCGCCTTCCACCTCGGCCCGCTGCTGGCGGTCGAGCTGAACGGAAACACCGCGCGGCTCGCCTGGCCCGGCCGTACCGCGACGATGGAGCTTCCGCCGCAGCTCGCCTGGACCGCGCACCGAGGCGAGGTGAACCCGCCGCTGGGCTGGTACTCGCCCGGCTTCGGCCGGCGCGAACCTTCCACCACGCTCGTCGGCTCCGGCCTCGTCACCGGACCGCTGACCACCGTGCTCCACCTGCCCTGATGCCGAGAGGATCCACCGTGCGAAGGACTTTGGTGCTGCTGCTGGGAGCGCTGCTCCCGCTCGCGCTGGCTTCGTGCAGCTCGTCCGGAGCCGCGCCCGCTCCGGCCGCCGGATCGACTTCGCCGCAGGGCCCGGTCGCCGCGGTCTGCGACCACGTGCCGCCGGGTCCGTCGACCGCGCCGGCCGGAGCCGTCCGGGTGGATCCGGCCGTGGTGGACGACCTGTCGGCCAAAACGAAGGACTCGCCGGCGGGCACGACGTTCTGGCTCGCTCCCGGCACGCACCGGCTCAGCGACGACGAGTACGCCCAGGTGCAGCCCAAGGACGGCGACGTCTATCTCGGCGCTCCCAGCGCGGTCTTCGACGGGCGGAAGAAGAACCGGTACGCCTTCGCCGGCCCGGCGAAGAACGTCCGGCTCGCGTCGTTCACCGTGCAGGGCTTCACCGCGCCGCGCGACGAAGGCGTGGTGAACCACGATTCGGCCCCCGGCTGGGTCATCCAGCACCTGACCGTGCAGGACAACGACGGGGCCGGGCTGATGGCCGGGCCGAAGCAGCAGATCCTCGACAGCTGCCTGCGGCGCAACGGCCAGTACGGCATGAACGCCTACTCCGGCACCGCCCCGGTGACCGGGCTGGTGCTGCGCGGCACCGAGATCACCGGCAACAACACCGGGAACTGGGAGGCCAAGGTCCAGGGGTGCGGCTGCACCGGCGGCATGAAGTTCTGGGCGGTGGACGGCGCGGACGTCGTCGGCAACTGGGTGCACGACAACCGCGGCACCGGTCTGTGGGCCGACACGAACAACAACGATTTCCTGATCGAGGGCAACCTGATCGAGAACAACGACAGTGCCGCGATCATCTACGAGACCAGCTACAACGCGATCATCCGCGACAACACGTTCCGCCGCAACAACCTGGTCGACGGCCGCGCACACGCCGACCGGGGCGACCCGTTCCCGTCCGCGACGATCTATCTTTCCGAATCCGGCGGCGAACCGCGGGTGAAGGCCCGCACGAGCAATCTGGAAATCTCCGGAAATATGCTGCAGGACAACTGGAACGGCATCATTCTGTGGGAGAACGCCGACCGGTTCTGCAACAGCCCGGCCAACACCTCCAGCGGCTCGTGCACGAAACTCGTGCCGAACGTCAGCACTTGTTCCGCGCCGGCGATCTCGAAGAAACCGCTGTACAGCGACTGCCGGTGGAAGACCCAGCGCGTCGTGGTGCAGCACAACCAGTTCACGCTCAACTCGAAGGCGCTCGGCTGCGAGGAGGCGTGCGGCCGGACGGGCGTGCTGTCGAATTTCGGCAGTTATCCGGACTGGTCGCCGTACCAGGGCGCGGTGATCCAGCAGGCGATCACGTTCCAGCAGGACAATTCCTGGCACGACAACGCCTATGCCGGGCCGTGGACGTTCGTCGCCCGCGAGATGAGCAACATCATCGGCATCGGCGAATGGCAGAGTGCGCCGTATCACCAGGACGCGAATTCCAGTTATCAGCCGAACGGGGGTGGCTGACGTGGCCGAACTGACCGCCGCTCTGCCCACCGAAACGAAATCGGTGCCGAAAGCGGTAAGCGCGGCCTGGGCGTTGCTCATCCTCAACACGCTCGGCTCGACCGGCGCGCAGACGGTGATCCCGTTGCCGCGCACGGTGATCCAGCTGGTCACTATGGGCGCGCTGATGACCGCGTTCCTGCTCGCCCTGGTGCTGAACCTGCGGATCCGGATCCGGCCGAGCGCGTACCTGCTGCTTCTGACCTTCCTGCTGCTCACGAGCATCGTGGCCAGCCTGCACCTGGAATCCGGCTACGGTTCGCTGTTCCGCTGCTTCCGGTTTTCGGTGTTCGTCGCGACCCTCTGGCTGCTCAGCGGCTGGTGGGACGGGTCGTTCACGTTCGCGCGGGCGCACATCCGGATGTTCGGCGCGGTGCTGGTGTCGGTCGTGCTCGGCTTGGCGATCGCGCCGGGCAAGGCGATGCCGGACATCTACGGCGGCCGGCTTTCCGGCGCGGTGTGGCCGCTGACGCCGCCGCAGGTCGGCCAGTACGCGGCGGTGATCGCCGGGCTCGCGGTGCTGATGTGGCTCGGCAAGCGGACGGACGCCAAGAGCGCGCTGATCGTCGTCGTGCCCTCGCTCGGGGTGCTGCTGCTCACGCACACCCGCACCGCGACGCTCGGGCTCGTCGCCGGACTGATCGTCGCGTTGCTGTCGCAGGGGCTGGTCAGCGCGCGGGCGCGGAAGGTGTTCGCCGGGATCGTGCTCGTGGCCGGTTTCGCCGCGGTGGTGCTGGGCGGCCTGCTGCAGACGTGGTTCCTGCGCGGCCAGAGCACCGACGACTTCTCCAGTCTGACCGGCCGCGCGAAGGTGTGGGACGCGCTGCTGTCCGCGCCCCGGACCGGATTCGAGTACATCTTCGGCGTCGGCCTCACCGACAAGTCCTACGACGGTCTGCCGATCGACAACAGCTGGCTGGCGATCTACCACGAGCAGGGGTTCGTCGGCATCGGGATCGTCGCCGCGATCCTGCTGGTGCTGGTCGCGATCGCGGTGCTCCGCCCGCCGTCGCTGTCCCGGGCTTGCGCGATCTTCCTGATCGCCTACTGCATTTCCGCGTCCTACACCGAAGCCGGGCTCGGCGACGCGTCGCCGTATCTGCTGCATCTGGCGGTCGCCGCGTCGTTGCTGGCCGCAGGCGAGGCTCCAGTGAGGGAGAAGCTGGCGTGAGGGTTTTGGTGGTGCACAACCGCTATCGGTCGGAGCAGCCGAGCGGCGAGAACAACGTGGTCGACGCCGAGGTCGCGCTGCTGGCCTCGGCCGGGATCGACGTACAGCGGTTCGAGCGGCACAGCGACGACATCGCCTTGATGCCGTTGGCACGCAAGGCGTTGGTGCCGCTGCAGGTGCCGTGGAACCGCGCGTCGCGGACGGCGTTGCGAGCGCAGTTGCGGCGGGAGAGGCCCGACGTCGTGCACGTTCACAACACCTTCCCGCTCTTGTCGCCGTCGGTGCTGGCCGCGTGTGCCGACGAGCGCGTGCCGGTGGTCGCGACCCTGCACAACTACGGCCTCGTCTGCCCGCCCGGCACGCTCTACCGCGACGGCCGGATCTGCACCGACTGCGTCGGCGGCCTGCCGGTCCCCGCGGTCCGGCACGGCTGCTACCGCGATTCGGCCG
Organism: Amycolatopsis echigonensis; assembly: GCF_014174495.1. GTDB lineage: Bacteria > Actinomycetota > Actinomycetes > Mycobacteriales > Pseudonocardiaceae > Amycolatopsis > Amycolatopsis echigonensis. Next base: position 21,653 of record NZ_JACJHR010000012.1, read on the forward strand.
CGGCGACCGTGCCGATGGCGGTGAACCTGCTGGTCAACCGGGATCGCTGGCGGACCGGCGTGACCCGGTTCTTCTGCATTTCCGACGCCCAGCGCCGCCTTCTCGTGGACGCGGGCCTGCCGGCGGAGCGCATGACCGTGAAGCACAACTTCGTCCCGGACGAGGGGCGACTGCGTGTCGGCGAGGGCGAACACCTGCTGTTCCTGGGACGGCTCACCGAGGAGAAAGGAATCCCGCTGCTCAAAGCAGCGTGGGAGCAGTACTCCGGCAAGCTGCCGTTGCTGATCGCCGGGACCGGACCGCTGTCCGACGACGTCGCGGCCTGGGCGTCCGCGCGCGAGGACGTGTCCTATGTGGGCCTGCAAGACCGCGCTTCGTGCCACGAACTGATCGCGCGAGCGGCGGCGGTCGTGGTGCCGTCGACGTGGCTGGAGGCGTTCGGGCTCGTGGTGGTGGAGGCGATGGCGGCCGGGGTGCCGACGGTCGCGCCCGCCCACGGAGCGTTCGAGGAACTGGTCACCGACGGCGTCACCGGCTTGCTGCACACCCCCGGCGACGCGGCGGCGCTCGCTGACTCGCTTCGCGAGGTCGCCGACGCCGAGTTGAACCAGAAGATGGGCGAGGCCGCGCGCCAGCGGTACGAGGCGGACTTCACCCCGGAAGCGGGGCTGAAACGGCTCCTCGAAGGCTACGAGGAAGCGATCTCCGCGGTATGAACGAAGCTGTGCGCGACCGGCTGAAGACCTCGCCCAGGGCGCTTCCGATCGTTCTGCGCACGCCGTCGCTGGTCCTGGCCGTGCTCGGCTTCCTGACAGTGGTCGCGCTGGGGCTGCGCTTCGCCGGGCACTCGGTGCCGAGCGCGTTCGACGCCCCGCTCCTGCCCGGCCCGGACCTCGTTCCCGATCCGTGGTGGTACTTCGCGACGGCGATCGACTTCTGCGGCGAACCGCTGGGCGCGGTACTGATCCTCCTCCTGGTGATCGGCGGGTGCCTGCTGACCCGTCGGCCGCGGACGGCGGTGCTGGCGGTGGTCGGCTGCGGGCTGACCGTCGCGGTGACGTCCGTGCTGAAACCGCTGACCGGCCGGACGATTCACGGCAGCTATCTGTCGTTCCCCAGCGGCCACACCGCTTTCGCGACCGCGTTGGCGTTGCTCGGGGCTTACGCCCTGGCCGGTCGGTTGAGCCGGGGTGCCGCGGTGGCGTGGTTGCTCGGGCTTGCGTTGGTGTCCGGGTTCCTGATGGCGTGGGCCGAGGTCGGGCTGGGCGCGCATTACCCGACCGACACGATCGGCGGCTTCGCGGCGGCGCTGGCGGTCATGCCGGTCACCGCCTACTGGATCGACCGACTCGCCACCCGCGGCTGACTGTCCGTGAAGGGCTCCTTGAAGGAATCAGATTCCCTCAAGGAGCCCTTCACGGACTTTGGCAAGGGCGAGCTAAGCCTTCCGGCGGAACACCGGTTTGACCGGACGTCCGCCCAGCCACGGCGACGGATCCCCGGCCTCCAGCGCCTTCCGGTACACCACGCAGGCCGACGCGACCGCCTCCACGGTCCGGTCGATGTCCTCCTCCGTCATCGCCGCACTGACCACAAAGGACGGAGCGAGCACCCCGTTCTCCAGCAGGCAGCGCAGGAACAGCGTCCGATACTCCTGCGAGGGCTGGCCGTCCGCGTCGAGAGTCGCGAACACGAGGTTGCTGTCCCGTCCCCGCACCAACACTCGTTCGGAAAGCCCGTGCGCAGCCGCCGCCTCGGTCACGCCAGCCGCCAACCGCGCGCCGAGCGCGTGCAGCCGAGCCGTCACGCCCTCCGCCGCGTAGACGTCGATGACCGCCATGGCAGCAGCCAACGCCGTTGTCTCCGCGCCGTGCGTCGAAGACAGCAGGAACACCCGGTCCCGCGAATCGCGCAGGCCGCCCAGCTCCATCAAATCCCGCCGACCAGCCAGTGCGGCCACCGCGAAGCCGTTGCCGAGCGCTTTGCCGAACGTCGAGAGATCCGGCGTCACGCCGTACAGGCCCTGCGCGCCGTGTTCGGAGTACCGGAACCCGGTGATCATCTCGTCGAAGATCACCACCGTGCCGTGCTGATGCGCGAGTTCGAGCAGCCCGGCGAGATAGCCGTCCGGCGGGGCCACCCCCTTGGTCGGTTCCAGGATCAGGCACGCCACCTGTCCGTGGTACTGGCGCAGCACCTGTTCGGTCGCCGGGAGATCGCCGTACGGGAAGGGCACGGTCATCGCCATGGTCGCGGCGGGGATTCCGGCGGACATCGGGGTGGTGCCGATGAACCAGTCGTCGGTGGAGAAGAACGCGTGGTCGGCGCACTGGGCGACCAGCGGCCGGCCGGTGGCGGCGCGGGCGAGCCGGACGGCCGCGCTCGTCGCGTCGGAGCCGTTCTTCGCGAACTTCACCATCTCCGCGGTCGGCACGGTCGCCAGGAACTGCTCCGCCGCTTCGAGCTCCACGATGGACGGACGAACGAAGTTGCTTCCCCGTTCGAGCACGTCGCGTACCGCCGATGTCACACGCGGATGCACGTGGCCGAGGCTGACCGCGCGCAGGCCGGAACCGTATTCAAGGTACTGGTTGCCGTCGACGTCCCAGACGTACGCGCCGCGGCCGTGCGAGATGACCGGCGCGAGATGTTCCGGGTATTGATCCTCGCCTTTGGCGTAGGTGTGCGCGCCGCCGGGGATGGCGCGGTGCAGGCGTTCGTTCGCGATTCGGGAGAGTGGCAGGTCCATGACGGGTCACCTCAAGGCGTCGGCCAGGGAAGGGGCCGACGCGTCGCGTTCGGACAGCAATGCCGCGGGCAGTGGCCACGGGATGGCGAGCTCCGGGTCGTCGTGCGCGATGGCGACGTCCTCGGACGGGTCGTGCGCGCGGTCGATCCGGTACGACACGTCGGCGACCTCGCTCAGCGCCTGGAAACCGTGTGCGCATCCGGCCGGGATGTAGATGCTCTCCTGGGTGTCGCCGGAGAGGCGGAACGTTTCCATCGCCCGGAAGGTCGGCGAGTCCGGTCGCAAGTCGACTACGACGTCGAAAACTTCGCCGTACGAACAACGCACCAGCTTCGCCTCGCCGGCCCCGGACCGCAGGTGCATCCCGCGCACCACGCCGCGCACCGAGCGGGAGACGCTGTCCTGCAGGAACGCGTTCGGGTCGATGCCGACTGATCGGGCGACGTCGGCATCGAAGGTCCGCGAGAAGAAGCCGCGATCGTCCCGGTGCGGTGTCGGCCGGAAGAGCCACACGCCGGAAATCGACGGCACGGGAACGGCTTTCACGAAACCTCCGCGGGAATGAGCGTCCTCGACAACAGGGCGAACTGGTCCTTCAACTGCTGACCGCAGGCTTCGTTGCGGGCGGCGAGTTCCGCCTTCAGCTCCGGGGCCCGCCGCTGCACTTCCTCGAACTGCTCGATCAACCGCGGCACCTCGACCGCGCGGGCCTCCTGGCAAAACTCGCCGAGCCCCATTTCGGCCATCAGCACGTCGTTCTTCTTCGCGTACCCGATCGCGACCGTCGGTCTCCCGGCCTTCAACGCGCACAACACATTGTGGTACCGCGTGGCCACGACGGTGCCCACCTCGGCCATCGAGCGCATCAACTCGTCGAGCGTGCCCGGGACTGCCGCGGAGATCAGCGGCGACGCGACAGTTTCGACGATCTCGTCGACCACTTCCTGGTCGATCCGGTCGCCGATGAAGAGCCGGACCGGCCGGTCCTGGCTGACCAGGTACCGCACGAACTCCGTCATCGCGTCCACGTAGGCCCGGTAAATCTCCTCGCCGCGAGCACGGTCGTCGTTGCCGCCGTAATAAGCCATCACCCCGACGCCGACGGCACGCGGATCCTCGACCGCGGCGGGCGTCGGCAGGGCGAAGGCGAGGTCGGGATACACGCGGTCGTTCGTGACCCGAACGCCCATGTTGGCCATCGCCGAACGCGACAGTTCATCGCGGTAGGACCGGTACGTCGCGAGCTGGGACGCGGACCGCACCAGAAACCGCGTGGCGGGCACCCGAATCCGGTCAGCGCCGACGCTGACGAGCGCGATCTTCGTCCGCCCGAGCCGCCCGCACAACGACAGCAGGAAGAGCGCGTACGGAAAGCCCCACGGCCGCAGCGGAAGCGTCGCCTCCAGCACGCCCATGCCGGGAACGATCACCACGTTCTGCCGCCGGACCCACCACGCCGTGCGGAAGACGTCGATGATCTTCCCGAAGCCTTTCGTCACGATCGACCGCAGCCCGGAAGCGTGCCGGTATTCGCCGCGGTACCAGTTCAGCCGCACCGCCGGGATCCCGTACCGCGCCTGGACGGTGTCCGCCCCGCCGCAGAACGCGGACACCTTCGCGTACGGATGTTCGGCCCGCAGGAAGCCGAGCACCGCCTCGAGCGAGCCGTCGTTGCCGAGGTTGCCTGAACCGAGCAGTCCGAAAACCCCGACCCGAACGGTCACGGCACCCGCCGTTCGCGTCCGGCGACCACCCGGTCGACCGCGAGGTCCAGCTCGGCCGCGTGCACCGGGGCCCGGTCCTCGACGCGTTCCCCGGCCCCGCCTGGCCGGGCCCGGCTGGCGAACCATTCGGCCAGCGCGAGGTAGCAGGCACGGCGTTCGCCCGACGACAGCGGTGCGGAGCGGATTCCGTGCACGTAACCCCAGACGTACTCGGCGAGCAGCCGAGCGGTCGGGTTCGTGATGGCGTTGCCGCGCTTCGGATCGAGGTTCGCGCACCGCGAGCGCTTGCTCGGGTTCGCGCGCTCCGCCCGGTCCGGGTGGTCGCGACGGAAGTACAGCAGCTCGGGTACTTGGTAGAACGGGCCGTGCAGCGCCAGTTCCGCGACGTAGGTGCGGTCGGCGTGGTGGTAGCTGTCCATGGGCGTGACCCGGCGCAGCACCTCGGTGCGCATCACGCCGTAGAAATCGTCTCCGCCGGGCTCGAACAGCAAGCTCTTGAACCGCACCGACGGCCGCGGCGCGTCCGTTTTGTGCCGGTAGTCCAGCGGCACGGTCACGGCGCCGTTCTCGTCGATGATCGCCTGATGCGAATGCGCGAGGATGATCTCCGGCCGCGCGTCGAGCGCCTCGACGCATTTCGCCAGCAGCTCCCGGCCGTAGAGGTCGTCGTGCGAGGCCCATTTGAACAGCTCGCCGCGAGCCTGGTCGAGCAGGACGTTGTGGTTCGGGGTCGCGCCGATGTTGCGCGGCTGGCGCAGATACCGGATCCGCGAGTCCTCCTGGGCGTACTTCCGGGCGATCTCTTCCGTGCCGTCCTGCGACGCGTTGTCGGAGATGATCAGTTCGAAGTCCTCGTAGGTCTGCCCGAGCAGCGCGTCGAGTGCTTCGCTGAGGAATTCCTCTCCGTTGTAGACGGGCAGACCGATGGTCAGCCTGGGCACCGTGCTCATGCCGGTTTCATCTCCTCGGAAGCCGAATGGAGTTCTGCTTGGCTGAATGAACCTGACGCGGGGGGAAACTCGACTGCCGCCGCGAAGTGGTCGCGGAGCGCGCTGCGCAGCTGCCACCACCACACGGCCGAACCGGTGAGCGTGGCGGCCGCGACGCCCCACTCTGAGCCCGCCGCCCCGCCGAGAACGGCCCCGATCAGGCCGAACACGACGTAACAGGCGGACGCGATCAGCTGGGACCGCAAGCTTCGCCGCGCCATCCCGAGCGCGCGCAGCCCGGCGGTCGCCCCGGTGGTGAAGCTCGCGCCGACGACCGCCATGGTGACCGCCGGGACCAGCAGCGACGAGCTGTCCCACAGCGAACCGAGCACGAAGCGGCCGGCGTTGTCGGGGACGAACAACCACAACCCGAGTCCCCACACCAGCGCGGCCGCGGCCTGCGCGGCGCCGAGCGCCACGCAGAAGTGCCACAACCGGTGCGGCGACTGCCGGAGCACCCGCGCCCCCTCGGCGACCGTGACGAGGGAAAGTCCCATGAGCAGCGCGAGAAACGGCCCGAGCAGCTGTTCGGCCCCGCGCACCGTGCCGACCGCGGCCAGCCCGGAAATCGCGCCCAGCCCGTATGCCCGCAGCTGCGACGAGCCGCTGTTGCTGACGTTCTCCACGAGATAGCGCACGCCCAGGTCGCGGTGCTCCCGCAGCCATCCGCGCACCCCGCCGAGCCGCGGCAGCACGCTCGTCTGCACCCAGCCGAACGCCGCCGCGACCCCGGCCGAACAGCCCCACGCCACCAGAAACGCGACCACGGTGTCGTAACGCGCGGCCAAAACCAGGGCGGGGAACAACGCGACGGCTTGGATCCCGTCGTTGACGAACGCTTTGTACCCGGTGCCCTGCGCGAAGAACCCGAACCGCCAGGCGTCCTGCACGAGCAGGAACGGCAGTACCACCCCGAGCGCGACGAAGGCGGCGCCGAGCGAACCGCCGACCAGGAGTCCGAAAAGGACACTGACCAGCCCGGAAGCGACCCCGACCACCAGTGCGGTCCCGACGGCCTGGCCCACCGCGGTCCGCCAGCTCGCCCTGGAGACGCCGGAGAAGCGCACCATCAGCGGGTCGGTGGCGAGGCCGCGCGAGACGTTGAGAATGACGCCGTAGGTCACCCACGCGATGCTGAACAGGCCGAACGCCGTCGCGCCGAGCGAACGCGCGACGTACAGGCCGACCACGAAGTTGGTCAGGCTCGAAACGGCCTGGTCACCGAGGCCCCAGCTGAGCCGTCCCGCCATCGCGCGGACGGCTCGCGAACGCAGGATCGACGGCACGGCCTCACCCCTTCAGCAGTCCGGCGGCCTGAAGCGCATCGGCCGCCGCGGCTACGGCGCCGAACGGGAGGTCCGCCCGTTCGGCGATGTCGAGGAGGCTGTGGTCGCCGTCGGAGAGGCTGAGCACCCACAGCATGGCCAGCTGGGCTTCCTTCGCGTCGCTGCGCCCGCCGAGCGAGTCGTACAGCCCGCGCTTGCCGAGCTGCGGTTCGCCGTAGGGGCTCAGGTTCACATAGCGGCGGTTGCGGTCCAGCACGGAAAACGCCGTCCGCAGCGTTTCGAGGGTGTCGGCCATCGAGTCCGGGTCGACGAACGACGGGTTGTCCGCCGAGGTGTGGTACTCCGGATAGCCCGCATACGGCGTGCGCGTGAGCGAGCCGACGCCGAGGTTGAAGCCGGGGGAGCAGAACTGGCGCTCGTCGTAGCCGTACGGCGAGAAATCGCGGATCTCATGCGGTTTGTCCTTGAGGATGTGCGCGAAGACCCGGTCGATGTCGGCGTCCCCGCGCCGGCTGCGCTTGTAGGTCAGCGAACCGCGGTCCCCGGCGCAGGCCAGCACGACGCCGTGCTTGACCTGGTCGATGCGCTCGGAATTGCGCGCCAGCCAGGTGATCGCGCCGATCGTGCCGGGCATGAACAGGAACCGGTAGGTGTAGTAGGGCTTTTCCTCGGCCAGCGCCCGCGCGAGCGCGACGGCGACGGCGATGCCGGCGAGATTGTCGTTGGCCAGCGACGGATGGCAGAGGTGGCACGAGACGAGCACCTCGTCGCCCACCTCGCCCGGCACGACGTGCTCGGCGTAGGTGAGGTGGCCGTCGGTGAGCGCAGAGTCGATTTTGACGTGGTAGTCGCCGTCCGGCAGCGTGTCGAGGACGTCCTGGGAGAGGCAGAAACCCCAGGTGGGGGAGTAGTAACTGGTGCGGTACGGGATCAACGAAGGCTGCTCGGGCAGCGTGTGCAGGTGCGCGCGCAGTTCGCTCAGGCGGACCACGCGGTCGACCGGGACGCTGTAGCCGACCACGTGCAGGTTCGACTTCCGGAAATCGATCACCCGCCGTCCGGAGGAATCCGCGACGAACGCGTCGCGGATGTTCCATTCCGGCGGCACGGTCCAGTCCAGCACCTCGGTGCCGCTGGGCACCTCGTACCGGTCGAGCGGGAGGTGCTCGCCGATGACGGCCAGGGTCTGCCGTACGCCGTCGCCGGTGATGCTCCGGCAGAACGGGTACAACCGTTCCACCAGAGCGTGCATCTCGGGCCCCGTGCGCATCAGGTGTGCCGCAGGGTGGCGTCGACCGCGCCGGCGGCCTGCCGGTCGCTCAGCCAGTTCAGCCGGGTGAAGCGGCGCTCGAACTGCTCCCGGGTCAGGTTGTTGCGGCGGTAGGCGTCGAACAGTTGCAGCGCCCCGTCTTTCACGCCCCACTTGCAGTCGAAGGCCGGGACCGCGTCGCGGAACCGGGAGAAATCGACGCGGTACGAACGCGGGTCGGCCCCGGCCTCGCCGGTGATCCGCAGCTTGGCGCCGGGCACCGCCGCGACGACCTCTTCGGCGATCTCGGCGACCGTCACGTTGTTGCGTTCGGTGCCGATGTTGAACGCCCGGTTGTGCACGGCTTCGCGCGGGGCCTCGAGAGCGGCGGTGAAGGCGTGCGCGATGTCGTCGGCGTGCACCAGCGGCCGCCACGGCGTGCCGTCGGAAAGCACGAGAACCTCGCCGGACAGATAGGCGTGGCCGACCAGGTTGTTCAGCACGATGTCGGCGCGCAACCGCGGGGAGAAGCCGAACGCGGTGGCGTTGCGCATATACACCGGGGTGAAGTCGTCGTCGGCGAGGTCGGAAACCTCGGCCTCCACGCGAACCTTCGACTCGGCGTACGGCGTGACCGGTCGCAGCGGCGCGTCCTCGTCGACCAGGCCGCTGCCGCCGGAAGCGCCGTAGACGGAGCAGGTCGAGGCGTAGAGGAACCGGGAAACCCCGGCGTCCTTCGCGAGTTTCGCGAGCTTGACCGACGCGTGGTGGTTGATGTCGTAGGTCAGTTCGGGCGCGAGCGAGCCGAGCGGGTCGTTCGACAGCGCGGCGAGGTGGATCACCGCGTCGAAGCCCCGCAGGTGTTCGGCTTTCACGTCTCTCAGGTCGACGGCCAGCCCGACCGGATCGCGCGGGGCCGGGCCGAGCACACAAGCCGCGAACAAGCCCGAGTCGAGGCCGACGACCTCGTGTCCCGCCGCGGCGAGCACCGGCGCCATCACCGTGCCCAGATATCCCGTGTGCCCCGTGAGCAGCACGCGCATGCTTTCAGCCCCTTAGGTCGATGACGAGTTTGTTCGCCTCGAACGCCTCGGCGTAGCGTTCTTGGCATTCGATTCCGCGAATCCGCGCGAGGCCGAGGAAAGCCTCGCGGTCGTACCACGGCCGGTGCTGCTGAGAGCCGTAGTGCTCGTGCAGCAATTCGATCTTGCGCTGCATGACCTCGTCCGACATCGGCGCGTAAGCGGGCAGCCGCCCGAGGTCGCCGTCCCATTTGACGATCTCGTAGCCCAGCGTCAGATGCCCGCGGAACACCGTGGGCACGAGCTGAGCCAGCCCGCGGTGGTCCTGGTGCGCGTCGATGGTGCGGGGCGCGAACACGACGTCCGGATCGGTGCGGCGGCGGAGGTCTTCCAGCGCGTTCTTGGCCTCCTCCCAGTGCGAGGGGAGACGGCCGTCCGGCAGTTTGAGCACTGTGACGTTCAGGTCGGCACCCGGGCAGAACGCGGCCAGCGCGGCGCGCTCCTCGGCCTCCCGGTCGGTGCCCCCGCCGGACAGCACCAGCGCGTCGACCTGAAGGCCGGGACGCTGTCCGCAGATCTCGAGGAGCGTGCCGCCCGCTCCGATGGCGATGTCGTCGCAATGCGCGCCGAGCACGACGATGCTCTTCAGCTCAGCGCCGAGGCGGATCATGCGTGCACCTTTTCGCTTTCCCACAACGCCCAAGGACGGTTGCCGTGCGCGTACGCGGCGTCGAGTGCGTAGCGTTCCTTGACCGTGTCGGTCGGCTTCCAGAACCCGCGATACGGGTACGCGAGCAGCCGGCCGCGCTTGGCGAGTTCGCCGCAGCCGTCGGCGACCAGGTCGCCGTTCTCCGGGATGTGGTCGAAAATCTCCTGCCGCAGCACGAAATAACCGCCGTTCTCCCACAGCGGGAGTTCGCTGACCGGCGTGATCGCGCCGATCCGGCCGCCCTCGTCCATCTCGACGCAGTGGAACGACGACTGCGGCGGCACGACGAGCATCGACGCGCCCGCGTCGCTGCCGGCGAACCGTTCGACGATGTTGTCCAGCGGCGCGTCGGTCAGCACGTCGGCGTAGTTGGCGAGGAACATCTCGTCGCCGTCGAGATGGTCGCGCACGCGGCGGAGCCGTTCGCCGATCGGCGATTCGATGCCGGTCTGCACGAAGGAGATCGTCCAGTCGGCGATGTCGGTGGACAGCAGTTCCGGCTTCCCGCCGCGCAGCACGAAATCGTTGGACGTCGTTTCCTCGTAGTGCAGGAAGAAGTCCTTGATGTGGTGCGCGCCGTAGCCGAGGCACAGCACGAACTCGGTGTGCCCGAAATGCGCGTAGTAGCGCATCACGTGCCAGATCAGCGGGCGCGGCCCGACCATCGCCATCGGCTTGGGCACGTCGGACGCCTCGCTGCTGCGCATCCGCATTCCGTAACCGCCGCAGAACAGAACGACCTTCACTGCACTCCCACCTCGACGATTTCCAAGCGCGGAATCGGGAAGACGAGCTTGCCGCCCCACGCGCCGACGTAGGAAAGCTGCTCGGTCAGTTCGTCCCGCAGGTTCCACGGCAGGACGAGCACGTAGTCCGGCCGGTCGGCCGCGATCCGGTCCGGTTCCACGACCGGGATCCGGGTGCCGGGCGTGAACCGGCCGTGCTTGTACGGATTGCGGTCCACCGTGTAGGCCAGGAGGTCCGGCCGGATGCCGCAGTGGTTGAGCAGGGTGTTGCCCTTGCCGGGCGCGCCGTACCCGACGGTCGTTTTCCCGGCTTTCCGGGCGGCGAGGAGAAATTCGAGCAATTCGAGCCGGACGCGGGTGACCCGGTCGGCGAATTCGGTGTATCCGGACAGTTCGTGCAGCCCGGCGGCCTTCTCCCGGGCGAGCACGTCGGTCATCCGGGCGCTCGGCTCCCCGGCGACCTCAGCCGGCCGCGCCCAGAGCCGGATCGACCCGCCGTGCGTCGGCAGGAGTTCGACGTCGACCACGGTCAGCCCGCCGCCCGCCAGTGCCCGCCGCGCGGATTCGACGGTGTAGTACTGGAAATGCTCGTGGTAGATCGTGTCGTATTGGTTCTTTTCGATCAGCGTGAGCAGATGCTGGACCTCGATCGACACCCAGCCGTCGTCCGCGACGAGCGCGCGCAGCCCGCGGGTGAACCCGCGGATGTCCGGGATGTGCGCGTAGACGTTGTTCGCCACGACCAGATCCGCCGGACCGTGTTCGTTGCGTACCTCCTGGCCGGTGTCCTCGGAGAGGAACGCGGTGTGCGTCGGCACCCCGGCCTCGCGCGCGGCTTGCCCGACGTTCACCGAAGGTTCCACGCCGAGACAACGGATTCCGCGCTCCACGACGTGCTTGAGGAGGTATCCGTCGTTGCTGGCGACCTCGACGACGAAAGACCGGTCGGTCAGCCCGAGCCGTTCCACGGCGGCGTCGGTGAACCGTTTGGCGTGCTCGACCCACGAGGTGGAAAAAGACGAGAAATACGCGTAATCGGTGAAAGTGTCGGCCGGATCGAGCAGCGGCGGGAGCTGCGCGAGCCAGCATTCGGTGCATACTTCGAGATGCAGCGGGAAAGTCGGTTCGGGTTCGGCGAGCTGCGCGGCGGTCAGGAACCGTTCGCACGGCGGCGTCGCGCCGAGGTCGACCACGCTGGCGGTTCTTTCCGAACCACAGAGTCGACATGTGGTCATGTACCAGGCTCCTCCGGTCACGAGCGCGATCTGCGTAGGGCAGGTCGATCCGCGCCCGGCCGTCGTTACAGCGCGCCGGGAAGCTCACCGGAGTCGATTCGGAACCGAGACAATGACGGCGGCGGAATGCCGCGAGATGCTGCGACGAACGGGCGGCGGACCGGTGCCAGACGGCGTAGCCGCCACCCGTTCGTCAGCGGATCACAGTTTTTCGGCCGCCGGGATCACCTCGGTGGCGAACCGCTCGAGCACCGCCGGGTCCGGGACGCCGTGCGCCCAGCCGGTCGCGACGCTGAATCCGAGTTCCGACAGCCGGCCCAGTTCATCCAGCAGTTGCCCGGTTTTCTCGCCGTTTTCACCAGTGTCGAGCCGCAGCGAGGCGGTTTTCGTGATCTCGGAGTAGTCGCGGCCGACGTCCTCGCAGTGCTGCTTCAGGACTTCCAGTTTGCGCGGAAGGTCCGCGTTGGGCAGCAAATTGCAGATGTCGCCGTACTGCGCGACGAACCGCAGCGTTTTCTTCTCGCCGCTGCCCCCGATCATGATCGGCGGGTGCGGCCGCTGGATCGGCTGCGGGCTGTTGAGCAATCGCTCGGCGCTGACGTGCGTGCCGGTGAAGGGTTCGTCTCCCTCGGCCCACATCTGACGGACGTACCGGAGCGCGTCCTCGAGCTGCTCGAACCGCTCCTTCATCGGCGGGAACCGGAACCCGAGAGCGCGGGATTCCTCCTCGTTCCAGCCCGCCCCGATGCCGAGGATGGCCCGCCCGCCGGACAGCACGTCGAGCGTCGTCGCCGCCTTCGCGAGCAGTCCGGGGTGCCGGTAGATGACGCCGGTGACGAGCGTGAGCAGTTTGACGCGCTCGGTGTGCGCGGCGAGAAAGCCGAGCGTGGTCCAGGCTTCCAGCATTTCGTGCTCCGGCGGGCCGTAGCTGGAAATCTGGAAGAAATGGTCCATTACGGACAGATATTCGAACCCGGCCTCGTCCGCGGTCCGAGCCACCCGTGCCAGGTCCGCGCCGAGCGCCGCCGGGCCGTTGGGCCAGGTCTGCTGAGCCAGGTGCAACCCGAGTTTCATGCCAACTCCTTCACCGCGGGAATGATGTCTTGCGCGAAAATCTCGATCCGGTCCCGGTCGAGCCCGCCGGGCAGCGGGCCGATCACGGCCTGCACACCAAGCCGGTGCAGCCGTTGCGCCTCGGCGAGAGACTCGCCGGTCTTCTCCCCGGACGGAGCGAGGTCCAGGTAGTGGTAAACGGTCTTGGCGCCCCCGCCGACCATGATCGGCGGCCGCTGCGGGGGTTGCGGGCTGTTGAGCAGTCGTTCGGCGGTGAAATGCTTGCTGGAGAACGGTTTGGCGCTCACCGCGAGATAAGCGAACCCGGCGTCGTCCGCTGCCCGCACCGCCTCGGCCAGCTCCACGCGGAGCGCGGCGGTCCCTCCCGGCAGGGTGAAGCCGGGGACCTGGAGACCAAGTTCCATACCCGACACCGTATACCTGGAGTAACTTCATGCGAGCGGTCAGAAATCGCGCACGATGGTGACCGTGCCGTGCAGCGGATCGGTCACGTACACCGTGCGCGTCCGCTGATCCACCGCCACGTCGCCCGGATTCACGCCGAGGCTCAGCTCGCCGGTGAGGGTTTCGGTTCGTCCGTCCACACGGGACAGTCCATTTTGCCCGCCGTTGGTGTACACGACGTCGCTGCCCTGATGCACCGCGAGCGACGACGCCTCGCTGCGCAACAGCACAGTCTTGACCTGCGCCTTCGCTGATCCGTCCACAATGGACAAATGGTGGATCGCCGAATTCGCCACGAACACCGAGCCGCTCAGTTCGTGGACGCCGATGCCGGTCGGAGAAGCGCCCACCGGGACGCTCGCGGTGAAGGCCCCCGCGTCGAGGTCGCAGATCTCGACCGAGTTCGTGGTCGGGCTGGTGCAATAGGCGCGTCGCCGGCCGCGGTCGAGCGCGATCCCGGCGAGGCCCGGCTTCGGCGCGGGCAGCAGGTCCTGCTGCGTGAGACTGATGCTGTCGAGCACCGCGAACGTGCCGGTCTTGCCGCTCACCGCGTACACGAGGTTGGCCTGGGGATCGATCGCGAGCGCCGACGCACCCGCGCCCGCGCTCACGACGCTCAGCAACCGGTGCGTCTGGCTGTCGAAGGCGAGCACCGTGCCGCCGGGCGGATTGGCGACGTAGATCCGGTCGGTGTCCACCGCGACGTCGCTCGGCTGCCCGCCCACCGCGAGCGCGGACACGACCCGTCCCGCGTCCGGATCGAGGACGAGAACCGCGCCGGACGCCTGGTCGGCCGCGTAGACCAGTCCGGTGACCGGACTCACCGCAAGAGCCGAAAGCGTGCCGCCGACCTGCACACTGCTGACCCGCTCGGCTGCCGTCGCCGCGCCGCCCGCCATTGCCGCCGCACCCGCGCTGACCAGGCCGAACAGTGCTCGCCGGGAGATCTGGGAACCTCGCATCGCTCACCTGCCCCGGTCGGTTGAGTTGCCCGCCGACCCTAACTCGGACAAGGATCAGGGTAAGGAACTTCGGATCCCCCGATCGCGTTGTTTCCAGTGAGTAACCATCCTGCGGCAGCTGCCAGAGCGGACGGAGGCGAGCGCACGTGCACAAGCACCACAACGGGCTGAAGACGGCGATGCTGCTCGGTCTGCTCTCGGCGATCATCATCGGGATCAGCGGATTGTTCGGCCGCGGGGCCTTGCTGATCGGCCTGGTCGTGGCGCTCGGGATGAACGCCTACGCCTACTTCAACTCCGAGAAAATGGCCCTGCGCGCGATGCACGCGCGGCCGGTCTCGGAGGTCGAGCAGCCCGCGATGTACCGGATCGTGCGAGAGCTGGCGACCTCCGCGCGGCAGCCGATGCCGTCGCTGTACGTCAGCCCGACCGCGGCCCCGAACGCCTTCGCGACCGGCCGCAACCCGCAGCACGCGGCCGTGTGCTGCACCACCGGCATCCTGGAGCTGCTCGACGAACGTGAGCTGCGCGCGGTGCTGGGGCACGAACTGTCCCACGTGTACAACCGGGACATCTTGATCTCGTGCGTAGCCGGTGCGCTGGCGAGCGTGGTCAGCGTCCTGGCGAATATCGCCTTCTTCTTCGGCGGGAACGACCGCGAGGGCAACCCGTTCATGTCGCTGCTGCTGGTCTTGCTCGGCCCGATCGCGGCCGGTGTGGTGAAGATGGCGGTGAGCCGGTCGCGGGAGTACCAGGCGGACGCTTCGGGGGCTGAGCTGACCGGGGATCCGCTGGCGCTGGCCTCGGCGTTGCGGAAGCTGGAGCTGGGTACCCGGGCCGCGCCGTTGGCTCCGGAGCCGGCGGTGGTGTCGCAGTCGCATCTGATGATCGCGAACCCGTTCCGGCCGGGGGCTGGGCTGAGCCGGATGTTTTCGACGCATCCGCCGATCGAGGATCGGATTCGGCGGCTTGAGGAGATGGCTCGCCGGGGCCGCTGAAGCTGCGGTTTCGCTGCGGTCCTTGGTTGCGTGGGGGCACCCCGAAGCTGAGTGTGACTACGGCGCGGAGGTGCTTGTCAAGGCGGGAAAGATGCCTTGACAAGCACCTCCGCGCCGCGTTTTTGGCTTCGTATCGGGGTGCGGGGGGGCTGCCGTGATGGGTTGGGTGCGCGGGTGCGGTCGGGTTGCTGTTACTCCCAGACCGCTGTTTCCGGATCTACCCCGTGCACGATCGCGTTGGCGAAAATCACATCCCGCAGCCAGGCGGCGAGTCCTGGGGCCAACGCGTCGTAGTGCTCCGTGTACCCGGCTTCCTCCACGAACTTGCGTCCCAGGCACACCTGCATCGAGTGCGTGCAGTCGAAGTACCGGGACAACGTCGCCCGATGCCGCTCCGCGAGGGTGTTCGCCTCTGCTGACCCGGGTTCGACCCCGGCTCGTCGTGCCGCGGCCAGGTCGGCGTGGAGTGTTTCGTGCTCGGCTGCGGCCTCCTGCCAGTCCTGCTGGGTCAGCTCGGTGGTCCGCTCGCGGTACTCCGCCCACTGCTTCGTGTCGCTCCACCGCTCCGCGGCCTCGTCGACCCACTCCGGATTCCAGTCGGATCCGAAGATCGCGATCTGCTCCTCCGCGGTCAACTGCATCCCGCCGCGGGTAGCCGCCGCCATCCGGTCGACCGCGGAGGCCATGTGCTCCAACCGCGCGATCCGCTCGCGCAGCTCGCGGCGTTGCCGGGTGAGGTGGGTGTGCGCGTCCACGGACGGGTCGTCCAGGAGGCGTCCGATCTCCGACAGCGGAAAGCCGAGCTCGCGGTAAACGAGCACCCGATGCAACCGTGCGACGTCCTCGGCGGAGTACACCCGGTAGCCGGACCTGGTGCGCCCGCTCGGACGCACCAGGCCGACCGCGTCCCAGTGATGCAGCGTTTTGACACTCACGCCGACCAGCGTCGCCGTGCGTCCGACAGTGAGGCCGTCTTGCTCGGTCACGACCTCAGTGTCGCAGCTCACGACCGTGGCACGTCGATCCCCGCGGCGCGCAACCGCTCCGCGACGGGCCCGTCCGGGTCGATCGGCTCCGCCGCGGTCATCACGACGTTCGTGCCTTCCGGCGTGACGACCGTCAACTCCCGCGAGTTCCACGGCATCAGCTCCGGCCCGCTCGTACAGCCGGGCGCGAGGTCCTCGCACCGCTTGGCGATCTCGTCGAGTTCGCTGAGCACGCAGGAGAAACTGATCCTCGCCTCGCTAGGGCCGGCCGGGGTCCCCGGGCGGAGCAGCACATCCTGGAACGCCCAGCGGCGCAGGTGCACGAGCTCGCCGGGCATGGTGAAAAGGTTGTCGAAGCCGAGCCCGCGAAGCCAGAAGTCAGTCGAGGCGTCGAGGTCGGCGGTGGGCACGATGGGAAACATCGGCATCCCGTAGAAGCCGAGGTAGTTGCCCGGAGAAACCGCGTCGTAGGCGGGAGTCGGAACCGGGCCGCGAAATTCGTTCATGCCGAAGAGCGTGAAGCCTCCTGTCGCAGGAGGGTCAAGCCCGAATCCCCGCACCTCCGTAGCGGTCGAGCGGGTTTCTCCGACATAGGTGCAGAGCCTTCGACGACTGCCAGAGCATCTCGGCTTCGACGTCGCGAGGCAAGGAGGTCACCATGACTCGATCCATCAGGCTGAGGACGGCCATTCTCTCCGGAGCGTCGGTGTCCGCCCTGCTCGCGGGATGCGGCGGCGGTCAGCCCGGGGACGGAAACTCTGCCGGAGGTTCAGTGGATTTCGTCCAGTACCAGACCGACGCGGGGTCCGGCTCGCCGCCGGGACCCTCGTTCGGTCTGCTGTGGACCTTCGATCCGGCAACCATGCAACTCTCGCCCGGTGACTGCACGGCGGCCCAGGGTGACGAGACCCGGCTGGAAAGCGATACGGCCACGTGGCCCGCGGTCTTGAAGCAACCCATGGACGGCGCCGAGAAGAACTTCCGCGCGGCGATAGCCGCCTGCTCGTCCGGCGACTTCACCTCGATGACGAGCGAGATCAACCAAGGCAAGGACAGCCTGGCGGCCACCCGGGACGCGTTCGGCGCGCACTGCAAACAGACGAGCGACGCGACCAAGTTCGCCTGCTAGCGCTGAGCGCGGCCACGGTGCGGCCAAAACTGTGGGGCGCACGTGGGGCGGACAGCCGGAAACGGCTGCACCGCACAAGACAAAACCACCCTCGTGACCGCTTCTCAGTGGTCACGAGGGTGGTTCGGGCTGGTGTGGCAGGTGAGGGATTCGAACCCCCGAAGGCTGAGCCGTCTGATTTACAGGGAGCCGTCAACGGGGCTCTGACCTGCGGAAACGCTCAATGTGGGCGAATTGCGTCCGTGACGTGTCCGTGTCCGCCGTGCAGAGTGCCCGTCAAGCCCGGGCACTCTGCCCCGCTGGGATCGCGGTGGAAGGAGCCGAACTAGGGACATGAGGCAGTGTCTGGGCGGCGTCGTGCTGCGATCCGGTAGCCGGGATTTGTCCTCGGTGGCGGCTATCCTCGACCCATGACAAGCAGCTGGGCAGACGGCTCCGCGTTCGAGCGGGTAGCACGTCAGCTTGACGAGGCTTTCCGAGTCTCCTTGCCGGACTTCAGCTACCTCGCCCGGGCTCTGCCGGACCACAGCGAGCAGTTCAAACGGCTGTCTGAGGTCGCCCTGCCCGACCACAGCGAGCAGTTCAAACGGCTGTCTGAGGTCGCCCTGCCCGACCACAGCGACGTCTTCGCGCGCCTCGGTGATGGTTTCAAATTCCCCGACTTCACCAGTGTGCTCGACCCGCTGATCGCTTCGTTACCGAAGTTCCCGATTACAACAGGCTTGCCCGAGTACGGCGGTGTCTTCCAGCACCTCGGTGACGGCTTCAAGCTTCCGGACTTCGCTAGCGTGTTTAAGCCGGTGCTCGCTTCATCGTTAGAGTCCTCGACCTCAATAGGACTTGGCATCTATCAGGCGGCAGCGATGACCGTCTTGGTTGACTCTGTGCCGCGCGAAGTTGCAGACGACTCGCACTGGCGTGAGGCTGCCAACGAGTGGGTGCGTACCCACTCGGTCGCGTTATTCCTGTGGCTCGCGTATAGCGTCCTCACGGTGATGTACTTCGTTACAAAGAGCGCAGCGCCTGACCTGGTCGAAAAGATTGACTCGGCAACGACCAGTGCTCCGGCTTGGGTACTGGGCATTGGGCTGGCGGTCCACTACGGCAGGAAGTCGCCGAACGGCAACAGGTAAAGGCTGCTTACATACGCAAGCTAAGAAAGGCGATAGATTTGAGTCCAGCGGCGGCGCTAACAGAGGAATCTGCGCGCGAAGTCCTTGGAACTGCGTGCACTCTGGTGGGCTTCGAATCGTCGGATGCTGAGCTGATCCGTCTTGGCTCAAACGCGGTTTTCCGGATTCCGGGGCGAGTCATCGCACGAATCAGCCGTGATCCCGAGGCGCGGGGAGGGGCGGATCGGCAAGTCGCGGTCGCCCGCTGGCTTGCTGGCGAGGGATATCCGGCTAACCGCGCGCTTGATGTTCGCCAGCCTGTCGAGGTGGGCGGATACGCTGTGACGTTCTGGGAGTCTGCTGCGGAGGACGAACGGTATGCGCCTGTCCGGGATGTCGCGCGGCTGATCCGTGAACTTCATGAACTGCATGCACCTGCGGAACTCGATTTGCCAGAGAAGCGACCGTTTGCGGAGCTGAACGCGCGGATGGCTGATCTCGAAAACATCGATCCCGGCGACGCCGAATTTATTCGAAATCGAATAGATGAACTGGCATCCGATTACGATAACCTGGAATTTACCCTTCCCTTTGGCGTGATTCATGGTGATGCAAACGTTGGCAATGTGATCTTAGATCGTGAAGGAAACCCGATCCTGATTGACCTGGACAGCTTCGGTATTGGCCCGCGCGAGTGGGATCTAGTGCAGACTGCGCTCTTCTACGAGCGGTTCGGGTGGCACACCGAGGACGAATATAGGACCTTTGTCGACGTCTACGGCTTCGATGTCATGGACTGGTATGGGTACCCGGTCCTCGCTGACTATCGGGAGCTGTCGATGACGTTGTGGCTATGCGGAAAAGCCGCTGGCAATGACGCAGCAGTTGCCGAAGTCCGCAAGCGGGTCGCTTCGCTCAGGGACGGCGGGACGCGACGCGATTGGGCCCCGTTTTAGAGTCCTGAGCAGTCCACAGGCGCGCATTGGAGGCTTGCTCGGCAAACTCTGTAGCCACCGTCGAGCGGCCAACTTTGGTTAGCCGTGTGCGGAACTCATCGACGTACGCCTGGCACCTGGCCGACTTGAGCGTTTCCCCGATTGTCAAGGCTTTCAGCGCGACGTCGCAAGCCTGCTCTAACTCTCCCTGGTCGAGGTAGGAGTCTGCAAGCACCATCGTGGCGAAGAAGTCGCTTCGCACGTAACCGCTGGCTGTCGGGCCGAGGGACTGGGTCGCGAAGGCCGTCGCGTCTACCGATCGTCCCAGATCGCGATTGCAGTGCCCCAGCTCGGCAGCCAGCTCGGATTCATTGAAGTAGCCAAACCACTCAGCCGGGTCGGTGGCTGGGTCCCGGCGTTCGAACTCGCGCACCGCGGCCGCCATGGCGCGATCACATTCGACCGCGTCACCGAGGCGGGCGAGGGCGCGTGCTTCCATCGCATAGAAGTGCGCTGCGGCGCTGGCGGAGCCGGACGCGACCGTTCCCATTCGGGCCGTCCGAGCGAGATTCGCCGCTTCGCGATACCGCCCCAAGAATGTTGCTTGATGGCTCATCGCGTCGAGGATGCTCGCGCCGAGCAGGCGATCGTTGGTCGCTTCCGTCATCCTCAGCGCCTGGATGAAGTAGCGCTGCGCAATGCCGTGCAGGCCAGCGTCGTAGGACATCCACGCGCCAAGCAGGGTTGCCTGCGCTCCCGCTTTGAACAGGTCACGACGAACAGCTTCGTTCGGGGCCGATCCGTCAAGCAGGCCGCTGAGGTCGGTCCGCAGGAACTCGATGAGTGCGCGTCGGGCATGCCCTCCACCATGCTCGCCGTCGAGCTGGTCAAACATCGAAGTGGTGCTGCGAACGCCATTGATGTCGGCCGCGTTAACCTTCCGCTTCCCGGTGTCGCTGAACACTTCCTGCCGAGTACTGACCAGCCAGGACAGTGCCGCCTCGTTCCATGCTGCAGTATTGGCTGGCGCATTCAGCAGCGACGAGATGCTATCGAGGTCGGCTTGCCACAGGCGCGATACCGCCTTGACGTTGTCGGCGGAATCCGTCGGATACGCGAGGCCCAGGTCTGGGCTCACTTTTAGTGTTTTCCCGAAGCCGACATCGTCTGGCGCGATCTGTCGACCGAGCCTGCCCCCAAGGGCTCGCGCGATCGCCTGACGGGTCTTTTCGTCACGCGGCACCATCCCGTCTAGCCAGCGCCGAACATAGGTATGCGTAAACGGGCGGCCGGCCTGTTGGCTTACTGCCCGCGCGAAGACCTTCAACCCCACTGAGCCATCGTCTTTGAGGAAGCCGGCCTCACGCATCAGCGCTGCAAGCTGCGCGTTGCCGTCCACTGTGTCTCCCGACTGTGCCTGAGTGTGCGAGTGTGCCCCCGAGTGTGCCCTGTTAGTGCAGCTCAGGAGCCTGTTTCATGGAGTCATGAACGAACGAGGCATCAAGGCAAACGGCCCTCCAGCCGCTCGACTCGCTCGCGAAGTGTGGCCAACTCGCTCGCCAGCTGCTCGACCGTCACGGGAGCTTTCGCGGTTTCCCAGGACTCGCTGACGAACGAGCCGAGCGGTGAACGGCTCACCGCTAGCCCCTCGCTTACGAGCAACTGGACGGCTTTCTGGGCCGTCATCGGTGCAACGTTGTGCGTGTTCGCGAGGTCACGGTACGACGGGAGCTTGTCGCCCTTCTGCAGGGCTCCGCTGCGAATTCGCTGACGCAGGTCCTCTGCGATCCGTTCGAACGGTGCCATCCCGGCCGTGTTAGTCGCCATGGCCGAATTCTAGCTAATAACACCCTAGCTTGCCCTAGTTCACTCGTTTGGCCGATAGCGGGATAGTGTGCCATAGCGTGTACTAGTCGCAACGCAAGACCGAGAGGAAATACCACCCATGAAGCAAGCACCTCCCGCCCGTCGCGAGCTGGAGTTTCGGTTCGACGGGACGGACGAAGACCTGGACTTGACCGAGCTTCTGGCGGGTCCGTTCGACGCTCCGCAGGCGCTGGTCGAGGTCGGCCCGGAGATCGAGGACCTGACCGGCGTGGCCGACCTGCTGGACGAGTTCGATGCCGAGCTGGCTGCGCGTGAGGCGGCCGAGGCGGCTGCTGCGCCGGTCGCGGATGTGGTGGCGCTGGGGAACTGGATCGTGTCCGGCCAGATGGGCGCGGGCAAGTCCGCGATTCAGGTGCACGCGCTGCTGGACCTGGCCGAGGTCGAGGCGGAAGACGAGGTGGCCTGATGTACGCGCTGAGCGAGCTGGGGGAGCTGCAGCTGAGCCGCCCCGCGGCGGACGCGCCGGTGACGATCGTCGCCGCCTGGCACGAGCGGCGTGCGGTGGTGCTGGAGCACCTGGCCGCCGAGAGCCCGGCGGACCCGACCGCGACGCAGGCCGCGAAGTCCGCCCACCGCTACGCCGCCCGGCTGGCGTCCGCGCCGGTGGCCGCCTGAATCCCTGAACCTGTCCCGTTTCTCGCCCTGGAAAGGGGTCCCGCAATGCGCACCACGAACTCGACCCGCCCGCGTTCCTTTGGCCGCAACTGGATGATCGCGACCCTGCTGTCGGACCGGTACCTGGACTTGGCGACGGGCCGCCCGCTGGTCCGCCCGGCGTTCATGGAGCCGCTGGTGGACGCGATCGCCAAGCGTCACAAGGCGGGCTGGTCGGTGCAGCGGCTGACGCTGTGGCTGCGCACGACGTTGACCGATCCGCAGACCGGTGAGGTGTGCGTGCTGGCCACCGAGTCGTTCGTCTCGTCCGTGACCGACCTGCTCGGTTCGCGCCAGGTCCGCAAGCGCCGCGGTCATGCCGGATCCCGCCCGGCCTCCCTCCCGCTCGCCGCCTGAGCCCGCCCGCTCCCGTTTCGCCGACCTGCACACGGAGATACACATGCGACTCAACGCCGAAGCCCGCGACTTGCTGAGCACCTACGAACTCACCGAAGCCCAGTGGGCGCGGGAGAACCACTTCGCCGACGGCCGGTGGGGAGGCGACGCGTGCGGCTGCCCCGACGACCGCTGCATCGGGTTCCACCACGACGAGCACCAGGAATGCGGCTGCCTGCCAGCGCTGCTGTCTGCCCGCGCCCCGCGGGACTGAGCTGCCCGGCCGGCGGGTGTGTCCCGCCAAGAACTCCGCCCGCCGGCCGGGTCCCGACCGATCACCGTCTGGCTTTCCGAAGGGAGCCCTCATGTTATCGATCGACGCGCTCTTCCCGGCTGACGATTGGGTGGAGTCCGAGATGACCGCGTACCTCAACGGGGTGGACCCGGTTCCGGCGCGGCTGCTCTACGACCAGGCCGACCCGTGGGCGGTGACGCTGGTGCTGGACTGCGGAGCCAGCGGCGAGCGCGAATGGGTGTTCAGCCGGGACCTGCTCGCTTCGGGAATGCTGGCCGCGGTCGGCGAGGGGGACGTGCGGATCAACCCGGAAGACGACGTGGTCTGGGTGCTGCTGACCTCGCCCTCCGGCCACGCCGAGCTGGCGTTTTCCCGCGCGGCACTGGAAAAGGCGCTGGAGAAGACCGAGGACCTGGTGCCCCCGGGCCGCGAACCGGAGTTCTTCGACTGGGACCGCGAATGGCACCTGCTGACCGGGGAGGCGGCGTGATGCGCGAACGAACGGTACGGGGTCTGGCGCTGTTCGCGGCGCTGCAGGCGACCTTCGCCGACGTGCACCCGGTCTGCGACCAGTGGCTGCAGACCAGCGCCGACGCGGTCGGGAAAGGACAGCCCGGGCGCGAGGGCGCGCGGCACTGCGCCCGCCACGTCGCCAGCTACAGCGCGGGCCAGCTGGCCTCCGCGGTCGCGGTGACCCGGGTGCTGGGCTGCCGGGTTCCGCTGGCGGCGCTGCTGGCCGGGACGGCGGTCAACGCGGTCACGCACTACGTCATCGACCGGCGGGAGCCGCTGAAGACGGCGGCGCGGGCGCTGGGCAAGAGCGGCTACCTGG
Source organism: Amycolatopsis echigonensis (assembly GCF_014174495.1). Lineage (GTDB taxonomy): Bacteria > Actinomycetota > Actinomycetes > Mycobacteriales > Pseudonocardiaceae > Amycolatopsis > Amycolatopsis echigonensis. Next base: position 45,006 of record NZ_JACJHR010000012.1, read on the forward strand.
AGCACGCGACCATCCAGCGCCGGGAGACCCCGGCGGGGGAGCCGGTGGTGGACGAGTCCGGGCCCGGCACCGCGCTGATGGAGCTGGACCAGGCCGCGCACCGCGCGATCGGGGTGCTGGCCTCGCTCACCACCACGTGGCTGGCGATGCGCTCGCGCCGCGCCGGCCGCATGGAGCGGTGAGCCGCCGGTTCCTGTGGGTGCTGGCCTCGGTGCCCTGGTCGGACCAGACCTGCTTCACCCGCGGGACGTGGCACGGGAAACCCTTGTTCTCCACCAAAACCGCCGACCGCAGCGTGCTCGCGACCGAACGCCAGCTGACCGCGATGGGGAAACGGCCCGGCGGACAGGACCCGGCCGCGTTCCTGTACTTCCGGTGCCGCAAGGCCGGGAAGCTCGTGTTCGCCAACCTGTACCTGATCGAGAAGGCCAAGCCCAAGCAGCCGATGACCCCGGCCCGCTGGGCCTCGCACCGCAAGATGATGGCCGCGCGACGGACCTGCCGCGAATGCCGCGAAACCGGCTGGGCCGAGCTGCCCAAAGCGCACCGCACCTGCGAAGCCTGCCTCTACAGCGCCGGGCTCGACCCGCACTCCTACCTGCACGACTACCTCGTCGGCGAACCCACGCTGACGCCCGAAGAGCACGCCGCGCTCGCCGCGTAGCGCACCGTCCACACCGGACCGCACCGCGCAGCCGCACCCACATCGCACCGAATTCCCGGAGGGAACTGTCATGTCCTATATCAAGCTGCAGGGCCACTACACGGAGCAGACTCCCGGCGGCCTGGACCTCGGCACGATCAACCAGACCGTGCAGCTGGGCAACGGCACGGCCGTCGAGCTGCCCGCCCCGTTCCTGCCGATCAACCAGCACCTCGCGATCGCTCCGGTCATCACCGCCGACGGCGACAGCGCCGCCCGCATCGACTTCGGCCGCTGGTCGCCGCTCCGCTACGGCGGGGACGGCCTCGCGTTCTTCCCGTGCAACTTCCACCGCCAGGACGTCGCCGTGCGGGTGGCCCGCGCGTTCGACGCCGATCCGGCCGCCGACTGGGACGACACCTACGACCAGAAAATCGCCTGGCTGCACGCCTGGGGCGACGAGAACGGCTTCCGCTTCGCCTGACCGTCCACGACCCGACACCCGTTGCCCCGGAAAGGAAACGTGCGATGACCACCGAACCTCGTGCGTCGCGGCTGAGCGACGCGATCAAAGCTGCGTACCACCGCGTCGGCGAACTCGACCAGCAGCACCCCGCCGGGGGCGGGCGGCTGCTCCCGTCGGACACGCTCGCCGCCGACCGCTACGCCTACGCCGCACAGCTGGCCGAAGCGATCGCCGACGACCTGCGCGCCGCCGAGCTGGCGTTCCGGCCGATCCCGGGCCTGGACCAGGACCCGGGAGGCGCGTCGTGAGCGTGTTCGACGTGCTGGAGCAGCACGGTCCGTGGCGGCTGGCCGCGTTCGCCGTGTCGGTGCTGCTGTTCCTCGCCTTGGGGCTGCTGCGCACGCCGTTCGTGGCGGTCGCGTGGCTGCTGCGCGGCCTGCAGACCGGCCTGGACAAGCGGATCACGACCTGCTTCGCCGGTCCGCTGACCCCGGAACCCGTTACCTGAAAGGAGATCAGCGTGAGCGAGATCGAACCCCGCGGCGACACCCGGGTCGCGCGGATCGAGGGCAGCCGCGCCGACCGCGCGGTCGGCGCACTGGGCTGGTGGCTGCCGGAAACCGCCGCCGCCGGGCTGCTGGCCGGGCTCGCGGCGTGGGCCGGGTGGACGTTCCTGCTCCCGGTGATCGCGGCCGCCCTCATGGTACGGATCGCGTGGGCCTGGCCCCCGGTGCGCCGCGCCGCCCGGGCGCTGGCGGCAGGAACCTGCTCGGTTGCCGCCCGGGCCCGCCGCACACGACCGTCCGAACAGGACCCGGCCCCGGCGGGTACGGCGGTCGAGCGTGCGGACGAGGTCGCGTCGTGACCGCGCCGCGGCCACCGGACGAGCACCCGTGGGACCTGCACGACTCCATCACCCGCGACGAGGAATGCATTGCCCGTCAACGACGACAGGAGAGCAACCGATGAGTGACCACCTGGCCGGGCGCGCACGGGTTCTTGCCGGAACGGCGCGCCTGGCCAGGTCCCCGACACCTGCGAGAGGAATCGGAGTGTCCATTGTCCCTGCTGGGGAAAGTCGGCACCGGCGCGGTGTTGTTCACCGTTGCCGCGATCGCCGTCGGCTACATGAAAGACACCGGTGACGCCGACACCGGCGGCCCGGGGATCGCCGACATCCCGGGCGTCTACCTGGCGCAATACCGCGCCGCCGCCGACACCTGCCCGCACCTGGACTGGGCGCTGCTGGCCGGGATCGGCAAGGTCGAGACCGACCACGGCCGCCTGAAAGCGGCGGGGGTCCGTTCCGGTGCGAACTTCGCCGGGGCGAAAGGCCCGATGCAGTTCCTGGACCCGACGTTCGAAGCCGTCCGCGCCCGCCATCCCGGGATCGGCCCGGACATCTACGACCCGGCCGACGCGATCCCCGCGGCGGCGCACTACCTCTGCGATTCCGGCCTGGCGGCCGGGGACCAGCGGCGGGCGATCTACGCCTACAACCACGCCGACTGGTACGTCGCGAAAGTCCAGGGCCAGGCCGCGGCCTACCGCCGCTCCGCCTGACCCGCAGCACCCGCATCCGTTCCGCCCGACCCGAGCGGCAATCCCGCCGCACGGGCTGTTTCGCCTGCCCGCTTCACCGTCTGGAGGAAAACCATGAAGACCAAGCTCGTCGCGTCGATCGTGTTCGCCCTGTCCGCCTGGCTCGCCTGGGGCGCGGGAAGCCTGCACGAGAAGGACCCGGCCCACTACAGCGTCACGCCGATGCTGGTGCTGGGCGCGCTCGCGCTGGTCAGCCTCGTGGTGCTGTTCTTCGGCAAGCCCAGCACCGCCAAGGCCAAGGCCCGCAGCTGACCCGTTCCCGTTGCCGCGCAACCGAAAGGCCCGCCTCGCCTATGCGCATCCTGTCCGGCGCGCTCGTGTTCCTCGTGCTGGCCGCCGTGTTCCTGTTCTTCCTCGGCTGGCGCGTCACCGCACCGCAGATCGTCCGCCCGGCCCCGCCGCCGGTCCCGAGCAGCACCGCATCGCTGCCGGGGCCGGCCACGGTCACCGTCACCGGCACCAGCCCGGCGTGGCCGGGCCGGTGAGCCTCGCTGACGTCGCGCCCGCCCTGTTTCACCCGTCCGCTTTTCCCTTACCGCACAGGAGAAACCTGCCATGAAGATCGCTGCTTTCATCGTGTTCGCCATATCCGCCTGGCTCGCCTACGGCGCGTGGAGCCTGCACGAGAAGGACCCCGCCCACTACACCTCGACCCCGATGCTGGCGCTCGGCGCGATCGCGGCCGTCAGCCTCGCGGTCGTGCTCTTCGGCAAGTCCAAGGCCGCCAAGTCCCGCAGCTGACCCCTGCCCGCATCGCGGGAGCGGCCGCGCGTTCACCCGCGCGGCCGCCCCGCTCCACTCTCCGGAAGGGGATTCCGCTCGTGCGCCGCATATTCCTCGGCCTCATCGCGTTCGTCACGCTCGTCCTGCTCTACCTCTCGGGCCAGCGAGACGCCGCCCCCGCGGTCGGCCCGCCGTCGGTCCCGCCAGTGCCGACGGACTGCCCGCCGCCCACCACGATCACCCTCCCACCCGAGACCGGCGGCGCGACGCACGCGGCCTGGCTGCAGCGCGGCGCGGGCTGCGACAGCGTCCACGTCGTCGAGGGCTGACCCGCCCCGCGTTCCCGTTCCGCTTGCACCGAAGGGAGGCCCGCCCATGCGCGCCATCCACGCACTCTCGATCGTCGCCTCGCTCGTGCTGATCGTCGTGTCGATCGTGCAGCTGGCGCAGGTGCTCGCCCGGTGACCACGCCACCGGCCCGCCCCTGTGTCCTGACTGGAGGAATCACCATGTCCCGCAAGAACGTCCCGAATCCCGAGCTGGTCACCGTCGACTTCGCGGGCACCGGCCCCGAGACGTACGAGGCCATCGCCGCCGAACACGGCCCGAAGCTGTCCGCGCTGGCCGACCGGTCCGCCGATCCGGCCGAAGCGGCGAAGCTGCGCGAGCTGGCCGCCCAGCTGGCGAGGTTGCGCACCCGGTCGCGAGCGGACTGGCTGGTGCTGATGCGCGACCTGTCCGAGTCCTATCGGGACATCGGCAGGCCCGCCCGCGAGGCGGTGACCGCGCTGGTCGACGCCTACACCGACGCCTGCTCAGCCGACGACCGCGCCGCGTCCGACAGCCACCACGTCAACCGTGCACTGGCCATCCTCGCGGCCCGCCGACCCGACGCCTACGCCGCCGTCGCCGCGGTCCTGGCCGCGCCCGGGACCGACCCGGGCACCGAGAAGTGCTGACCGACATGCCCGTCCCGGACGACCGAAGGGAGGACCCGTGAGCTGGCAGGAAGAACTGCGCGCGAGCCGCGCGGCGAAAGCGGAACAGGCGCGGCTGGACCTGGCCGCGCGGACCGGGGACGAGATCGCCCGGATGCGCGCGGCAGGGGAAGAGGCCCGCGCCGACCGCGCCGCCGCCGCGGAGCTGCGCATCGAGCAGGACCGAGTGCGCCGCGAGGACCGGTTGCGGCGCAAGGAGAACCGCGCGGCCCGCTGGGCGGCGGTGCGGGCGTTCGCCGCCCGGCACACCGTGGATCTGCTGATCTACGGGATCGCTTTGGTGTCGTTCGCGATGGCGGCCCCGGCGATGGCCGGGTACGGCGCGCAGGTCTACGCCTCGCCGCTGGGCGGGCTGCTGCCGCTGATCACCGAGCTGGGCATGTGGGCGTTCGCGATCGCGGTCCTGGTCTCGCGCAGCCGCACTCCGCACCGGCCGGTGTGGGGGCTGCAGGCGGGGGTGTGGGTGTTCGGGACGGTCGCGGCCGCCACGAACGCGCTGCACGGCGCGGACCGCGGCTGGGGCGCGGGCGTGGTGATGGCCGTGGTGAGCGTGGCCGGCGTGGTCGCCCACCAGCTCGCGATCGCCAGCCCGCCCCGCTCCCGCACGGAGCGCCAGGCTGCTCGGGTCGAGCGCAAGGCCGCCGCGAAAGCCGCGGCGGCCGCCCGGGCGGCGGTGCGCACCGCGGCGGCGGCGATCGACGGCGAGGGCCGCGCCCGCCTGACCTACACGCCCGGCACCTACCAGGTGCGCAGGGGGCGGCTGGTCGCGGTCGAGCCGGACCCGGACGTGCCCGGACCGCCGGACGCGATCGACGCCGAACTGGCCGCGCTGCTCGCCCGGGCCGCTGCCGGACCGTCCGACGACACCCGGCCCGCCGGGCAGGACCCGGTGCACCGGGGACCGGTCGCCACCGCCGACCCGGACCGCCCGGACCCGGACGAGCACCACGCCGACGGAACCGACAACACCGAAGCGGTCCGGGACCGGCCCGCACGTGCCGGGACCAGCGGGTCCGGCGACGCGGACCGGCCCGGGAAACGCTCCGGCCGCACCTACGAGCAGCTGCGGAACCGGCTGCAGGAAGCGGTCGTCGCGGGGGACCTGGACCCGGCGACCGCGAGCGTGGAAGCGGTCCGCAAGACGCTGCGCTGCCGGAAGGAGGTCGCGCGTCGCCTGCTGCAGGACCTGAAACCGAAGCAGTGACCCCGCGAGGGACCGGGACCCGTTCCCGGCCCCTCGCCCCGACCCCGAACAGACCGTCCGAAAGGAGACCTCAGTGTCCGACAACGACACCAGCACGCCCGGCACGGTGGTGCCGTTCCGCCGCCCCGAGGGCACTGTGGCCACCGCCCCGGGGACCACGGTCGAGGGCGAAGTGCTCGACCACACCGAAGCTGCTCTGACCGTGTCCGAGCCCCGCCAGACCTGGGGCACCCGCGTGCTGCACGGCACCGGCCGGGTCCTGTCCGGTCCCTCGGACCAGGTCCGCGCCCGGCTGGCCGAACGCACGATCGAGCTGAGCCACGCCACCGGGACCCGGCTGCGCAAGGGTGGCCTGCACGGCCGCCGCGCACTGGGCCGGACCAGGCGTTTTGTGGCCCGGCACGGGCGGATCATCGGCAAGGGCATGGAATCCGCCCGTCAGCGCCGCCGCGCTGACACCGACCACACCGACCTCAAGGTCGCCCGCGCGACCGCGAAGGAGAAGGGAGACACTGCGCAGGTCGAGGCCCTGACCCGGCAGCTCAACGAGGGCCGCCACGTCCGCGTGGACACCGCCCGCAAATGGGCCGAACTTGCCTGGTCAGTGGCCTGGAAAACAGCCGCGGCGCTCGGGACGCTGTTCGTCGTCTCGGTGGTCGCGGGCGGGATCAACGGGTTCGGGCACTGGCTGGGCGTGTGGAACGCCAACGACGCGCTCGCGGTGTGGCGCGGCGCGCTGACCGCGGTCTACGACGCTGCCGTGCTGGCGGTGACGTTGTGGTGGGCGTTCCCGGCCGCGTGGGCGGTGGTGAAGCTGTCGCGCTACTGGCGCGACGGCAACCGGCTAGGCGAGCAGGTTCTGCCTGTCCACCTGCGCAAACAGGCCAGCTCCACCCAAGAGCGGGAGCTGACCGAGGGCGCGCTGACCCAGGCGCTGGCCAACATCGGCAACACGCAGCTGAAGGGCTACATCAAGGAGGGCTGGCCCAACCGCGACACCGACAACGCCTGGGTGCAGCCGCCGATCGCCACGCCCAAGGGCTACCACGTGCAGATCCGGCTGCCGCTCGGCGTCGACGTGCCCGCGGTCCGCAAGGCCCACAACGTGCTGGCGCACAACCTGGGTTGCCGCGGTCCGGAGCTGTTCCTGGAAGCCGCCGAGCAGGACCCGACCGTGCTGGACCTGTTCCGGCTCAACCCCGGGGTCCTGCGGGAACCGGTGGACCCGCACCCGCTGCTGAGCGGCGGGACCACCGACTACTGGACCGGGTTCCCGATCGGGGTCACCCCGCGCGGGAACCCCGTCGTCACGCCGGTGTTCGAACGCAACTTCGTGTTCTCCGGGACGATGGGGTCGGGCAAGACCACCATGATCCTCGACCTGCTCTACGGGGCGATCCTGGATCCGCTGGTGGACATCGACGTCTTCGTGTTCGCCCAGAACAACGACTACGACCAGCTCAAACCCGTCCTGAACACGTTCTCCGAGGGCGGCACCACGGAGAACGTGCAGGCGTGCCTGGAACACATGGAAGGGCTGTACGCGGAACTGGCGACCCGCGGGAACCTGCTGAAGAAACACGGCATCGCCAGCGTGAACCGGGAGGTCGCGGCGAAGGAGCCGGGCCTGCGGCCCCGGATCGTGGTGATCGACGAATGCCAGGCGTTCTTCCGCCAGGACACCCCGGAGGAACGCCGGCGGGTGGTGAACCTGCTGGTCAACTTCTACAGCGCGGCCCGCAAGTACGCGATCAACGTCGTGTTCGCGACCCCGCTGCCCTCGGACCAGTCGCTGCCGCGCGACCTGGTCGCGGTCACCACGAACAAGGCGTGCGGGGCGATTGGCGACAAGACCCGCAACAACGTCGTGCTCGGGGAAAAGGCTTACGAGAACGGGATTTCCGCCCTGGACCTGAAGCCGAAGACCAAGACCGCGCTGAACGACACCGGCACGCTGATCTGCATCGGGTTCACCGACGAGCCCGGCGCGATCCGTTCCTACTACCTCACCGACGAGCAGAAACAGGTCCTGGTCGACCGGGCGCTGGAGCTGCGCGGCGGCGGCACCGCCCCGGCGGCGCTGGCGGCGGCCGAGGACCGCGACGTGCTCGCCGACATCCTCGCGGTCACCCGGGACGTGGCCGTGCGCGAGGACGAGCAGCACCCCCGGGCCGGGGCGATCGCCGCGGCCCTGGCCACCCGCTGGAACGCCTACCAGAACTGGCAGATCAAGGACGTGACCGAGGCGCTGGCCAAGCACGGCTACACGGTTCCGACTACACAGCGTAGGTTCCCGGTCGATCCGGCGAAGGTTGCCGAGGCCCTCGCCCGGCGCGACGCCGTGTCCGACGAGTGAGGTCGGCCCGCGCCGCTCGCAGACCCCGAAAACCGGGGCTGCGAGCGGCGCGGGCAGGCCGGCTCACTCGGCTCACTCGGCTCACTTCGATTCACTTCCGCAGGTCACAGCCGACTCACTCGCAAAATGAGCCAGCTCACTCCGATCCGGCGAACTCACTCGCCGACTCACTCCCGACTCACTCGGCCCGGGCCCGTCCCGGTCCGCCCGCACAACTCCGCGAACCCCGCCGATCGCTCACTCACAGTGACTGATTGGCGTGGTTCGCTGCTGCCCGAGGAGGAACCTCTTGACCGTCACGCACACCCCCGGCGCGCTCGACCTGGCCGCCACCGACTTCGCCGCGTGCACCGGCCTGGACGTGCCGCACGCGTTCTACGACGAACTCGTCGACGCCTGGTATGCCGCCGGCACCGCCGACCCGGCCGCCGCGCTCGCCTTGATCCAGGACGCCGCCGAGTCCGAGGGCGGCCCGTACCCGACTACGGCCGACCTCCCGGCGTTCCGGGAGCGCTGGTTCGCCGACGCCCGCGCCGCGACCGAGGACGACCCTGCGGTCAGCGTCGTGGACCCGGCCGCGCCCGGCGCATTCCCCGCGCTGGTGTGGCGAACGCACGCGGACGCGCCCCACGCCAGTCGCGCGGTCGCCGACACCCGCGGCGGGTTCCAGCACTGACCCGGCGACCCCACTCTTTCCTGGAGGAAGCTCCGTGACCACTCGATTCGCCCCGGCTGCGCCCGGCCGCCCGTCGCGGCGGCGGTGGGCGTGCCGTTCGTGCGGCGCGCGCAACCGGATGCGGCAGCGCTGCTGCCACGCCTGCCGACAGCACCGTCCCCGCCAGTAAACCCCTGCAGCGAAAGGGAGAACCCGATGGACAGTCCTGGTCCGTTTGACGCGGAAAACCAGTTCCTCGGCTCGGTCCTGTGGTCGGACCTGCCCGGCGCGCGGGCGCTGATGGCCGGGATGCGCCCCGGCGACTTCGCCCGCCCGATGGCCGCGCACGTCGCGCACCTGGCGATGCAGGTCATGGCCGAGGGGCAGCCGCCGGGTCCGGCGCTGCTGTTCGACCAGGCCGTCCGGACCGGTCAGGCCCGTGGCGAGCACCGCGCCACCTGGCTCTCGCGCGAGCTGGCCGACCTCTACGGGAACGCGGCCGGCGCGGTGCACGGGCCGCGGTTCAAGGCCGCCGTGCTCGAGCACGCCTACCGTCGCGCCGCCGTCCGCTACGCCCGGCGGCTGCTGCAGGCGGCCGACCACGCCGACCCGGCCGGGATCGCGGCGCGGCTGGACGAACGCGGCGAGGTGGACGCGCTCGCCGCCCGCTACCGCGCCGCCGCCGGACCCGACGCGCTCGACCCGCCCGACATCGTCCGCCCCGCCGGGCGCCAGCCCGCAACGACCCGAAGAGAGGCTGCCTGATGACCGACGCCGATGTCCTCGCCGCCGACACGCCGATCGCGGCACCGGAGGTGGGGCTGGCCGGGACCCGGTCGAGCCACCGCTGGGCGAGCATGCCCGGCAACTGGGACAAGCTCAACTGCCGCGCGCTGTTCCCGTCCGACAACGACTGGGGCATCCCGACCCTGCCCCGCGCCTCGTTCGAACCTGCTCGGCTGGTGCCCTACACCGACCGCCGCGCCGCTGCGGCGGCCGCGGCCGGGTCCGGGACGGCCGCGGTGCATTTCTTCCTGGACGACTACCGGTTCGAGGTCGTGTGGTCCAAACCGGAACGCGGCCTGTCCCGCTGCGCCGCGGTCGGGGCGGCGCTGACCCCGGATTTCAGCCTGTACCGGGACATGCCGCTGGCGATGCAGCTGTGGCAGGTCTACCGCGCACGCTGGTGCGGAGCCTGGCTGCGCCACCACGGCATCGACGTCGTCCCGACCGTCAGCTGGTCCACCCCGGACTCGTATCTGTTCGCGTTCGCGGGAATCCCGGCCGGGTCGGTGGTCGCGGTGTCCACGGTGGGGGTGTGGCGCGACCCGGTCGCCCGCGCCCTCTTCGCCGACGGCTACGCGGAAATGCTGCGCCGCCTGAACCCGGCTCTGGTGCTCGTGCACGGCAAACCGCCGACCGAGCAGGTTCGAGCCGGGACGCCGGTGCGGTGCTATCCATCGCGGTGGGACGGGGGTGAGCGGTGATGGGCGGACGGGGAGCCTCGATGGGCAGAAGCGGCGGCCCGGCGGCGGCGGTGTCCGGCAGCGGCCAGCTCGGTGACGGGGCCCCGGCGGAGGCGGAGCCCGCTGTGCCCGCGACCGAGCAGGGTGCGGCGGAGCCGGAGAAACCGGCGGCCGAGCAGCGGCCGTCGGTGGCCGGGCCGCCGGTGTCGGGGGAGGTGTCGGAGGCTCCGGTGCTGAAGAACGAGTGGGGCTCGTTGAACTCGGCCGAGATCAGCTTCCACGACGACGGCGAGATCGGCACGGCGCTGAAGTACATGCACGACGACGCCCGGATGGACGTGGACGGCGAGCCGCTGGCCAACGTCCTCGGCCGCCTGGCCACCGACGTCACGACCGGCCGGCGCAGCGCGGCGGAAGGAGTAGAGGCGTACAAGACGCTGCGCGACCGGCTGCCCGAAGGCAGCGAGGCACGCCAATGCCTCAACCTCGCCATCCGGCGCATCGACGCCCCGCCCAGCCCGACACCGCAAGTGCCCGGCGGAACGCCAGCACCGCTGAAGACCCTGATGCAGGAGCTGCACTCCGTCCCGCTGGTGCGCCAGGACGGACGCGAAACGCAGCGGCTGCAGGAAATCCTCAACAACAGCTTCGGCGACAAGCCCGGCGACCGGCCGGCCAGGCTCGGCCTCCTCGCCATGGAACTCAAGCAGTTCCACGGGATGCGGCACGAGTCCCAGGGCGACGCGGGCAAGTTCGAGATCGACCGCGCTGTCCGGCGAGCGATCAAGGAGCTTGGCGGCCGCGCCTGAAGCCGTAACGCCGCACCTCCGATACGGCAAGGACCCGCCGCAGGAACGGGCCCCGTCCGAACCTGCTCCGTTCCCGACCACAACACCAGCACCGACCACACCGGACGCGAGAAGGCCGGGCACCGCGCGTGCCCGGCCTTCTCACGTCCGCACCGTCCACACAGGAGGTTCGATGAGCGTGACCACGCGGATCGAATGGACCGACGCGACCTGGAACCCGGTCACCGGCTGCACCAAGGTCAGCCCGGGCTGCGACCACTGCTATGCCGAGACGTTCGCCGAACGCTGGCGCGGCACGACGGGGCACTACTTCGCCTCGGGGTTCGACGTGCGGCTGCGCCGGGACAAGCTCGCCCTGCCGCTGCGCTGGCGGCGGCCCCGCCGGATCTTCGTCAACAGCATGTCGGACCTGTTCCACAAGGACGTCCCCGACGACTACATCGCCCGCGTCTTCGCGGTGATGGCCGCCTGCCCCCAGCACACCTTCCAGCTGCTGACCAAACGCCCCGCCCGGATGCGCGCGCTGCTCAACAACGACGGTTTCGCCGACCGGGCGATGGACGAGTCGCTGGTGATCAAGCCGATCGCGATGGGCGCGAAGCCGCACGGCGACATCTGGCCGCTGCCCAACGTGTGGGTCGGGGTGTCGGTCGAAAACCAGCGCTGGGCCGACATCCGGGTCCCGACCCTGCTCGACACCTGCGCGGCCATCCGGTGGATCTCGGCCGAACCGCTGCTCGGCCCGATCAACCTGGGAGCGCTGTCCACGCGGGAGGGCCCCGTCGATGCGCTGATGGGCAACCTCGACCACGCGCGCGGACCGGACGGCCGGCTGAGGGCGATGGAGAACCCGCGTCCGCTGCCGCGCCTGGACTGGGTGGTCGCAGGCGGCGAGTCCGGCCACGGTGCCCGGCCGATGCACCCGAACTGGGTGCGGTCGCTACGGGACCAGTGCGACTTCGCGAGCGTGCCGTTCCTGTTCAAGCAGTGGGGTGCGTGGGCTCCCGAATCGGTGGTCGCGAGCGAGACCGGCGCGGCGACCGCCCGCTGCGTCGACTGGGACGGCGAGGCGATGCAACGCAGCGGCAAAGGACGCACCGGCCGCACGCTCGACGGCCGCACCCACGACCAGTACCCGGCGAAGGAGGCCTGATGTTCACGCTCTACGACGAGTTCGCGGGGTTCGGCGGATCGAGCCAGGGCGCGACCGCGGTGCCGGGGGTGGAGATGCTGCTGGCCGCGAACCACGACCCGCTCAGCGTGGAAGTGCACGGGATGAACTTCCCGGACGCCGACCACTACTGCGGGGATATCGCGAAGGCCGACATCGCCGGTTTCCCGCGCGCGGACATCTTCTGGGCCTCCCCGGCCTGCCCGCCGTGGACGGACGCGCGCGGCGTGAAGCGGGATTTCGACCAGGCCACGCAGAACGCGCTGTTCGACCCCGTGACCGGGCCGCGCGCGCTGGACCCGGCGATCGCGCGGGCACGGGCGCTGATGGAAGAGATCCCGCGGTACCTGCAGGCGATGCGCCGCAAAGGGAAGCCGGTGCTGGCCGGGGTGGTCGAGAACGTCGTGCAGGTCCGCAAGTGGGCCGAGTTCTCCCGCTGGCGCAAGGAGATCGAGGCCGAGGGCTACCGCACCCGGCTGGTCGCGATCAACTCGATGCACGTGGCCGGGCCGGTCACCGGCAAGGTCGCGCAGTCGCGCAACCGGTTCTACATGCCGTTCTGGCTCGCCGACGTCGGCCGGGACCCGGACTGGGACAAGTGGCTGCGCCCCAAAGCGTGGTGCCCGAACTGCGAGGAAGAGGTGAGCGCGATGCAGTCCTGGAAGAAGCCCGGCACCGACATGGGCGTGTACGGGGTCCGCAACGGCCAGTACGTCTACCGCTGCCCGCGCGCCTCGTGCCGCAACACGATCGTCGAGCCGCCGGTGCTCGGGGCGGAAACCATCATCGACTGGACCCTCGACCCGGGGCAGCGGATCGGGGAGCGCGTCGACAGGCAAGGACGGCCGGACCCGCTGGAACCGGCGACCATCGCGCGGATCGAGGCCGGGCTGGCCCGGCACGTGCGGCCGCTGCTCGCCCCGGCCGGGGGCACCTGGCGCACCGAGGCGACGCCGCTGGACCAGCCGATGCCGACCCGCACCACGCGGGAGACCGACGGGTTGGTGGTGCCGCCGATGGTGGTGTCGGTCGCCAAACGCGCCGCCGACTCCGCCGTGGTGACCGTGGACCGGCCGTTGCGGACGCAGACCTGTCGGAGGGAGACCGCGCTGGTGGTGCCGCCGTTCATCTCGCTGCTGCGCGGCGGCGGGTCGAAGGAGACCGCCTACCCGGTCGCCGGGCCGATCCCGACCGTGTCCGCCCAGGGCAACCACCACGGCCTGGTCGGCCCGCCGGCCGGGGCACGGGACACCGCGATGCTGCTGGCCTACTACTCCAACGGAGCAGCCTCACCGGTCGATCGCCCGGTCGGCACGTTGACCACCCGCGACCGCTACGGCCTCGTCGGCGGCACCCCGCCGGTCGAGCAGTGCACGTTCCGGATGCTCGCCCCCGCCGAAATCGGGGCGGGCATGGCGTTCCGGCCCGACTACAAGGTCAAGGGCAGCAAACGCCGGATCGTGCGCGGCTACGGCAACGCGGTCACCCCGCCCGTGGCCGAAGTCCTGGTCTCGGCACTGGTCGAAACGCTGTCCGGGGAGCCGCTCGCCCCGGCCGCCTGACCAGGCCAGCCCCAAACCTTCGCTCAGCGGCACCGCACATCCACAACGCACGTCAGTGGAGGACGTTCATGTCCGCACAGCCCGACAACATCCGGAAGTTCCCGGACCGACCCGCTGGAGAGGAGGCACCCGTCCCCGTCGACCGGATCGGCGCGCCTTGGCCGGACAAACCTGCTCCGTTGTCGACCGTGCAGGCATTGTCGGTGTTTCCGCTCGCGGCGCTGCCCGCCTGGCTGGCCGACTACACCGAAGCGGTGGCCGAGATGCTGCAGGTGCCGGTCGACCTTCCCGGTTCGCTGGGCCTGGCTGTGCTGTCCACCGTGGCCGGCGGCCGGGTGACGGTGTCGGTCCGGGAGGGCTGGAACGAGCAGCCGAACATCTACACCGTGGTGATCATGGAGCCCTCGGCACGGAAGTCGCCCGCGTTCACGGCGATGACCGAGCCGATCCGCGAGCTGGAGCGGGAACTGCGGATCGAGGCCAAGCACCAGATCGAGGCCGCGCGGATGCAGCAGCAGGTCGCCCAGAGCACCCGAGACAAAGCCCAGAAGGCCGCCGCCGAGCTGATCGGTGACGACGCCGCCGACGCCGACCGGGAACGCGCGATCGCCGAAGCGGTCGACGCGGCGCTGGCCGCCGACGCGATCGAAGTCCCCGCCCAGCCCCAGCTGATCGTGGACGACATCACCGTGCAGAAGGTCGCGACCATCCTGGCCCAGCAAGGCGGGCGCCTGGCCGTGCTGTCCGACGAAGGGACGATCTTCGAGAACATCGCCGGCCGCTACTCCGGCAACGTCAACGCCGAGGTGTTCCTCAAGGGCTACACCGGCACCGAGCTGCGCGTCGACCGCGGCGACCGCAGCGAGTTCGTGTCCCGGCCCGCGCTGACCCTCGGCCTGACCATCCAGCCGACCGTGATCGAAGACCTGCCCCAGAAGCTACGCGGCAACGGGTTCCTCGCCCGGATCCTGTTCTCGCGGCCAGTGCCGATGTCCGGGCGACGCAAAGCCCGCACCGCTGCGGTCCCGGCCGACGTGGCCGCCGCCTACAACACCAAACTGCTGTCCATCGCCCACCAGCTCTACGGCTTCGACGACCCCGTCTCACTGACGTTCTCGCCCGCCGCCGACAACCTGATGGTGGAGATCCAGGAGGAGATCGAACCCAAGCTCGACCCCGCCACCGGTGAATGGGCCCACATCGCCGACTGGGCCGGGAAACTCGCCGGGCAGACCGCCCGGATCGCGGGGCTGCTGCACCTGGCCGAACACCCGCTCAACCCATGGAACACCCACGTCAGCGAGGACACGGTCGCCAACGCATGGTGCGTCGCGCGCTACTACGCCGCCCACGCCCAAGCCACCCTCGAACAGATCGGAGCCGACGGCACCGTCCGCAACGCCAAAGCCATCCTCTCCCGCATCTCCGACCCGAGCTGGCCGCTGGGCAACCGGTTCAAGCTCCGCGACGCCTTCCGCGTCACTCGCCACACGGGCATGCAGAAGATGGAGGACTTCAAACCCGCGTTCGAACTGCTCGCCGACCTCGGCCACGTCGCCGCCGAAGCCGAACCCGACCGCGCCGGGAAAACCGGCCGCAAACCCAGCCCGCACTACTGGCTCCACCCCGACTACCGCACCACCTGACCCGCACCTGCACGAACGCCCCGGGACAGAACGCACACAACGCACACAACGCGGACGCTGCCGCGTTTCCGCAGCTCACCACCTCGGGACGGGCAACTGTCACCGACGCACAGAACGCCGCACAAAACGAGCCCGTTGGACAGAACGCGCACACAACGCCCGGCAACCGGCCACCGCCGATCTCACTCGCCGTGAGCAACGAAGGCCACTGCCGGCGCTTTCGCCGCGTTCTGTGCGACGGGCCCCATTCTGTCGGCGTTCTGTGCGTCCGAACCCGACACGGCAATTACCGACCCTGACCAGCGACAACGGTGCATCCGCCACCGTTGTGTGCGTTGTGTGCGTTCTGTCCCGGACCGACCGCGTGGGCAACTGCCACGGTCACGTCACGTTGTTACCCGACCTACTGTGCGTTCTCGCGCCGGATCAGCACCGCGACGGTATGGCCGGGCGAGTGCCGGGCCCGCCATGCCGTCACCTCGACCCGCCAACCGTTCTCGCCTAAGAACACGAAATCCTCGAACGCTTCCTCGTGGAGCTGATACGGCTCGGCAACGTAAATCCACTCACCCGTACGAGAATCAGTCAGCCGGTAGGTGTGATCGCACCACGCTGCCAGCCGTGCGTGCTCAGCCTTCCCGTGGCGCTCCGCCAGAAGCGGGCCCGGACCCTCATTTTCTGGCCAGAGGCGGAACTCTCCGTCTCCGGTGTGGCACGGACACAGGGCGATCAGCCCGACTTCCGGGTCATGGTCTTGGACCGTCGATGGCTTCATAGCCGGGAGCATACCGAGAACTTTGTTGCGAACGACCGCAAATCCGACGGAACGAAAGGAAGTACAGCTCTGCCCCGTCCCGCTGCCCGCGCCGAATTAGGAAAGGTCACCACCACATGGCCAACGCCAACAGCAAACTGCTCACGCTCGCTGAAGTCCTGGAGGAACTTGGTGGAGTAGCTGTCTCGACGTTCTACGACTGGCGCGCGAAGGGTAAAGCGCCCAGGTGCGTCAAGCTGCCGAACGGCGATCTCCGTTTTCGCCGAGCAGATCTTGACCGTTGGATCGAAAGCCGTACGGAAAAGAAGGCTGCCTAATGCCAAGCTCGTACAACGTCAAGGTCTGGAACAACCAGCGGCGAAAGCATCGCAGCGGCAACTACACCTACCGGGCGCGCTGGACGGTGGACGGAAAGGAATTCAACGAGCCTTTCCGAACTTCAGGACTCGCCGATAGCTTCCGATCGGACCTCGTCACCGCTACGCGCAAAGGCGAGCCGTTCGACACGGAGTCGGGCCTGCCGCCATCGATGGTAAAGGAAGCTGCTCTCGCGGTGTCCACGTTCGCGCTGGCGTGCGATTACGCCGACATGATGTGGCCGAACGCCTCACCGAAGTACCGGAAGTCGATAGCGGGATCGCTTACGAAGCTGACAATGGGCGCGTCGAAACGCTCCCTCCCGAGGGACCCGACGTTCCGGCGCACTCTCACGAGTGTGTTCAACGCCAAACTGCGACTTGAGGCTGACCTGGAGGAGGAGATGGACATCGTCTCGAAGCTGCGTGCAGCTGGATACTCCGACGCGGCAGTGGAATGCGGCGCGGAGGCGGAGTCGAACAGTCGTCGGGCATCCGAATTCGCGAAGCCAGAGGTGCTGCGCGCGGTGCTCAACGGATTCGAGCGGAACTTGGACGGCTCGAAGGCGGCCGCCGACACAGTGCGGATCCGCCGCGCCGCTTTCAGAGGGTTCCTTGACTACGCAGTAGAGCGGGGGGTCCTGGACTCGAATCCGCTGGAGGAAGTGAAGGTAAAGAAGCGCACCTACGAACTGAAGGAGGTCGACCCGGCGTCGGTCGTCAACCCAATGCAAGGCCGCATGTTGCTGGCCGCTGTGGCCGAGCGCGATCCGGAGCTGGAGGCGTTCTTCGGCACGATGTACTACGCCGCTCTCCGTCCGGAGGAAGCTGCCAACCTCAACAAGCGCAACCTGTCGATCCCTGCGGAGGGAGCAGGCTGGTTGATCATCGACTCGGCGCGTCCCGAAATCGATGCCGGATGGACGGACTCCGGCGAAGCGTCTGAGGCAGGACCGTTGAAGCATCGGAATGTCGGGTCGAGTCGGTCAGTACCGTGCACTCCGCAGCTGACGGCGTTGCTGCACAAGCACATCGCCCGCTACGGCACCGCACCTGATGGCCGGCTCTTCCGTGGCAGCCGGAACGGCGGGCGGATCAGCAGCACCGTCTACGGCCGAGCGTGGGCAGCAGCCCGGTCATCCGTGTTCACGCCAGAGGTACAAGCCAGGCCGATCGCCAAACGCCCCTATGACCTCCGTCACGCAGCGGTTTCCACCTGGCTGTCCAGCAACGTCGAAGCCACCAAGGTCGCGAAATGGGCAGGGCACAGTCTCGGAGTCCTCATGCGCGTGTACGCGAAGTGCCTGGACGGTGGCGACCAGGCAGCTATGGACCGGATCGAGCGCGGCTACATGAGCTACTGAGCCTGCGTCCGTGATGCGTCCGCAGATCGGCCAAATCAACCGGAGTCAGCCGGAAAGAACCGGAAGAAGCAAGATCACCCCCGTGACGGGTTCGTGCTGGTCACGGGGGTGATTGGGCTGGTGTGGCAGGTGAGGGATTCGAACCCCCGAAGGCTGAGCCGTCTGATTTACAGTCAGATCCCTTTGGCCGCTTGGGTAACCTGCCATGGCCGGGCGAACCGGCCGGGAAGAAGGATACCCAACGGTCCGGACGGCCGGTCAACCGGGATGCCCCGGCGCTACGCTGGGGGTCCCTGACGAGCTGAGACAAGGTGTGAGGACACGTGGCGGATCCCTCTTTCGACGTGGTGAGCAAGGTCGACCGCCAGGAGGTGGACAACGCGCTCAACCAGGCCAGCAAGGAACTGGGCACGCGGTTCGACTTCCGCGGCACCGGAACCGGCATCAGCTGGTCCGGCGAGGAAGCCATCACGATCGAGTCGGAGACCGAAGAGCGCGCCCTCGCGGCGGTGGAGGTCTTCAAGGAGAAGCTGATCAAGCGGAACATCTCGCTGAAGGCCTTCGAAGCCGGCGAGCCCGCGATCTCCGGCAAGACCTACAAGATCAGCGGCAAGATCCTGCAGGGCATCGCGTCGGACAAGGCGAAGCAGATCGCTAAGTTCATCCGCGACGAGGGCCCGAAGGGCGTGCAGGCCCAGATCCAGGGCGACCAGCTGCGGGTGTCGGGCAAGAAGAAGGACCAGCTGCAGGAGGTGATCTCCCTGCTGAAGGGCAAGGACTTCGAGATCGCTCTGCAGTTCACCAACTACCGGTGATCCGCGGGCGCTGCGGGCGCTCCCTGTCCGCAGCGCCTCACCAGGTCGGGAAGGTCCAATCCGCCTCGAACGTTTCCACCGCCACGTAGGTGGGTCTGGCGAGCGGGAACTCCCCGGTGGTCTCGCCGATGTGGTTCACCATCAGATGCGCGTACCCGTCGGCCAGGAGCCAGACTCCGTTCGAGCCCTTCGAACCCGTGGAGAACTCTCCCCGGGCCATGCCCGGGGGCACCGCCAGCACCGCGTCGCCTTGGCCGTTGTGCGGCTTGCCCGGTTCGAGCACTGGCACTCCGCGGTAGTCGGTGATCGCCGCGGTCCCCGAGCCTGGCGGCACCGTCGTTGACGAGCAAGCTTTCCGTGCCGTCCGTGGTCACGGCGATGTGCCCGGTGCACTTCGGACAGTCGAAGGCGGTCGGGTTCGGCTTCCATCGGATACCTGATCGCCCCGACGCCAGACGGCTGCAGTGAGCACGCCGCCGTGAGCGCTACCGCCGTGCAGACAGTGGCTAGACGCCGGGCAGTGCGGCGCATCGTTCCCCTTAGCGTGCCCCGACGGGGCCTCCGGATGATCTTTCGTCACGCTCCGCCCGGTCGTTACCCGGCGGGTGCCCTGAACAGCCCAAGCGATCTCCTCGAAGGGGTGGATTCACGCGGGTGACCAGGCGAAATCGCAGGTGGCGGGGCGACCACGTGGTGTAATCGCCCGTCCGGTCGTGAGAGGAGTTTCTGGATGCGCCGCTGGACTCCCGTGCTTGCCTTCCTCACCTCGCTGGCGGTCCTCGTGACCGCGATCGCGCCCGTCGCGGAGGCCGCCGACAAGAAGCTGCTCGTACCCGGCTTCGGCTCGTACCCGCGGCTGATCCGGCTGGAGTACTCGCCGTTCGGTCGAGGGAACATCATCGCGGCGCTGACCAGCGAGGACGGCAACGGCCGGTTCGCGCCGATCCTCGAAAGCACCGACGAGGGCGCGAGCTTCCACCAGATCAGCGAGATCCGCGACCCGGACGCCAAGTTCGGCCAGTGCTGCGGAACCCTCTACGAACTGCCGCAGCGGGTCGGCCGGATGCGCGCGGGCACGCTGCTGTGGGCGGCGACCTACCGCCAAGACGCGGGTGCGCAGCGCCGGATGGGGATCAAGGTGTGGGCCAGCCGCGACGGCGGCCGCAACTGGCGGTACCTGTCCGAGGCCGCGCTGTCGCACAACCACGACGGCATCTGGGAGCCGGAGTTCACTGTGGACGCCGGCGGTACGCTCTGGCTGCACTACGCCGACGAGACGCAGGCGCCGAAGTACGGCCAGGTGCTCAACCGCGTCGCCTCGACCGACGGGATCACCTGGGGCACCAAGCAGCTCACGATGGCGATCGGGCCGTCCCGGGTCCGTCCGGGCATGCCGATCATCCGCAGGCTGCCCGACGGCCGCTACTGGTTCGGCTACGAGATCTGCAACTACCGCGACCGCTACTGCGATCCGTATTACAAAATCTCCGCCGACGGCGCGAACTGGGGCGATCCTTCCGACCCGGGCACCCGCGTCAACACCGCGAGCGGCAACTACTTCCAGCACGCCCAGACCACCACCCTCTTCCCCGGCGGCCCGAACGGCGTGCGGCTGGTGATGGTCGGCCAGATCTACACGGCCGCCGACGGCACCCCGGTGTCCGGAAACGGCCAGACGCTGCTGGCCAACGACAACTTCGGGGCCGGGAACTGGTACGAACTCCCCGCGCCGGTGCACATCAGCGGCATCTACAACAACTACTGCCCCAACTATTCGTCCACGGTGCTGCCGGTCGACGGCGGGAAGAACGTGCTGGAGATCGCCACCGAGTACGCGCACGGCTGTCAGGCGTTCTTCGGCAAGGGCCCGGCGTTCTGAGTTGAGGGAAGGTTCAGACAGCCTCGAAGCTCACTCGGTACGGTGAACGAACACCACCGCACGTGAGGAGGGGCTGTGAAGGGCATCGTGCTCGCCGGGGGCAGCGGAACCCGTCTGCATCCGATCACGCAGGCCGTGTCGAAGCAGCTGCTTCCGGTCTACGACAAACCGATGATCTACTACCCGATCTCGGTGCTCATGCTGGCCGGGATCCGGGAGATCCTGGTCATCTCGACGCCGTCCGACCTGCCGAACTTCCGCCGCCTGCTCGGCGACGGCAGCCAGTTCGGGCTGTCCTTCTCGTTCGCGGAACAGCCGAGTCCGAACGGTCTCGCCGAGGCGTTCGTGATCGGCGCGGACTTCGTCGGCGACGATTCGGTCGCGCTGGTGCTCGGGGACAACATCTTCTACGGCCAAGGCTTTTCCACGACCCTGCGCACCGCGGCGACCGATCTCGAGGGCTGCGTCCTGTTCGGGTACCAGGTGAAGGACCCGGAGCGCTACGGCGTCGGCGAGATCGACGAGAACGGCAATCTGCTGTCCATTGAGGAAAAGCCCAAGAAACCGCGCTCGAACAACGCGATCACCGGGCTGTACTTCTACGACAACGAGGTCGTCGACATCTCCCGCAGCCTGAAGCCTTCCGCGCGCGGCGAGCTGGAGATCACCGACGTCAACCTCTCCTACCTGCACCGCGACCGGGCCAAGCTGATCGAACTGAGCCGCGGTTTCGCCTGGCTCGACACCGGCACGCACGATTCGCTGCTGGAGGCCGGTCAGTTCGTGCAGGTGCTGGAGCATCGGACCGGGGTGCGGATCGCGTGCCTGGAAGAGGTCGCGCTGAAGATGGGTTTCATCAGCGCGGACGAGTGCTATGCGCTGGGCGCCAAACTGGCCAAGTCGGGTTATGGCGAATACGTGATGAATGTGGCTTCGCTCGCCGGGGCACGGCGCTGAATCCGTAGGTCCACACAGGACTGACGGGAAGGGCTCCTTGAAGGAATCAGATTCCCTCAAGGAGCCCTACCCGGACCGACGGTCAGGCCGCCTGCGGAACCTCCGAAGAAGCCGGCGTCAGAGCCAGCTCCAGCACCTCCCGCACGTTGGCCACCGCGTGCACTTCCAGCTGCGACAGCACTTCGGCCGGCACATCGTCCAGATCCGGCTCGTTCCGCTGCGGGATGATCACCGTCTTCATCCCCGCCCGGTGCGCGGCCAGCAGCTTCTGCTTGACCCCGCCGATCGGCAGCACCCGGCCGGTCAGCGAAACCTCACCGGTCATCGCGACATCGGCCCGGACCACGCGGCCGGACAGCAGCGAAGCCAGTGCGGTCGTCATCGTGATGCCCGCTGACGGACCGTCCTTCGGCACCGCGCCCGCCGGGACGTGCACGTGGATTCCCCGCTCTCGCAGGTCTCCCACCGGCAGTTCCAGCTCCGCACCGTGCGAACGCAGGTACGACAGCGCGATCTGCACCGACTCCTTCATCACGTCACCCAGCTGCCCGGTGAGCTGCAGGCCCGAAGCCCCGCTCTCCGGATCGGCCAGCGACGCCTCGATGTACAGCACGTCCCCGCCCGCGCCGGTGACCGCCAAACCCGTTGCCACGCCTGGCAAAGACGTCCGCTGGGTCGCGGTCGGCAGCGAGGATTCCGGCACGTGCCGCGGGCGGCCGAGGTAGGTTTCCAGGTCCTCGGCGGACACCGTCAGCGGCAGCGAGACCGAGCCCAAAGCCACCTTCGTCGCGATCTTCCGCAGCACCTTCGCGATCGTCCGGTTCGCGTCGCGCACCCCGGCTTCGCGGGTGTACTCGGCGGCGATCCGGCTGAACGCGTCGTCGGTCAGCACTACGTCGCCGGACGCCAGGCCGGCTCGCTCGAGTTCGCGGGGGAGCAGGTGATCCCGCGCGATGGTGACCTTCTCGTGCTCGGTGTAGCCGTCCAGCGTGACCAGTTCCATCCGGTCCAGCAGCGGGCCGGGGATGGTTTCCAGCGCGTTGGCCGTCGCGAGGAAGACCACATCGGACAGATCCAGTTCCACCTCGAGGTAGTGGTCGCGGAATGTGTGGTTCTGTTCCGGGTCCAGCACTTCGAGCAGGGCGGCCGTCGGGTCGCCGCGGTAATCGGCGCCGACCTTGTCGATCTCGTCGAGCAGCACGACCGGGTTCATCGAGCCGGCCTCCTTGATGGCCCGCACGATCCGGCCCGGCAGCGCACCGACGTACGTGCGCCGGTGGCCGCGGATTTCCGCCTCGTCCCGGATGCCGCCCAGCGCGACGCGCACGAACTTCCGGCCCATCGCCTTCGCGACGGACTCGCCCAGCGACGTCTTGCCGACCCCGGGAGGACCGGCGAGCGCGAGCACGGCGCCGGAACGCCGTCCGCCGACCGGGCCGAGGCCCGATTCCGCGCGACGCTTGCGCACGGCCAGGTATTCGATGATCCGTTCCTTGACGTCGTCCAGGCCCGCGTGGTCCGCGTCGAGCACGGCGCGCGCGGCGGCGATGTCGTAGACGTCCTCGGTCCGCTCATTCCACGGCAGCTCCAGCACCGTGTCGAGCCAGGTCCGGATCCAGCCGCCCTCCGGCGACTGCTCGGAGGTCCGCTCCAGTTTGTCGACCTCGGCGAGTGCGGCCTTGCGCACCGCGTCCGGCAGGTCGGCGGCCTCCACGCGGGCGCGGTAGTCGTCGTCGGCCGCGGTGCCGTCGAGTTCGCCCAGTTCCTTGCGGATCGCTTCGAGCTGGCGGCGCAGCAGGAATTCCTTCTGCTGCTTCTCCATGCCGTCCGCGACGTCCTTGCGGATGGTCTCGGTGACCTCCAGCTCGGCCAGGTACTCCCGGCTCCACTCGAGGGCCTTCTCCAGCCGGACGCTGACGTCGAGCGCGCTCAGCAGCTCCAGCTTCTGGTCCGTGGACAGGTACGGCGCGTTGCCGGCCAGGTCGGCGATCGCGGACGGCTCCTCGACCTGCTGGACGGCGTCGATCATCTGCCAGCCGCCGCGCTGCTGCAGCACGGAGATGACCACGGCCTTGTACTCCGAGGCGAGCTGTGCGGTGCGGTCGTCGGAGGCTTCCTCCGCGGCGTCGGCGTGCACCCAGCGGGCCGCGCCGGGTCCGTCGGCGATCCGGCCGACGACGGCGCGCGCGGTGCCGCGCAGCAGCACGGCGGACTTGCCGCCCGGAACGCGGCCGATCCGTTCGACGGTCGCGACGGTGCCCAGTTCGGCGTACTCGCCGTGCACGCGCGGGACGATCAGGACTTCGGCCTTGCTCGCCGCGCCCGAGCGGATCCCGGGGAACGACGCGGTCGCGGGGGTCTTGGCTTGTGCGGACTCCACTGCGGCCCGGGTCTCTGCGTCGCCGAGGTCGAGCGGGACCACCATGCCCGGCAGCACGACGTCGTCATCGAGCGGGAGGACGGGCAGGAGGCGGGGGTCGGACATGTGCACTCCTCGAATAGTTGAGTCTGAGGTGCTCAACTCTCCGAAGGGCGGGTTTGTTTCCCAGGGAGTGTTCGCTGGGAGAGAAGTCAGGGTTTGCGCGCGACCGCACCCCACGCGAACGGCCGGACCTCCGCCGCGAACGCGCGCACTTCGGCGGCCCGCTCCGGCGGAGCGTCGTCCCGGCAGGTGGCGACGTCCACGCCTCGCGGCGCGTCCGGCGCGGTCATGGCTTGCGCGCCACCCCGCACCAGGCGAACGGGCGAGCCTCCGCCTCTACCGCGTTCAGCTCGCGTTCCGGCCGCCAGTCCGGCAGATGCGTGATCCCCGGCTCCAGCAGCGGCCAGCCGCCGAAGAACGGCTCGATCTCTTCCCGGTCGCGCAGCCACACCGGGTTGCTCGTCTTGCGGTACTGCTCGACGAACCAGCGCAGGCCTTCCAGCGCCGGACCGCTGCCGTCGCCCTCGCTCATCTGCGAGATCGCCAGCCAGCTGCCGGACACGAGCTTGTCGCGGTAGGCGCGCACGATGGCGTCCGGATCGTCGTCCGGGCCGACGAAATGCAGCACCGCCATCAGCATCACGCACACCGGCTTGTCGAAGTCGATCAGCTCGCGAGTGCGCGGGTCGTTCAGCACGGCCCGGGGATCGCGCATGTCCGCCTGCACGATCCCGGCCCAGTCGGTGGCCGCCTCGTCCTCGAGGATCAGCGTCGCGTGCGCCACGGCCACCGGTTCGTAGTCGACGTAAACCACGGTGGCCTGGTCGTCGTCGCCGAGCGCGGCCTCGACCACCTCGTGCACGTTGCCCGCGGTCGGCACGCCGGAGCCGAGGTCGAGGAACTGACGGATGCCCGCGTCCAGCGCGGCGCGCACCACGCGGTTCATGAACTCGCGGTTCTGCTTCGCGCCGGGCCGGGCGAGCGACCACATCTTTTCGACCTTGCGGCCGAATTCCCGGTCCACGGCCCAGTTCTGCGTGCCGCCCAGGTACCAGTCGTAGACCCGCGCGGCCGAGGGTTTCTCGACATCGACGCCTTCCGGCGCTTTCGGTGCGGCGTCGGGCTTTTCGGTCACTGGGACTCCCCTCGGATGGCCTGGCGAACGCCAGACTAGCGAGAACGCACGGCGGGCCGACGCTGCCAGCCGGTCCACAGCGGCCGATAGCCCTGCGCGTACCAGAACGGCGTCGACCGAGGGTTCGCCACGGCGTGGTGCAGCAGCACGACATCCGCCCCCGCCTCGTCGAAGACCTGGTGCGCGTGCGCGGCCAGCGCGGTGCCGACACCGGACGACCGAGCCGCCTCGGAAACCGCCAGCGACGACAGGTAACCCACGCGGGAAGCGGCGACCCGGTGCCGGATCCAGCCGGTCTCGTCGGGCATCTGCAGCACGACCATGCCGAGCGGCCGGCCGTACAGCTCCGCGATCCACACCTGCGGTTCGGGCCGTTCGAGGTGATGCAGCAGTTCCTTGGTGATCAGTTCCTCGACGCCGGGACGGAGCGTGATCCGGCCGAACTGCGCGTCGTACCGCTGCAATTCGAGCTGCAGCGTGACCGCGGTGGAAAGGTCGTCCGGAGTCGCGTGCCGGATGCAGACGCCCGGCGTCGTGTCGGGTCCGGCGGCCATCCGCTGTGCCGGACGGACCGCGAGCACGCCGACCGGGGCGAAGCCGTGCCGGAGGAGTTCGGTGGCCCCGGCGGTGTCGCGGCTGGGCCGCGAGAGCACCGCGGCGCACTCCGTATCCCCCACTTGGGCGAGGGACCGCAGGTGTTCATCCCATCGAGTGAGCAGGGCGTCGAGTCCGGCAGCCGGGTCAGGACCGGCGAGCTGCACCTCCAGCCGGTGTTCGACGAGCGCCCGCCACATCGAGCGCGGGCTGTCCGGGCCGAGTCCGGTGCAGGTGCTCAGCCCGGCCGCGGTGGTGTCGCCGACCTCGGCGGAAAGCAGGACGGAATCCCCGCCGACCTCGAAGGGGAGTGGCGCGGGAAGCAGCGCGTCCACCGTGGCGATGCGCGCCGCATGGCCGGTGGCTGTCACGTCGTTGTGCATACCGCCATTGTCCGCCGATCGGGTCGGAAAAGACCCCCAGAACACTCCCCGGCAGGCGGGTTCCGGGGTGAACCGGGAGTTTCACTCCTTGGTCCACGCAGGTCAGAGAAGAACGCCCATTGTTAACCCTGGGGTGATCTCCTACTGTCTCGAAAGGGACGTCGGTACGCCCTACGGGGTAAGGTGGCGCCCTCGCCCACACCTGACGTCACGGACGAGCGCGACCGGGCAGCCGGGAAGGAAGGTCGGATGCCGGACAGCAACGCCCATCCCGGTACCGCGCCGGAGGCGATGGGCTCGGGAGGTGCTGGCTCCGCACCGGCCGAAGGCCGCTCGGACGAGAGCCGCTTCCGTATTTACACCTTCTTCGTCCTGGGTCTCGGCCTGCTCGCGGCCTTCGCCGTCGGCGCCTGGCTGCCGTTCCACGGCTCGGCGAAGCTCTGGTGGATCGGCCCGGTGCTCGCGGTCGCCTTCCTGCTCGCCGAGCAGCTCGGCATCAACGTCGACGTGCGCAGCGGCATCTCGTGGACGATCTCGTTCACTGAGATTCCGCTGGTAATCGGTTTCTTCGTCGCCCCGTTCGAAGTCGTGCTCGCCGCGCATCTCGTGGCGGGCATCGGCACGCTGCTGGCCCGCAAGGTCGCCGGCCGCGTCCTCTACAACGCGGGCGCGTTCCTGCTCGAAATCACCGGCGCGTTCGCCGTCGCCGGGGTCGTGCACCTGGCCATGGGCGGCGGGCCGACCATTCCGTGGGTCGCCGCGCTCGCCGGGACGCTCACCGCGCCGCTGGTCAGCACGCTGCTCGCGCTGGCCGCCGTGCGCGTGCTGCGCCGCCGGATGCGGGTGAGCACCGCGATCCGGCTGACCGGCCGCATCCTCGTGGTCGGTTTCGTCAACGCTTCGGTCGGTCTCACCGGCTACCTCGTCATCGCGAGCACCCCGCAGGCCTGGCCGCTGGTGCTGGCGGTGTTCCTCGGCCTGACCGCGCTGTACTGGGCTTACTCCGATCTGCTCCGCGAACAGCGGGACATGGAGGCGCTGTCGGACGTCAGCCTGATGGTCGCGCGGTCCGGGCAGCAGGCCGCGGCTCGTCCGGCCAGCCGCGGCGAGGAGCTGGTAGGCGGCGTCGACGTGCGCGAATGGGCCACGATCGCCGAGCGGATCAAGGACCAGCTGTCCGCCGGACGCGTCGTGCTCCGGCTGCGGCTGGAGCCCGACGATCCGATGCGCGTCGTGGTCGCGGGCAACGAACTGCCGCCCGCCGACCCGGCCAACGACGATCCGCTGCTGCGCCTGCCCGGCGCGCACGTCCGGCACTTCCGCATCACCGAGGCCAACCCGGACGTCCGCGCGGCGCTGCTCGAGCGCAGTGCGCAGGAAGCGCTCGTGGTGCCGCTGCGCAGCGCGAACCGGCTGCTCGGCGTCGTCGAAGCGCACGACCGGCTGTCGCGCTGGCGGGGCTTCGGCAAGTACGACGTCCAGCTGCTCGGCACGATGGCCAGCCACCTCGCGACGTCGCTCGACAACCGGCGGCTGCTCGCCACGCTCCGCCACGACGCCTACCACGACCCGCTCACCGGGCACCTGAACCGGCCCGGATTCCAGCAGGTCTCGCGGGACCCGCTGCGCGAATCGGCGGAGGTCGTGGTGCTGCGGATCGACCTCGACGTCTTCTCCACGGTCAGCGACGCGCTCGGGTACTCGTGGGCGGACCGGATGGTCGTCGCCGCGGGCACGCGCATCCGCGGCGCGCTCGGCCCGGACGTCCCGCTCGCCCGGCTCGAAGGCGCGTCCTTCGCCGCGCTGCTCGTGGACTGCACGGTCGACGACGCGCATCGCGCGGCCGAGCGGCTCCGCGTGCAGCTCTCCGAGCCGTATCCGGTGGACCGGCTCTCGGTCGAGGCCAACGCGATGATCGGCTACGCCAGCTCGGTGGACGACGCCGGCGAGGTCGACGTCGACGGCCTGCTGCAGCGCGCGGACGTCGCCGTACGCGCCACCCGCGGCGGCGAGGAAGTGCGCGGCTACGTGCCGAGCATGGGACAGATCTTCCTGCGCCGGTTCCAGATGGTCACGCAGTTCCGGCAGTCGCTCGAGGACGGCCACGTCTCCGTGCACTACCAGCCGAAGGTGACGCTGCCGAACCGCCAGGTCCAAGGCGTCGAGGCGCTCGTGCGCTGGGTCCACCCGGAGTTCGGCAGGCTCGGCCCGGACGAGTTCGTGCCCGCGATCGAGGCGGCCGGCCTGATCGGCGTGCTGACGTCGTTCGTGCTGGAACAATCGCTGAAGCGCGTGCGCAAATGGCTCGACGAGGGCCTGCGGATCTCCGCGGCGGTCAACCTGTCGGTGCGGAACCTGTCCGACGACGACTTCCCGGCGAAGGTCCAGCGCGAACTGGAACGCTTCGACGTGCCGCCGGAACTGCTGACCTTCGAACTGACCGAGTCCGGCGTGATGTCCGACCCGCAGAAGGCGCTGCCGATCCTGCGCGAACTGCACTCGCTCGGCATCGTGCTCGCGGTGGACGACTTCGGCACCGGCTACTCGTCGCTCGCGTACCTGCGCCAGCTGCCGGTCGACCAGGTCAAGATCGACAAGAGCTTCGTGCTCGGCATGGGAACCGATCTCGGCGACCTCGCGGTGGTGCGGTCGATCGTCGAGCTCGGCCACTCGCTGGGCCTGACGGTGGTCGCGGAAGGGGTCGAGGAGGACGTGGCGCGCGATCAGCTCGAGGCGATGGGATGTGACGTCGCCCAGGGCTACCTGATCTCGCGGCCGCTGCCGGAGGACCGCCTGGAGGCGTGGCTGCAGGCCCGCACGGCACGTTCGCCGGGACGCCACTCGGAGACCGTGCTGACCCTCCTGACCTGAGGTTTTGCGGTTAACCGACCCCGGTTGCACGGGTCGCCCAGGCGGGTTGCTAATCTTTCCCAGTCCTCGCGAGAGGCAAGGCCCCTTTAGCTCAGTCGGCAGAGCGTCTCCATGGTAAGGAGAAGGTCTACGGTTCGATTCCGTAAAGGGGCTCGCGAGTCCGCGAGCTATGTCCGCAAAAAACGCGGACCTGGCTCGCTTCGCGGCGTCCATCTGGGGGTCGAACCCCCAGACCCCCGCCAGGGGGCGAGCCCCCTGGACCCCCGGCCGGGTCGAGTTCGGCTTGGCGGGTTGCAGTGGGGTGGGTGTCTGAGTGGGGCGGTGTAGCTCAGTTGGCAGAGCAAGCGGCTCATAATCGCTGTGTCGCCGGTTCAAGTCCGGCCACCGCTACGCGGTAACGACGGGGCTGGCCCCCGGATCTGAGAGAGAAGGAAACGCTGTGGCTGCCACCGACGTGCGACCCAAGATCACGCTGGCGTGCGAGGAGTGCAAGCACCGCAACTACATCACCAAGAAGAACCGGCGCAACAACCCGGATCGCCTGGAGATGAAGAAGTTCTGCCCGAACTGCGGTACGCACCGGACTCACAAAGAGACCCGCTGACGCAGGCGGTCTTTTACCAGCTTCGCAAGAGCCGCCCCGGCCCACGCCGGGGCGGCTTTTCGCTGTCTACTGACCGGTTCAGGCACCCGCGCGGGGCGACGCCGGTGTTCGGTTAGCCTCTTCGCGTGCCTTTGGACCAGTCGTTCACCGGGCGGGAATACCCGTCGGACAGCAAGTACTTCGTGAGCCGGGAAAAAATCCGCGAGTTCGCCGACGCCATCGAGGACCCGAACCCGGTCTACCGGGACCCGGAGGCGGCCCGCGCCGCCGGCCACCCCGACGTGCTCGCGCCGCCCACCTTCCTCACCATCCTCAACCTGCCGAAAATCAACGGCATCGTGACCGACCCCGCGCTCGGCCTCGACTACTCCCGGATGGTCCACGGCGACCAGGGCTTCCGCTACGAACGCCCGGTCCACGCCGGCGACGAACTGGAAATCTCCGCCAAGATCGAGTCGATCATGGCGCGGGCAGGCAACGACTTCATCAACCTCCGCGCCGAAATCACCGACGCGGACGGCAAACTCGTGTGCACGACGCGGGCGCAGCTCGTGGTTCGGGGGGCGGAAGCGTGAACGTCGGCGACGAACTGCCTCCGCTGGAGGTCCGCATCACCCGCGCGCAACTGATCCGCTACGCCGGAGCCTCGCTCGACTTCAACCCGATCCACTGGAACGAGAACTTCGCGACCAAGGTCGGCCTCCCGGACGTGATCGCGCACGGCATGCTCACCATGGCCGTGTCCGGCCGCATCGTCACCGACTGGCTCGGCGACCCGGCCCGCCTCGTGGACTTCAGCACGCGCTTCACCCGCCCGGTCGTGGTGCCCGACACCGACGAGGGCGCCCTGGTCGAGGTGACCGGCAAGGTCGGCGCCCTGACCGACGAGGGACTCGCCCGGATCGACCTCACGGTGAAGTTCGAGGGCAAAACCGTGCTGGGCAAACCGCAGGCCCTCGTCCGCCCCTGAAGCCCGGCTCGGCCTTCTGGTCCGGCAAAGGTCCGTGAAGGACCCCTCGAAGGAATCTGATTCCCGCAAGGGGCCCTTCACGGACGGAACCGCATCGGGGCGGCCTCAGTGCACGCCCAGCACCGACTCCACCACGCCAGCCATCCCCGCCTCGCCCCGTGCGTTCGGATGCAGGGCCGCCGCCGAGGACGTCGGGACCAGCCCCTCGATCCACTTGACGTCCGAGTTCGCGC
Organism: Amycolatopsis echigonensis; assembly: GCF_014174495.1. Taxonomy (GTDB): domain Bacteria; phylum Actinomycetota; class Actinomycetes; order Mycobacteriales; family Pseudonocardiaceae; genus Amycolatopsis; species Amycolatopsis echigonensis. The sequence goes on from NZ_JACJHR010000012.1 coordinate 75,665, forward strand.
AGACGTCGTGGCCCTTGCTCGGCTCGGCCGTATCCGCGAACCCGGCGTCGTGAGACTTGGCCTGGTCGGACAGGACGTCGTTGAGCTTCCCGAGCGCGTCGCGCAGATACGTCACATCGCCGGTGCCCAACGGCAGGACCGGCCAGCAGCCGTCGCCATCCGGGAGGACCGTCGGGTAGCCGACGACCACCACCCGCGCCTTCGGGGCCTTCTGGTGGATCTCGTCGAGCGCCGTGCCGACCTTCTTCGCGGTCTCGCTGATCCGGTCGGCCAGTTCGTCCTTGCCGCCCGCGGTGAGCCGGTCCTTGCACGGCGAGGCGCTCTGGTGGGCGGTCACGCAGGTCTGCGCCAGTGCGATGAATCCCACATCGTTGCCGCCGATGCCCAGGGTGACCAGCGTCGTGTCCGAGGTGACCGAGTCCAACTGCGGCGGGTTCGCGCCGTTGCGCGTCGACTGGGCGTCGGTCAAGTCCTCCGTCGTCGCTCCGCTGCAGCTGACGTCCACGAACTTCGCCGGCTTCAGCTTCGCCGACACCAGATGCGGATAGTTGTTGTCCGATCGTGCGCATCCGGCCGGCGAACCCGACTGCTTCCCGGTGCGCGGCGCCGACGTATACGAGTCGCCGAGTGCGACGTACCGGCCGGTGCCGCCGCCGGTGTCCGCGCCGGACGGCGGTGCGGTCGACGAGTCGTGCTTCGACTTGTAGTAGCCGACGGCCAGCAGCGCCCCCACGACAACGAGGACGAGCAACCCGCAGCCACCGCTTTTGTTTGCCCCCACCCGACCGTTCTACCGGTCCGGCCCCTTGCCGACGACCCGCTTACGGGTGATCACGCAAAGACAGCGGCGTGCAGCTCGCCGGCCAGTTCCAGCGCGTGCGGGACGGTTTCGGCCACATAGTGCACATCGACCAGCGCCTCGGTGATGCCGTCGGCTTCGGCGGCCTTCAGCTGAGCCGCGACGTCCTCGACGGTCGCGGTGGCCGAGCCCGGCATCGGATTGATCCGCAGCACCCGGCGGAGCGACTCCGGATCCCGTCCGGCCTTCTCCGCGGCTTCCACGACCACGGCCCACTTCTGCCGCAGCATCGGGATCGGGAGCCCGGCGGGCAGCCAGCCGTCGGCGATCCGGCCGACTCGCCGCAGCGCCGCGTCCGACGCCCCGCCCAGCAGCACCGGCGGACCGGGCTGCTGCAGCGGACGCAGGCCGATCAGGGAGTCCGGGATGTCCCAGCGTTCGCTCCGGTGCCCGGCCGGGTCCGCGGTCCAGAGCGTCCGCAGCACCTTGACCAGTTCGGCCAGCCGCGCGCCGCGGTGCTCCCACGGCACACCGGCGGCGGTGTACTCGTCGCGGAGCCAGCTGAGCCCGAGGCCGACGTCGAGCCTGCCGCCGGACAGCAGGTCCAGCGACGTCAGGGAGCGGGCCAGCAGCACCGGCGAGTAGAGCGGCCCGTTGAGGGTGCTCGACCCGAGCCGCGCGGTCTCCGTCGAATTCGCGGCGATGGTGAGCGCCAGCAGCGGATCGACGAAGCGGACGAACTCCGGCGGGTACGGCCGTTCAGGTGTACCGGACGGGTAATAGGTCTTCGGGGAGACCGGGGTCAGCACCCGGTCGCCGACCCAGAGGGAGACGAAGCCCATGCGCTCGGCTTCGGCGGCGAAACCGGCGATGGCGGAGGGGTCGGCGAGCTTGCCGTACTGCGGCAGGGCCAGCCCAAGCTGGAATATGGTCACCGAGGCTCCTTGATCATCAGTTTCGCTTGCGAGTCAACGAAGATCATCTTCCGCCAGTCCGGTCTTGGCTTCCTGGCGGGAAAATTCGCCGGGGCGAAAGCGATTTCGCTTGCCGTGCCGGGAATCCGAAGCGGTCGCGAAACCGGGCGAGGCGACGGGCGCCGACGGCTTTGCGATTAATCGGATAACGGCCACGGGCCTATGTTCGCACGAACAGGTGATCTTCGCCGCGAGTTCCCGGGTGCTGTCCGAACGGCCCGGAACGACGGCCTCCGGGGTGCCGCGGGGGCGTCGAGGGGGCTGGGTTGCAAGGCGGCATCCGGCTTGCCGTAGACTTCGGAACTCGGAACGCACTACGGTCATCCCCGCCGGATGGTGGGGACGATGGAATGCGTCCTCCGGAGCCAGGGTGACCCGGCTCCACAGGGGTGTAGCTCAATTGGCAGAGCAGCGGTCTCCAAAACCGCAGGTTGCAGGTTCAAGTCCTGTCACCCCTGCGTACGGGAACTGGTGGAGCGGAGGAGTGGTCGTGAGCGACAGCGACGCCAGCGGCGAGCACGAGCAGGGCGATTCGGGCAAGCAGCCCGGAGTCGAATCCCGCCCGGTGTCCGCCGCGGCTCGGCGCGAACGCCGCGCTTCCGCTCGGCCGGCAGGCAAGTCCGAGGCACGGCCGGGCTCGACCCGTCCGTCCGGCAAGGCGGGCGACAAGGTCGCGAAGCCCGCCGACGCCAAGGGCGCGCCCACCCCCAAACGGGACCGGAAGCCCAAGAAGGCCTCCCTGTTCGCCCGGTTCACGCGGTTCATCCGCGAGGTCTGGGCCGAACTGCGCAAGGTCATCTGGCCCAACCGCAAGCAGATGGTCACCTACACCGCGGTCGTCCTGGTGTTCGTGGTGTTCATGGTGGCCCTCGTGAGCGGTCTCGATCTCGGCTTCAAGGAGCTGGTCGGGCTGGTCTTCGGCTGACGCCCGACGGGCGCGCCACCGCGCTGGCCGGGCCCCGGTCCGGCCCGGCAAGCGATCAACTGAGAGGACGGAACGTGACCTCCGACAACGGCACCGAAGCCGGTCGCGACCTGACCGAGCTTTCCGACGAGCAGGTGCAGACGGCACCCGGCGACGAGGAGTCCGCCGAGCCCGTCGAGGTGCCCGTCGCCGAGGACGAGGTCGCCGCCGACACCGACGAGTCCGCCGCCGCCGAGGATTCGGACGACGCCGACGTGACCGAGCCCGCCCCCGAGGCGGACGACCCGGTCGCCGCGCTGCGCGCCGAGCTCAAGGCCGCGCCGGGCGAGTGGTACGTCGTGCACTCGTACGCCGGTTACGAGAACAAGGTCAAGACCAACCTCGAGACGCGTACCCAGACCCTGGACGTCGAGGACTACATCTTCCAGATCGAGGTCCCGACCGAAGAGGTCACCGAGATCAAGAACGGCCAGCGCAAGCAGGTGCAGCGCAAGGTGCTGCCCGGCTACATCCTGGTCCGGATGGACCTCAACGACCAGTCGTGGAGCGCGGTGCGCAACACCCCTGGCGTCACCGGGTTCGTCGGAGCCACTTCGCGGCCGTCGCCGCTGACCGTGGACGAGGTGCTGAAGTTCCTCGCCCCGCAGGTCGAGAAGGAAGCCCCGGCCAAGGCCGCCAAGGGCGGCGAATCCGCCGCGGCCGCCCAGTCCGGCGCGCCCGCCGTCGAGGTCGACTTCGAGGTCGGCGAGTCGGTCACCGTCATGGACGGCCCGTTCGCCACGCTGCCCGCCACGATCTCCGAGGTCAACGTCGACGGGCAGAAGCTGAAGGTCCTGGTGTCGATCTTCGGCCGGGAGACCCCGGTCGAGCTCTCGTTCAGCCAGGTCTCCAAGATCTGACGGCCGGGCCATCCCGGTCGGCAGTCCCCGCGTACTGGCAGGTGTGCGGGGGACTCACGTCAGTTAAGAAGGACACAAGGTAATGCCACCCAAGAAGAAGAAGCTTGCGGCGATCATCAAGCTGCAGATCAAGGCGGGTGCGGCCAACCCCGCGCCGCCGGTCGGCCCGGCGCTGGGTCAGCACGGCGTCAACATCATGGAGTTCTGCAAGGCCTACAACGCCGCGACCGAATCGCAGCGCGGGGACGTCGTCCCGGTCGAGATCTCCGTGTACGAAGACCGGTCGTTCGACTTCAAGCTGAAGACGCCGCCGGCCGCCAAGCTGCTGCTCAAGGCCGCGGGCGTGGAGAAGGGCTCCGGCGAGCCGCACAAGACCAAGGTCGCCAAGGTCACCTGGGACCAGGTCCGCGAGATCGCGAAGACCAAGGAGACCGACCTCAACGCGCACGACATCGACCAGGCCGCGAAGATCATCGCCGGCACTGCCCGCTCCATGGGCATCACCGTGGAGTAATTGCCTCGACTTCGTTGAGGCGGCGCGATTTCGCGCTAGCTCGAGTGGGAGAGCCATGTGCTGGCTCTGCAACACCACACTGATCCACCTGACTTAAGGACAGAAGCATGACCAAGCACAGCAAGGCCTACCGCCAGGCCGCGGAGCTGATCGACAAGGCGCGGCTGTACGCGCCGCTCGAGGCCGTGAAGCTGGCGAAGGAGACCTCCAAGACGAAGATGGACGCGACCGTCGAGGTCGCGATGCGTCTCGGGGTCGACCCGCGCAAGGCCGACCAGATGGTCCGCGGCACCGTGAACCTGCCGCACGGCACCGGTAAGACCGCCCGCGTCATTGTTTTCGCCGTCGGCGACAAGGCCGCCGAGGCCGAAGCCGCTGGCGCCGACGCGGTCGGCACCGACGAACTGATCGAGCGCATCCAGGGTGGCTGGCTCGACTTCGACGCCGCGATCGCGACGCCGGACCAGATGGCCAAGGTGGGCCGCATCGCCCGCATCCTCGGCCCGCGCGGCCTCATGCCGAACCCGAAGACCGGCACGGTGACCCCCGCGGTCGAGAAGGCCGTGAAGGACATCAAGGGCGGCAAGATCAACTTCCGCGTCGACAAGCAGGCGAACCTGCACCTGGTGATCGGCAAGGCGTCGTTCGACACCGAGAAGCTGGTGGAGAACTACGCGGCCGCGCTGGACGAGATCCTGCGCGCCAAGCCGTCGTCGGCGAAGGGCCGCTACGTCAAGAAGGTCACCTTCACCACGACGATGGGCCCGGGCATCCCGGTCGACCCGGCCCGGACTCGCAACCTCCTCGCCGAGGAAGCCGCGGTCTGAGTCGCACATCACGCGAAAGGGTGGTCACGCTTCGTGCGTGACCACCCTTTTTTCGTGTCTCATGGAGATATGCCAACGACGTTCATCGCCCCCGACGGGCTCCAGCTGAGCTACACGGTCTGGGAGGGCGACGGACGGCACCGGCGTCCCGTCGTGCTGCACCACGGTTTCGCGGCCGACTCCCAGGTGAACTGGGTGAACCCCGGCGTGGTGGACGCGCTGGTCAAGGCTGGCTTCACGGTGATCGCGCTGGACGCGCGCGGGCACGGCGCGTCGGAGAAGCCGCACGACCCGGCGGCCTACGGCGAGGACATCATGGCCGCGGACCTGACCGCGCTGTTCGACGAACTCGGCCTGGACGAGGTGTGCCTGGCGGGCTACTCGATGGGCGCGATCGTCTCGCTGCTGGTGGCTACGCGTGACCGGCGGGTCCGCTGCCTCGCGGTCGGCGGCGTCGGCGCGGGAATCGTGGACTTCGGCGGCGTGGACGCCCGGGTGATCAACCGGAGCCAGATCGCGGAGGGACTGCTGGCCGAAGACCGGTCGAAGGTGCCCTCGGCGGCGCGCCCGTTCCGGCGGCTGGCCCGCCGGGCAGGCGCGGACGTCGAAGCGCTGGCCGCGGTGATGCACGCGACCCCGCACGGACCGATGCGGCTGACGAACCTCTCGGCGGCGACGCTGATCCTGGCCGGGGAATCTGACGAACTGGCGACGCAGCCAGAACGCCTCGCGGCGGGCATCGCGGGCGCGCGGCTGGTGCGGGTCCCGGGAAACCACATGGAAGCGGTGGCACACCCGGCCTTCGCGGCGGCGCTGGTGGACTTCTTCGCGTACTCGGACACGGGGGAGACCCGGTTGCCGATCAGCTCGCCCGCCTGACGAAGATCAGCCCGGGGTGGAGGTCGCCGTCGGCGGCGCGGGGCATTTCTCGGGGCCGGGCGAGTGGCCGGTGATCAACCATTGGCCTTTGTCCACTTTGGTCACTTGGAACACGCCCAGCGCCGGGCCGCCCTGCACGCTGAACGTGCAGGAATCGATCGTCACGACCGGCGGGGGAGTCGGGCCGGAAACATAGGACGGGAGCGATTCGGCGTAGTCGTTCATGTTCTTCACTTGCGCGTGGAGCTTCTCGACCGCGACCTTGCAGTCCGGCTGACCGGTGGTGTCCTTGGCGAACTTGTCCTGGATGTCTTCGCGGAATCGTCCGCAGGCGTCGTCGACCCGGCCCTGGGCGATGTTGTGGTAGACGAACCGCACCGCCTCGTTCGGATTGGTCGAGAAGATGTGGTTCGTGTGGTAGGTCCCGCCGCCCTCAGCGGCGATCTGGGCTGAGCTTTTGCCCTCGTTGCTGGGGAAGATCTGGTGGTAGCCCCAGTTGACCAGGATGCCGAGGATGACCAGGGCGATCACCCAGCCCAGGATCTTCCCGCCGAGGCGCTTCACCCAGCGCGGCACCGGGCGGCGGTTGCGGGGCGGTTCCTCGTACTCGGTCAGCGCGCCGGGCTGGTTCGGCGGGGATGGCGGCTGTCCGCCGGCGAGCGGCTGGCGGTTGCCCGCCGGGACCAAGCCCGCGTCCGGGTGCGGGGCCGGTTCGGTGCCTTGCTGGGCCTGGGTGAACCGCAGGTACTCCTGGAATCGCTGGAATTCCTGGAACTGGCGCAGCTGTTCGGGATCCAGCTGCGGCTCGGTCCCGTTCGACTGCGGAAGATTCGGTGCGGCTGGTTGGGGCGCGGTCGGCTGAGCGGGAGTGCGCGGGGCGACCTCGCCCCCGCCGGGCTGCGGCGGTGCGGGCGGTTGCGCCGAGGATCCGCCCGAACCGGGAGAGGGCGTTTCTTCCGGCTTTCCGTGATCACGCTGTTCCGCCACGTCACCAATGATGCCCGCTCCGCCGCGATTTCCCGAGACTGCCCCGGTTCTCGCAGCTCAGCAAGGGGGTGCCCGCGAACCCCGCGGAGCCATCCCGTATGCTGGTCGACGGTTCTACCAAAGACCGCTGGTTCTCTCCGGATCTCCGGGGAGCGAAGGTTCCGCAGCACGGCGGACGGCCTGCGCAGGAGGAACGAGGCTTTCACCCCAGTCGTCAAGGCTGGGCAACGCCCCGCGTCTGCTGCGCGTGGGCGTTTTTGTCGTTCGGGGGCGCCTCCGCCGAAGCCAGTGGTGACACTAGCCAAGAGAGGAGGCGACCATGGCGAAGCCCGACAAGGTGGCGGCCGTCGCCGAGATCGCGGAGAGCTTCCGCAGCAGCTCGGCCACCGTCGTTACCGAGTACACCGGCCTCTCCGTGACTCAGCTGTCCCAGCTGCGCCGCGCTCTCGGCACCAGTGCCAAGTACCGGGTCGCGAAGAACACCCTCGTCAAGCGTGCCGCTGAGGACGCCGGCCTCGAGGGGATCGAAGACCTGTTCGTCGGTCCGACCGCGATCGCCTTCGTGCAGGGCGAGGCAGTCGACGCCGCGAAGGCGCTTCGCGACTTCGCGAAGGAAAACAACGCGCTTGTCATCAAGGGCGGCTACATGGACGGCAAAGCGCTGTCCGTGGACGAGATCACCAGGATCGCCGATCTCGACAGCCGCGAGGTGCTGCTCGCCAAGGCGGCGGGCGCGTTCAAGGCGAAGCTTTCCCAGGCCGCCGCGCTGTTCCAGGCGCCGGCGTCCCAGGTGGCCCGCCTGGCTGCCGCGCTGGAGGAGAAGCAGCGCAACGCCACCGGTACCGAAGCAGCCGAAGCACCCGCCGAGAGCTGAACCACCCCACCCCGAACGTCTCGTTCGTTTTTCTGAGAGGAAGCCATCATGGCGAAGCTGAGCACCGCCGAGCTGATCGACGCCTTCAAGGAGCTGACCCTCCTTGAGCTGTCCGAGTTCGTGAAGGAATTCGAAGAGGTCTTCGACGTCACCGCCGCCGCCCCGGCCGCCGTCGTGGCCGCCGCCCCGGGTGCCGCCGCCGGTGGCGCCGAGGCCGCTGCCGAGCAGGACGAGTTCGACGTCATCCTCGACTCGGCCGGCGACAAGAAGATCCAGGTCATCAAGGTCGTCCGCGAGGTCGTCTCCGGCCTGGGCCTGAAGGAGGCCAAGGAGCTGGTCGAGGCCGCTCCGAAGGCGCTCCTCGAGAAGGTCGACAAGGAGGCCGCCGACGCCGCCAAGGAGAAGCTCGAGGCCGCCGGCGCCAAGATCACCATCAAGTGATCCCGGGCGCGCAAGCGCCTGCAGTTCCACCGCGAAAGGGGTGGGCATCCGATCCGGGTGCCCGCCCCTTTCGCTGTCCGCGGCAAAAAAATTCGCACAGTCGCCGAACCGGGCCGCAAGCGTCCTCGTTCAGGCGAACGAGTGGCCTGCCGAGCAACCTCGGGTCACCCCCTGTTTGCCGTGTTTCCGCCGGTTAACCCGTCAGGGTGAGCGGCGGTCGGCCATCTGGATCTGCGGCCGAACGTGACGTGCACTACGGTGCTGCCAGCGGTCGCCGTACTGGATCCCCGTCGCGTGAGGCGTGCACGGGGGCTGGCCAGAGTACAAAACTGGTGAGTAACCTGTTCGCGCTCAGCTCGTTGCACCTGGTTGAAGCGGAGTTCGCCGCGCGAGCTCCGCCGCTGCCAGCGGCGACGGGGCGGCGGTGCGCGACGACGCGGAACAGCTCCTGGAGGTGCGATGGGTGCCGAGGTGGTCATCGAAGGTCTGACGAAGTCCTTCGGAAAGCAGACCATCTGGCGGGACGTGACGCTGACCCTGCCTCCCGGCGAGGTCTCGGCGATGCTCGGCCCGTCCGGAACCGGCAAGTCCGTGTTCCTGAAGTCGATGATCGGGCTGCTCAAGCCGGACCGCGGACGGTGCGTCATCAACGGCGTCGACATCGTCACCTGCTCCGAGCACAAGCTGTACGAGATCCGGAAGCTGTTCGGCGTCCTGTTCCAGGACGGCGCGCTGTTCGGCTCGATGAACCTCTACGACAACGTGGCCTTCCCGCTGCGGGAGCACACGAAGAAGTCCGAGACCGAGATCCGCCGGATCGTGCTGGAGAAGCTCGAGATCACCGGTCTGGCCGGCGCGGACAAGAAGCTCCCCGGCGAGATCTCCGGCGGTATGCGCAAGCGCGCCGGCCTCGCCCGCGCTCTCGTGCTGGACCCGGAGATCATCCTGGTCGACGAGCCGGACTCCGGTCTCGACCCGGTCCGCACGACCTACATCTCGCAGCTCTTCCTGGACGTCAACGCCCAGATCGACGCGACGTTCCTGATCGTGTCGCACAACATCAACCTCGCCCGCACGGTGCCGGACAACCTCGGCATGCTGTTCCGCAAGGAACTCGTCATGTTCGGCCCGCGCGAGGTGCTGCTGACCAGCGACGAGCCGGTGGTCGAGCAGTTCCTCAACGGCCGCAAGCTCGGCCCGATCGGCATGTCCGAGGAGAAGGACAGCGCCCAGATGGCCCGCGAGCAGGCCGAGGCCGCCGCCGGGCACGGCGACGTGCTCAACGAGGACGTGCGCGGCGTCGTGCCGCAGATGCAGGTCAGCCCGGGCGTTCCGGAGCGGGCCGGAGCGAAGCGGCGGATGGACCGCGTCATGCGGATCCTGCACACGCTCCCGCCGAGCGCGCAGGAGGGGATCATCGAATCCCTGACGCCCGAGCAGCAGCGGTACTACAACGTGCGGCCCAACCCCGGCGCCTTCCACCACCAGCGCGGCCCGGAGGACACGCAGCAGCTCCCGCCGGTCAGCGCGCCGGGCCCGGTGCCCGACCAGCACCAGGGACAGCTTCCCGCCGACCAGGTCGCGCGCATTCCCGGCGCGGACGGCCGGTCGCCCCGGCACGGGCAGGGTGGCGCGTGACCACCACCTCGGCCAAGATCCCCGGCTACGGCATGCTGCGGGAGACCGGGAACCTGTTCGCGCTCGGCCTCGACATCATCCGCGGCATCTTCCAGCGCCCGTTCCAGTTCCGCGAGTTCATCCAGCAGGCCTGGTTCGTCGCGAGCGTGACGATCCTGCCGACCGCGCTCGTCGCGATCCCGTTCGGCGCGGTCATCTCGCTGCAGTTCGGCGCGCTCGCCCGCCAGCTCGGCGCGCAGTCCTACACCGGTGCGGGTTCGGTGCTGGCGACCGTGCAGCAGGCCAGTCCACTGGTCACCGCGCTGCTGGTGGCCGGCGCGGGCGGAAGCGCGGTCTGCGCGGACATCGGCGCGCGGACCATCCGCGAGGAGATCGACGCGATGGAGGTGCTGGGCGTCTCCGCGGTCCAGCGCCTGATCGTGCCGCGCACGCTCGCCATGATGCTCGTCGCGCTCCTGCTCAACGGCATGGTCAGCGTCATCGGCGTGCTCGGCGGCTACTTCTTCAACGTCGTGCTCCAGGGCGGCACCCCGGGCGCGTACCTGTCCAGCTTCTCCGCGCTCGCGCAGCTGCCCGACCTCTGGGTCGGCGAGATCAAGGCGCTGATCTTCGGCTTCATCGCCGCGGTCGTGGCGGCTTATCGCGGCCTGCACCCGAGCGGCGGCCCGAAGGGCGTCGGCGACGCGGTGAACCAGTCGGTCGTCATCACGTTCCTGCTGCTCTTCGTCGTGAACTTCGTGATCACGCTGATCTACCTGCAGCTCGTGCCCGGAAAGCTGGACTGACCATGACGTTCCTCGCGGGGGCGAAGCGGATCGCCAACCGGCCGCTCGAGACCCTGGACACGCTCGGCGACCAGATGTCGTTCTACGGCCGGGCTTTGCTGTGGACGCCGCGCACGCTGCGCCGCTACACCAAGGAAGTGCTGCGGCTGCTGGCCGAGGTGAGCTTCGGCTCCGGCTCGCTCGCGGTCATCGGCGGCACGGTCGGCGTGATGGTCGGCCTGACCCTGTTCACCGGTGTTCTCGTCGGCCTGCAGGGCTACTCGGCGCTGAACTCGATCGGCACCTCGGCGTTCACCGGCTTCCTCACCGCGTTCTTCAACACCCGCGAGATCGCGCCGCTGGTCGCCGGGCTGGCGCTGTCGGCGACGGTCGGCGCGGGCTTCACCGCGCAGCTCGGCGCGATGCGGATCTCCGAGGAGATCGACGCGCTCGAGGTGATGGCCGTGCCGAGCCTTCCGTACCTGGTGACCACGCGGATCATCGCCGGGTTCGTGGCCGTGATCCCGCTGTACGTGATCGGCCTGCTGAGCTCGTACCTCGCCTCGCGGCTGGTCGTTATCTATATCTACGGACAATCCGCGGGTACCTACGACCATTACTTCGACCTGTTCCTACCACCACAAGACGTGCTCTATTCGTTCATCAAGGTGCTGATCTTCAGCGTTTTGATCATTCTTTCGCACTGCTACTTCGGGTACCGGGCCAGCGGCGGGCCCGCCGGGGTGGGCGTGGCCGTCGGCCGCGCGGTGCGGCTTTCCATCGTCACGGTTTCGGTCGTGAACTTCTTCATCGGTTTCGCGATTTGGGGAACCGACGTCACGGTGAGGATTGCGGGATGACCACACTACGGCGCAGGTTGCTCGGCCTGCTGCTGGTGGCGGTGCTCGTCGGCGGGATCGCGCTCAGCATCGCGATGTACGACAAGGCGTTCAGCAAGTTCGTCACGGTGAAGCTCGACGCGGGCAGCATCGGCAACCAATTGCTCAAGCAGTCCGACGTGAAGGTCCGCGGTCTGATCGTCGGTTCGGTGCAGGACATCAAGGCCACCGAGAACGGCGCGGAACTGACGCTGGCGATGGACCCGGAGTCGGTGAAGCTGATTCCGGAGAACGTGTCCGCGCGCTTCCTTCCGAAGACGTTGTTCGGCGAACGCTACGTGTCGCTGGAGATTCCGAAGGACCCGTCGGCCAAAACGCTTTCCCAGGGCGACGTGATCACCCAGGACCGCACTTCGAGCGCGATCGAACTGGAGCAGGCGCTGGAGCACCTGATGCCGGTGCTGCAGGCGGTTCAGCCGCAGAAGCTGTCCAGCACGCTCAGCGCGATCTCGACCGCGCTGCAGGGCCGCGGCAAACCGCTCGGCGAAACGCTTTCGCAGCTCGGGCAGTACATCGGCGACCTGAACCCGCACGAGCCGGAACTGCAGCACAACCTGCAGGCGCTCGCGGAGTTCTCCGGGCACCTGAGCAACGCGACGCCGGATCTGGTGCAGAGCCTGGACAACCTGAGCACGACGACGCGCACCGTGGTCGCCGAGCAGGCGAACCTCTCGAGCCTCTACGGCAACCTCACCACGGCGTCGCAGGACCTGCAGTCGTTCCTGGAAGCGAACTCGCAGAACCTGATCAGCCTCGCCAGCACCGCGCGCCCGACCGCGGAGCTGCTCGCGAAGTACTCGCCGGAATACCCGTGCGTGCTGAAGCAGATGGCGAAGGTCGTGCCGGTCGCGGACGCGGCGCTGGGCAAGTACAACGGCAAGCCCGGCTTGAACGCGACCATTGAGGTCGTCGTGAACCGCGGGCCGTACAAGCCGGGCGAGGAACCGCGGTTCGAGGACAAGCGCGGTCCGCGCTGCTACGACCTCAACCCCGCGCCGGACCCGTTCCCGCAGGAGCCGCCGGACGGCCCGTTCAAGGACGGCACCAAACAGGGTCCGGCTCCGAAGACCGTGGGCGAGGGCCTGAACCCGGCCAACTTCAAGGGTGACGCGGCCGGGCTCAACGGCGGCGGAGCCTCGGGCGGCAACCCGGTCAACACCGCGGCCGAGAACAACTTCCTCGCCGCGCTGGTCAGCCCGGAGATGGGGATTCCGCAGGGACAGTTCCCGGGCTGGGGCTCGCTGCTCGTCGGCCCGCTCTACCGGGGCACGGAGGTGACGGTCAAGTGAGGGGACTCGCCGCACCGCTGATCAAGCTGTCGATCTTCGTGGTCGTCACGGTGCTGTTCACGACAGTGCTCGGCATCAGCATCGCGAACATCAACACCACCAGCACCAGCACCTACTCCGCGCGGTTCACCGACGCCACGCTCCTGCTGCCGAACGACGACGTGCGCATCGCGGGCGTCCGCGTCGGCCAGGTCAAGGACGTGAAGATCGTCGACAAGCGCCAGGCGCAGGTGGACTTCGAGGTCGACTCCGGGCGCAAGCTCCCGGCAGGCGTCACGGCGCAGATCAAGTTCCGCAACCTGGTCGGCCAGCGCTACGTCTCGCTCGGCGAGGGCGACGACACCAGCGGCGCGACGCTCAAGCCGGGCGACACGATCCCGCTCGAGCGCACCACGCCCGCGCTGGACCTGACCGAACTGTTCAACGGGTTCAAGCCGCTGTTCACCGCGCTGAACCCGGACGACGTCAACAAGCTGTCCTACGAGGTCATCCAGGTGCTGCAGGGCGAGGGCGGCACGGTGGAAAGCCTGCTGTCCCACACAGCCTCGCTGGCCACCACGATCGCCAACAAGGACCAGGTGATCGGCGAGGTCATCGACAACCTCAACTCGGTCCTGGACACGGTCAACCAGCACACCCCGCAGCTCAACGACCTGATCGTGAAGCTGCAGCAGCTGGTGTCCGGCCTGGCCGCGGACCGCAAGCCGATCGGCGACGCGATCGAGGGGCTGGGCAACCTGGCCACCACGACCGCCGGTCTGCTGACCGACGCGCGGGCGCCGTTGAAGGACGACATCGCCGCTCTGGGCAAGCTCACCACGAACCTGAACCAGAACGAGCCGCTTGTCGAACACTTCATCCAGTTCATGCCGAAGAAGGTCAGTGCGCTCACGCGCACCGCCGACTACGGCTCGTGGTTCAACTTCTACTCCTGCGAGATGACCGGGACGGTCGGCGCGCCGCCGCTGCTGCCGCCGACGAACTTCACGCTCGCGCCGGTGAGTCGGGACAGGTGCAAGCCATGAAGTCCTTCCAGAAACGCAATCCGATCCCGATCGCCCTGGTCGGCATCGCGGTGATGGCGCTCGGCCTCGTCGCCGCGCTGAACTCCGACGACCTGCCGGTGATCGGCGGCGGCACCACCTACAGCGCGGACTTCTCCGAAGCGGCCGGGCTGCAGAAGGACAACGACGTGCGGATCGCCGGCGTGAAGGTCGGCAAGGTGTCCGACATCAAGCTCGACGGCCCGAACGTCAAGGTGTCGTTCAAGGTCAAGGACGCCTGGATGGGCGACAAGACCACGGCGGCGATCAAGATCAAGACGCTGCTGGGCCAGAAGTACCTCGCGCTCGACCCGCAGGGCAACGGCACGCTCGACCCGGGCAGCCCGATCCCGCGCGACCGCACGATGTCGCCGTACGACGTGCTCGACGCGTTCCGCGGCCTGTCGCAGACGGTCGACGCGATCGACACGAACCAGCTGTCCAAGAGCTTCGAGGCGATCACCCAGACGTTCTCGAACACCCCGCAGGACGTGAAGGGCGCGCTGTCCGGGCTGTCGAAGCTGTCGGACACGATCGCCAAGCGCGATTCGCAGCTGGCGAACCTGCTGGCCAACACGCGGGAGGTGTCGCAGACGCTGGTCGACCGCGACGCCGAGGTGCAGAAGCTGATCACCGACGGCAACCAGCTGCTCGACGAGATCGGCAAGCGCGAGCAGGCGATCAAGACGCTGCTCGACGGTTCGAGGCAGCTCTCGACGCAGTTGCAGGGCCTGGTCGACGACAACGACGGCCAGCTGAACCCGGTGCTCACCCAGCTCGACCAGCTCACGTCGATGCTGCAGCGCAACCAGGACTCGCTGGCGCAGGGAATCCAGAAGTTCGCGCCGTTCATCCGGGTCTTCAACAACACGATCGGCACCGGGCACTGGTTCGACAACTACATCTGCGGCCTGGTGCTTCCTTCGGTCGGCCCGCTCAATCCGGAGGGGTGCAACTCCAAATGACCGACACCCGCTTCGGCCAGTCGCTCATGCGCGGCATGACGATCGCGATCGTGCTCGCGCTCGTGGTGGCGGGCGCGCTCTGGTGGACCCTCAAGGACGCCGGCCGCAACCACCTGACCGCGTACTTCTCCGGCGCCGTCGGCCTCTACGAGGGCAACAGCGTCCGGATGCTCGGCGTGGACATGGGCACGGTGACCAAGATCCAGCCGATGGGCAACCAGGTCCGGGTCGACCTCGAATACGACCGCTCGGTCGCGGTGCCCGCCGACGCGAAGGCGCTGATCGTGGCCCCGTCGCTGGTCAGCGACCGCTACATCCAGCTCGCCCCGGCCTACACCGGCGGCCCGCGGATCTCCGACGGCGCGACGATCGGCCTCGACCGCACCGAGGTGCCGCTGGAGGTCGACCAGCTCGCCGCCAGCCTCGCCAAGGTCAGCGAGACGCTGGGGCCGAACGGGGCCAACAAGAACGGCTCGCTGTCGGACCTGCTGAACACCGCGGCGAACAACCTCGACGGCAACGGCAAGGCGCTGCACGACACGATCACCAAGCTCGGGCAGGCGTCCGGAACGCTGGCGGGCAACAAGGACGACCTCTTCCAGACGGTGCAGAACCTGGGCAAGTTCTCCCAGACGCTCGCCAACAGCGACGGCCAGGTGCGCCAGTTCGAAAGCCAGCTCGCCGACGTGAGCGGATTCCTCGCCGGGGAGAAGGACAATCTCGCCCAGACGGTGCAGCAGCTCGGCACCACGCTGCAGTCGGTGCAGGGTTTCATCGAACGCAACCGCGGCCGATTGAAGTCCAATGTGGACAAACTGGCCAGCGTGACGAAGGTGCTGGTGGACCAGCGCAGCTCGCTCGCCGAGATCCTCGACGTCGCGCCGGTGGCACTGGAGAACATCGTCGGCGTCTACAACGGCTCGTCCGGCACGCTCGACACGCGGCCGAACCTCAACGAGCTGACCCAGCCGCCGCTGGTGATGGTCTGCAGCCTGCTCAAGCAGACCTCGGTGACCAAGCAGCTGCTCGGCAACGCCTGCGACGGCATCGCCAAGGTGGTCGACGGCGCGGTTCCGCTCCCGTCCACCGCGCAGGTCATCCAGGCGATGCAGAACGGCCAGCTGCCGCCGCTGCCGCTCCCGCTGCAGGGCCAGGTCTACGGGACGCAGGGGAGCTGACGTGAAGCGACTGACGAAGTTCGCCGCGGGCGGGGCGCTCGCCACGGTGACCGCGCTCGTGCTGAGCGGCTGCTCGTTCAACGGCGTCTACGACGTCCCGCTGCCCGGCGGGGCCGACCTCGGCAGCCATCCGTACACGGTGAAGATCCAGTTCAAGGACGTGCTCGACCTCGTCCCGCAGTCCGGGGTGAAGGTCAACGAGGTGCCGGTCGGGCAGGTCAAGTCGATCGGGCTGACGCCGGACGGCTGGCACGCCGAGGTGACCGTCGAGGTCAACGGCGACGTCAAGCTGCCCGCCAACGCGATGGCCAACGTGAAGCAGTCGAGCTTGCTCGGCGAGAAGTACGTGGAGCTGGCCTCGCCGGGCGGGAACGAGGCGACCGGGCAGCTGGCGAACGGGGCGACCATCCCGCTCGCGCGCACCGGCCGCGACGTCGAGGTCGAGGAGGTGCTCGGTGCGCTGTCCCTGCTGCTCAACGGCGGCGGCGTGGACCAGCTCAACACGATCACCAAGGAGCTCAACAACGCCACGTCCGGCCGCGAGCCGGACATCAAGGCGCTGCTCAACAACGCGAACGAGCTGGTCACCAACCTCGACAACCAGTCGGCCAACATCACCCGCGCGCTCGACGGCCTCAACCGGCTGTCCATGACGCTGCGTGACCAGAAGGACAAGCTGGTCGGCGCGGTCGACAACCTCGGGCCCGGGCTCGGGGTGCTGGAACAGCAGCGTGGCCAGCTGGTGACCATGCTGAACGCGCTCAACAACCTCTCCGGGGTCGCGACTGACACGGTGAACCGGAGCAAGGCGGACCTGGTGGCGGACCTGAAGGCGCTCACGCCGACGCTGCAGAAGCTCGGCGAGGCGGGCAACGACCTGCCCAAGGCGCTGGAGATCCTGCTGACCTACCCGTTCACCGACCAGGCCTACAACGACGTCAAGGGCGACTACTTCAACCTGTTCGCCAAGATCGACTTGAACCTCAAGGACGTCATCGACAACCTGGGCCGCAGCAGGCAGAACGGGCTGAACGGCCTGATCCCGGCTCCCGGGCTGACCGGCGGCGTCGAGGGCACGCCGTCGAACCAGCCGCCGCCGCTGTCGTTCCCGGGCAGCCAGCCCGCGCAGCAACAGCAGCCGGCTCCGTCTTCGACCGGCGGCCAGGGCGGCGGACAGCCGTCGCAGGGCGGGTTGTCCGGCCTGTTCGGGGTGCTTTCCGGAGGTGCTGGCTGATGTTGCTGCGCAGGACGAAAATCCAGCTGGTGGTCTTCGCGATCATCTCGGTCGTGGCCATCGTGTACGCGCTGATCCGGTTCGCCGGCCTCGGCACGGTCTTCGGCAGCAGCGGCTACACGGTCAAGCTGCAGCTCAACGAATCCGGCGGGATCTTCACCAACGCCGAGGTGACCTACCGCGGGTTCAACGTCGGCCGCGTCGGGCAGCTGCGGCTGACCCAGACCGGGCTCGAGGCGGACCTGAACATCGACCCGTCGGCCCCGCGCGTGCCGTCCGACCTCGACGCGGTCATCGCCAACCGGTCCGCGGTCGGCGAGCAGTACGTGGACCTGCGGCCGAAGAACGACCAGGGCCCGTACCTGGCGAGCGGTTCGGTGATCCCGGCCGCGCGCACCACGACCCCGGTCAGCACCGACCGGCTCCTCGGCGACCTCGATTCGCTGTCGGCCTCGGTGCCGACCGACTCGCTGCGGAAGGTCGTCGACGAGTCCTACGACGCGTTCCGCGGCACCGGCGGCGACCTGCAGAGGCTGCTCGACACCGCGCGCAGCTTCACCACCACCGCGCAGCAGTACCTGCCGCAGACCGTGCAGCTGCTGCAGGCCGGCGGCCAGGTGCTGGACACGCAGAACGACGAGGCGTCGAACTTCGCGTCCTTCTCCAAGAGCCTCAACCAGCTCAGCGGGACGCTCAAGAACTCCGACGGCGACCTGCGCAAGCTGATCGGCGTCACCCCCCAGGTGGCGACCCAGATCAGCGAGGTCGTCAAGGAGACCGGGCCCGGTCTCGGCGCGCTGACCGCGAACCTGCTGACCACGGCCAACCTGACCGTGACCCGGCTGGACGGTCTCGAACAGGGCCTGGTGACCTACCCGGCACTGGCGGCCGCCGCGCCGTCGGTGGCCCCCGGCGACGGGACCGCGCACCTCGGCCTGGTGCTGAACCTGTTCAACCCGCCGTCGTGCACGAAGGGCTATCTGCCCTACAGCCAGTACCGTCCGGGGTCGGACACCTCGCCCCGGCCGGAGGACGACAAGGCCTACTGTGCGGAACCGAAGGGCAGCCCGATCAACGTCCGGGGTTCCCAGAACGCGCCCTACAACGGCGTGCCGGTGCAGCCGTCGCAGCAGGACATCGCGGCGAACCAGAACCGGCCCGCGCAGCAGCTGCAGGAGCAGCGCGACGCTCAGGTGCCGGGCGTGGTCGGCAGCCCCGGGGTGTCCCTGAACAGCATGGGCTCGCTGCTGGGGCTCGGCTGACTGGGATTTGATGACTGTTACCTACTCTGGAGTGTTATGAGTGCCGAGCACGCGGTCGCCGAGGAAGAGGTGACCGCTGAGACGCCCGAACCGGCAACGGCGGCGGCGAAGGAAAAGTGGACGCTTCCCGGATCGCCGCGCGTCTGGCTGCTCGGGTCCGGGGCGTTCGCTCTCGCCGCGCTGGTGGTGGCGATCGTGTTCGGGATCATGTGGCTGGTCGCGGAGATGGACGGCGACCGGGACCTCGCCGCTGCACGCGACGACGTGCTCAAGGAGGGCGCCGCCGCGGTGCTGGCCTACACCCAGGTCGACTACCAGCATCTCGACGACTACTTCGCCAAGCAGAAGTCGGTGTCGAGCGACGACATGGCCAAGCAGATCGCGCAGGCCCAGCCGAACTACTCGAAGGCGCTGACCGACCAGAAGGTCAAGGTCACCACGACGATCCAGGACATCGCGGTCGAGGAGCTCAACGACCACGACGGCAAGGCCAGCTTCCTGGCCGCGATCAGCACGGACACCTCGGCGGGCGGCAAGAACGCCACCAAGGCGCTGCGGCTCGAGGTCCAGATGACCCGGGTCGGCAGCGACTGGAAGCTGTCCGGGATCGACCAAGTGCCGCTCGTCGCCGCCGGCCAGTAGCTTCACCCGCAGATCGGAGTTCCGCAGTGCCCCCCTCCCGTCGCCAGCCACCGCGCAGCAGCACGCCACCGGCCCGCAGGCCGAAGGTCGCCGGGCTGCGCAAGCCGTCGGACCCGGCGGCGCCGGCGGCCTCGCCCACACCGCGCCCCCGGCCGCGGCCGCTCCCTGACGCCGACCCGGCCGAGGTGACCCAGGAGCTGCGGATCCCCCGCGGCGGACTGGCGCGTCCGGCGGAGCCGGAGACCGAACCCGCCGAAACCGAGGTCGCGGGGACCGCAGTCGAGGAAGACGCCGCTGAACCCGAGGCTTCCGCGGTCGCCGAGAAAGCCCCGGCCGAAGAGATCGACGCGCTCACCGGCGAGACCGTCGAGGAAGAGAAACCGGCCCGGCCGAGCCCGCGACGGAAGAAGCGGGACACCGGTTCGGAGAAGCCCTCGGACGTCGAGGAGGCCGAGACCAAGGCACGCACGCGCGAGGACGCCGCAGCCGCGGTTCCGGCGCAGCGGTCCGTGGTCAGCCGCAACACCGTGCGGGTCGCGCTGCTGCTGGTCGTCGGACTGGCTCTGGTGGCCGCGGCGGTCATCTTCCAGGTCAAGGGCTCGGACGCGGCCGATTCGACGAGCAACCGCGCGGTGCTCGACGTGGCGAAGACCGCGCAGGTCAAGGACCAGGTCTCGAAGGCCATCGAGACGCTGTTCTCCTACGACTTCAACAACATCAAGAAGACCGAGGACGCGGCCAACCAGCTGCTCGCGACCGACCAGGTCAAGGCCAGCTACAACGCGCTGATGGGCCAGGTCAAGAAGCTCGCGCCGGAGCAGAAGGTGGTCGTGACCTGCAAGGTCACCCGCAGCGCGGTGATCCGGCTGAACGGCGACCTCGCCCGGGTGATGCTGTTCATCGACCAGACGTCGACGCGCGCGGACACCAAGCAGACCGCGGCCGGCACGGCGCAGATGCACGTGGACGCCCAGCTGCAGGGCAACACCTGGAAGATCACCGACATGGACACCTACAAGGCCGCCGGACCGGCCGCTGGCGCACCCGCGCCGTCCGCCCCGGCTTCGGCCCCGCCGTCGAAGTAGAGGCGGTCTCAGCCAGGCGTCACGGCCCGTTCCCGGAAGCTCCGGGGGCGGGCCGTTGGCGTGCCAGCGTCCGGTAGGCCGTCCGGAGCGGCTCCTGCGTCAGCTCGTGCGGGGTTTCCGGCGGGGTCAGAGGTTCGGGGACGGAAGCGGCCAGCCGGTCCAGCAGAGCGACCGTGAGGCCGTCCAATTCGGCGCGCAGCACAGACAGGTCGGGGCCGGCGGACGGCCGTTCGTCGGGATGCGCGGTCCAGCGCGCGAAAAGCCGATGCTGCACCTGCTTGCTCGCCGCGATCTGGTCGGAGAGGAAGTCGGCGGCGAGGTCCGGGTCGAGGCCCAGGTCGCGGGCGAGGGCCCGGACGCGGGCGAGCTCGCGCTCTTCGCGGACGGGATCGTCGACGGGCCGTCCAGCCCCGAACTTCGCGGCGGCGACCTGCTCGCTGATCACCAGCCTGCGCAGGATCAGCTCGGGAAGCGAGTCGGCTGTCACCGTCGTGCACACCCCCGCCGGAACTCGTGATCCATTCGGCAGTTTACCCAGTGAAGGCGTGAAGAAGTGGCTACTCTTCGCCGGTGAACGCGGATCTTGCCTTGGCCTGTCTGCGCGGTTTAGCCCTGGGGGACGCCTTCGGCGCTCGCTGCACTTTGCCCGGAGACCACCCCGAGGTGGTCGCCCGCAAGCTGCCCGAGGAGCCGTGGCTCTGGACGGACGACACCGAGATGGCTTGCTCGCTGTACGCCGTCCTGCGCCGCTGCGGCCGCGTGGACCAGGACGCGCTCGCGGCCTCGTTCGCCGCGCACTACGACCCGGACCGCGGGTACGGGCCGGGAACCGAACGCCTGCTCGCCCACATCCGCCGGGGCGAATCCTGGCGAGCGCTGGCCAGCCAGTCTTTCGGCGGCGGCTCGTGGGGCAACGGCGGAGCGATGCGGGCGGCGCCGCTGGGCGCGTTTCACGGCGCGGACCTACCCCGGGTTTTGCAGGACGCGGAACGCTCGTCGGTCGTGACGCATTCGCACTTCGAAGGCGTCGCGGGGACGGTCGCGGTGGCTGTGGCGGCGTCGCTCCGCGCGGTGACACCTCAGTTGGGCGGGGCGGAGCTGCTGCAAGGGGTGTTGCCGTTCGTGCCGCCGGGAAAGGTGCGTACGGCGCTGGAAACGGCTGTGCGGCTGATCGACGCGGATGCCCGGACGGCGGCCGCCGAACTCGGCGTCGGGCGCGAGATGGCCGCGCACGACACGGTGCCGCTGGCCTTGTGGGCCGCGGCTCGGCACCACCGCAGTTACGAGGACGCACTCTGGACGGTCGCGCAGGTCGCGGACGACGTGGACACCGTCGGCGCGATCACCGGCGGAGTACTGGCGGCGGGGGAGCACCGGTTGCCTGAGGAGTGGGTGCGGCGGGCCGAGCCGCTGCCTGGGTGGCTGTAGAGCATTGGCGGGCTGGAAGCTCAGCCGGTCCGCGCGAGGCCTGCAGAGCTCAATCCCGCGGCCTTCGTTCCCAGATCCGGCAGATGGAAACGCCGCCGAAGCCCAGTCCGTTTCCCGAAAGAACCCCACTCTCCCGGCCAACATCGGGCCCGCGACCGCTCGTGGAATGTGATCCATCCCGCGCCCGCCACACCGATGCGGAAACCGCCGCCGGAAACCCGGCAGGGCCGCCCACCTGCACCGCAGCCCGGCCGACCTGGGCGACCGTCCGCGGGTACCCGGCGGTAACCTCGACGCCCGCGGGAACGGTCACCCTGTGCTGTCCGCCTTCGACGCTGCGCCAACCGGCGGGACCGCCGCGCGGCATCTTGACTCCAAAGCCGCGTGGGTTCACGCTTACTGCCAACGGTCACGGCCGGGGAACGCGAACCTTGCGGGAGGGGCGCGAAAACCCGGTGCGAACCGGGAGCCGAGGACGCAGTGACGCTCAGGGAGACGCACTGCCCGAAGGTGACGCGATGCAGGCTGGGCCCCGTCTGGAGTGCCCCCTGGACAGACCGCGCCATCCGGGCTAGACTGCCTCTTTGCGCTGCCCTCTTTCAGGCTGCCCGGAGCCGGTAGTTAGGATAGTGGGCACACGGCACCCCTGACAGTCCGCGACAGCTGTTGCCATCGCGGCTGCTCACCGCTCATTGTCCCCGGAAGGACGCATCTTGGCAGTCTCTCCCGCGAACCAGGCCACTGCTGCGACCACCTCGGCTGAATCCCGCGCGCAGGCCACGGGAATCCCCGGAGCGCCCAAGCGGGTCTCCTTCGCGAAGATCCGCGAGCCACTCTCCACCCCGAACCTGCTTGACGTCCAGATCCAGTCGTTCCAGTGGTTCACCGGCCACGAGGCGTGGTTCGAGCGCCGCGTCAACGAAGGCGAAGAAAACCCGGTCGGCGGTCTGGAAGAGGTCCTCAACGAGATCTCGCCGATCGAGGACTTCTCGGGCTCGATGTCCCTGTCCTTCTCCGCTCCGCGCTTCGACGAGGTCAAGGCCTCGATCGAGGAGTGCAAGGACAAGGACATGACGTACGCGGCCCCGCTGTTCGTCACCGCCGAGTTCGTCAACAACAACACCGGCGAGATCAAGAGCCAGACGGTCTTCCTGGGCGACTTCCCGGTGATGACCGACAAGGGCACCTTCATCATCAACGGCACCGAGCGGGTCGTCGTGTCCCAGCTGGTGCGTTCTCCGGGCGTGTACTTCGACAGCAGTGTCGACAAGACGACCGACAAGGACGTCTTCAGCGTGCGCGTGATCCCGAGCCGCGGCGCGTGGCTCGAGTTCGACGTGGACAAGCGCGACACCGTCGGCGTCCGCATCGACCGCAAGCGCCGCCAGCCGGTCACCGTGCTGCTGAAGGCGCTGGGCTGGTCCACCGAGGCGATCCGCGAGCGCTTCTCGTTCTCCGAGACGCTCCTGGCCACCCTCGAGAAGGACCACACCGCGGGCACCGACGAGGCGCTGCTCGACATCTACCGCAAGCTGCGCCCGGGCGAGCCGCCCACGAAGGAAAGCGCGCAGACGCTGCTGGAGAACCTGTTCTTCAAGCCGAAGCGCTACGACCTGGCCAAGGTCGGCCGCTACAAGGTCAACAAGAAGCTGGGCCTCGACACCCCGTACGAGACCGGCACGCTGACCGAAGAGGACATCGTCTCGGCCATCGAGTACCTGGTCCGGCTGCACGCCGGCGAGGACAAGATGACGAGCTCCGCCGGCGTCGAGGTGCCGGTCGAGACCGACGACATCGACCACTTCGGCAACCGCCGCCTGCGCACCGTCGGCGAGCTGATCCAGAACCAGATCCGGGTCGGCCTCTCCCGCACCGAGCGCGTCGTGCGCGAGCGCATGACCACGCAGGACGTCGAGGCGATCACGCCGCAGACCCTGATCAACATCCGCCCGATCGGCGCGGCGATCAAGGAGTTCTTCGGCACCTCGCAGCTGTCGCAGTTCATGGACCAGAACAACCCGCTGTCGGGCCTGACGCACAAGCGTCGTCTTTCGGCCCTCGGCCCGGGCGGTCTGTCCCGTGAGCGCGCCGGCATGGAGGTCCGCGACGTCCACCCGTCGCACTACGGCCGGATGTGCCCGATCGAGACGCCGGAAGGCCCGAACATCGGCCTGATCGGCTCGCTGTGCTCGTACGCGCGGGTCAACCCGTTCGGCTTCATCGAGACGCCGTACCGCAAGGTCGTCGAGGGCCAGGTCACCGACCAGGTCGACTACCTGACCGCGGACGAGGAGGACCGTTACGTCAAGGCGCAGGCCAACGCGCCGCTGACCGACGACGGCCACTTCGTCGAGGAGAAGGTCCTCGGCCGCCGCAAGGGCGGCGAGGTCGAGCTGATCGACCCGCTCGAGATCGACTACATGGACGTGTCACCGCGGCAGATGGTCTCCGTCGCCACCGCGATGATCCCGTTCCTGGAGCACGACGACGCGAACCGCGCGCTGATGGGCGCGAACATGCAGCGCCAGGCTGTTCCGCTGCTGCGCAACCAGGCTCCGTACGTGGGCACCGGCGTGGAGCTGCGCGCCGCGGTCGACGCCGGGGACGTCCTGGTCGCCGAGCAGGCCGGCGTGGTCGAGGAGCTGTCCGCGGACATCATCACGATCATGCACGACGACGGCACGCGGAAGAGCTACGGACTGTACAAGTTCCGCCGCTCCAACCACGGCACGTGCTTCAACCACCGGCCGATCGTCAACGAGGGCGACCGGGTCGAGCAGGGCCAGGTCATCGCCGACGGCCCGTCCACCGAGAACGGTGAGATGGCGCTCGGCAAGAACCTCCTCGTCGCGGTCATGCCGTGGGAGGGCCACAACTACGAGGACGCGATCATCCTCTCCGAGCGCCTGGTGCAGGACGACGTGCTGACGTCGATCCACATCGAGGAGCACGAGATCGACGCCCGCGACACCAAGCTGGGCGCCGAGGAGATCACCCGGGACATCCCGAACGTCTCCGAGGAGGTCCTGGCCGACCTCGACGAGCGCGGCATCATCCGCATCGGCGCCGAGGTCCGCGACGGCGACATCCTGGTCGGCAAGGTCACGCCGAAGGGCGAGACCGAGCTGACCCCGGAGGAGCGCCTGCTCCGCGCGATCTTCGGCGAGAAGGCGCGCGAGGTCCGCGACACCTCGCTGAAGGTGCCGCACGGCGAGACCGGCAAGGTCATCGGCATCCGGGTGTTCTCCCGCGAGGACGACGACGAGCTGCCCCCGGGCGTCAACGAGCTGGTCCGCGTCTACGTGGCCCAGAAGCGCAAGATCCAGCCGGGCGACAAGCTCGCCGGCCGGCACGGCAACAAGGGTGTCATCGGCAAGATCCTGCCGGTCGAGGACATGCCGTTCATGGAGGACGGCACCCCGGTCGACATCATCCTGAACACCCACGGTGTGCCGCGACGGATGAACATCGGCCAGATCCTCGAGCTGCACCTGGGCTGGCTGGCCTCGCAGGGCTGGACGATCGAGGGCAACCCGGACTGGGCGAAGAATCTGTCGCCGGAGCTCTACGACGTCGCGCCCGGCACGAACACCGCCACCCCGGTGTTCGACGGCGCGAAGGAGGAGGAGCTCACCGGGCTGCTCGGGGCGACCAAGCCGAACCGCGACGGCGAGCGCATGGTCAAGGAGAACGGCAAGGCCACGCTGTTCGACGGCCGCTCCGGCGAGCCGTACCCGTACCCGGTGTCGGTCGGCTACATGTACATCCTGAAGCTGCACCACCTGGTCGACGACAAGATCCACGCCCGCTCCACCGGCCCGTACTCGATGATCACCCAGCAGCCGCTGGGCGGTAAGGCGCAGTTCGGCGGCCAGCGCTTCGGCGAGATGGAGTGCTGGGCGATGCAGGCCTACGGCGCGGCTTACACGCTGCAGGAACTGCTCACGATCAAGTCGGACGACGTGGTCGGCCGCGTCAAGGTGTACGAGGCGATCGTGAAGGGGGAGAACATCCCCGAGCCGGGCATCCCGGAGTCGTTCAAGGTGCTCCTCAAGGAGCTCCAGTCGCTGTGCCTCAACGTCGAGGTGCTCTCCAGCGACGGCGCGGCGATCGAGATGCGCGACTCCGACGACGAGGACCTCGAGCGCGCGGCGGCGAACCTCGGCATCAACCTGTCCCGCAACGAGTCGCCCTCGGTGGACGACGTCGTGCACTAGCCCGCCTCTCCGGCGTTTCCAAGTGTGGTCGCGTTTTCGAGGACCGTCGCGCTGGGAGGGGTACCGTGGCCGGCTGCCGTCACGGTACCCCTGAGGTGCGGTTGATCCCGGGACCACAAAGGCTTTAATCCTCAAGGAAAGAGGGAAGAAAAGACGTGTTGGACGTCAACTTCTTCGACGAACTCCGGATCGGTCTTGCTACTGCCGACGACATCCGTCAGTGGTCCTTCGGCGAGGTCAAGAAGCCGGAGACCATCAACTACCGGACCCTCAAGCCGGAGAAGGACGGGCTCTTCTGCGAGAAGATCTTCGGTCCGACCCGGGACTGGGAGTGCTACTGCGGCAAGTACAAGCGCGTCCGGTTCAAGGGCATCATCTGCGAGCGCTGCGGCGTCGAGGTCACTCGCGCCAAGGTGCGCCGTGAGCGGATGGGCCACATCGAGCTGGCCGCGCCGGTCACCCACATCTGGTACTTCAAGGGCGTTCCGTCGCGCCTTGGCTACCTGCTGGACCTGGCGCCCAAGGACCTCGAGAAGATCATCTACTTCGCGGCCTACGTGATCACCGGCGTGAACACCGAGCTGCGGCACAACGACCTGCCGACCCTCGAGAACGAGATCGGCGTCGAGCGCAAGAACCTCGAGACGAAGCGCGACGCCGACATCGAGGCCCGCGCGCAGAAGCTGGAAGCCGACCTGGCCGAGCTGGAGGCGGAGGGCGCGAAGTCCGACGTGCGCCGCAAGGTCAAGGAGGGCGGCGAGCGCGAGATGCGCCAGATCCGCGACCGCGCCGGTCGCGAGCTGGACCGTCTCGAGGAGGTCTGGACGACCTTCACGAAGCTCGAGCCGCGTCAGCTGATCGCCGACGAGCTGCTCTACCGCGAGCTGGTCGACCGGTACGGCGAGTACTTCACCGGCGGCATGGGCGCGGAGGCGATCCAGAAGCTGGCGACCGAGTTCGACGTCGCCGCGGAGGCCGACAGCCTGCGCGACACCATCCGCAACGGCAAGGGGCAGAAGAAGCTCCGCGCGCTGAAGCGGCTCAAGGTCGTCGCCGCGTTCCAGGCGACCGGCAACGACCCGCGCGGCATGGTGCTCGACGCCGTCCCGGTCATCCCGCCGGACCTGCGTCCGATGGTGCAGCTCGACGGTGGCCGCTTCGCCACGTCGGACCTGAACGACCTGTACCGCCGCGTGATCAACCGGAACAACCGGCTCAAGCGGCTGATCGACCTCGGCGCGCCCGAGATCATCGTCAACAACGAGAAGCGGATGCTGCAGGAGGCCGTCGACGCGCTGTTCGACAACGGCCGCCGCGGGCGTCCGGTCACCGGTCCGGGCAACCGGCCGCTGAAGTCGCTGTCCGACCTGCTGAAGGGCAAGCAGGGCCGGTTCCGCCAGAACCTGCTGGGCAAGCGCGTCGACTACTCGGGTCGTTCGGTCATCATCGTCGGTCCGCAGCTGAAGCTGCACCAGTGCGGTCTGCCGAAGGACATGGCGCTCGAGCTGTTCAAGCCGTTCGTCATGAAGCGGCTGGTCGACCTGAACCACGCGCAGAACATCAAGTCCGCCAAGCGGATGGTGGAGCGTTCGCGGCCGCAGGTGTGGGACGTGCTCGAAGAGGTCATCACCGGCCACCCGGTGATGCTGAACCGCGCGCCGACCCTGCACCGGCTGGGCATCCAGGCCTTCGAACCGCAGCTGGTCGAGGGCAAGGCGATCCAGCTGCACCCGCTGGTCTGCGAAGCGTTCAACGCGGACTTCGACGGCGACCAGATGGCGGTGCACCTGCCGCTGTCGGCCGAGGCGCAGGCCGAGGCCCGGATCCTGATGCTGTCGGCGAACAACATCCTGTCGCCGGCGTCGGGCCGTCCGCTCGCCATGCCGCGTCTGGACATGGTCACCGGCCTGTTCCACCTGACCCGGCTGAACGAGAACGCCGAGGGCGCGGGCAACGCGTACTCCTCGCCCGCCGAGGCGATCATGGCGTTCGACCGCAAGGCGCTGAGCCTGCACGCCCCGGTCAAGATCCGCATCACCGACCGTCAGCCGGCGAAGGCCGACGAGGCGGCGCTCGCGGAAAAGGGCTGGGAGCCGGGCAAGCCGTGGCTGGCCGAGACGACCCTGGGCCGCGTCCTGTTCAACGACCTGCTGCCGGCGGACTACCCGTTCATCAACGAGCCGATGCCGAAGAAGCGGCAGGCGGCCATCGTGAACGACCTCGCCGAGCGGTACTCGATGACGCAGGTCGCGCAGACGCTGGACAAGCTCAAGGACGCCGGTTTCTACTGGGCGACCCGCTCGGGCGTCACGGTCGCGATCTCGGACGTGCTGACCCCGGTCGGCAAGAAGGCCATTCTCGACGAGTACGAGGGCAAGGCCGACCAGGTCGAGAAGCGGTACCAGCGCGGTCAGCTGTCCCACGCCGAGCGCAACAACGAGCTCGTCAAGGTGTGGACGCAGGCGACCGAAGAGGTCCACAAGATCATGGAGACGGCGCTGCCGGACGACAACCCGATCGCCATGATCGTGAAGTCGGGCGCCGCCGGCAACATGACGCAGGTCCGTTCGCTGGCCGGTATGCGCGGTCTGGTGTCGAACCCGAAGGGCGAGTACATCCCGCGTCCGATCAAGGCGAACTTCCGTGAAGGCCTGTCGGTGGCGGAGTACTTCATCGCGACGCACGGCGCCCGGAAGGGTCTGGCGGACACGGCGCTCCGTACCGCGGACTCGGGTTACCTGACCCGTCGTCTGGTGGACGTTTCGCAGGACGTCATCGTCCGCGAGGTCGACTGCGGCACCACGCGCGGCATCATGATGCCGATCGGCGAGGACCTCGGCGACGGCAAGATCGTGCGCGACCAGCACGTCGAGACCTCCGTGTACGCGCGGAACCTCGCGACGGACGCGGTGGACCCCAAGGGCAACGTCGTGCTGAACGCGGGCGACGACATCGGCGACCCGGCCATCGAGAAGCTGCTCTCCAGCGGCATCTCGAAGGTCAAGGTCCGCTCGGTGCTGACCTGCGAGTCGGCGGTCGGGGTGTGCGCGACCTGCTACGGCCGTTCGATGGCGACGGGCCAGCTCGTCGACGTCGGCGAGGCGGTCGGCATCGTCGCCGCCCAGTCGATCGGTGAGCCGGGTACGCAGCTGACGATGCGTACGTTCCACCAGGGTGGTGTCGCCGGTGACGACATCACGACCGGTCTGCCCCGTGTCACCGAGCTTTTCGAGGCTCGCGTGCCGAAGGGCAAGGCTCCGATCGCGGACGTCGACGGCCGCGTGCGGATCGAGGAGAGCGAGCGGTTCTGGAAGATCACCCTGATCCCGGACGACGGGTCGGAGGAGATCGTCTTCGACAAGCTGTCCAAGCGGCAGCGGCTCGCGAACACCCCGAACGGCCCGCTGGGCGACGGCGACCACGTCCACGTCGGACAGCAGCTGCTCGAGGGCACGCCGGACCCGCACGAGGTCCTGCGCGTCATGGGCCCGCGCGAAGCGCAGATGCACCTCACGGACGAGGTCCAGAAGGTGTACCGGGCGCAGGGTGTGTCGATCCACGACAAGCACATCGAGGTCATCGTGCGGCAGATGCTGCGCCGCGTGACGATCATCGACTCCGGTGCCACGGACTTCCTGCCGGGCGAGCTGCCCGAGCGGACGAAGTTCGAGGCGACGAACCGGGCCGCGGTCGCCGAGGGCGGCGAGCCGGCTTCGGGCCGTCCGGTGCTGATGGGCATCACGAAGGCGTCGCTGACCACGGACTCGTGGCTGTCGGCGGCCTCGTTCCAGGAGACCACGCGAGTCCTGACCGACGCGGCCATCAACGGCCGCAGCGACAAGCTCGTGGGCCTCAAGGAGAACGTCATCATCGGTAAGCTCATCCCGGCCGGTACGGGCATCAACAAGTACCGGAACATCCAGGTGCAGCCGACCGAAGAGGCGCGGGTCGCGGCGTACGCGATCCCGTCCTACGACGACGGCTACTACACCCCGGACGTGTTCGGTTCGGGCACCGGTGCCGCGGTTCCGCTGGACGACTACGACTTCGGTCGCGACTTCCGCTGATCCGCTCCGCTTGAACGAAACGCCCCCGGCTTCGGCCGGGGGCGTTTCGCTTTCTCGGGCTTCAGGCTGCGGAGGGGACGCCGATCCGGTCCAGGAATTCGGCGATCAGGTCGATGCGGGTCAGGAGGGTTTCGGGGCCGAGCTGGTCCCGGTACACGGCATAGCACCAGCCGCGGTCGAGTCCGATGATGTTCGTCAGCTGGTCGCGGTTGCGGCTCAGCCAGTCCACGGTGTCCGGGCTGACCGCCCGGGCAGCGAACTCGGGGTCGCTGGTGTAGCCGGTGAGCTCGTTTTCCGGCAACGGGAACTGTTCCCAGCGGCCACCCGAAGGCGAGCTTCGCGCTTCCGCGCCGAAAATCTTGTGCTGATGGTTCGTGAGGTCCTTCGTCCGCCCGAAGATCCGCACCAGATCAGGCCTGCCCGGGCTGTGGGCTGAAGGCGGCCGGCGGGAAGTTCTGCACCGGATGCGGGAGTGCACTGCCGCCGACTGTCCATTGTGGATAATGCGGCAAGGAAGCCAGGGCGGGTGCGGTGTTCTGCTCGGATTGCGGGCATCGGCTCTGACTGGTCAGGTCCGGGCGAGGGCTTCGCGCTTCTTTCTCGTCCGGCGGGGAACGCTGGGGAAGTAAGTGCGTTTGATCAGGAGGAGCCCGGGAAGGACCCAGATCAGTGCGCCCAGGACATCGAGGGCCGAGTACATCGAGCCGAGCTGGTAAGCCGGGTGTCCCCAGAGCGGGCCGACCGCGACCTCCACGACGGTGCCGCGAGCGGGAAGCTCGGAACGGGACCAGTCGGCGGTGATTTCGCGGATGCCGCCGTCTTGCTCGTAGGTCGCGTCGATCTCGGCCCGGTCCGCAGTGCACGACAAGCCGCCGGATGTGGTCACGCAATGCCGGGTGCCGCCTTCGCTGACCCGGGTGACCGTCGCCTGCACCTGCGGGGCGAGCCTGGTCAGCACCGCGATCGAGTTGACTGCCGGTCCCACGCCGATGGCGAGCAGGGCTAGTGCGATGAGCGTGCGTGCGGTCAGCGAAATCGAGGTGACTGGCTGCCGGTCGCGGGCATCGCGCCTGCGGTTCAGCGGAGTGCGGAGGAAGCCGCCGCGCTGGCCGATCCACGCGTCGTAGCGGGTGTCCGCACTGGTGGAGATGGAGCGGAAGTGCCGGTCGTTCGCCCACTTCTCCCAGACGCGCGACGGAACCGCGGCGGCAAGCACCGCGAGCTTGCGGGAGTTGTCGAACATCCGGTCTTCGGTGAGTCCGCCGGTGTCGGTGGTCCAGAGCGCGTCCTCGCGGAAGGCGACCTGGTGCACGCGGAAAAACCGGTCGTTCAGGAGCAGTTCGCGGACCTCGCCGGTCAGCATTTCCCGGGCGAAATCCGGATCCGAGGTGTAGACGGAAAACCGGCGGTCGAATTCGGGATCGGTCTCGAATTCGTGCAGGGTGGTGTCCGGACGCAGCCAGCTGAACTGATTGCGGGTGATCCGCATGTCTTCCAGCGGAGTGAAGTGCTCCGGGGCGAAGGCTTTGAGCTTCGGCGAGATGGTCAGCGCGGGTGCCTTCGGGATGCGCAGCTCCACGACCGAGCAGATGGAACCGAGCGCTTCGGCGAGCTTCGACTTCCGGCGGAAGTTCTCGTCCCGGTAAGGAGATTCGGTCGAATACTCGATGCCGAGCAGCCGGTGCCCGTGGTGAGTGAACTCGACCGTGGCCCGGCTCGGCCAGGGGTCGGGATGGTCACGCGGAACGGCGAGCCCGTGCCGGGGAAGGAAACCGAAGCTGGCTTCGCCGCTGGAGTCGACGCGCTTGACCCAGTGCTGCTGACGCCAGCCGCGCCAGGTGAGCAGTGCGGCGACGACCAGCGGCACGCCGTACCAAGCCCACTGCGGCACGGACATGCTGGCGAAGAACCAGTACAGCGTCGTGAGGGAAACCGTGATCCCGCACAGAAGATGGAAGATCGCCGCCAGAACCGAGCTGCGACGCTCGGCCCAGGCGGCGATCCAGAGCAGCACGAAGGACAGCGCGTAGCCGCCGAATAAATAGCCAGGGACAATCATCTCGTCCGTCACGCGGCGACCTTACATGTCGAGGTTTTCGCGGGTCTCGTCCTCGGAATGGGGGCCTGCCTTGTCCGTGGCTTGGCCCGACTTGTGAAGGTCGCGGGAATTGCTGATCGTCTTGTCCGCGATGTCGTACAGGCCCTTCCCCACGTAGGCGGAGCCCTTCTTCATATCGGCCGGGTTGACCCCGAACGTCTGCTTGAACGCCTCGCCCGGCACGTTCTTGAGCGTGTTGAGAGCTTCCTCGCCGGTCGCCTTCAGCCTGGTGCCGATGCTTTCGGACTTGCCGAGGATGCCGTCGATCGCCTTCTGCTCGCCCGGCTTGATCATCGTGCCGCCCGAGGTCAGCTTCGAACCCTGCTTGATCATGTCGTCGGTCCACTTGCCGAGGAACGCGATGAATTTGTCGAGCAGCTTTCCGAGCTTGCCGAGATGCTTGGTGACCTTGCCGATCACGCTGGCGACCTTGGCCACCGACGCCGACATCGCCGCGGCGACCGACGAGCCGAGGCTGACGACGGAGGCGGCGAGCGCGGGCAGCCACAGGTAGATCAGCCAGCTGACCAGTTCGGAGATGATGGCCTTGATGACCTCTTCGATGACGGTCATCACCATCGACCACATCTGCAAGGTCTCGGCGACCGCACCGGCACTGGAGCCGATGCCCTTGATGCCTTCGGAGAACTGGGCCAGCGCCTTCTTCGCGGCCTCGCCGCCTTCGCCCTGCCAGTCCTTGAGCGATTCGTCGCCCTTCTTGACGAAGTCGTCAGCCAGAGCGACGAAGCCCTTGCCGATCTCGACGAAGTTGCCCGAGGCTTCCTTGAGGGCAGGACCGTCGCCGGTGACGAAGTGCAGGGCGTCCTGAAGAGGCTGGATCAATTCGATCAGCATGTTGAGGCCGTTGCTGACCAGCCAGCCGACCGGGTCGAGCGCGAAACTCACCGCGTCCGCCGCCGCGCCGGCGACGAAACCCGCGCCGTCCTGGAGCAGCTGCCCGCTGGCGGCGGCGACATCCCCGACATCCTTGGCATCGCCGAAGTTCTCGATGGCACCCGAGACCGTGCTGTAGCCCTTGCCTACGAACGGCGTCTTCTTGATCGTCTCTTGGACGTTGTGCCCGAAACCGTCTTCGTGCTTGATCTTTACGCCGTCGGCGACGCTGTCCTGTCCCATGAGTTTCCCCTGCTCAGAGCGGTCCGTCGATCTTGGCGTTGAACTTGCCGAAGGTCATGACGGTGTCCTTCTCATGTCCGTCGTAGATCTCCGCGGCTTTGTCGAGCTTGCCCTGCAGCCCTTCGAGGCCGTTCTTCATCGCGTCGAGCAGCTGCTTCAGCTCGTCGAGTTTGCTGGTGTAGGTCTGCTTGGCGACCAACCCGATCAGGCCCCACGACTTGTCGCCCACGTCAGCCTGGCCCACGAGATTCCCGAACTTGCCCGCTTCGCTCTTGTAGTGGTCGAGCCCGGTCGAGTACTTCGTGATCGCGGTCGTTACGACGCTGTGGGTCACCGGTGGTCCTCCTCGTCGTTGAACAAGTTCTTTAGGAACTGATCGCCCGCCGACGCCGAGGGCGGCGCCGGCGGAGGTGCCTGAGGCGCCCGGCGGTCGTCGCGAAGCAGGTCATTGTTGGCGAAGTCCTCGTCGTCCTGTACCGGTCCTGCTTGTCGCGGCTGCGCCTCCGGGAGGTTGGACTCCAATTCCTCCACGGTGGTTCCCAGACCAGCCGCCTGTGCTTCGAGGACCTGCTCGGACACGTTCAGCCCGAAGGCCGTGCCCACGTGCTCGTCGACGATCCCGGCCTGCTTGCGCGCGGACTCGGCCACCGCCTGGTGCAGCGTCGCCAGGATCGTGGACGCCAGCTGGTCCGGCTGCTGGCGGAGCGCGTCCGGGGAGAGCCGGAGGTCCTTGACCGAACCGCTCGGGCCCGCGACCACGGTGACCGACCGGTCTGGCGACATAGCCTGCGCTTCGAGCGCGTTCAGTTCCTCCTGCATGTCGCCGACCTTCGCGAACTGCGCTTCGGCCTGCTTGAGCTTCGTCTGGAACTTCTCGAACTCCGCGACGAGTCGGTCCATCTCTTCGGACACGGCGGTCACACCTTCCCTGCACCTCGCTGATGCGCGGGATTATGCCGCTTCTGTCTGCTTCGCGCTTAAGGAGTGAGAAATCCGGGGCGGATGATCACCGCAAGTCAGCGATCCGGCTCGCTAAGGCCGAGACTCGGCCTGACGGGACTCTTGGAGCTGGCGCAGGATGCGCACCCGGCGGGGAGCCTTCGGGCGGAAGATCATCTTGAAGAAAAGCAGCCCCAACGCGACCGGGAGCAACGCGACGAGGATGGTCGACGCGACGGCGTCGCTGTTCTGGAACACCGTGTTCCACCAGATCGGGCCGATCCGCACCGGGACCACGTCGCCGCGCTCGGGCAGCTGGCCGACACGCCAGGTGGTGACGACCTCGTGGGTCTGGCCGCTGTCCTCGTAGGTGCCGCGGACCGCGGGGGACTGGCTGTCGCAGATCTGGGTGCGGTTGGGTCCGCAGGAGCGGCCGGCATCGCCCGCGGTGGAATCGAGGACGGTGAGCTGGACTTCGCTGGCCAGACCGGCGGCCGCGGCGATGCCGTTGGCGATCGGCAGCAGGCCGAGCATCACCATGGCCGCGGCGAGCAGGGAGCGCGTGAGCACCGTCGTGGGCGAGAGCGGTTGCCGGTCCATCGCTTCGCGGTACCGGTTCACCCGGTTCCGCACGAAACCCCGACTCTCGTCGAACCAGAGGTCGTAGCCAGTTTCGGCGCGGGCGGTCACCCGGGCGAACTCGGTGCCGGGCCAGAGGTTCGGCGTCACAGCCGCGGCGAAGATCGCGAGGTGGCGCGCGTTGCCGAGCAGCCGGTCTTCGTTCAGCCCGTCGGCTTCCGCGGTCCAGAGCGCGTCCTGGTCGAACACGACCTCGTGGACCCGGAACCACAGGTCGCTCAGGATCAGCTCACGGACTTCCGGGGTGAGCACTTTGGCGGCGAACTCGGGATCCTCGGTGGTGACCTCGAAGCGCCGGTCGAATTCCGGGTCCACCGCGACCTTGTGCGGCTCCCCGGCCAGGACCTCCCGCGGTTGCACGGACGGCTTCAACGACGGTTTCGGGGTGCCGACCTGAATGCGGGTGATCCGGGCGTCCTCGAACGGGGTGGTGTAGTCCGGTTCGAACGCTCCGACCTTCGGTGTGATCAGCAGCGTCGGGCTGGCGGGGATCCGCAGTTCGATCATGGAGTAGATGCCGCCGACGCGGTCGGTGACCCGGCTGGTGGCCGAATCCGGCTCGGTGAGCGGGTATTCGACGCCGAGCAGCCGGTGGCCCTGGTGCTCGAGTTCGAGGACTCGCCGCAGCGACAGGCTGTCCCGCTGGTCGAACGGGACGGTGCGACCTCGCTTCGGCAGCACCCCGAAGGTCACCTCGTTCGTGACGCCGAGGCGGCGGAGCGAATCTCGTTGCCGCCAGGACTGCCAGAGCACGAAGGCGACGAACACCACCGGCAGCGCGATCCAGACCGCCAGCGGCGCGCGGACCTCCATGCTGACGGTGAACCAGGTCAGCGTCGTGCCGAGGAAAACGAGGCCGCAGGCGATGTTGCTGATCGCCGAGGTGACTGTGCCGCCGCCCTCGGTCCGGCCCGCGATCCAGAGCAGGACGAACGCGGTCAGGTAGCCGAGAACGATGTACCAGGGAAGCGGTTCTGCCATTTATTCGCCCATGTCGAGGTTGTCGCGGGTTTCTTCGGCGGTTTTGCCGTCGCCGACCGACGGGTTCTTGGCGTAGTCGACGATTTTGCTGCCCATCTTGTAGGCTGCTTTGCCCTGGCTGCCCGGGCCTTTGGACAGGTCGCCGGGGCTGGATCCGGTGACCTCCTTGACCGTTTCCTCATACAGCTTCTTGGGCAGGCTCTCGGCGGCTTCCTTGGCCGCGTCGCCGAACAGCGCGGCCCTGGTCTTGGTGACCTTGGCGACCACGCTCGCGACCTTGGCGATCGACGTGGTCATCACCATCGGCCACATCTGAAGCGTGTCCGCGACCGCACCCGCCGCGGTGCCGATGCCCTTGATGCCCGGGGAGAACTGGGCGAGTGCCTTCTTCGCGGCGTCGCCGCCTTCGCCTTGCCAATCCTTGAGCGCTTCGTCGCCGTCCGTGACGAACTGGTCGGCCAGCGTGACGAAGCCTTTGCCGATCTCGGTGAAGTTCTCGGACGCGCGTTTGAGGCCAGGGCCGTCGCCGGTGACGAAGTGCAGGGCGTCCTGCAGCGGCTGGACGAGTTCGATCAGCATGTTCAGGCCGTTGCTGACCAGCTAGCCGACCGGGTCGAGCGCGAAGCACGCCACGTCGACGGCCGCGCCCGCGACGAAGCCGGTGCCGTCCTGCACCAGCTGGCCGCTCGCCACCGCGATGTCCCCGGCGTCCTTGGCCGAGCTGAACTTGTCGACGGCACCGGAGATCGTGCTGTAGCCCTTGCCGACGATTGGCGCTTCTTCGCCAGGTCGGACGCGTTCTGGACCAGGCTGTCGTCGTAGCCGTTGACTTTTCCTTCGACCCGGTCCGCGACGCTGTCCTGTCCCACGTCTTCCCCTCCCTCGTCCCCGTAGCGGATTATGCACGTTTCGTCCCGATTCGCGCCTTCGGGTCGCGGCTCGGTCGGCGGCGAAGGACCGAGAGTTCCCGAGATTTGGTCACGAAAAGGTAACGAACATATCGGGCGAACAGCCCCGCCCGCGACGCCGAAGCGGCGAACATACGGTGGGCCGAACGGAGCATCGCAGGTCAGCGCCGCCGCTTTTGCCCGGTGCGCCGGGCGGGCCAGGCAAGTCGGCCCAGTTCGTGGGATATTCACCCCTTCGGTCGATGTTCCCACGATTGATCACCGCATTGACAGTGCGTGCGGTTCGCCAGAGTATTTCGCGCATGTCCTTTCCGGTTGCCCTGGTGTGGCGTCTGCACGTGGATCTGCGCCAGCAGGCCAGTGCGCTGTGTAGGGATTCCTGACCTTTTCTCCCGGCCGTATCCGGCTGGCTGATTTCTCTTGCCCCGCAACGGGTTTCTCGTACCCGAGGGGATGAACGCTTTCTCTGTTCGGCGCGGGTTTCGCGCGGGTTTCGTGCTGCCCGCGGAACGGGGAAAGAAGTGCCTTCCCGGGCGCTTCACGGGAACACAAACAGGGAGACACAATGCGATTCAGCTCCTCCTCGGGCGCCCCGCCCCGATGGCGGAAAGCGCTGACCGTCGCCGGCGCGGTGGCGCTCGCGATCGGCGCGGTGACCTACACCGGGTCCAGCACCAGCGCCTACGCCGACGTCCAAGTGGTCACCGACGCCAAAACCGCGTCCGACGGCAAGCAGTACTGGGTGCAGAACCACCTCGTCAGCAAAGACCTCGCCGCGCAAGCGCGTTCCGCCGACGGCACGCCGAAGAAGTGGCTGCTGGTCTGGGCCGGCGACGAGAACATCGCCGACACCGCGGTGAAGGACGTCAAAAACCTGCCGGGTTCGCTCGGCGGCGGCCTCGGAAAGGCCAAAAATGCCTTGCCCGGCCCCGATTTTCTCGCGGTGATCGACGCGACACAGGGCTCGCCGACGTACGGCAAGGTGGTGAACACCGCGACCGTCGGGCCGCTCGTCGAGAACGAGCCGCACCACATGCAATACGTGTGGCACAAGGGCGACACGATCTACGCCGGTGCGTTGTTCGCCGCGGCGACGTACGCGTTCGACGTCAGTGCGTTGCCCCAGTTGAAACTCAAGGGCATCAGCCTGCCGACGCAGACGCTCGGCGGTTCCGTGCCCGACGCGTACTGGGTGCTGAAGGACGGAACCGCGTACGGCACGTACATGGGCGGTCCGGTCGTGCCCGGTCCGTACGCGTACCAGGACGGTTCCACGCAGATCGGAAACGGCTTCGCCGGGAGTCCGGGCGAGGTCGTGCACTTCGACAAGAACGCGCAGGTGCTGTCGCAGAATCCGGCGGCGACCCCGCAGGGCGACAACGCGAAGCTGTGCGACAACCTGCCGCAGCTGGGCAAACCGTCCTGCGCGAACCCGCACGGCGTCCAGGCGCGCGAGGACCTCAACACCCTCGTCACCAGTGACTACGCCGAACCGCGGAACATCATTCTCGACCCGGTGAAGCAGCCGTCGCCGTACCTGCGGCGTCCGACGATCCGCACCTGGGACATCTCCGACCGCAACCACCCCAAGCTGAAGGCGGTGTCCTACCTGCAGGACGGCCCGCGGGCGAACCCGGCGGACCCGCTGCATTCGGAAAGCCGCGCGGTCATGGAGACCACGGTGACGAACCTGCCCGGCCACAAGGGCGCGTTCGCCGAGACGATGCAGGGCGGCGCGATCTTCTACACGCCGGACATCACCGCGAAGGATCCGCACTGGATCGAGGTGTTCGACGACGGCACCGCGGGCAAGCCGATCTACTCGCAGAACGACTCCAACGGCGCCAGCTCCAACGGCGGCTGGCTGCAGACCAGTCCGGACGACCGGTTCCTGTACCACGCGGTGCAGGGCAGGCAGAAGGGCGCGCTCGGCCCGGACGACCCCGGCACCACCGGCGGCGTGTACGTGCTCGACATCCAGAAGCTGGTCGCGGCCGGCGACAAGGTCGAGGACATCAAGGGCCGCGTCGACACCTTGGAGAAGGCGCAGCAGGGCGGCGGGGGAGACCTGCCGACGGTCGTCGGCTCCGCGCCGATCAACCCGGGCGTGCCCGGGGCGGGCCCGCACTGGGGCGCGTACGACAACTTCGCGCTCGGCCCGGACGGTTTCTACCACGAAACCACGCAGCCGCAGCACATCGCGGTGTCGAACTACTTCGTCGCCCGGTCCGGTTTGGACGGTGACCACAAGGTCAACCTGCTGAACCTGTCCCCGGACGGGAAGGTCGCGGTCGACCAGAACTTCCGCGACGAGTTCACCGGCCAGGTCGGCATCAACTTCAACCGGAAGTCGTGGCCGCACGGGGACTTCGGCAACGCCAAGCCGCACTCCGAGCTGTTCGTGGTCGCCGACCAGAACGTGAAGTAACTCCTTCCCGGCGCGCGGGCGTCCGTCCGCGCGCCGGGCTCTTCTCCGAAGAAGGTCTCCATGGATCACCACGTCACTCCGGCCGCCACCGGATCGTCCGGGGTGGACAGTGCCGCGCTGGTGCTGCGGTTGGCACTGCTGCTGGCGACGGCGTTTCTCGCCGGTACCGGGATTCTGCGCCCGCTCGTCGGTCCGTTGCCGCGCAAGCTGTGGCTCACCACCGGCGCGCTGGGCATCGGGTCTGCGGTGCTGGCCGCGGTGTCGGCGGCGACGGTCGACGTCAACCTCGTCGCGCTGATCGTCCACATCGTGCTCGCGCTCGCGGTGCCGGTGCTGCTGAGGTGGCCTTCGGCGGGCCGTTGGGCTTCGCTCGCGCTGGTCGTGCTCGTGGTGCTGGAGACCTCCGTCGACGGCACGGGCATCTCCTTCGCCATCGACACCGTGTACGTCGCCGCCGCCGCGCTGTGGTTCGGCGTGACCCTGCTGTCGGCGTGGGTACCGGTAGAGCAGTGGCGGTCGACGCCGTTGCGCGTCGGTCCGCTGTCGGTCAGCCTTGCCGGACTGTTGACGCTCGCGGGCGTTGTGCAGCTCGGCGTCTCCGGGGTCGCTTTCGACCGACGGCTGTACGAAACGCTGTTCGGAATCTCGCTGATCGTGGTCGTCCTGCTGCCCGCAGCGGTCACGGTAATTGCCGCGGTCTTGTTGTCCCGCAACGCTTCTACCCGCGGCTACCGCTACGGCGTCGCTGGCGTCGCACTCGGTTTCCTCGCGTGGAGTGCACTCGCCGCGGTTCCGCAGCCAGCGCCGCTGCCCGTGCCCGGAGTGCCGCTGCTGGCGGACGCGACCGTCGGCGGCGCGACCGTGCCGCTGCTGGTCAGCCCACAGCGGCCGGGGCGCAACCTCGTGCACTTCCCGGCGAGCGCGGGCACGGACGTGTCCGCTGGCGTCGAGGGCGGGAACGTGACCACTGCCGCGGCTCGAGCCGGCGCGGAAGGCAGCTGGGCCGAAGTCGAACTTCCGCCCGGACGCAGCACTCTCGTCGTGCACAAGGGCGGCGCGACCACGACGGTCGACGTCGACGCGGGCACCGAGGCAGGCCCATCCGTATCGGACGCCGACGCGCCGGAATGCGCGGAAGCCGCACTCGGCGGTCTGGTGGCGGAGAAACGGGACGTGCTGACCAGCTGTCCCTCGGACGCGTTGTCGTCGGAGGACCGCGGTTCGCTG
Organism: Amycolatopsis echigonensis; assembly: GCF_014174495.1. Taxonomy (GTDB): domain Bacteria; phylum Actinomycetota; class Actinomycetes; order Mycobacteriales; family Pseudonocardiaceae; genus Amycolatopsis; species Amycolatopsis echigonensis. The sequence goes on from NZ_JACJHR010000012.1 coordinate 115,852, forward strand.
GTGAAGCTGGTCGAATTCCTCGCCTCGCGGAAGCCGTCGGCGATTACGCTGGTCGAGGACCGTTCGCCGCGTGGCGTGCAGGCCGGGCAGCTCGTGCGCGAAACCGCCGCTCGGGTCGGTCTGCCGGTGCGCCCGGACGCGGCGGCGGACACCGCGCTCGTGGTCGTCTCCGGCTGGAGCGACGGGTACCTCGCGATGAGCCGCGCCGCCGAATCACAACGGCTCACACCGACCCACCAGTTCGGCCTGTACCTCGCGCCGTGGCTGCTCAACGGACCCATCGTGAACACCGTGGCCAGCGCGGCCCTGCCGCTGCGCTTCGATCCGCGCGACCAGCTCGCGGTCAGCTACGCGGTGGCGGTCGGCAACAGCTTCGGCGGCGAAAGCCCGTCGCTGGGCGGTTTCCGGACCTGGCTCGGTCCACAGTGGACAGCGGTGAACGGCGAGGTGCAGCTGTTCGCGGCCGCGCAGGTCAACGCGATGCCGATGTACCCGAACGAACCGCACGCGCCCGGCATGCAGGCCGCGCGCGACTACGCGGGGCAGTGGATCCCCGACGGAACCATCGTCCCGATCAGCGGCGCGCTCCGCTGACCACAGTTCCCCGAAGAAAGGAAACCCCTGATGAAACGCATTGCCGCCCGGATCCTGCTGCCGCTCGCCGCGGCCGGGGCGTTCGCCGGATTCGCCGGGGGAGCGGCCAGCGCCGCCACCCCGGACCCGTCCGCCGCCGGTCAGCCCGCTGGCCTGCCCTCGCTGCCGACCGGCAGCCTGCCCTCCCTGCCCACCCCGGGCCTGCCCGGCCTCCCCGGAGCGCCGACCGGCGGCGGCCCGTCGGTCTGGGTCGTCCCCGGCCTCGACGCGGGCAGCCTCCTCGGCCCGACCACGCAAGCCCCGGCCCAGCTCCTCGCGCCGGTGTTTAACCTCGTCACCGCCGTTTCCTGAGTACTGAAGGAGTAGCCATGAAGAAGACAGTCGTCCGCGCAGCCGCCGCCACCCTGCTCTCCGGAGCCGCGGTACTCGGCGCCGCCGCGCCCGCGCTGGCCGCCGCGCAGGACCAGCCCGGCGTCACCGTCGTCGACGAACCGGACACGTCGAACCTGAACAACATCTGGACGTTCGCGCCGCTGGGCGTGCCCGTGCTGGGCCTGGTCCAGTCGCTGAACGGCGTCCCCGGCCGGATCCTGCCCGGCTGACCCGGCTCCGCCGGTGGCTCCCCTCGTCCCCCGGGAGTCACCGGCGGCCCTGGGCGAGGTCTGGCGAAAGAAGGAACATGGACAGACAGCTGATCGGCCGGCTCGCCATCGCCGGCATCGCGGTGGCCGCCGTCGCCGCGGCCGTGGTGATCCTCGGCACCGGCGACGACCCCGCGCCCGCCCCGGTCGCCGTGTCCGCGCCGACCACCGGGGCGCCGCAACGCGCCCCGGACCGCACCGTGACCCGCACGCTGGCCCCGACGACCTCCACCGCGCCGGTCGCCCCCGCTCCGTCCACCTGGCAGATCACCTATGAACTCGCCGGCTCCGGCACCGCCACCGTGGTTTACGACGACAACGGCCTCGGCCTGGTGCAGCAGGAACTGTCCGTGCCCCTGCCCTGGCGCAAGACTCTGACCTGGCCGAAGACGGACGTCGCGCCGACCGTGCAGCTGATGGGCCAGTCGAGCGGCCCGGTGGAATGCCGGGTGTCGGTGAACGGTGTGCTGGCACGGTCCGCGAAAGCCGCCGACGGCGAGGTCGCCAGCTGCGCGGGACGGCTCAGCTGAGGTCCTTGGAGAACCAGTGCTCGGCGTACTGGTCGTCGTTGAACGCCTCGACCTCCGCGTAGCCCATCGACGCGTACAGCGCGCGTGCCTCAACCAGGTCGTCTCGGGTGTCGAGCCGCATCCGGGACGAGCCCAGCCGCTTCGCCGCTTCTTCGGCCGCCGTGACGATCAGCTTCCCGCCGCCGTGCCCGCGATGTTCCGGGCGTACGTACACCTTCGTCAACGCGCTCAGCCCGGGCTCGACCATCCGCACGCCGACACAACCGGCCGGTTTCCCGTCCCGGTAGGCCATGAGGAACGCCCCGGTCGGCGCGACGAGCCCGTCGCTGGGCTCGTCGGCCAGCGCCGCGTCCACCTCGGCGGACGTGGCAGGGCGGCCGTAATACCGCGACGCGAGCTCGTCCAGGTACTCGCGCAGGATCGCCGCCGCGTCCGGGTGTCCGGGCGGGATTTCGCTGATCTTCCAGTCCACGTCCTTCATCTTGGGGAGGCCGTCCACCGATTTCCCCGGCAGGTACCGTGCGGTCCGGCAGGGGAACCGAACGAGGAGGCGACATGGACGGCAGCGAGAACGTAGACCAGCCGGGGGACAAGAAGACCGGCGGCAGCCATGCCGCGCCGGAGGGGGCTGGAGTGCACCCGCTGATCGATCTGTCGCGCGACCCGAACCCGGGCAAGCCCGACCACGCGAAGCCGGACGAGGACTGACCCGCGGCCGGCCCGGCGGGTGCACGCCGCCGGGCCGGGTCTCGCGGCTCCGCCCCCCGGTGAGGCCCCCCGGTGAGGTGATTGTCACCCCGGGGCGCGGTCCATTGTGGAACAGCCGGCGGCCCTTCTCCTTGCCGCTGAAGAATTTCTCTCGCGTTCTTAACGCCCCCGCGCGTCCCGCCGGAGCTCCCGGCGGCGGACGCCCGGCAGCCGCCCACTCCTTGGTCGCCGTGTCCCGGCAGGCGAACCCGAGTGCGCCCTGACCGCGGGAACCTCCCCGGGAATAGCGTCCCGCCGCGCGGCGTTCTGCATGCCGGGAAGTCCCGCGCGGCGCCGTCTCAAGGCCCCGATCTGGGGTTACGATGACCGGTCGGCGACCGTAGCGACCCCCCGCCCGGACCGCTCCGCGAGTGGACGGGTATCTTTGGAGACCGTGCCCGGCAGGCGTCGGGCCGCTCCGCGTGCCGTTGGGCATGAGCGGGGTGCTTTCGCACCCGGTTCACCAGCCTCGCCGCGCGGGGTTCCGACGGAAAATCCCTCCGGGAAGTTACCGGTCGCGAGACCGTGACGCGGGCCGACACGCCCGACCGCGGGGACCGGTGAAGACACGAAGAAGCAAGATCACGACAGGAAGCTGGTCCATTGCCCACGATCCAGCAGCTGGTCCGCAAGGGCCGCCAGGACAAGGCTGCCAAGCAGAAGACCGCGGCCCTCAAGGGGAGCCCGCAGCGTCGTGGCGTGTGCACCCGCGTGTACACCACGACCCCGAAGAAGCCGAACTCGGCCCTGCGCAAGGTTGCTCGTGTGAAGCTGACCAGCGGCATCGAGGTCACCGCATACATCCCCGGTGAGGGGCACAACCTCCAGGAGCACTCGATGGTGCTCGTGCGCGGCGGTCGTGTGAAGGACCTGCCGGGTGTTCGGTACAAGATCATCCGCGGTTCGCTCGACACCCAGGGTGTGAAGAACCGCAAGCAGGCGCGCAGCCGGTACGGCGCGAAGAAGGAGAAGAGCTAATGCCTCGCAAGGGTCCGGCGCCGAAGCGGCCGCTGATCTCCGACCCCGTCTACGCCTCCCCGCTGGTCACCCAGCTGGTGAACAAGGTGCTGAAGGACGGCAAGCGGTCCCTCGCCGAGCGCATCGTCTACGGCGCGCTGGAAGGCGCTCGCGAGAAGACCGGCACCGACCCGGTCGTCACGCTGAAGCGCGCGCTCGACAACGTGAAGCCCACCATCGAGGTGAAGAGCCGCCGCGTCGGCGGTGCCACCTACCAGGTGCCGATCGAGGTCAAGCCCGGCCGCTCCACCACGCTGGCCCTGCGCTGGCTGGTCTCCTTCTCGCAGCAGCGCCGCGAGAAGACGATGATCGAGCGTCTGCAGAACGAGCTTCTGGACGCGAGCAACGGCCTTGGCGCCAGCGTCAAGCGCCGCGAAGACACGCACAAGATGGCCGAGTCGAACAAGGCCTTCGCGCACTACCGCTGGTGATGACCGCCCGGCTGCCGATAGAAGCCATGCCGGGCCCCACGTTCGAGACAGGGGAACATTCTCGTGGCACGTGAAGTGCTGACCGACCTCAACAAGGTCCGCAACATCGGCATCATGGCGCACATCGACGCCGGTAAGACCACCACCACCGAGCGGATCCTGTTCTACACCGGGATCAACTACAAGCTCGGCGAAGTCCACGACGGCGCCGCCACCATGGACTGGATGGAGGAGGAGCAGAAGCGAGGCATCACCATCACCTCGGCTGCCACCACCACCTTCTGGAACGACTACCAGATCAACCTGATCGACACCCCCGGGCACGTCGACTTCACCGTCGAGGTGGAGCGCAACCTGCGGGTGCTCGACGGCGCGGTCGCGGTCTTCGACGGCAAGGAAGGCGTCGAGCCGCAGTCCGAGCAGGTCTGGCGGCAGGCGGACAAGTACGACGTCCCGCGCATCTGCTTCGTCAACAAGATGGACAAGCTGGGCGCTGACTTCTACTACACCCTGAAGACCATCGAGGACCGTCTCGGCGTCCGGCCGCTGGCCATCCAGCTGCCGATCGGCGCGGAGAACGACTTCGAGGGCGTCATCGACCTGGTCCGGATGAAGGCCCTGGTCTGGCGCGGCGAGGTCAAGAAGGGCGAGGACTACGCCGTCGAGGACATCCCGGCCGAGCTGGCCGACCGCGCGGCCGAGTACCGCGAGAAGCTGATCGAGGCCGTCTCGGAGACCGACGACGCGCTGATGGAGAAGTTCCTCGAGGGCGAAGAGCTGTCGCAGGACGAGATCAAGAACGGCATCCGCCACCTCGTCGTCACCCGCGAGGCGTTCCCGGTCCTGGCCGGCTCCGCGTTCAAGAACAAGGGCGTGCAGCCGATGCTGGACGCGGTCATCGACTACCTGCCGTCCCCGCTGGACGTGCCGCCGGTCGAGGGCCTGCTGCCGGACGGCGAGACCCCGGTCACCCGCCACGCGACGACCGAAGAGCCGTTCTCCGCGCTCGCGTTCAAGATCGCCGCGCACCCGTTCTTCGGCAAGCTGACCTACATCCGGGTCTACTCGGGCAAGGTCGCCGCCGGAGCGCAGGTCGTCAACGCGACCAAGGAGCGCAAGGAACGCATCGGGAAGATCTTCCAGATGCACTCCAACAAGGAGAACCCGGTCGACGAGGCCCTGGCCGGCCACATCTACGCGGTCATCGGCCTGAAGGACACCACGACCGGGGACACCCTGGCGGACCCGCAGAACCCGGTGGTTCTCGAGTCGATGACCTTCCCGGACCCGGTCATCAAGGTGGCCATCGAGCCGAAGACCAAGGCCGACCAGGAGAAGCTCTCCCTGGCGATCCAGAAGCTCGCCGAGGAAGACCCCACGTTCCAGGTCAACCTGGACGAGGAGACCGGTCAGACGATCATCGCCGGCATGGGCGAGCTCCACCTCGAGGTGCTCGTCAACCGGATGAAGTCCGACTACAAGGTCGAGGCGAACATCGGCAAGCCGCAGGTCGCCTACCGCGAGACCATCAAGAAGACCGTGGACAAGCTCGACTACGTCCACAAGAAGCAGACCGGTGGTTCCGGCCAGTTCGCGAAGGTCATCGTGAAGCTGGAGCCGCTCGAGCGCACCGACGGTGCTCTCTACGAGTTCGACAACAAGGTGACCGGTGGCCGCGTGCCGCGGGAGTACATCCCGTCGGTCGACGCGGGCGCCCAGGACGCCATGCAGTACGGCGTGCTGGCCGGCTACCCGCTCGTCGGGTTGAAGTTCACCTTGTTGGATGGCGCGTACCACGAGGTCGACTCTTCCGAGATGGCGTTCAAGATCGCCGGTTCCATGGCGATGAAGGAAGCCGCGAAGAAGGCCGGCCCGGTCATCCTCGAGCCGATGATGGCCGTCGAGGTCACGACTCCCGAGGACTACATGGGTGACGTGATCGGCGACCTCAACTCCCGCCGTGGCCAGATCCAGGCCATGGAGGAGCGCGCCGGTACCCGTGTCGTCAAGGCACTGGTCCCGCTGTCGGAGATGTTCGGCTACGTCGGCGACCTGCGGTCCCGTACCCAGGGCCGGGCGAACTACTCCATGGTGTTCGACTCCTACGCCGAGGTTCCCGCGAACGTCGCGAAGGAAATCATCGCGAAGGCGACGGGGGAGTAATCCCCTCCGCTCGCGGGCTTAAGGAACTCTCCTGACCGTCCGCAGCACGACGAAGAACGAATCGGGGGCCGGCAGCCACGTCGGCCCCCGGGCACAAAGCGAAATCCAGTCCAGGAGGACATTCCAGTGGCGAAGGCGAAGTTCGAGCGGAGCAAGCCGCACGTCAACATCGGCACCATCGGTCACGTCGACCACGGCAAGACCACGCTGACCGCGGCGATCACCAAGGTTCTGCACGACGCGTACCCGGAGCTGAACGAGGCCCGTGCGTTCGACCAGATCGACAACGCGCCGGAAGAGAAGCAGCGCGGTATCACGATCAACATCTCGCACGTCGAGTACCAGACCGAGAAGCGTCACTACGCGCACGTGGACGCCCCCGGTCACGCTGACTACATCAAGAACATGATCACCGGTGCCGCGCAGATGGACGGCGCGATCCTGGTGGTCGCGGCGACCGACGGCCCGATGCCGCAGACCCGCGAGCACGTGCTGCTGGCCCGCCAGGTCGGCGTGCCCTACATCGTGGTGGCGCTGAACAAGGCCGACATGGTCGACGACGAGGAAATCCTCGAGCTCGTCGAGCTGGAGGTCCGCGAGCTGCTGTCCTCGCAGGAGTTCCCGGGCGACGACGCGCCGGTCGTGCGCGTCTCCGGCCTCAAGGCCCTCGAGGGCGACCAGAAGTGGGCCGACGCCGTGCTCGAGCTGATGCACGCCGTCGACGACAACGTGCCGGACCCGGTGCGCGACCTCGAGAAGCCGTTCCTGATGCCGATCGAGGACGTCTTCACCATCACCGGCCGCGGCACCGTCGTGACCGGTCGTGTGGAGCGCGGCCAGGTCAACGTGAACGAAGAGGTCGAGATCGTGGGTATCCGCGAGAAGTCGACCAAGACCACCGTCACCGGTGTCGAGATGTTCCGCAAGCTGCTCGACTCGGGCCAGGCGGGCGACAACGTCGGCCTCCTGCTGCGCGGCATCAAGCGCGAGGACGTCGAGCGCGGCCAGGTCGTCGTGAAGCCGGGCACCACCACCCCGCACACCGAGTTCGAGGGCCGGGTCTACATCCTGTCCAAGGACGAGGGCGGTCGGCACACCCCGTTCTTCAACAACTACCGCCCGCAGTTCTACTTCCGCACCACGGACGTGACCGGCGTCGTGACCCTCCCCGAGGGCACCGAGATGGTCATGCCGGGCGACAACACGGACATCAGCGTCGTGCTGATCCAGCCGGTCGCCATGGACGAGGGTCTGCGCTTCGCCATCCGCGAGGGTGGCCGGACCGTCGGCGCGGGCCAGGTTACCAAGATCATCAAGTGATGTCGGCGCCCTGAATTCGGGTCACTACACCCCCGAGTTCAGGGCGTCAACTCACGTGTGCGACACTATTCAGGTTGCTCGTCCTGGGGCGGCCGAATCCTTATCGGTTTTCAATCGACTGGGTTCCGGCCGCCCTGGCACGAGTGGCCACGGTCCGTGGAGCTCTTCCTTCGGGTGAGGCTAGCGGGCACAGGCCAGTAGGGACGACCGCGTGTCGGCCCGCGGCCTCCTCACGTAGAGGAAGACCAGGCAAGACGACGATCCTTAGGGATCCGTCTGTGCGGCGGGCGCGACACGCCCGACCGCGTGGACCGGGGACAGGGCCGTTGAACTGCTGAAACCCGGGCTCCGGCCCAGGTTGACGAGACAAAGCGGCACGAGACGACAAGGAACGCAGCCACCATGGCGGGACAGAAGATCCGCATCCGGCTCAAGGCCTACGACCACGAGGCGATCGACACCTCGGCGCGCAAGATCGTGGAAACGGTCACGCGCACCGGCGCCCGTGTTGTCGGGCCGGTGCCGCTGCCTACCGAGAAGAACGTTTACTGCGTCATCCGCTCGCCGCACAAGTACAAGGACTCGCGCGAGCACTTCGAGATGCGCACGCACAAGCGTCTGATCGACATCCTCGACCCGACGCCGAAGACGGTGGACGCGCTCATGCGCATCGACCTCCCGGCGAGCGTCGACGTCAACATCCAGTAAGCGTTGGGCGAGCGGCGGAGATAAGAACTCATGTCTGACAGGCAAATGAAGGGCATCCTGGGCACCAAGCTCGGCATGACCCAGGTCTTCGACGAGCAGAACCGGGTCGTCCCGGTCACTGTCGTCAAGGCCGGTCCGAACGTGGTGACCCAGGTCCGGACCACCGACAAAGACGGCTACGCGGCCGTGCAGCTGGCGTTCGGCGCGGTCGACCCGCGCAAGGTGAACAAGCCGCGCACCGGCCACTTCGACAAGGCGGGCGTGACGCCGCGCCGGCACCTCGCCGAGCTGCGCACCACCGACGCCGAGACCTACGAGGTCGGCCAGGAGATCACCGCCGAGGTGTTCGAGGCCGGCACCACGGTCGACGTGACCGGTACCAGCAAGGGCAAGGGCTACGCCGGTGTCATGAAGCGCCACGGCTTCAAGGGCCAGGGCGCGAGCCACGGTGCGCAGGCCGTGCACCGCAAGCCGGGTTCCATCGGCGGCTGCGCCACGCCGGGCCGCGTGTTCAAGGGCCTGCGCATGGCGGGCCGGATGGGTAGCGACCGGGTCACCACGCAGGGCCTGACCGTGCACGCGGTGCGTGCCGAGGACGGCCTGCTGCTGATCAAGGGCGCGGTGCCCGGTCCCAAGGGCGGCCTGCTGTTCGTGCGCAGTGCCGCGAAGGGTGGTAACTGACGATGACGAACGTCGAGCTGAAGACCCCGGCCGGTAAAGCCGACGGCACCGTCGAGCTCCCCGGGGAGATCTTCGACGTGCAGGCCAACGTCGCGCTGATGCACCAGGTCGTGGTGGGCCAGCTGGCCGCCGCGCGCCAGGGCACGCACGACACGAAGACCCGCGGTGAGGTCTCCGGTGGCGGCAAGAAGCCGTACCGGCAGAAGGGCACCGGTCGCGCCCGCCAGGGTTCGACCCGCGCGCCGCAGTTCGCCGGCGGTGGCGTCGTGCACGGCCCCACGCCGCGCGACTACACCCAGCGCACCCCGAAGAAGATGAAGGCCGCCGCCCTGCGTGGCGCCCTCTCCGACCGGGCTCGCGCCGGCCAGCTGCACGTCGTGACGGAACTGGTCACCGGCGAGAAGCCGTCGACCAAGACCGCCAAGGCGGCGATCGCCGCCGCGACCCAGGCCAAGCGCGTTCTCGTGGTCCTGCACCGCGACGAGGAGCTCGCCTGGGTGTCCGCGCGGAACCTGCCGTACGTGCACCTGATCTGGGCTGACCAGCTCAACACCTACGACGTCCTGGTCAACGACGACGTCGTGTTCACCAAGGCCGCCTACGACGCGTTCGTGGCAGGTCCCGTCCGCGGGAAGGCCGTCAAGGCCCTCGCGCGTTCGAGCGAGGTTTCGGAAGGGAGTGACGAGAAGTGAGCTCGGTCGCCATTCCGGACCCCCGCGACATCCTGCTCGCGCCGGTGATCTCCGAGAAGTCCTACGGGCTGCTCGAGGACCACAAGTACACGTTCATCGTCCGTCCGGACGCCAACAAGACCCAGATCAAGATCGCGGTCGAGAAGGTGTTCGGCGTGAAGGTCGTCAGCGTCAACACGGCCAACCGCCAGGGCAAGCGGAAGCGGACTCGTACCGGCTTCGGCAAGCGCAAGGACACCAAGCGCGCCATCGTGACTCTTTCGCCTGAGAGCAAGGCGATTGAGATCTTCGGCGGACCCACCGCGTAAAGGACTGAGCTGAGTATGGGCATCCGCAAGTACAAGCCGACGACCCCGGGTCGTCGCGGTTCGAGCGTCTCGGACTTCGCCGAGATCACCCGGTCCACGCCGGAGAAGTCGCTGCTGCGTCCGCTGAGCAAGACCGGCGGCCGCAACGCTTCGGGCAAGATCACCACCCGGCACAAGGGCGGTGGCCACAAGCGCGCCTACCGCGTGATCGACTTCCGTCGGCACGACAAGGACGGCGTGCCGGCCAAGGTCGCGCACATCGAGTACGACCCCAACCGCACCGCGCGCATCGCGCTGCTGCACTACGCCGACGGCGAGAAGCGCTACATCATCGCGCCGGACAAGCTGAAGCAGGGCGACACGGTTGAGAACGGCCCCCGCGCCGACATCAAGCCGGGCAACAACCTGCCGCTGCGCAACATCCCGGTCGGCACCGTGATCCACGCGATCGAGCTCCGCCCTGGCGGCGGCGCGAAGATGGCCCGGTCCGCCGGCGCCCGCGTGCAGCTCGTCGCCAAGGACGGTCCTTACGCCCAGCTGCGTCTCCCCTCGGGCGAGATCCGCAACGTGGACGTGCGCAACCGCGCGACCGTCGGCGAGGTCGGCAACTCGGAGCACTCGAACATCAACTGGGGCAAGGCGGGCCGCAACCGCTGGCGCGGCAAGCGCCCGACTGTCCGCGGTGTCGTGATGAACCCGGTCGACCACCCGCACGGCGGTGGCGAGGGCAAGACCTCCGGTGGCCGTCACCCGGTGAACCCGAACGGCAAGCCCGAAGGCCGCACTCGCAAGAGCAAGCCGTCCGACAAATTGATCGTCCGCCGCCGGCGTACCGGCAAGAAGCGCTGAGCAGGGAGGTAGAAGCACATGCCACGTAGCCTTAAGAAGGGCCCGTTCGTGGACGACCACCTGCTCAAGAAGGTGGACGCTCTCAACGAATCGGGCAAGAAGACCGTGATCAAGACCTGGTCGCGGCGCTCCACGATCATCCCGGACTTCCTGGGTCACACGATCGCGGTGCACGACGGCCGCAAGCACGTCCCGGTGTTCGTCACCGAGGCGATGGTGGGTCACAAGCTGGGCGAGTTCGCCCCGACGCGGACCTTCAAGGGCCACATCAAGGACGACCGCAAGTCGCGCCGCCGCTGAGCGGGCCAGAGAAAGTTAAGGGAAGCAGATGAACGCCCAGTCAAACGCCACGGCCGCAGCCGAAGAGCTGCCCTCGGCCGTCGCGCGGGCTCGTTTCGTCCGGGACTCGCCGATGAAGGTGCGCCGGGTGATCGAGCTCGTCAAGGGTCGTAGCGTCAGCGAGGCCTTGGCCGTGCTCCGGTTCGCGCCGCAGGCGGCCAGCACGCCGCTCGCGAAGGTCATCGCCAGCGCGGCGGCCAACGCCGAGAACAACCTCCAGCTGGACCCGGAGACGCTCTGGATCAAGTCCGCGACCGCCGACGAGGGCCCGACCCTCAAGCGCATCCGTCCGCGTGCCCAGGGCCGTGCGTACCGGATCCGCAAGCGCACCAGCCACATCACCGTGGTGGTCGAGTCGCGGCCTGCGGAGAAGAAGAGCAACAAGAAGGCAGGTGGCCGGTAGTGGGCCAGAAGATCAACCCGCACGGCTTCCGCCTGGGTATCACCACTGACTGGAAGTCGCGCTGGTACGCCGACAAGCAGTACGCGGAGTACGTGGCCGAGGACGTCAAGATCCGCAAGCTGCTCTCCACCGGCATGGAGCGCGCCGGCATCTCCAAGGTCGAGATCGAAAGGACCCGCGACAGGGTTCGTGTGGACATCCACACCGCCCGGCCGGGCATCGTCATCGGCCGCCGCGGCGCGGAGGCCGACCGGATCCGCGGCGCGCTGGAGAAGCTGACCAAGAAGCAGGTCCAGCTGAACATCCTCGAGGTGAAGAACCCCGAGGCCGACGCGCAGCTGGTCGCCCAGGGTGTCGCGGAGCAGCTGAGCAACCGCGTGGCGTTCCGCCGCGCGATGCGCAAGGCGATCCAGACCTCCATGCGCTCGCCGCAGGTCAAGGGCATCCGCGTGCAGTGCGGCGGTCGTCTCGGCGGCGCCGAGATGTCCCGTTCCGAGCACTACCGCGACGGCCGGGTCCCGCTGCACACGCTGCGCGCCGACATCGACTACGGCTTCTTCGAGGCCAAGACGACGTTCGGCCGCATCGGCGTGAAGGTGTGGATCTACAAGGGCGAGCTGGTCGGCGGCCTGAAGGCGCGCGCCGAGCGCGACGCCGCCGCTTCGGCAGCCGACCGCGCGCCGCGCCGCGACCGCGGCGACCGGCCGTCCCGTCCGCGCCGTTCCGGCGCGTCGGGCACGACCCCGACCTCGACCGAGGCCGGACGCGCCGCTGCCGCCGCGAAGAGCGACAACGCGACCGAGGCGGCTCCCGCCGCCGAGACCGCAGAAAAGACGGAGGGCTGAGACGTGCTCATCCCGCGCAGGGTCAAGCACCGCAAGCAGCACTCCCCGAAGCGCCACGGCGCCGCCAAGGGCGGTACCAAGGTCAACTTCGGCGAGTACGGCATCCAGGCGCTTGAGCACAGCTACGTGACGAACCGGCAGATCGAGTCCGCTCGTATCGCCATGACCCGTCACATCAAGCGTGGCGGCAAGGTGTGGACGACGATCTACCCGGACCGCCCGCTGACCAAGAAGCCGGCGGAAACCCGCATGGGTTCCGGCAAGGGTTCGCCCGAGTGGTGGATCGCCAACGTGAAGCCGGGTCGCGTGATGTTCGAGATCAGCTTCCCGAACGAGGAGACCGCCCGCGAGGCGCTCCGCCGCGCGATCCACAAGCTGCCCATGAAGTGCCGCATCGTGACCCGGGAAGGTGAGTTCTGATGGCTAACGGAGCCGCACAGGCATCCGAGCTGCGTGAGCTCACCGCCGAAGAGCTCGTGCTGCGTCTGAAGGAATACAAGGAGGAGCTCTTCAACCTCCGCTTCCAGATGGCGACCGGGCAGCTGGACAACAACCGTCGGCTGCGCACCGTCCGCACGGACATCGCGCGGATCTACACGGTCATGCGCGAGCGTGAGCTCGGCCTGTCCGTGGCGCCCGACGCCGAAAGTGAAGGTGCCGCATGAGCGAGGCTGCCACCGAGAAGACCGTCCGGAACTACCGCAAGGTCCGCGAGGGTTACGTCGTCTCGGACAAGATGGACAAGACGATCGTGGTCGAGCTCGAGGACCGCAAGAAGCACCCGCGCTACTCGAAGGTCGTCCGCACCACCTCCAAGGTGAAGGTGCACGACGAGAACAACGAGGCGGGCGTGGGCGACCGGGTCACCCTGATGGAGACCCGGCCGCTGTCGGCGACCAAGCGCTGGCGTCTGGTGCAGGTCGTGGAGAAGGCCAAGTAAGCAGGGCTCTACGGGTTTTCCCGGGAGCTCTTGGTTCCGCAAGGCTCGCGACGGTGTCGATTCACCACGTGAGAACCAGCGCGACATACAGGAGTTGACGTGATCCAGCAGGAGTCGCGGCTTCGGGTTGCCGACAACACCGGGGCAAAGGAAATCCTTTGCATCCGCGTGCTCGGCGGCTCCGGGCGGCGCTACGCCGGCATCGGCGACATCATCGTCGCCACCGTGAAGGACGCCATCCCGGCTGCCGGGGTGAAGAAGGGCGATGTCGTCAAGGCTGTCATCGTCCGCACGGTGAAGGAGCGCCGTCGTCCGGACGGTTCCTACATCCGGTTCGACGAGAACGCCGCCGTGCTCATCAAGAACGACAACGAGCCCCGGGGCACCCGCATCTTCGGCCCGGTGGGCCGCGAGCTGCGCGACCGAAAGTTCATGAAGATCATTTCGCTCGCGCCGGAGGTGCTGTGATGAAGGTGAAGAAGGGCGACACCGTCGTCGTTATCGCCGGCAAGGACAAGGGCGCCAAGGGCAAGGTCATCCAGGCCTACCCGGACCGCGAACGCGTTCTGGTCGAGGGTGTCAACCGGATCAAGAAGCACACCCGGATCACCCAGACCCAGCGCGGGGCGCAGTCCGGCGGCATCGTGACCCAGGAAGCGCCCATCCACGTCTCGAACGTGATGGTCGTGGACTCGGACGGCAAGCCGACCCGGGTGGGCTACCGCATCGGCGAGGACGGCAAGAAGGTCCGGGTCTCGCGCCGGAACGGCAAGGACATCTGACATGACCACCGCAGAGAAGATCGTGCCGCGTCTGAAGACCCGGTACCGCGAAGAGATCAAGGGCGAACTCCAGAAGGAGTTCTCCATCGCCAACGTGCACCAGATTCCCGGCGTCGTGAAGATCGTCGTGAACATGGGTGTCGGGGACGCCGCCCGGGACAGCAAGCTGATCGACGGCGCGGTTCGCGACCTCTCCCTGATCACGGGGCAGAAGCCGGAGATCCGCAAGGCTCGCAAGTCCATCGCGCAGTTCAAGCTGCGCGAGGGCCAGCCGATCGGCGCGCGCGTCACGCTGCGCGGCGACCGGATGTGGGAGTTCCTCGACCGGTTGCTGACCATCGCGCTGCCCCGTATCCGCGACTTCCGCGGCCTTTCGCCCAAGCAGTTCGACGGCAACGGCAACTACACGTTCGGTCTCAACGAGCAGTCGATGTTCCACGAGATCAACCCGGACGACATCGACCGCCCGCGCGGCATGGACGTCACCGTCGTCACGACCGCCACCACCGACGACGAGGGCCGGGCGCTGCTGCGCAAGCTCGGTTTCCCGTTCAAGGAGAACTGAGCCGATGGCCAAGAAAGCGCTAGTCAGCAAGGCTTCGAAGAAGCCGAAGTTCGCGGTGCGCGCCTACACCCGGTGCAACCGGTGCGGGCGTCCGCACTCGGTCTACCGCAAGTTCGGCCTGTGCCGGATCTGCCTCCGGGAGATGGCGCACGCGGGTGAACTGCCCGGTGTCCACAAGTCCAGCTGGTAAGGCTCGAAACTCTATTCCCAGTTCGCCACAGGCCCCGCCGACCCGGCCGGAGACCGCTCCGGCCGGGCGAGGCGGGGAACCAGGCGAGAAAGGTTGACAGGTCACCATGACGATGACCGACCCGATCGCAGACTTCTTGACCCGTCTGCGCAACGCGAACTCGGCGTACCACGACGAGGTCGTGCTTCCGCACTCGAAGATCAAGGCGAACATCGCCGAGATCCTCAAGCGCGAGGGCTACATCGCGAGCTACCGCGACGAGCCGGGCGAGAAGCACAAGAACCTGGTCGTCGAGCTGAAGTACGGCCCCAACCGCGAGCGGAGCATCGCCGGCCTTCGCCGCGTCTCCAAGCCGGGTCTGCGGGTCTACGCAAAATCGACCGAACTGCCGTCCGTTCTCGGCGGCCTCGGCGTCGCGATCATCTCGACGTCCGCCGGCCTGCAGACCGACCGGCAGGCCAAGCGCAACAACGTGGGCGGCGAAGTCCTCGCCTACGTCTGGTAAGGAAGGGGGCACAGACATGTCACGCATCGGAAAGCTGCCGGTCTCCGTCCCCTCCGGGGTCGAGGTGACCATCGACGGCCAGCACGTCAAGGTCAAGGGGCCGAAGGGCACCTTGGAGCACACTGTCGCCGAGCCGATCACCGTCGAGCGCGGCGAGGACGGCGCGCTGCTGGTGAAGCGCCCGGACGACGAGCGCACCAGCCGCGCCCTGCACGGCCTCACCCGCACGCTGGTGAACAACCTCGTGGTGGGCGTGACCGAGGGCTACGAGAAGAAGCTGGAAATCCACGGCGTCGGTTACCGCGTGCAGGCCAAGGGATCGGACCTCGAGTTCGCCCTCGGCTACAGCCACCCGGTCAAGATCGAGGCTCCGGAAGGCATCACCTTCAAGGTGGAGTCGCCCACCCGGTTCTCGGTGTCCGGCATCGACAAGCAGAAGGTCGGCCAGACCGCCGCGGTCATCCGCAAGCTGCGCCGCCCGGACCCGTACAAGGGCAAGGGCCTGCGGTACGAGGGTGAGAAGATCCGCCGCAAGGTCGGAAAGACGGGTAAGTGATGAGCGACACGACTACCACGAAGCGCAAGCCGGTCGGCAAGGACATCTCGACCCGCCGTCGCGTCGCCAAGGCCCGTCGGCACTTCCGCCTCCGCAAGAAGATCAGCGGGACGCCCGCGCGTCCGCGCATGGTCGTCAAGCGGTCCTCGCGGCACATCACCGTGCAGGTGATCGACGACCTCGCCGGTCACACGCTGGCGTCGGCGTCCACCCTCGAGGCGGACCTGCGGTCCTTCGAGGGCGACAAGAAGGCCAAGGCGGCCAAGGTCGGCGAACTGGTCGCTTCGCGCGCCAAGGACGCCGGCATCGAAGCCGTGGTGTTCGACCGTGGCGGCAACGCCTACCACGGCCGCATCGCCGCGCTCGCCGACGCCGCCCGCGAGGCGGGGTTGAAGTTCTGATGCACATGCTCGTGAATGGAAGGAAAGCCTGATGCCGGGACGTACACGGCAATTCGGCGGCGGCCAGGGCGGACCGGGTCAGGGCGGCAACGACCGCGGTGACCGTCGGGACCGTCGCGACCGGCGCGACGGCGGCCGTGGCGGGGCGGCCCAGGACAAGACCCCGCACCTTGAGAAGGTCGTGACGATCAACCGCGTCGCCAAGGTCGTCAAGGGCGGTCGTCGCTTCAGCTTCACCGCCCTGGTGGTCGTCGGCGACGGCGACGGTCAGGTCGGCGTCGGCTACGGCAAGGCCAAGGAAGTTCCCGCGGCCATCGCCAAGGGCGTCGAGGAGGCGAAGAAGAACTTCTTCCGCGTTCCGCGCGTCGCCGGCACCATTCCGCACCCGATCCAGGGTGAGGAAGCCGCCGGGGTCGTGCTGCTCCGTCCCGCGTCCGCTGGTACCGGCGTCATCGCCGGCGGCCCGGTGCGCGCGGTGCTGGAGTGCGCGGGCGTCCACGACGTGCTGTCGAAGTCGCTCGGCTCCGACAACGCCATCAACATCGTGCACGCGACCGTCGCGGCCCTGAAGGGTCTGCAGCGTCCGGAGGAGGTGGCCGCTCGCCGCGGTCTGCCGCTCGAGGACGTCGCCCCGGCCCGGATGCTGCGCCAGCGTGCCGGCCAGGGGGTCTGACATGGCTCAGCTCAAGGTCACTCAGGTCAAGAGCAAGATCGGCACGAAGCACGCTCACCGCGAGTCGCTGCGCACCCTCGGGCTGCGCAAGATCCGCCAGAGCGTCGTGCGTGAGGACACCCCCCAGGTGCGCGGCCTGATCCACACGGTCCGCCACCTGGTGGAGGTCGAGGAGGTCAAGGCATGACCGCCATCAAGATCCACCACCTGCGTCCGGCTCCTGGCGCCAAGCGCGACAAGATCCGCGTCGGCCGTGGTGAGGGTTCGAAGGGCAAGACGGCGGGTCGCGGCACGAAGGGCACCAAGGCCCGGAAGAACGTGCCCGCCGGGTTCGAGGGTGGGCAGATGCCCATCCACATGCGGCTGCCGAAGCTGCGTGGGTTCAAGAACCGGTTCCGCACCGAGTACCAGCCGGTGAACGTGGGCGACATCGCCCGGGTGTTCGCCGACGGCGGCAAGGTCGGTCCGGAGGAGCTGGCTCAGCACGGTCTCGTGCGCAAGGGCAAGCTCGTCAAGGTTCTCGGCAACGGGGACCTGAACGGGGTCAAGCTCGAGCTGACCGCGCACGCGTTCTCCGGTTCCGCCAAGGAGAAGATCGAGGCTGCTGGTGGTTCGGCCACCGTTAGCTGATCGCTTGCGTTGAGGCGGGCCCGTCCGGTTTTCCGGGCGGGCCCGTTTTCGTGTGCGGTCGTTTGCGGCTCGTCGCCTGGCGGCGACATTGCGCCCGGTGGTGGCGTGGGGCACCCCGAAGCTTGAT
Organism: Amycolatopsis echigonensis; assembly: GCF_014174495.1. GTDB lineage: Bacteria > Actinomycetota > Actinomycetes > Mycobacteriales > Pseudonocardiaceae > Amycolatopsis > Amycolatopsis echigonensis. The sequence goes on from NZ_JACJHR010000012.1 coordinate 133,489, forward strand.
TGTGCTGACGGTTCGGGGGTGCTTGTCAAGGCGGGAAAGATGCCTTGACAAGCACCCCCGAACCGCAGGGAGGCTTCGTATCGGGGTGCGGGGGAGGGGCTGGGTGCCTCGATTTTTGCGTGCACCGGTGCCGGTTGGGGGTCGTGAAGGGCTCCTTGAGGGAATCTAATTCCGTGAAGGAGTCCCTCACGGACGGTCCGAGTGGGGCGGTGGCGGTTCCGCGAAAGGTCCGTGAAGGGCTCCTTGAGGGAATCTAAGTACGTGAAGGGGTCCCTCACGGGCTCGGCTTGGTGCTGTTTTTCCGTGGTGCTGTGGGAAAGCCCGCCTAACGGTGCGGGCCGAACAGGTGATCATCTGTGCTCCGAGCGGCCTCACCTGCGGCTCTTGCTTGCCGGGGCGGCTCGTACTGAGACGTAAAACGCACACGCGCTGCGGGTGCTCCATGCGAAGCTGTTAGAGTCGGCGGCACGCTTCCGGGCCTGTTTGCCCTGAAGCGTTCCTGGCTTGCCAGTGAGTCAGACATCCCGCCGGTCTCGTACCGGCCAAGCCGATCGTCGGTTGGGACGACCGACGACGCCGAGGAGGTCCCCCGCGTGCTCAGCGCATTCCGCTCGGCTCTCGCGACGCCGGATCTACGCAAGAAGATCCTGTTCACGCTAGCCATCGTCGCGGTCTACCGGATCGGTGCAACCATCCCGGCTCCGGGGGTCTCGTTCGCCGCCGTGAAGGCCTGTACCGCACAGGCGGACCAGCAGGGCGTGTACCAGCTGCTCAACCTCTTCAGCGGCGGCGCGCTGCTGCAGCTCTCGCTGTTCGCGACGGGCATCATGCCCTACATCACCGCGAGCATCATCATCCAGCTGCTCACCGTCGTCATCCCGCGGTTCGAGGAGCTGAAGAAGGAAGGCCAGTCCGGCCAGAACAAGCTGACCCAGTACACCCGGTACCTGACGATCGCGCTGGCGATCCTGCAGGCCACCGGCGTGGTCGCGCTGGCTGATCGCGGCACCCTGTTCCAGGGCTGCTCGCAGCCGATCATCCCGGACAACAGCATCTACTCGCTGACGCTGATCGTGGTCACCATGACCGCGGGCACCGCGGTGATGATGTGGCTGGGCGAGCTGATCACCGAGCGCGGCGTCGGCAACGGCATGTCGGTGCTGATCTTCCTGAACATCGCGGCCCGCATCCCGGCCGAGGGCGCCAACATCATCAGCAACGGCGGCGGCATCGCGCTGGTCGTGGTCCTCGCGTTCGGCCTGGTGATCATCGCGAGCGTCATCTTCGTCGAGCAGGGCCAGCGCCGGATCCCGGTGCAGTACGCCAAGCGCATGGTCGGCCGCCGGATGTACGGCGGCACCTCGACCTACCTGCCGATCAAGGTGAACCAGGCCGGTGTCATCCCGGTCATCTTCGCGTCGTCGCTGCTGTACCTGCCGCAGCTGCTCAGCCAGCTGATCGGCGACCCGCAGAGCAATTCGGGCTGGCAGTCGTTCATTCAGAACTACCTGGTCAACCAGAGCAGCTGGGTGCACATCCTGCTCTACTTCCTGTTGATCATCTTCTTCACCTACTTCTACATCACGATCACGTTCAACGTGGACGAGCGTGCGGAAGAGATGAAGAAGTTCGGCGGCTTCATCCCGGGCATCCGCCCCGGCCGTCCCACCGCCGAGTACCTCAGCTTCGTGCTGGGCCGGATCACTCTCCCCGGCTCGCTGTACCTGGGCATCATCGCGATCCTCCCGAACTTCTTCCTGTCCCTCACCGGCAGCGGGAACAACCAGAACTTCCCGTTCGGTGGCACGGCTGTGCTGATCATGGTCGGCGTCGGGCTCGACACCGTGAAGCAGATCGAAAGCCAGCTGATGCAGCGCAACTACGAAGGGTTCTTGAAGTGACGCGACTGGTTCTCGTCGGACCGCCCGGCGCGGGCAAAGGCACGCAGGCGGTTGCCCTGTCCGAGCAGCTGCGGATCCCGCACATCTCGACGGGCGACCTCTTCCGGGCGCACGTCGGCCAGGAGACCCCGCTCGGCCAGGAGGCCAAGCGGTACCTGGACTCGGGCGAGCTGGTGCCGGACTCGGTGACCAACGAAATGGTCCGCGAGCGGCTGGCCGAACCGGACGCGAAGGCGGGCTTCCTGCTCGACGGGTTCCCGCGCAACACCAAGCAGGCCGAGGTCCTCGGCGAGATGCTGAGCGAGGCCGACACCAAGCTCGACGCGGTCATCCAGCTCGACGTGGCCGAGGACGTCGTCGTCCGCCGCCTCATGTCGCGCGGCCGCGCGGACGACACCGAGGACGTCATCCGCCGCCGCCAGCAGGTGTACGTGTCGGAGACCGCGCCGCTGCTGGAGTACTACTCCGACATCCTGGTGAAGGTCGACGGCGTCGGCGAGGTGCAGGAGATCTCGGACCGCGTGCTGAAAGCGCTGCGCGACCGCACGTGAATCTCGGAGGATTGCGTGTTCTGCAAGTGCTCCGCCGCGGGCGCATGATCGAGGTCAAGACCCGCGGCGAGCTGGAGGCCATGCGGGCGGCCGGTCTCGTGGTCGCCCGCACCCTGGCCGCCGTGCGCGAACTCGCCCGGACCGGGGTCACCACGGCCGAGCTCGACGAGCTGGCCGAGCAGACGATCCGCGACGCCGGCGCGGTGCCCTCGTTCAAGGGCTATCACGGATTCCCGGCGTCGATCTGCGCGTCGGTGAACGAGCAGATCGTGCACGGCATCCCGTCGGCCAAGCATGTGCTCGCCGAGGGCGACCTGATCTCGGTCGACTGCGGCGCGATCCTCGACGGCTGGCACGGCGATTCCGCGGTGACGCTGGAGATCGGCGAGGTCAGCGAGAAAGACCACCAGCTGTCGGCCGCCACCGAACGCGCCATGTGGGCGGGCATCGAGGCCGTCCGCGCGGGCTCGCGGCTCACCGACATCTCCTTCGCCGTGCAGACCGCCGCCCGCCAGGCGGGCGAGGAGGACGGCCGCGAGTACGGCGAGATCCTCGAGTACGGCGGCCACGGCATCGGCCGCCAGATGCACATGGAGCCGTTTCTGCCGAACGTCGGCAAACCCGGCAAGGGGCCCCGGCTCAAGCCCGGCATGGCGCTCGCGGTCGAGCCCATGCTGACCGGCGGCAGCGGCGAAACCCTCGAACTGGACGACGGCTGGACAGTCGTCACCGTCGACGGTTCGCGCGCCGCGCACTGGGAGCACACCGTCGCCATCACCGAGGACGGTCCCTGGGTGCTCACTCTCCCCGAAGAGTCCTGAGCGGCCACTCACACGGGTCTGCTTGCACCCCGGTCGACGGGGTACTGCACGGGTTGCGTACACTGTCAAGTCGGCGCGCTCATGCGCCGGTTCCAGCATGCTCGTGAATTCTTGCGAACTTCATGGACCCGGGGCCGAGTGTGGCCGAGCACCACCCAGTAAGCAAGGACTCGAGCTCAAAACCGATCACGCTGTGCACATCAAGCGTGCATCAGGGATTGCGGAGGACATGGCTAAGAAAGACGGGGCCATCGAGGTCGAAGGCCGCGTGGTCGAGCCGCTCCCCAACGCGATGTTCCGCGTCGAGTTGGAGAACGGCCACAAGGTCCTGGCACACATCAGCGGCAAGATGCGGCAGCACTACATCCGCATCCTGCCGGAGGACAGGGTTGTCGTGGAGCTGTCGCCCTACGACCTCTCCCGTGGTCGCATCGTCTACCGCTACAAGTGATCACGCCAGAGCCGAGCAGAGCAGGAAGCAGGAAGACGTGAAGGTCCAGCCGAGCGTCAAGAAGATCTGCGACAAGTGCAAGGTGATCCGCCGTCACGGCCGGATCATGGTGATCTGCGAGAACCTGCGTCACAAGCAGCGTCAGGGCTGAGAACCGCACTGCAGCAGGCCGCTTGACGGCTAACCCACCCTCCCCGTACCTGCCGGACCGTGAGAACGGTCCGGCGCACCCCCGGACTTCAGGCCGGGGCCGGGACACCCGGGGCGCAAGCCACGGGCACGACAGGCGAGTCGGTTCCGGAACCGGACGGGGAGCAGACCTGAAGACGAACTCGATAAAGGAGCACCAGTGGCACGACTCGCTGGCGTGGACCTCCCCCGCGAGAAGCGGTTGGAGATCGCGCTGACTTACATCTACGGGATCGGCCGTACCCGCTCGAAGCAGATGATCGCTGCTGCCGAGCTGAACGCCGACACCCGCGTCAAGGACCTCAGCGACGAGGATCTCGTCAAGCTGAAGGACTACATCGACGAAAACTTCAAGGTCGAGGGTGACCTTCGCCGTGAGGTGAACGCCGACATCCGGCGCAAGATCGAGATCGGGACCTACCAGGGTCTGCGCTGGCGTCGTGGTCTGCCGGTGCGCGGTCAGCGGACCAAGACCAACGCCCGCACCCGCAAGGGCCCGAAGAAGACGGTCGCCGGCAAGAAGAAGGCTGGCAAGAAGTGAGCACCCAGGGCAAGAAGGTCGTTCGCATGGGCGGTTCCGTCCGTCGCTCCACGGCTTGTGTCTCGCCCAAGGCGCTCTACGCCCGCCCGATGGCGCTGCGGAACCTCTACACCGACGCCGGATCCATCATCCGCCGCGGGCAGCAGGAAGCCGTCGCCGCTCACCAGCAGAACGCGCGTTAACAGGAGAACCCTCAGAACATGCCACCCAAGAGCCGCACTGCGGGGGCCAAGAAGGTCCGCCGCAAGGAAAAGAAGAATGTCGCGCACGGTCACGCGCACATCAAGAGCACCTTCAACAACACCATCGTCTCCATCACGGACCCGACCGGCGCCGTGATCGCGTGGGCCTCGAGCGGCCACGTGGGCTTCAAGGGCTCGCGCAAGTCGACTCCGTTCGCCGCGCAGATGGCCGCCGAGAACGCCGCCCGCAAGGCGGCCGAGCACGGCATGAAGAAGGTCGACGTTTTCGTGAAGGGCCCGGGTTCGGGCCGCGAGACGGCGATCCGCTCGCTGCAGGCGGCCGGCCTCGAGGTCGGCACCATCCAGGACGTGACCCCGCAGCCTCACAACGGCTGCCGCCCGCCCAAGCGGCGCCGGGTCTGAGGAACGGGGAGGAGTACTAAGAAATGGCTCGTTACACCGGCCCCGCGACGCGTATTTCGCGTCGCCTCAAGGTTGACCTCATCGGCGGCGACCAGGCGTTCGAACGTCGCCCCTACCCGCCGGGCCAGCACGGCCGCGGGCGCATCAAGGAGTCCGAGTACCTCCTGCAGTCGCAGGAGAAGCAGAAGGCTCGCTACACCTACGGCGTTCTCGAGCGCCAGTTCGTCCGGTACTACAAGGAAGCCGTGCGGCGTCCGGGCAAGACCGGTGAGAACCTGCTGCAGATCCTCGAGTCCCGGCTGGACAACGTGATCTACCGCGCCGGCATCGCCCGCACCCGCCGTCAGGCGCGGCAGCTGGTGAGCCACGGCCACTTCCTGGTCAACGGCGTCAAGGTCAACGTGCCGTCCTACCAGGTCAGCAAGTGGGACATCATCGACGTGCGGCCGAAGTCGATGGGCATGCTGCCGTTCGTGGCGGCGAAGGAGTCCTTCGGCGAGCGTCCGGTCCCGGCCTGGCTGCAGGTCGTGCCGTCGAACCTCCGCGTGCTGGTCCACCAGCTGCCGGAGCGCGCGCAGATCGACGTTCCGGTTCAGGAACAGCTGATCGTCGAGCTTTACTCGAAGTAACCGGTCTCTGCGACTGGTTACGGGGCGGCGGTGCCCACAGTGCGCCGCCGTCACGCCATCCCTTCGACGTCATATGGCGGGCGTCGTCTGGAAAGGAATTAAGGAATGCTGATTTCCCAGCGGCCGGCTCTTGGCGAAGAGACGGTCAACGAGACCCGCTCCCGGTTCACCATCGAACCGCTGGAGCCCGGCTTCGGCTACACGCTCGGCAACTCGCTGCGGCGCACGTTGCTGTCGTCCATCCCGGGCGCGGCCGTGACGAGCATCCGCATCGACGGCGTGCTGCACGAATTCACCACCGTTCCCGGGGTGAAGGAAGACGTCACCGACATCATCCTGAACCTGAAGGAACTGGTCGTGTCCTCGGAAGAGGACGAGCCGGTCACCATGTACCTGCGCAAGCAGGGCCCGGGTGAGGTCACGGCTGCCGACATCGTGCCGCCCGCGGGCGTCACCGTGCACAACCCGGATCTGCACATCGCGTCGCTGAACGGCAAGGGCAAGCTCGAGATCGAGCTCGTCGTCGAGCGCGGCCGCGGTTACGTTCCGGCCCTGCAGAACAAGCAGGCGGGCGCGGAGATCGGCCGGATCCCGGTCGACTCCATCTACTCGCCGGTGCTGAAGGTGACCTACAAGGTCGAGGCCACCCGTGTCGAGCAGCGCACCGACTTCGACAAGCTGATCCTGGACGTCGAGACCAAGCCGTCGATCACCGCGCGCGACGCGGTGGCCTCGGCCGGCAAGACGCTGGTGGAGCTGTTCGGTCTCGCTCGCGAGCTGAACGTCGACGCCGAGGGCATCGAGATCGGCCCGTCGCCGCAGGAGGCGGACACCATCGCCGCCTACGCGATGCCGATCGAGGACCTGGACCTCACCGTCCGGTCGTACAACTGCCTGAAGCGCGAAGGCATCCACACCGTGGGCGAGCTGGTCTCGCGCAGCGAGGCGGACCTTCTCGACATCCGCAACTTCGGCGCCAAGTCGATCGACGAGGTCAAGCTGAAGCTCGTCGGCCTCGGCCTCGCGCTGAAGGACAGCCCGCCCGGGTTCGACCCGTCCGCGGCTGCCACCAGCTACGACGGCGAAGGCTGGTCGGAAGGGGTCGCCGGCATCGGCGGCGGGATTTCGGACGACGGCCACGACGATGGCCAGGACTACGCAGAGACCGAGCAGCTCTGAGGCCTCGTGCCCGGACGCTGTGAGCTGAACTAGGAGAAAGTCATGCCCACCCCTACCAAGGGAGCCCGGCTCGGCGGGTCTGCCGCGCACGAGCGGCTGATCCTGGCCAACCTGGCCACTCAGCTGTTCGAGCACGGCAAGATCACGACGACCGAGGCTAAGGCCAAGCGGGTCCGCCCGCTGGCCGAGAAGCTGATCACCAAGGCGAAGCGGGGCGACCTGCACAACCGTCGCCTGGTGCAGAAGGTCGTCCGGGACAAGGACGTCGTGCACAAGCTGTTCGCCGAGATCGGCCCGCACTTCGCGGAGCGCGCCGGCGGTTACACCCGCATCACCAAGACGATGCCGCGCAAGGGCGACAACGCCGCCATGGCCGTCATCGAACTGGTCGCGGAGAAGACCGTGACGTCCGAGGCCGAGCGGGCCCGCAAGACCAAGTTCGCCAAGGACGAGGTCGCCGCCGCTCCGGTCGCCGAGGAAGCCGCTGAGGCTCCCGCCTCGACCGAAGAGGCCCCGGCTGCCGAAGAGGCCGCCGCCCCGGCCGCGGACGAGGCTGCCGCCTCCGACGACGCCGACGCCAAGAAGGACTGAGTCCTGCCGGCACTGTCTGCATCGGACGAGCCCGCCGCTCCCCACGGGGAGGGCGGGCTCGTTCGTCTGCGCTTGGACG
>NZ_JACJHR010000120.1 GCF_014174495.1 Amycolatopsis echigonensis
CCAGGTCCTAGCGTCGGCGGCGTTCGCCAGCCGTCGAGGTGCCGCCTGGTCCGCCGGGCAGAAGGAGTATCCGCGCATGATCACTCGAACCGCGCTCGGCTCGTCCGGTCTCACCGTCAGCGCCATGGGCCTGGGGTGCATGGGGATGAGCGAGAGCTACGGCGCCGCCGACTGGGACGGCGGCATGGCGACCATCGACCGGGCCCTGGAGCTGGGCGCCACGTTCCTGGACACCGCCGACGCCTACGGTGCCGGGCACAACGAGGTGTTGGTGGGCCGGGCCGTCCACGGCCGCCGGGACCAGGTGCAGCTGGCCACGAAGTTCGGCCTCGACCGCAGCGCCGGCGACGGGGCACGCCGCATCCGGGGCGCCCGGAACTACGTGCTCCGGTCCTGCGACGCGTCGTTGCTGCGGCTGGGCGTCGAGGTGATCGACTTGTACTACGCCCACCGCCCGCCCCAGGACGTGGAGATCGAGGAGACCGTCGGGGCGATGGCCGAACTGGTCGAGGCGGGCAAGGTCCGTCATCTGGGTTTGTCTGAGGTCGACGGCGAGCTGTTGCGCCGGGCGCACGCGGTGCACCCGATCGCCGCGGTGCAGAGCGAGTACTCGCTGTGGACCCGCGACGTCGAGGCGGTCACCCCGGTGATGGCCGAACTGGGGGTCGGGCTGGTGCCGTATTCGCCGCTGGGGCGGGGGTTCCTGACCGGCGCGCTGGACCGCTCCGCGCTGGGCGAGAAGGACTTCCGGCGCAGCAACCCCCGCTTCGCCGGAGAGGCGGGCGAGGCCAACGAGAAGATCGCGCGGACCGTGCGCGAGGTGGCCGACCGGCTGGGCGCGACCCCGGCCCAGATAGCACTGGCCTGGGTGTACGCCCAGGCCGAGCGGCTCGGGGTGGCAGTGGCGGCGATTCCGGGCACCCGCAGCCCGGTCCGGCTGGAACAGAACGCGGCCGCGCTGGATCTCGTCCTTGACGCCGAGGCGCTGGCCGCGCTGGAGCCGCTGAGCGACCAGGTCATGGGCGAGCGCTACCTTCCCGCGCACACCGCGGAGGTCGCTCGAGGTTAGCCACGGGCTCGGCGTCCCCGTTCCGTGGCGCTCCCGACTGCGATCTTCGGGCTTGGCGCCGTTTTTCGTTCCCGCGTCTGGTCCTGGCCGGGTCAGCGCGCCAGACGCAGCACCGCGTCGGTGAACGGCGTCGGGCCGCCGCGGCCGAGCGGGCCCATCGCGACCAGCGGGGCGAGCGCGACGCACCATGCGCGCACGCGGTCGCCGTCCAGGTGCGGCAGTTGGGCGATCCCGTCCTCGACCGTTCCGCCGTGGGCCATCGGCAGCACGGCCCAGTCGACCGCGTCGAAGGCCGGGTCGCCGACGCACGGGCGCGGGTCGATCGCGACCGCGCCGCGTTCCGGTCCGGCGTCGAGGACGTTGCCCGGGTGCAGGTCGCCGTGCACGAGGGCGATCGGGCCGCTGGCCGCTAATTTCTCGGACCGGGCGAGGCCGGTGCGCAGGGCTTCCAGCGGCAGATGCGCTTCGGCCGGGGATCCGGCGAGCCGTTGCTCGGCGAGGCCGAACATGAACCGGACGCGTTCGAGCTGGGTCGGGAACGGCCCGGCGGCGGGGACGCCGTGCACGTCGGCGAGCAGTTCGCCGATCTGGTCCCAGGGAACGTCGCTGCCGCGTCCGGTGAACGTGTCCCCGGGCTCGAGTCCTTCGAGCAGCACGGCGCCGTGGTCGAGGTCGGCGTCGAGGATCTGCACGACGCGCGACAGTCCGGCCCACGAGCCGAGCGCGGTGGCCTCCGCGGTCGCGATCGCGCGGTCCGGGCAGAGCTTGAGCACCTTCAGCACGCCCTCGCGGTCGCGGCAGAGCAGGGTGCGGCCGGTGTTGCCGGGCCGGGCCTCGGAGACGGTGAGGCCCCACTGGCGGCAGAGCCGGTCGACGAGCGCGGGCAGCGCGTCGCACCATGCTTCGGCCGCGGAGCCGAAGCGGTTGACGAGGCGGGCGCGGGCGGCGCTGTCGATGAGGTCGTTGTCCATGACGCCCGCCATCAGAACAGCGGCCAGGGGATCGCGCGCCAGTCGTCGCCGGGCTCGGGGAACACCGCCTCGGCGAGCAGGTAGTCGGTGCGCTGCGAGAGCGCCCGGATCTCGAAGGCGGTCAGGTGTTCGCCGAGTTCCGCGCCGAGGCGGCCGTCGAGGTCCGCGCGGAGCTTCCGCAGCTTCTCGACGGCGTCCTCGGGCAGCTCCTCGCCGATCCAGCCCCACAGCACGGTGCGCAGCTTCGGGTCGGTGTGCAGGCAGATGCCGTGGTCCACGCCGTAGACGCGGCCGTCCGTGCCCGCGAGCAGGTGGCCGCCCTTGCGGTCGGTGTTGTTGACGACGATGTCGAGGACCGCGAGTTCGCGCAGGTCCGGGTGGTCGGCGTGGACGAGCACCGCCGGTTCGCCGAGCCGGTCGTGCGCGTGCAGGACGGTGCGCCAGCCCTCGGGGACCTCGTCGGGCGCGCAGACGTCGACCACTTCGGCTTCCTCGTCGGTCTCGACCCACAGCTGGACCATGCCGGGCCCGAACGGGCCGTCGCGCAGCACGGTCGGCGGGATCATGCCGAGGCCGCAGGCGTCGGAGATCATCGCGGTGGCCACCTCGCGGCCGGCGAGGGTGCCGTCCGGGAAGTCCCACAGCGGCCGCTCCCCCGACACCGGCTTGTACACGACGCGGCCGGTGACGCCGTCGAGTTCGATCGCGCAGAACAGCGTCACGTTCGAGGCGTCGACCAGCCTGCCCTCGACGTCGATGCGGCCGCGGGAGACGAAATCGCGGGCGGCCGGGTCGGCTGGCCCTGGCGCGGTGTTCGCCACGGCCGCCCTCAGTCCTCGGTCACGTCGACGTCGCGCCGGTACCCGTTCTGCCGCGGGCAGATGTGCCCGGCCGGGTCGAGCGGTTCGCCGCACAGCGGGCACGGCTTGCGGCCGGCGTTCACGACGCGGTCGGCGCGTTCGGCGAAGGCGCGGGCGGCGACCGGGGTGAGGAACACGCGGACCGCGTCCGGGCCCTCCTCGGTGTCGTCGAGCACGACGGTCTCGTCGATTTCGCCCTCGGTGATCGCGAGCAGTTCCACGACGACCGCGCCGGAGTCGGCGTCCCAGCCGAGCCCCATCGTGCCGACCCGGAACTCCTCCTCGACGGGCACCGAGAGCGGGTCCACGTCGACCTCGTCGTCGGGGGCGTGGGCGGGCACGTCGGCCCCGAACCGGCTGGCGACCTCCTCCAGGAGCGACCCCAGCCGCTCCGCGAGGACGACGACCTGCTGTTTTTCGATCGTGACGCTGATCGTCCGCACGTCCTCCGTCGCCTGGAGGTAGAAGGTGCGGTCGCCGGGCTCGCCGACCGTGCCGGCCACGAACCGGTCGGGCTTGCGGAAGACGTGGATTACGCGTGACATAGCATCTTCGACCCTAGGCCACGGCCGCATGATCGGCATCCGCCGCCCCGGGTTCAGGGGAGTTCGCGCGCGAATCCTGCGCGGTGCGTGCGGATCCGGACACGCAGCGGATCCTCGTTAGGCTTTCCGGGTGCCTCGCATCTCTCCTCATGGAACCTGGACCTCTCCCGTCACAGCGGCCGACGCCGCGGCTGCCGGCGGCGGCGCGCAATGGCTCGCGGCGGTCGACGGCGCGCTCTGGTGGGCGGAGGCGCGGCCGGCCGAAGGCGGCCGCGTCGCGCTCGTGCGCGCGCTTCCCGGCGGCGGCGCCGAGGACGTGCTGCCCGCGCCGTGGAACGTCCGGAACCGGGTGCACGAGTACGGCGGGCGGCCCTGGATCGCGGTCGACGGCGTCGTGGTGTTCACGCATTGGGCAGACCAGCGGGTGTACGCGCTGAAGAACGGCGAGGTCGCCGCGCTGACGCCGGAACCGGCCACGCCGCAAGGCGTCCGGTACGGCGACCTCCGGCCCGGACGCGAGGGCGAGGTGTGGGCGGTCCGCGAGCGCAGCACCGGGCCGCGGCGGACGGACATCTCCCGCGAGCTGGTCGCGATCCCGCTGAACGGTTCCGCCGAACGGGTGCTGGCCGAGGGACACCGGTTCTTCACCGCGCCGCAGCTGTCGCCGGACGGCGCGCACGCCGCGTGGCTCGCGTGGGACCACCCGGCGATGCCGTGGGACGGGACCGAGCTGTTCGTCGCGCCGGTGGCGGCCGACGGTTCGTTCGGCGAGGCACGTGTGCTGGCGGGCGGGCCGGAGGTCGCGGTGTGCCAGGTCGCGTGGGAGACCGCGGACCGGCTGCTCGTGCTCGCCGACCCGGACGGCTGGTGGAACCTGCACCGGATCGGGCTCGACGGTTCGGCGGTCAATCTCGCACCGGTCGAACGGGAACTGGGCGGGCCGATGTGGAAGCTCGGCACCAGCTGGTTCGCCCCGCTGGGCAGCGGGAAGCACGCGGTCCTCGACTCGGGCAAGCTGGCGATCCTCGACGAGAGCGACGGGTCGGTCACACGCGTCGAGACTGAGCTGACCGTGTGGTCGTCGAGCGGGCTGGTCGCGACGCCGGACGGGATCGCCGGGATCGCGGGCGGGCCCCGGCACGAGAGCGCGGTCGTGGTGCTGGACCCGGACACCGGGAAGTGGCGCGCCCTCACCCCTCAGCCCGCCTCGCTGCCGCCCGCGGAGTACCTGCCGGTGCCGCAGGAGCGCGTGTTCACCGGACCGGACGGCGCGGAAATCCCCGCGTACGTGTTCCCGCCGACGAACCCGGACTTCGTCGCACCGGAAGGCGAACTGCCGCCGTATGTGGTGCACGTCCACGGCGGGCCGACCGGGCACAGCGACGAATCGCTCGACCTGGACTTCGCGTACTTCACCAGCCGCGGCATCGGCGTCGTCGCGGTCAACTACGGCGGTTCGACTGGATACGGGAGGGCGTTCCGCGAGCGGCTGCGTGAGCAGTGGGGCGTGGTGGACGTGCGTGACTGTGCCGCGGTCGCCGAAGCGCTTGTCGCGGAAGGAATCGCCGACCGGGCCCGGCTGGGCATCCGGGGCGGCAGCGCGGGCGGGTTCACTTCGGCCGCGTCGATCACGATGACCCGGACTTACGCGGCGGCGACGGTGAAGTTCCCGATCCTCGACTTCACCGGCTGGACCGGCGAGGGCGGCGAAACGCACGACTTCGAGTCGCAGTACCTGGTCAGCATGGTCGGCCCGTATCCAGAGGCCGCGGAGCGGTACCGGGAGCGCTCGCCGATGACGCACGTGGGCTCGCTGGCCGGTCCGGTGCTGTTCCTGCAGGGCCTCGAGGACGAGATCTGCCCGCCGGAGCAGGCGGACCGGTTCGTCTCCGAGATCGACGGCAGCGGGATCCCGCACGCGTACCTGCGCTTCGAAGGCGAGCAACACGGGTTCCGGAAGGCGGAGACCATCGTCGCCGCGCTGGAGGCGGAGCTTTCCTTCTACGGCCAGGTGTTCGGCTTCGAGACGCCGGACGTGCCGCGGCTGGAGCTGTCCCGATGAGGCCCGCGAGACTCTCCGCCGGGGACACGGTCGCGCTCGTCGCGCCGTCCGGGCCGGTGCCGCAGGATCTGCTGGACACCGCGTTGCCGGTGCTGCGCGAGTGGGGCGTGAAGGTGCGGATCGGCGCGGGAGTGCGGGCTTCGGGTCCGTCCTACCTGTCCCAGCCGGACAAGGCGCGCGCCGCGGAGTTCACCGAGGCGTGGCTGGACCCGGAAGTCCGGTGCGTGCTCGCAGCGCGCGGCGGCTACGGCGCGCAGCGGATGATCGATCTGCTGGACTGGACCGCGTTGCGCGCTGCCGGTCCGAAGGTGCTGGCCGGGTCGAGCGATGTGACCGCCCTGCACCGGGCCGTGCACACGCATCTGGACCTCGCGACGCTGCTGTCGCCGATGCCGGCGAGCGTGCTGTTCGACGAAGCCGCGGCGGAGCACCTGCGGCGGACGTTGTTCGAGCCGGACCACACGCGGGTGCTGCGCGCCCGGGAGCCGGACGTGGTGGCGCCCGGACGAGCGCTGGGCGTGCTGGTGGGCGGGAATCTGTCGCTGCTCGCGTCCGGTGTCGGCACCGCTGAGCAGGGGTCCGCGCGCGGCGGGATCGTGCTGCTGGAGGACGTGACCGAGAGCGCGTACCGGATCGACCGGATGGTGACGCAACTGCTGCGTTCGGGCTGGTTCGACGGCGTGCGCGGGATCGTGCTGGGTTCGTGGGCCGCGTGCGGCGACCCGGCGGAGGTCCGCGAGCTCCTGGCGGAACGGTTGTCGCCGCTCGGTGTTCCGGTGCTGAGCGGGTTCGGCTTCGGGCACGTCGCCGGGTCGCCGACGCTGCCGCTCGGGGTTTCGGCCTCGCTCGACACCGAACTGGGCACGCTGACCCTCGACTCCCCCGTGCTGGCCTGATCCCGCATGCGACTGTCCACTGTGGAAACCCGAGCTCGGTTCGCGGCGGCCCGGGTGGCCCGGCTGGCCACAGTGGACAGTCGAGGAGTCCCGCACCTGGTGCCGGTGACGTTCGCGGTGCGCGACGACACGGTCGTCTTCGCGGTCGACCACAAACCGAAGACCACGACGTCGCTGCGGCGGCTGGCGAATATCGCGGAGAACCCGGCGGTGTCGTTCCTGGTCGACGAGTACGACGAAGACTGGTCGCGGCTGTGGTGGGCCCGCGCGGACGGGGTGGCACGGGTGGTCGCGGATGCCTCGCGGGACCGGTATGTCGGGTGGCTGACGGAGAAGTACCCGCAGTACGCGGAGCGGCCGCCGGAGCATGCGGTGGTGGTGACCGAGGTGCGGACCTGGCGAGGCTGGGCGGGTTCGTAACGCAGAGCCGGGGACCTGCTCGTGCGGCAGCTGGCGGCCGAGTGTGAAGGCTACCTCGATCGCCGACCAGGCGCTGAGCTGCGGTGAGGCGGCGCGTGCTCGCCTCCGTCGCGGCGTTCGATCGGGACTGACGCGGCGAAACGGTGATGCTGAGGTGCGGATCTTGCGGGATTCGTAACGCTGGACCGGAGTCTGGCGATCTTTCTCCCGAAATGGGGAGGATCATGCGTTTTTCGCTTGTGGTGACCGGTCTTGTCCTGCTGGTCGCGGGGTGTGCGGCCGAGACTCCGGCGGCTGCTCCGGCGCCGAGTTCCGCGCCGCCGTCGAGTTCGCCGTCGCCGTCGCCGGTCGCGAAGGACCTCACGAAGTATCTGCCGAGCCAAGACGAGCTGACGAAAGCCGGTCTCACCGCGGGGCGGGACCGCTGCCGTACGTTGTCGGCCCGAACACGCCGTTGTACATCGTGCGGGCGTGCGGGACCAACCAGCCTTGGGACTCTGCCGCGCGGAACGGCGCACAGGCGTATTCCACGACCGACACGCTGTGGATCCGGCAACGGCTCGCCGAGTACGAGGGTTACACCGGCCAGCAGGTCGTCGCCGGGCTTGACAAGGCGCTCGCCTGCGGAAAAACGGTGTCCGCGGACCACAACCTCGCCTTCGTGACCCGCTTCTCCAAGCACGGGAAGGGGTTGCCCGAGAACTCCGAGCTGACGGTGAAGACCCGGTTCTCGGTCCCCGGCACCACCGACCCGCAACTCGGGTTCTGCGGGCAGTTCGCGGAGGCCCGCACGACCGGCTGTGTCCTGGTCCTCGCCCGGGGCAACCACGTTCTCGCGGTCGCGACCACCGACTACCAAGCGGGCCAGGTGAGCATGGCGGCGCAACAGGCCGAGCTGACGCGGCTCGCTCCGACCTTCATCGCCGCGTTCGACCAGGACTGAAAGCGCGGAGAGCTCAGCGGGTCTGCGCGAGATCCCCGAAGTACCCGGTCCGCCACAGGATCCGGGTGCGGACTTCGGGGATGCGCCACCCGTCCGCGGTCAGGCGCAGGTCCGCGGTGACGACGCCGCCCGCGGTGAACGCGCGGTCTTCCATCCGCACGGTGACCGGGCGGTCTTTCCACAGGTGGATCGCGACGAGGTTCGCCCGCACCGCCGCGGTGGCGCCGTCCAGGTCGACGTCGTGGCCGGTGAGCAGGTGCTGGCTTGCTTCGAAGCGGGCGAAGCTGCGGGCGTGGCTGGCCGCGATGTCGGCCGGTCCGCAGGTCTCGGCTCCGTTCGGGCGCACGATCTTCCCGTCTGGCGCGAAGACCCGCCGGAACCGCGGGGCGTCGAACTGCTGCTCGTCGACGGCGCGGTAGTAGCTGTTGAAGGTGCGGACGATCCGGGCCGTGGCGAGCAAAGCGTCGAGGTCGTGCTGATCCGTTTCCTGCACCGGCTTCTCCCCTCGGGGTTCGCTCGGTTCATCGTCGTGCGCGCGGGCGGCGTGACAGCACGCTGCACACGGCGGGGTATCCCAATCAGGGGCAGGCGGTGGGTTCGGCGGCGCGCCAGGATGGCCGGGTGAGCAACGGAAGCAACGAACTCGGCGGCTTCCTGCGAAGCCGTCGCGAGCGGTTGACGCCAGAGGCCGCGGGCATCGCGCCCGGCGGGACCCGGCGGGCGGTTCACGGGCTGCGCCGGGAGGAATTGGCCGAACTGGCCGGGGTCAGCGTCAGCTACTACACGCGGCTCGAGCAGGGCGCCAGCAGCAGCGCCTCGGACGCGGTGATCGACGCGCTGGCCGCGGCCTTGCGGCTGGATCCGGTCGAGCACGAGCACTTGCGGAATCTCGCCGCGCCTCGGCGGGCGGCTCGTCCGCGGTCCCGAAGGACCAAGTTGCGGCCCGCGGTGCGGGATTTGCTCGCGGCGATGTCCGCGATGCCCGGGGTGGTGATCGACCACCGAGCCGATGTCCTGGCGTGGAACCGGCTCGGGCACGCGCTGCTGGCCGGGCACGTCGCGTTCGAGGCCCCGGAGGAGCGGATCCGTCCGAACATCGCGCGGATGCTGTTCCTCGATCCGCATCATCGCGGGCTGTACCGGGATTGGGCGGACAAGGCGTCGGTCACTGTCGCGGCGCTGCATCAGGCGGTCGCGCGGCATCGGGATGACCCGGTGCTGGAGCAGCTCGTCGGCCGGCTGGCGGTGGAGAGCCCGGAATTCGCGCGGATGTGGGCGAAGCGTCCGGTCCGGACCTGTTCGTACTACGTGCGCGAGCTTGATCATCCAGTGGTCGGACGTCTGACGCTCGCGAACGAGACGGTCACGCTCCCTGACGACGATCAGCAGCTCGGGTTGTTCTACGCGCTGCCCGGCACTCCGGGCGCCGACGCGCTCGCCTTGCTTACCCGCAGCTGTGCGGAAACCCTGGCGAAGGAGAACATGCGATGAGAATTCTCGTGGTCGGCGGTGCCGGGACGATCGGACGGCGGCTGGTGCCGGAGCTGCGGTCGCGCGGTCATGACGTGATCATGGCCGGGCGGACGTCCGGCCAGCTGCGCGTCGATCTGGCTGAGCCGGAGACGATCGCGGCGATGTACCGCGAGGCCGGAGCGGTGGACGCGGTCGTGAGTGTCGCCGCGCACGGCGCGCTGGACGAGTTCGCGAAGCTGACGTCGGCGCAGCTGCACGAGAACATGCGCGCCAAGTTCTACGGGCAGGTCGAACTGGTCCTTCAGGGACAGCATTACGCGGCGGACGGCGCGTCGTTCACGCTGACGTCCGGGATTTTCGCCGACGAGGCCTGGCCGCACGTCACCGGCGGCGGGGTGATCAGCGGCGCGCTGCACAGTTTCGTCCTGTCGGCGGCGATCGAGCTGCCGCGCAGGATGCGGGTCAACGTGGTCAGCCCGACGCTGGTCGGCGATTCGGAGGCCGAGTTCGGCGATCATTTCCCGGGGATGCGCCCGGTCCCGATGGACGAATTGGTGCAGCAGTACCTGAACTGCGTCGAAAGCGACATCACGGGGACGGTCGTCCGAGCCTACGCTTGACCGCGTTCGGAAAGACTCTTACCTTTGAGCACCAGACATCGGATGTACTGCGCCGCCGGCCGATGTGCCCCTTTCGTTCCTGTTCGGAAAGGACACTTTGTGATGCCGGAGCTCCCTGGTTTTCCGCGCCGTGCGGCGCTGCGCACGCTCGCCGGTGCGGCGCTCGCCCTTCCGGCGCTGGCCGGTCCGCTCGGCCAGTACGCCACTGCCGCGAGTCCGTTGTGGCATCCCGACCCGGTGAAGGACGGGCTGAAGGCGTTCGAGGGCGTCGAGGCTGATCGCGGCGGTTTGCATCCGGACCGGAAGTACGTGGTGGTGGAAGGGAATCACTACCGGTACAACATCTGGCGCGACGACCGGGACACCACCGGCGGCGGGGACCGGCAGCGGACCGAGACCAAGGGCATGGTGCAGAACGGTGCCGTGCTGAAGATGCACGACGGCGAGACGTGGACCCTGTCCTACGAGATGTACATCCCGGCGAGCCTGCACGGGACGAGCCGGTTCACGCACATCTTCCAGACGAAGACCCCGGCGACGAACGCGGGTCCGTGGGTGACGCTCGATCTGGTCCGGGACGGCGGTGTGGAGATGATTTCCGCTCGCGCGTACGCGAATCCGGGCTCGCCGTCGATCGCCGCGGCGAAGCTGGCTCCGTTGCGGGACAAGTGGATCACGATCGAATGGACGCTCACTCCGGGCGACGCGGGCGCGGCGGCGTGCGTGATCCGCAGCGGCGCCGGGGCGGGGGCGCCGATCGCCGCGCAAGGCCGCCGGACCGGGGTGAAGCTGCCGGATCAGGGCGACTACGTGCGGCCGAAGTGGGGCATCTACCGTTCGGTCGAGAGCGATCCGGCGGACATTCTCGACACGTATCTGCTGTTCCGGAATTACCGCGCGGATCGCGAGTAGACCCGGCGGGCGGTGGTCCCGGCGCGGAACCGGGACCACCGCTTCACGCGGACTTGGCGGGGTTTTCCGGGAGGAATTCCTCGTCCTTCGGCTTCTTCCGCCACGCGGCGACGAGGCCGAGCGGGTCGGGACGCAGCAGCGACGCGGCGGCGTAGAGGCTGACCACGACGACGATCGCGATGAACCACCAGTCGTAGAGCGCCTGCTCCCCCGTCGGGTAGTACACAAGCGTCACGAACACCGAGATGGCCACGATCGCCGACAGGTTGCGCCGTTCCCACGGGAACGCGGAGATCAGCACGAAGCCCCAGGTGAGGTACCAGGGCAGGGTCGGCGGCATGAGGATCGCGACGGCCAGCAGCGTGATCGCGGCGCGGTAGACGGCTTCCTTGCCGCCGCCGCGGGCGAGCCACCATTGCCGGATGCCGAACACGCCGAGGCCGATCATCGCGATGGTGCGGGCGACGGTGACGAACGGCGAGGGCTGGACGTTGGCGATGATGTGGACGAGGTTGTAGACGGCCTCGCCGATGCCGCTGGGGAAGTTCAGCCAGTTGGTGATGAGCTGCGGGGCCTTGAGGCCGGACCACCAGCCGAGGTTGAGCGAGCCGAGCGACACCCAGGTGCCGACGACGAACACCGGCAGGAACAGCGCCACCGACGCGGCCCCGGCCTTGAAGAAGTTCTTCGTCTTCGACGGACCGGCCATGTCCGCGGCCCACATCCACACCATGAACGGCAGCGCGACGGCGGCGGTCGGTTTGATCAGCATCCCGACGGTGACGAGCACGACCGCGATAACGTGCTTGCGTTCGAGCGCGGCGAGCATGCCGATGGTGAGGAAGCCGAGCATCATCAGGTCGTTGTGCGGGCCGCCGAAGAGGTGGATGACCATCATCGGGCTGGCGACCGCGACCCACAGCGCGACCGGTAGCTTCCCGCCGAGGTGCTTGACGAGCCGGGGCAGCGCCCACAGCGTCATGCCGAGCCCGACGAGCAGCACGAGCCGGGTGAGGATGACGCCGGCGATCATGTGGTCCTGGGTGATCGCGACGATGCCCTTGGAGATCAGCAGGAACAGCGGCCCGTACGGGGCGGGCGTGGTCTGCCACAGCGGGTGCACGTTCTGCACGACGTTCGGCAGCACCGGCAGCTCGGCGGGGCCGTTGGCGTACGGGTCGAGCCCGTAGAGCAGCTGCGCGCCCTGGCCGAGGTAGGAGAAGACGTCGCGGGTGAACAGCGGCGGCGACACGATCAGCGGCGCCATCCAGCACAGCGCGGCGATCAGGATCGGCTTGCTGCCGATGCGGCCGGCCAGCGCGTAGCGGCCGAGCCGGACCCACGCCCACACGACCAGGCCGAAGCCGCTGTAGAGCAGCGCGTTGGCGAGCGCCCGGCCGTGGCCGTAGCGGACCCAGGACAGCGGGCCGTGGCCGAGGACGGGGTCGCGGATGAGGATGCCGCCGGCGCCGAGCGCCGCCAGCATCAGAAGGGCGCTTCCGACCGTGCCCATCGCGATGGTCCGGTACGGGAAGCGCGCGGGTGCCAGGAACGGCCGGTCGAGAGTGCCGGCGTTCGGCTGCGCGTTGTCGGTAGTGGTGGCCATTTCGATCCAGGAGATTACCGGGTGCAGTCGGCTGGCCCCCGCACGGGCTCCGGGCGCGCGGTGTTCGTCGCGCGCCCGGAACGGGCCGCGGTCAGCGGTCGGCCGCGGTCCGCTGCGCGGTGCCCCCGGGGAGCGCCGCGAGCAGCGACTTCGTGTACTCGTGCTGCGGGTCGAGCAGGACTTGTTCGACGGTACCGGTCTCCACGAGTTCGCCGCGGTACATCACCGCGACCCGGTCGGCGATGTTCCAGGCCAGGCCGAGGTCGTGGGTGATGACGAGCGCGGAAAGACCCAGCTGGCGGCGCAGCCGGAGCAGCAGCGCGAGGATCTCGCCGCGCACCGACGCGTCCAGCGACGCCACCGGTTCGTCGGCGAGCAGCAGCGACGGTTCGAGCGCGAGGGCTCCGGCGATGACGACGCGCTGGCGCTGGCCGCCGGACAGTTCGTGCGGCAGCCGGTCGAGGTACTTCTCCGGCGGGCGCAGTTCGGCGGATTCGAGCGCTTTGAGCACGACGTCGCGTTCGCCGCGCAGGCCGTGGATCCGCGGGCCTTCGGCGACCGCCTCGTACACCGTGTGGGCCGGGTTCAGCGCGCTCGTCGGGTCCTGGAGCACGAGCTGGACTTCCCGCCGGTACGCGCGCAGCCCGGCCCCGGACGACGGCATCGGCTTGCCCGCGTAGCGGACCGCGCCGGAGTCGGCTTTCTGCAGGCCGAGCAGCGTGCGGGCGAGGGTGGTCTTGCCGGAGCCGGACTGGCCGACCAGCGCGACGATCTCGTCCCGCCGGACCTCCAGGTTCACCCCGTTGACGGCGTGGATCCGCTTGCCTTCGCGGTCGCGGAAGGCGACATGCAGGTTCTCGGCGGCGAGCAATGGGGATTCGCCGGCGCCGGTGCGTTCCTCCGGTTCCGGCGGCAGCGGGGTCGCGGTGGCCGGGGCGTAGCGCGAGACCGGGTCGCCGACCGTGGGGAACGCCGCGGCGAGCGCCTTGCTGTGTTCGTGCCGCGGCGAGGACATAAGCTCGGCGCTCGGGCGTTCCTCGACGAGTTCGCCGTCGTACATCACCGCGATGCGTTCGCACGTGGCGGCGAGCACGGACAGGTCGTGGCTGATCATGATCAGCCCGATGCCGCGTTCGGCGACCAGTTTCGACAGCACGGACAGCACCTGGGCCTGCACGACGACGTCGAGCGCGGTGGTCGGTTCGTCGGCGATCACCAGCCGCGGTTCGCAGGCCAGCGCCATCGCGATCATCACGCGCTGTTTCTGCCCGCCGGACAGTTCGTGCGGGTACGCGCCGGCCCGCGAGCGCGGCAGGTCGACCTGCTCGAGCAGTTCCGTCACCCGTGCCTGCACCTGTGCTTCGGACGGCGCTTTGCCCTCGGGTGCGTGCAGCCGGATCGGTTCGGCGATCTGCTCGCCGACGCGGCGGACCGGGTTGAGCGCGTGCATCGCGCCCTGGAACACCACCGACGCCTCGGCCCAGCGGACCGCGCGCAGCCGTCCCCAGCGCATGTCGTTGACGTCCTCGCCGTCGAGCAGGATCTCGCCGGTGATCTTCGCGCTGCGCGGGAGGAGCCGGAGCACGCTCATCGCGACGGTGGATTTGCCGGAGCCGGACTCCCCCGCGACGCCGAGCGTGCCGCCCGCGTCGAGGCTCAGGCCGACGCCGCGGACCGCGGGGACGTCGCCGCCGCCGGTGCGGTAGGTGACGCCGAGGTTTTTCAGTTCGAGCAGCGCGGTCACGAGTGCCGTCCTTTGAGCCGCGGGTTCAGCACGGTTTCGAGGCCGCGTCCGACGAGGGTGAACATCAGCACGACGAGCACGATCGCGATGCCCGGCGGCAGCAGGTTCCACCAGGCGCCGCGGGTGACCGCGCCGTTGTTGAGCGCGGTTTCCAGCATCGCGCCCCAGGAGATCGAGGTGGGATCGCCGACGCCGAGGAACGAGAGGGTCGCGTCGGCGATGACCGCGTTGCCGACCACGAGGGTGGTGTTGGCGAGCACGAGCGGGGCGACGCCGGGCAGCACGTGTTTCGCGACCACGTGCAGATGGCCGCCGCCGAGCGCGCGGGCGCGTTCGATGTAGGGGCGGCTTTCGATGGTGAGCGTCTGGGCGCGGACCAGCCGGGCGGTGCTCGGCCAGGCGGTGACGCCGATGGCGAGCACGATGGTCCAGATCCCTTGCGGCAGCACGGCCGACAGCGCGATCGCCAGCACCAGCGAGGGCAGCACGAGGAAGAAGTCGGTGAACCGCAACAGGATCGCCGACACCCAGCCGCCGAAGTGCGCGGCGGTGATGCCGATCAGGGTGCCGATGAACACGCTGAGCGCGGTGGCGCAGAACCCGACGAGCAGCGAGATCCGGGTGCCCCACACCGTCATCAGGAGAACCGAGCGGCCGTCGATGTCGGTGCCGAGCCAGAACTGGCTGTCCGGCGGGCTGAGCGGTTTCCCGGTGACGCGGGTGACGTCCAGGCCGCTCTGGTCGCTGATCAGCGGCAGCAGCAGAGCGAGCAGCACGGTGAGCACGAGCAGGAAAAGCCCGGCGAGAGCGGCTTTCTGGGTCGCGAACTCGTGCCAGGTGCGGGCGATTCCGGCGCGGCGGCGGCGCCACGCGATCGCGCGGGCGCTTTCGGCGGCGGCGGCCCCAGAGGTTGTCATGCGGTACGCACCCTCGGGTCGAGCACGCGGTAGAGCAGCTCCGCGACCAGGTTCATCAGGACGACGGCACTGGCGAGGACGATGAAAACTCCTTGCAGCACCGGCAGATCCGGGCCGTGCAGCGCGTCGTAGGTGAGCTGGCCGAGCCCGGGCCAGCTGAACACCGCTTCGACGGTGACCGCGCCGGCGACCACCGTGCCGAACTGCATGAAGATCAGCGTCACTGTGGGCAGCAGCGCGTTCGGGACCGCGTGCCGTCGCCGGACGAGGTCGTCGCGCAGGCCTTTCGCGCGGGCGGTGGTGAGATAGTCGGCGTTCATCTCGCCGAGCAGCGACGAGCGCATCACCAGCATGTACTGCGCGTAGAACACCGCGAGCAGCGTCAGGCACGGCAGGATCAGGTGGTGCAGCACGTCGAGGCTCTGGGCGAGGAAGCCGGGCCCGGCGTCGGGCGAGTGCATGCCGCGGCTCGGGAAGAGCCCGTTGGTGGCCACGAGCAGCAGCAGGCCGAGCCAGAACTGCGGGACCGACCAGAAGGTCAGCGCGATCCCGGTCTGCGCGCGGTCGAAGAAGCTGTCGCGCTTCCACGCCGCGCGGATGCCGAGCCACAGCCCGAGCGCGACGGCCAGGACGGTCGCGCTGCCGACGAGCAGCACGGTCGGCCAGAGCCGTTCGCCGATCATGTCCAGCACGGGGCGGCGTTCGATGTAGGACTCGCCGAAGTCGCCTTGGAACAGGCCGACGAAGTAGTTCCCGAACTGCGCCAGGACGGGCTTGTCGATGCCGAGCCGTTCGCGCAGCTCGGCGATCTGGCCGGGGTCGGTGGGCCGTTCGCGGGCCATGAACGCGACCGGGTCGCCGGGCAGCAGGCGGAAGAGGAAGAACCCGAGGACGATCACCAGGAACACGCTGGCGACCGCCTCGGCGATCTTCGTGAGGACGAACCGGAGCGTCCCGGTCCCGCCTCGGCGCTCGTCGGGGTCGGCGAGCACCGAGGCCTGGTCGGGAGCTAAAGCTTGGCTCATCCGCGACTCCCCTTCCGCTGGACGGACTCGCGCGCCGTGAAGGACTCCTTGAGGGACTTAGATTCCCTCAAGGGGCCCTTCACGGACCGCCGGGCCGGAGCAGGCGACTGGCGGAACATCGGATTCACTCCCGGTCGTCGGCGGACTTGCCGCGGCGGGACAGCGCGACGCCGCCGCCCACGAGCACGACGAGCACCACCGCGCCGACGATGATCCACACGGTCGGGCCGGAACCGCTGTCCGAGGAAGCGGCCGACGCGTCGGCCGGGACCGCGCCGTACACGCCCCAGTAGCCGGTCTGCTCGAGGATCGAGCCTTCGGGCTGCGGCTGCTTGCCGAACGAGGAGAACTTGTCGGAGCGGTAGGCCTCGAGCGCGTTGTCGTAGTCGTAGACGACGTTCACGGCCTGGCTGTACAGCCGCGCCTGCGCCTGCTTCACGTAGCCGGCGCGGACGGCCGGGTCGGTTTCCGCGAGCTGCTTGGCGTAGAGCGCGTCGTACTGCGGGTCGCAGAAGAACGTGTCGGTGGTGCCGCCCTTGCCCTGGGCGTTCGGCCGCGCGGCGCAGGTGTGCAGGGCCAGCGAGTAGTCCGGGTCCGGGTTGTTCGCGTAGCCGGAGATGGCGAGGTCGTAGTTGCCCGCGTTGGTGCGGTCGTTCAGCTCGTCGTCGGAGACGAGTTCCTGTTTGACCGAGATGCCGATGTCGTGCAGCCAGCCGGTGATGTACTGGGCGAGGCGCTGGTCGGGCGCGCGGTTCGCGTGTCCGGTGAGGCGCAGTTCGAGCCGTGCGCCGCCGGGCGCGGTGCGGATGCCGTCCTGGCCCTTCGGGTAACCGGCTGCGTCGAGCGCGGCGTTCGCGGCGGCGAGGTCGAACTTGCGCGCCTCCCCCGGCGCCGGATCCCAGTGGTAGGCGGAGTAGATCGGCGGGATCACGCCGCCGCCGGGCTGGGCGTAGCCGCCGGCGACCTTGTCCACGATCGTCTTCGTGTCGATCGACTGCGCGATCGCCTGGCGCACCCGGATGTCCTTGAGCACCGGGTTGCCGTTGCCGATCGGCTTGTTCTCGGAGTTCTCGACGCCGAAGTTGAGGTTGAGCGCGTTGTAGCGGCGGCCGGGAGCCTTGTTCAGCTCGATGTTCGGCTGGCCTTTGAGCGCGTCGAACTGGGTCGGGGTGAGCCGGTTGATCACGTCGACCTCGCCCTGTTTGAGGGCGTTCACCGCGGCCTCGACGTCCTTGAACACCAGCAGCTGCAGCTCGTCGACCTTCGGCGCGCCGCGCCAGTAGTTCTTGTTGGCCTTGAACTTGACGTACTCGTTCTGCTTGTACTCGGTGATCTGGTATGGCCCGTCGTCGACGCCGACGACGGGGATCGTGTCGGTCTTCGGGTCGCTCAGGTCCTTGATCCGCGACCACACGTGCTCGGGCACGATCGGGACGTCGAGCAGGGTCATCGTCGACTGGACGGTCTTGGTCTTGATCACCAGCGTGGTGTCGTCCGGCGCGGCGACCGACTCGAAGCTCGCGACGTAGTTGCCGTTCGCGGTGCGCGCGGTGGAGTCGGTGAGCATCCGGTTGAAGGTGAACGCGGCGTCCTTCGCGGTGACCGGCTGCCCGTCGGACCACTTCGCGCCCTGGCGGATCTTGAACGTCCAGGTCAGCTTGTCCGGCGACGTCGTCCACGATTCGGCGAGCGCGGGGGCGGCCTCGGCCTTGTCCTCCGACGGGATCGTCAGGAATTCGTAGATGAACCGGCCGACCTGGGTCGACGCGGCGAGCCCGGCGGTGAACGGATTCAAGTGGTCGATACCAGTGGTCAGGGCGACTCGCAGCACCTTCGGCGGGCTCTGCTGTTGTGCCCGCTGTTCCGCCACCGCGGTGCCTGCCAACGGCAGAATCGCCAACGTTCCTGCCATCGCGACACCGAAAACGCGGCGCAATGCGCGCTGCGTGCGCTTATTTCGCACTTGAGAACCACCCCATCGTCCATCCCCGACCCCAGAGACGAAAAGTAACCACATACCGCGGGAAGTGCGCAATATGTGACGGCGCCGGTGCGTGTCCGATCGTTATGGTCGCGGAGCCGATCACTAGAGT